>NZ_OMOQ01000001.1:1205300-1807950 GCF_900302475.1 Defluviimonas aquaemixtae
AATGCCAGAGATGACGATTTCCATAGGCGGACGCGATTTCGAAGTGGCCTGCCAAGAGGGCGAGGAGCAATTCCTCAGGACGGCGGCCAAGATGCTCGACAACGAGGCAACGACGCTCGTCAGCCAGATCGGGCGCATGCCGGAGGCACGCATGCTTCTGATGGCGGGGCTCATGCTGGCGGACAAGACGGCCGGTCTGGAAGATCAGCTGCGGACGGCCGAAGAGCGCGCCGGGGTGGCTGAACGCGTGGCAGCCAATGCCCGCGCAAATCCCGAACGTGTCGAGGTGCCCGTGATCCCCGAGATCGTGAGCGACACCTTCGCTGAGATCGCGGCGCGTGCCGAGGCCCTGGCCGACCGGATCGAGGAGCGGCTGCAGTAGCAGAGCCCTGCCTGCGGGCGCGGCCGGTCGCTGGTGATAATCAGGGCAGACGGGACGCGCTGCGCGCGCGGGTAGCGCGTCCTGCCGTCAGTTATTGGCCGCGCGGATCTGGTCGGCGGCGTCCTTATTGTACACCACGCCCCTTTGCTCGAAGAGCTGATCGAGTTCGCCCGAGAGCGTCATCTCGGTGATAATGTCGCAGCCGCCGACGAATTCGCCCTTCACGTAGAGCTGCGGGATCGTCGGCCAGTCGGAAAAGTCCTTGATCCCCTGGCGGATCTCGGCGTCCTCCAGCACGTTCACGTCGACATAGTCGACGCCCATGAAGTTCAGCACACCCGCCACGCGGGAGGAGAAGCCGCATTGCGGCATCATCTTCGTGCCCTTCATGTAAAGGACGACGTCGTTCTTCGTGACGGTGTCGCGGATCTGGTCCTGCGCGGTCGTGGTGGTCATCTGGTCTACTCCGGTGCCTTGGTGGTCAGCGCGAGCGCGTGCAGTTCGCCGTGCGCGCCATCCATTTTTCCCTTGAGCGCGGCATAGACCGCGCGCTGCTGCTGGACGCGGTTCATGCCGCGGAAGCTTTCATCGATTACCTCAGCAGCGTAGTGGTTCCCGTCGCCGGCGAGATCGGTGATCGTGATCTCGGCATTCGGGAACGCTTCCCGGATGAGATTCTCGATGTCCTGCGCTTCCATCGCCATGCGGCGTCCTTCCGTTCTTCCCTTGATCACTATGTAAGCCTGCCCGAAAATCGCCGCAAGGCCGCACAGGCGCTGACCCGGGCGGGCCGGAGCCCCAGAGGATAGGCTGGTCAGGCAACCGCCGCGGCGAAGGCCGTCCGGTAGATCTTCGAAAGCTCGGCAAGCGGCGCCTCCGAGGCGCCGTATCTGACGCTCGCACCGCCAAATCGGCCGACGACGACGGCGTCGACGCCTGCGGCGCGGGCCCGGGCAAGCAGGCTGTCCGCCACGTCGCTTGCAACGGCCACGAGGTAGCGCGCCTGGTCTTCACCGAAAAGCGCGCCCGACGCGCCATCGTCGAGCGTGACGCCGGTACCGGCCGCCTCGGCTATCTCGAATGCGGCGAGCGCGAGGCCGCCGTCGGACAGGTCGGTGGCGGCGCGGAGCGCCTTGCGGTTGGCGCGCAGGAACTCGCCATTCCGGCGCTCGGCCGCGAGGTCAACCTGCGGAGCGTCGCCGTCTTCACGGCCGAAGGCCTCGCAAAGCAGCGCGGATTGGCCGAGATGGCCGGCCGACCGTCCGATCACGATGGCCGTGTCGCCGTCCTGCGGCAGACCTGCGATCAACTCGTCGAGCGAATTCAGAAGCCCCACCGCGCCGATCGTGGGCGTCGGCAGGATGCCTGCACCGTCGGTCTCGTTGTAGAGCGAGACGTTGCCCGAAACGATCGGCATGTCGAGCGCGGCGCAGGCCTCGCCGATGCCTTTGACCGCACCGACGAACTGGCCCATGATCTCGGGCTTCTCGGGATTTCCGAAGTTGAGGTTGTCGGTCGAGGCGAGGGGCGTCGCACCGACGGCGGTCAGGTTCCGGTAGGCCTCGGCCACGGCCTGCTTGCCGCCCTCGTAGGGGTTCGCCTTGACGTAGCGCGGCGTCACGTCGGAGGTGAAGGCAAGCGCCTTCTTCGTCCCGTGAACCCTGACCACGCCCGCGCCTAGACCGGGGAGGCGGACGGTGTCGGCCATGACCATCGTGTCGTACTGCTCCCAGACCCAGCACTTGTGGGAGTGGTTGGGCGACCCGATGAGCGCCTTCAGACCCTCGATCGGGTCGATCTGCAGATCGTCGGCAAAACGTATGGCAGGCGTCGGCGTTTCGACCCACGGCCGGTCGTATTCCGGCGCAGAGGAGGAGAGCTTCGACAGGGGCAGGTCGGCCTTCACCTCGTTGCCATGCAGGATCAGGAACCGGTCTTCGGCGATGGTCTCGCCGACGATGGCGAAGTCGAGATCCCATTTCTCGAAGATCGCCCGCGCCTCGGCCTCCTTCTCGGGCTTCAGGACCATGAGCATCCGCTCCTGGCTTTCCGAGAGCATCATCTCGTAGGCCGTCATGTGCGCCTCGCGCTGCGGCACGTGGTCGAGGGTCAGCTTGATGCCGAGGCCGCCCTTGTCGCCCATCTCGACGGCGGAGCAGGTGAGGCCCGCTGCGCCCATGTCCTGGATCGAGATGACGCTGTCCGAGGCCATCAGTTCCAGGCAGGCTTCGAGCAGCCGCTTCTCGGTAAAGGGGTCGCCGACCTGCACGGTGGGGCGCTTTTCCTCGATCGCGTCGTCGAATTCCGCGCTTGCCATCGTCGCGCCGCCGACGCCGTCGCGTCCGGTCTTCGCGCCGAGATAGACGACCGGCATGCCGACGCCCGAGGCGGCCGAATAGAAGATCTTGTCGGTATCCGCGAGCCCCGCCGCGAATGCGTTGACGAGGCAGTTGCCGTTGTAAGCGGCGTGGAAGCGGACCTCGCCGCCCACGTTCGGCACGCCGAAGCAGTTGCCGTAGGAGCCGATCCCCTCCACGACCCCCTTCACGAGATGCGCGGTCTTCGGGTGCGAGGGCAGGCCGAACGAGAGCGAATCCATCGCCGCGATGGGTCGCGCGCCCATTGTGAATACGTCGCGCAGGATGCCGCCGACGCCCGTCGCCGCGCCCTGATGCGGCTCGATATAGGAGGGGTGGTTGTGGCTCTCCATCTTGAAGACCACCGCCTGGCCGTCGCCGATATCGACGACGCCCGCATTCTCGCCGGGGCCGCAGATGACCTGGGGGCCGGTCGTCGGCAGCGTGCGCAGCCATTTCTTCGACGACTTGTAGGAACAGTGCTCGTTCCACATCGCCGAGAAGATGCCGAGTTCGGTGAAAGTGGGTTCGCGTCCGATGATCTCGAGGATGCGCTGGTACTCGTCAGGCTTCAGCCCGTGCGCGGCGATCAGATCCTCTGTGATCTCAGGTTCCTGCATTCCATCCCCCGGGCTTTCGCAGTTGCGGCGTCTTTTAGGGGGGAAGCAGGCGAGAGGAAAGGCCGAATGCGCGCTGCCAGCGCGGCGCAGGTGGTCGGCCGTTTTCTACGGCTGGCCCGGCAATCGCGCTCGCTGCCGGGCCGGCTGTCTCAGAACTTTTTCACGAACCGATCCATCCGCATACCCAAGCGTATGAATTTCCCGTTCCGTGGCGCCTTCGAGAAGGCGACGCGAACCGTCTGTTGCTCACCGTTTTCGGGGTCGACCATGACCACGCTGACGACAACTCGTCCTTTGGAATCTAGGTCGGCGTCATTGATGATTCCGATCGGCTGGTTGTCGGCCGACATAAGGATTTTGCCGACGATATCATAGCCGAGCATGAGCATGACAGCTGCCGGCCCGCCTTGGGTGCGTGCGGTGGCCACCGCGCCGGATGTCGCGGACGGCGCAGCTTTCCCTGTCGCCAGCGCGCCTGATGCGCGCGGCGTGCTGCCAAGGCCCGCTCCGGCGCCCGCACCGATCCCGCCAATTCCTGCTCCGGCGCCGGCGCCCGCGCCGCTGCCGCCGACACCAGCACCGGCACCTGTGCCCGTGCTGCCGCCGCCAATGCCCGCTCCCGCGCCTGCGCCCGTGCCGCTGCCGCCGACACCAGCACCTGCACCTGCACCGCTGCCGCCGATACCGGCACCAGCGCCTGCGCCTACGCCGCCACCGCCAATGCCCGCCCCGGCGCCCGCGCCTGAGCCGCCTATGCCTGCACCGGCACCTGCGGAAGTGCCTCCGACATCGGCGCCCGCACCGACGCCTGCGCCGCCTCCACCGATCCCGCCGCCGATACCGGCCGACGCGCCTCCAGCATCAATATCGATTGCGTAAGAGGCGTTGCTCAATAGGATTGCGGCAACGACTGGACTGGCACTGCGAAGAAACGAGGTAAGCTTCATGGTTGCCTCCATCGAATGGTGGGAGAAAGCGCTCCCTGGAACTCAATCTTTGCGCGAGATGTTGCGGATAAATTGCCCTAAATTGGGTGAAAAGCGGGCGAACGAGGGCAAAACTAGGGCTCTGCGCCGTGATAGACGGCTTTCGGAGGCCTCGCGTATGTTCGCACCTCGACACTTAATGCCCGCACGGTGTCCTGAGGAGCGGGTCACCTCCGCCCATGCGCCGTAAGCCGCAGTCGGGGTTTCTCACAGGCGCAAGCGCGATCCCGGCTTGATGCGGGTCAACCCGCCTGCAAGACAGGGCCCAAAAAAAGAGGCCGAGACAAGCTCGGCCCAAGTCCAACAGGGAGGTAGAAGACGTTGAGAGTTTCCTCGAACACCGCCTTCACGCTTGATTTAAGAGCAGCACGCAAACGGTTCAAGTGAATTTACGCCGCACCTGCGACATATCCGCTATGCGTTGCCATCAAGCCTCACTTCAACCTATGGCTGTGCGTTCCTCGGCGCGCCTCTTGCGATAGGCGATAACTTCCTCCAACACAAAGTCGCGGAACGCGGCGATGCGCTTGGAATGCCGCAGCTCCTCTGGATAGGCGAGAAAGACGGGAACCTCGACGGATTCGACCTCTGGGAGGACGCGCTCCATGTTGGGAAAGTCCTCGCTCAGGTAGTCTGGCAACACGCCGATTCCGAGGTTGAATAGCACCGCCTGCAGAACACCGTAGTAGTTGTTCACGGTCAGGGTCGACCGGACATTCTGCGCGAGAAGCTGCTGGATGAGCAACGCGCCCGCCAGGACCTGCGGTGCCGAGGGGCTTTGACTGATCAGCCGGTGCGAGGCGAGGTCGGCGAGTGTCTCGGGCCTGCCGAACTGGGCGAGGTAGTCGGGCGAGGCATAAAGCCGCATTCGGATGTTCATCAATCGCCGACGGATCAGATCGGCCTGACTCGGCTCCTTCATGCGGATTGCGACGTCGGCCTCGCGCATCGGCAGGTCCAGAACGCGCTCTTCGAGCATCAGATCGATCTTCAGGTCGGGATATTTGTCATAGAGCGTGCCGAGCCGCGGGGCGAGCCACAGCGTGCCGAACGCGAAGGTGGTTGTGACCTTCAACTCGCCGAATACCTCATCCTCGCTGTCGCGGATGCGCGCCGTGGCCGTCTCCAGCCGCGTATTCATGGCCGAGGTCGCTTCGAACAGAAGCTCTCCCTGCTCGGTGAGAATCAGGCCCCGCGCATGGCGGTGGAAAAGTGTGGTGTCGAGGCTTTCCTCGAGCGCCCGGATCTGCCGGCTGACGGCGGATTGGGACAGATGCAGCGCCTCGCCCGCATGCGTGAGCGAGCCGGCATCGGCGACCGCGTGAAATATTCTTAGCTTGTCCCAATCCATCGTGCCGCTTTCTGTCGTTTTTCCGCCGCTGCGTTTGGACATGCTACATAGGCGACAAACACGAAACGCAAAAGACATTCGGCCACTGCCGACCGGGCGGTCGGAAAAACATGCGCTTGTTAGGTCAGCGATTTTGACCTATAATGGGCGGGCTCCGGAGCGGGAGGTCCAGATGAGCAAGACGAAGATTTCTTTGAACGATCGCTACGACCTGACGCAGTCGCCCGTGCTTCTGAATGGCACGCAGGCGCTCGTCCGGCTGATGCTCATGCAGAAGGAGCGCGACCGGAAGGCGGGGCTGAACACGGCCGGATACGTCTCGGGCTATCGCGGATCGCCCCTCGGCGGGGTCGATCTGAACATGAGCCGCGCGAAGAAGCTTCTGGAGGCCAACGACATCCGTTTCGAGCCGGGGCTGAACGAGGACCTCGCCGCGACCGCGATCTGGGGCACCCAGCAGGCCGAGATGTACGGCGAGGGCAAGTATGACGGCGTGTTCTCGCTCTGGTACGGCAAGGGGCCGGGGGTCGACCGCACCGGCGACGTGATGCGCCACGCAAACCTTGCCGGATCGTCGAAGCACGGTGGCGTCCTGATGGCGATGGGCGACGACCATACCGGCGAAAGCTCCCTCACGCTGCACCAGTCGGACTGGGCGCTCGTCGATGTCTACATGCCGGTGGTGAGCCCGGCGGGCGTGCAGGAGGTGCTGGATTACGGCGTCTACGGCTGGGCGCTGTCGCGCTTCGCGGGCGTCTGGGTGGGCCTGAAGACGATGAAGGACACGGCCGAAGCGACCGCCGTGGTCGATGGCGACCCGTTCCGCATGTCCTTCGTCGCGCCGGAATTCCAGATGCCGAAGGGCGGGCTCAACATCCAGCTTGGCGACACGCCGGTCATCCAGGAAACCCGAATGATCGACTACAAGCGCCATGCGGCGGAAGCCTTCGCGCGGGCGAACAAGATCGACCGGCGCGTCTGGGGCAAGCCGGGGGCCAAGATCGGCTTCGTCTCGGCGGGCAAGAACTGGCTCGACCTCTGCCATGCCTTCGAGATGCTCGGCATCGACGCTAAGGAAGCCGAACGGCTCGGCATCACGACCTACAAGGTCGGCCAGACCTTCCCCTTGGACATGGTCGGGTTCCACGACTGGGCCGAAGGGCTCGACCTGATCGTCGTCGTCGAGGAAAAGCGCAAGCTGATCGAGGTCCAGATCAAGGAGGCGATCTTCGACGACCGCCAGGGCCGGCGCGTCTACGGCTGGTACAAGGGCGGCGCGGGCGGGATGCACCGGGAGGAGCTGTTCCCGACCTGCTACGCGCTCGATCCCGCAATGATCGCAGAGAAGATCGGCAATATCCTGATCGAGGAGGGGCGCGGCACCGACCACATGCGCGCCCGCCTGAGCGAGGTGAGCGAGGCGCGGCGCGCCGACAACGTCCCGGAACTGGCGCAGCGGACGCCCTACTTCTGCTCGGGCTGCCCGCACAACACCTCGACCAAACTCCCCGACGGCTCGGTCTCCTATTCCGGCATCGGCTGCCATTTCATGGCGGTCTGGATGGACCGCGACACCCGCTGGGCGACGCAGATGGGCGGCGAGGGCGTGAACTGGGTCGGCCAGGCGCCGTTCTCGACCCGGAGCCACGTCTTCCAGAATCTCGGCGACGGCACCTACAACCACTCGGGCATCCTCGCCATCCGCGCGGCCTTGGCGGCGAAGACCAACATCACCTTCAAGATCCTCTTCAACGACGCGGTCGCGATGACCGGCGGCCAGCCCAACGAGGGCGACCTCAGTGCCGAGCGGATCGCGCGGGAGGTGCTGGCGATGGGCGTCGAACATGTCGCGCTCGTCTACGACGAGAAGGAGGATGTCGACCTCTCGGCCTTCCCCTCGGGCATCGAGAAGCACGAGCGCCACGCCATGCCGGAAGTTCAGGAAAGGTTCAAGGATATTAAGGGCGTGTCGGTCATTCTTTACGTCCAGACCTGCGCCGCCGAGAAGCGCCGTCGCCGTAAACGCGGCACGTTCCCCGATCCCGACCGCCGGGTCTTCATCAACACCGACGTCTGCGAGGGCTGCGGCGATTGCGGCGTGCAGTCGAACTGCGTCTCGATCGTGCCGGTCGAGACCGAGTTCGGCCGCAAGCGCGCCATCGACCAGTCGTCGTGCAACAAGGACTATTCCTGCCTCGACGGGTTCTGCCCGTCCTTCGTGACGCTCGAAGGCGCGAAGATCCGCAAGGGCGCGACGGCCGAGATCGACTTGCCGGACCTGCCCGCGCCGGAGCTGCCGGCGATCAAGGGCACCTACAACGTGCTGATCACCGGGGTCGGCGGCACCGGCGTCGTGACCATCGGCGCGGTGCTCGCGCAGGCCGCCCATCTCGACGGCAAGGGCGCGGGGATGATGGAGATGGCCGGCCTCGCGCAGAAGGGCGGCGCGGTCAACATCCATCTTCGGCTCGCCGAGAAACCCGAGGACATCAACGCGATCCGCGTGGCGACCGGCGAGGCCGACTGCGTGATCGGCGGCGATCTGGTGGTGACGGGCGGCGCAAAGACGCTCGGGCTGATGAAGGCGGGGCGCACCGGCGCGGTGGTCAACGCGCATGAGATCATGACGGGCCAGTTCACCCGCGACCGGGATTTTCATTTGCCGGTTGAGGGCTTGCGGCTGTCTCTTGAGGCGCGGCTGAAGGATCGGGTGAGCTTCTTCGACGCGTCGAAGCTGGCAACGCGCCTGCTTGGCGACTCGATTTTTTCCAACATGCTCATCCTCGGTGCCGCCTGGCAGAAGGGCCTCGTGCCCTTGTCGGCCGATGCGATCCGGCAGGCGATCGAGATGAACGGCGCGGCGGTCGAAGGCAACCTGCGCGCGTTCGAGATCGGTCGTTGGGCGATGGCGCATACGGACGAGGCTCAGAAACTGCTCGAAGACCCGGCGGCCATACCCTTGTCGCTCAAGCAAAAAATTGACATGCGCGCGGCGCATCTCGTGACCTACCAGGACGAGACCTACGCTGAACGCTACCGCCGCCTCGTGGCCTCTGCACCCGAGGAGCTGCGCGAAGGCGTGGCGGAGGGCTATCACAAGCTCCTCGCCTACAAGGACGAATACGAGGTCGCGCGGCTGCACCTCGAGACCGCCGACAAGGCCGCGGCCGAGTTCGACGGCGACCTGCGGATGACCTTCCACCTCGCGCCGCCGATCCTGTCGAAGACCGGCCCGAATGGCCGGCCGGAAAAGCGTGCGTTCGGACCCTGGATCGTCTCCGTCTTCCGCATGCTCGCGGGCATGAAGCGGCTGCGCGGCACCGCGTTCGACCCCTTTGGACGCTCGGCCGAACGCAAGATGGAACGTGCGCTCATCATGCAGTATGAGGCTGACATGGCCGAGATCCTGCCGAAGGCCGCGCCTGAGACAATGGACGCGGTGCGCGAACTCGCGTGTCTGCCGCTGACGATCAGAGGCTTTGGCCCCGTCAAGGAGGCCGCCGAGCGCGTGGCGGCCAAGCGCCGCGAGGAGCTTCTGGCGCATATCCGCGCGGGCGGGGCGCCGCTGAAGGAGGCGGCGGAGTAGGCCGCTCGCTCGGGCGCGCATCGTCTTCTCGGAACGCGGCCAAATAGCGGGGGGCATCGCGCCAACCCGCGACAGATGATGGATTTCCTCCGCCGGGCGACGTATGACTTGGCACCGGGGCCCGAGCGCTCCTACGATTACGGCTTTGAATTCAAATAGAAATACCGCGTCTGAGTCGCTCCGCGCCCGGCCGGTTGAAAGGCGGGCGCATGGCGGTTGGTATTTTCGATTCAGGTCTCGGGGGGCTCACGGTCTACGATGCGGTGTCGAAGGCGATGCCGGATACAGCCTTTTCGTACTTTGGCGACAATGCCCATGCGCCCTACGGCGTGCGCGACGCGGAAGACGTCTTTGACCTGACCTGCCGAGGTGTCGAGCGGCTGTGGGAGGAGGGCTGCGACCTCGTCATCCTGGCCTGCAACACGGCTTCGGCCGTCGCGCTGAAGCGGATGCAGGAGAGCTGGGTGCCGGTCGAGACGAAGCGGGTGCTTGGCGTCTTCGTGCCGATGATCGAGGCGTTGACCGAACGGCAGTGGGGCGACAACTCGCCTCCGCGCGAGGTCGCGGTGAAGCATGTGGCGCTCTTTGCCACACCCGCGACCGTCGCGAGTCGTGCCTTTCAGCGCGAGCTTGCCTATCGCGCGATCGGCGTGGACGTGGAGGCGCAGCCCTGCGGCGGCGTGGTCGACGCGATCGAGGAAGGCGACGAGATCCTCGCCGAGGCGCTGGTACGGTCCCATGTCGAGGCGCTGCTGAGGCGCATGCCAAAACCCGAGGCGGCGGTTCTCGGCTGCACGCATTATCCGCTGATGACGGCGACGTTCCAGGCTGCGCTGGGGCCCGGCGTGACGGTTTACTCACAGGCCGATCTCGTGGCCGCGAGCCTTGCCGACTACCTCGCTCGCCACCCGAACTTTGTCGGCTCGGGGACCGAAGCGAAGCTTCTGACCACCGGTGACCCTGCGCGCGTCTCGAACAAGGCCACGCAGTTCCTGCGCCGCCGGATCGCGTTTGAACAAGCCTGAGCGTCCATCCCTGATTTCTGCATAGTCGCCAGTGCTGGCCGAGGACGGACTAATCGTGGCCCCCGTCGGCCCATTGCCGTAAGCTGCGGACGCGTCGCAGACGCTGTGCCGAGCCTTGCGCAACCGGTGGAACAGAGAAATGAGGGGAGGCTTCTTTGAGCACGAACGCAAAGTTCATCGTATTCGCGGTCGTTCTTGCGGCCGTGGCCATCTTCGATGGCAAGAGCACGGCACGGGCCGATGCCGGCCATACGCACGCCGATGATGAGCACACCGAGATGCTCGAGGCAATGCGCGACATGCATGCGGGGCATGCGCATCACCATGATTTCGAGGCTATGGAAGACATTTCGCCCGAGGACATGCACCGCACGATGGATTTCATGGTCGATATCGGGCTCGTCCTGCCGCCGATGGACAGCGAGCGCGGCAAGACGGCATTCATGGAAAAGGGCTGTATCGTTTGCCATTCGATAAACGGCGTCGGCGGCGCGATCGGACCGCCGCTCAACGCTACAGACATGCCCGTCCCGATGAACGCCTTCGAATTCGCCGCCCGTATGTGGCGTGGCGCCCCTGCGATGGTTCAGATGCAGGAGGAGCTCTTCGGCGAGGCGATAGCGCTAAATGGCGAAGAGCTGGCTGATATCGTGGCCTTCGTTCACGACGAGGCGCTCCAAGAGCAACTGACCGCTGCGGACATTCCCGAACGCTTCCGGTCGATGATCGTCCGGTAGCCGGTCCCGGCGGCGACGCCGCTCGGTAGAAAACGGTTGAAAGCGTCGCCGGACTGGCCCATCAATCGCGCCGAACGACCGGAGCGAGACCATGCCTCACAAGATCGCCATCCTCGGTGCGTCCGGCTACACCGGGGCCGAGCTTGTCCGGATCATTGCCACGCATCCGGCCATGGAGATCGTGGGGCTCTCCGGCGACCGCAAGGCCGGCATGGAAATGGCCGAGGTCTTTCCGCACCTGCGCCACCTGACGCTGCCCGCGCTCGAAAAGATCGAGGATATGGATTTCTCGGGAGTCGAGCTTGCCTTCTGCGCGCTGCCGCATGCGACCTCGCAGGCCGTGATCCGCGATCTGCCGCGCAACCTGAAGGTCGTCGATCTCTCGGCCGATTTCCGGCTCCGGGATCCGGCGGAATACGAGAAGTGGTACGGCAAGCCCCACGCCGCCGTCGAGCTTCAGAAGGAGGCGGTCTACGGCCTGACCGAGTTCTATCGAGACGAAATCCGCGCCGCCCGGCTTGTCGCCGGGACGGGTTGCAACGCCGCGACCGGGCAATACGCGATCAGGCCCTTGATCGAGGCGAGCGTGATCGACCTCGACGACATCATTCTCGACCTCAAGGCGGGCGTCAGCGGGGCAGGGCGGTCGTTGAAGGAGAACCTCTTGCACGCCGAGCTATCGGGCGGCACGCATCCCTATTCGGCGGGCGGCACCCACAGGCATCTCGGCGAGTTCGACCAGGAATTCTCGAAGCTCGCCGACCGGCCGGTCCGCATCCAGTTCACGCCGCATCTGATGCCCTTCAACCGGGGCATCCTCGCCACCGTCTACGTGAAAGGCGACCCGCAGGCCGTTCACAAGGCGCTCGCTGACCGTTACGCGGCCGAGGTCTTCCTCGAAGTGCTACCTTTTGGCGCACTCCCCTCGACACGCTCCGTCGCGGGATCCAATTTCGTCCATATCGGTGTGTCAGGGGACCGGATCGCCGGTCGCGCGATCGTCGTCGCCGCGCTCGACAATCTCGCCAAGGGCTCGTCGGGGCAGGCGATCCAGAACGCGAACCTGATGCTGGGCATCGAGGAAACGGCCGGGCTGATGCTCGCGCCGGTCTTCCCGTGAGGGTCGGATGAAAGGACTGAAGAAACAGCGCCGCATCCAGGTTATCGTACTCGCCGCCTTCGCTCTGGTGGCGAGCTTTGCGGCTTTCTACTTCGCCTCTGGCGACGCGCTCCAGTTCTTCCGCTCGCCCTCGGAGGTAGCCGAGACGGCGCCGGGCCCGAACGAGACCTTCCGCATCGGCGGTCTCGTGGAGGAGGGGAGCCTCGTCCGGGGCCAAGGGGCGGCGATCACCTTCAGCGTTACCGACGGGGGCGCGACGGTGCCCGTTCGCTACGAAGGCGTCCTGCCCGATCTCTTCGGCGAGGGCGAGGGCGTGGTCGCGACCGGAAAGCTCGTCGACGGCACTTTCGAGGCGTCCGAGATTCTCGCCAAGCACGACGAGACCTACATGCCGAAGGAAGTGATCGACGCCCTGAAGGAACAGGGCGTCTACGTCGATCCGAACGCTGGTCCAGCGACGAATTAACCAATTCGGCGGAGCCTTCTTCCCGGTTTCACGGGGGGAAGGCTCATGCAGACGGTCACCGACATCGCCAAGGACATCGTCGCCCGCGAGGGCGGCTACGTGAACGATCCCGACGATCCCGGGGGCGCGACGAAATACGGGGTCACGGTCCACACGATACGCCGCCTCGGGCTCGACCTCACGGGCGATGGGCGCGTGAATGCGGCCGATGTACGCAAGCTCAGTCGCGAGCAGGCTGTAGAGATTTTCGTCGAGCACTATTTCCGCCGTCCGCGGATCGCCGAGTTGCCCGATCAACTTCAGCCCTCGGTCTTCGACATGTATGTCAATGCCGGCGCGAACGCGGTGAAGATCCTCCAGCGGCTCCTGAACGAGATGGGCCACGACCTTGTCGCGGATGGCGCGATAGGCCCGATGACCATCGCCGCGGCCCATCGCGCCGCTGGAGGTGCCGCCGACCTGGTCGCCGACGCCTACGGCATCGCGCGGCGGAACTACTACTACGCGCTCGCCGACGCCCGCCCCGCCTCCCGCAAGTACGCCCGCCGCCGCGACGGCGGCAAGGGCGGCTGGATCGCGCGGGCCGAGGAGTTCATCTCGCCCCGCTTCCATCTGACCGAGGGGCAGCACCGCGAAAGGACCGCCGCATGGGCATGATCGGACGCATTCTCGGCGCGCCCGCCGCCACCGAGGCCCTCGGCCGCGCCGCGACCGAGGTGGCCGAGGTCTTCACCCCGAACGCCACGAAGAAGATGCAGGCGGCACATGACGCCTATCTCGCCGCGCTCGGGGAATTCGGGGCGGAGTTCCAACATGCGCGCCCGGGCCTTTTCGACCGGTTCGTGAACGGGCTCAACCGTTTGCCGCGGCCGCTGCTGGCGCTCGGCACTCTCGGTCTATTCGTCTACGCGATGGCCGATCCAGACAGCTTCACGCGCCGCATGGTTGGGCTGAACTACGTGCCGGAGCCTCTCTGGTGGCTGCTCGCCGCCATCGTCGGCTTCTATTTCGGCGCGCGAGAGGCGCATCATTTCCGCACGCGGCCCGTCAACGCGCCGCCGCCGGCCGCCGCGACGCCCGCGCCAGGATACGGCAATCCCGCCTTGGCCGAATGGCGGCAGCGCGCGGATCGCTGACCCTCCCTTCTTCTGTTCCGAAATACCTCCGGGGGTGAATGCCCCGGACCTGATCCGGGGCAGAGGGGGCAGGCCGCCCCCTCAATACTCCGCGACATCGGCGCGCAGCCCATTGGCCCCGACCGCGCGGGCCGCTATGCTCGCGCGCATGATCGTCGAGCTTGGCCACTTCGCCCTGATCCTTGCCCTCATGATCGCCTCCGTGCAGGCGGTCATTCCGCTTGTCGGCGCGCACAAGGGCTGGCGCGGCTGGATGGCGCTCGCCGGACCTGCCGCAACGGCGCAATTCCTCTGTGTCGCGGCCTCGTTCGCCGCGCTGACCTACGCCTTCGTCACCTCGGACTTCTCGCTCAGGCTCGTCACGCTCAACTCGCACACGGCAAAGCCGATGCTGTACAAGATCTCGGGCGTTTGGGGGAACCACGAGGGGTCGATGCTTCTCTGGGTGCTGATCCTCGCGCTCTTCGGGGCCTCGGCGCACTGGTTCGGCCAGGGCTTGCCAGAGCGCTTGAGGGCACGGGTGCTGAGCGTGCAGGCGATGATCGGCGTTGCGTTCCTCGCCTTCATCCTCTTCACCTCGAACCCGTTCCTGCGCCTCGGGGTGCCGCCTTTCGACGGGCAGGATCTCAATCCGCTCCTGCAGGATCCCGGTCTCGCCTTCCATCCGCCGTTCCTCTATCTCGGCTATGTCGGGCTCTCGATGGCCTTCTCTTTCGCCGTAGCCGCGCTGATCGAGGGCCGGGTCGACGCCGCCTGGGCGCGCTGGGTGCGGCCTTGGACGCTCGCCGCCTGGATGTTCCTGACCGTCGGAATCGCGCTCGGATCCTGGTGGGCCTATTACGAGCTTGGCTGGGGCGGGTTCTGGTTCTGGGACCCGGTCGAGAACGCGTCCTTTATGCCCTGGCTCATCGCCGCCGCGCTCCTTCACTCCGCGATTGTCGTGGAAAAGCGCGAGGCGCTGAAAAGCTGGACCATCCTCTTGGCGATTCTCGCGTTCGGTTTCTCGCTCATCGGCACGTTCATTGTTCGCTCGGGAGTGATCACCTCTGTACACGCCTTCGCAAACGATCCCGAACGGGGGATCTTCATCCTCGCCATCCTCGGCGTTTTCATCGGCGGGGCGCTCACGCTTTTCGCCGCCCGCGCCGGTTCGATGGAGGCCAAGGGGGTCTTCGCGGTCGTCAGCCGTGAATCGGCGCTGGTCTTGAATAACGTGCTGCTCGCGGTCGCGGCCTTCGTCGTCTTTGTGGGCACGCTCTGGCCGCTGATCGCCGAGCTCGCCCTCGACCGCAAGCTCTCGGTCGGCGCGCCGTTCTTCAACCAGGCCTTCACCCCCTTCATGGTGATCCTCGCGGCGATCCTGCCCTTGGGTGCGATCATCCCGTGGAAGCGGGCGCGGGTCGGGCGGAGCGTGAAGGCGCTTTATCCGGCGCTGATCCTCGCGCTCGCGCTCGGCGCGCTGGCCTTCGTGGTCGGGACCGGGCAGAGCGCACTCGCGCCGATCGGCGTGGCGCTCGGCAGCTGGCTGATCGCAGGGGCCGCGGTGGAGATCTGGCAGCGCGCGGGGCGCACGCCCGCACGCCTTGCCCGCCTGCCGCGCGCGGACTGGGGCAAGGCCATGGCCCATTCGGGGCTCGGCGTCACCTTCATTGGCATCGCCTGCCTTATGGCCTGGGACGTCGAGGACATCCGGGTCGCCCGGGTGGGCGAGCCCTACGAGGTCGCAGGCTACGAGATCACCCTCGACGGGGTCGAGCAGGTCGAGGGGCCGAACTATGTGTCGACCCTCGCGACGATCCGCATGGCGCGCAATGGTCGCGAGGTGGCGATTCTCCATCCCGAAAAGCGCGTCTATCCGGTCGCGGGCATGCCCACGACCGAGGCCGCCATCTCGAACGGCGTCTGGCGCGACCTCTATCTCGTGATCGGCGACGAACAGGCCGATGGCGGCTGGACCGTCAGGACCTACATAAAGCCCTTCGCCAACTGGATCTGGGCGGGCGCGATCGTGATGGGGCTCGGCGGACTCGTGAGCCTGACCGACCGGCGCTACCGCGTGGCGGCGGGTGCGCGGCGGGCACCCGCCGTCGCCGCACCCGCGGAGTGACTTCATGCACCGCCTGATCTTCGCGCTTTGCCTTCTTGCCGCGCCGGCCTTCGCCGTGCAACCCGACGAGATCCTCGACGACCCGGCGCTCGAGGCGCGGGCGCGGGAGCTGTCGAAAGGGCTTCGCTGTCTCGTGTGCCGAAACGAGAACATCGACGAATCGAATGCCGGATTGGCCCGCGACCTGAGGCTCCTCGTGCGCGAGCGGCTGGTGGCGGGCGACAGCGACGACGAAGTCATCGCCTATCTTGTCGACCGCTACGGCGAATATGTCCTTCTTCAACCGACCGCCACCGGCGGGAACCTGATCCTCTGGATTGCCGGGCCGGCGATGTTCCTCGCGGCGCTTGGCGGCGCTGCGATCTATCTCCGCCGCCGCAGGCCCGAAGCCGGGGCCGCACCCGCGCCGCTCAGCAAGGCAGAGCGCGACCGGCTCGACGAAATCCTCAAGAAGTGACGCGCGGTTTCGCTTTCCCGCCCGCCACGGGACGTTAGTCTGACCCCGGCAAGCAGCCGGAGGACAGGCATGGCATACGAGACGATCACCCTTGAAGAAGCGGATGGAATCGCCGTCGTCACGCTCAACCGGCCCGACGTGATGAACGCGCTCAACACGAAGATGCGCGCCGAGATCACCGAGGCCGTGACGAAGGTAGCCCAGACCGCCCGCGTGATCGTCCTGACCGGCACGGGCCGCGCCTTCTGCTCGGGCCAGGACCTCTCGGACCGCGCCTCGGGCGAGGAGTTCGACCTCGAAAGGACGCTTGCAGAGGAATACGAGCCGATGCTGCGCGCCATCCTCGCCGCGAAGGTGCCCTTCATCGCGGCGGTGAACGGGGCGGCGGCGGGGGCGGGGGCCAACCTTGCGCTGGCGGCCGATGTGGTGATCGCCGCCGAAAGCGCGAGCTTCATCCAGGCCTTCGCGCGGATCGGGCTGATCCCCGATGCGGGAGGGACCTTTGTTCTACCGCGCGCGATGGGGATGTCCCGGGCCATGGGGGCCGCGCTTTTCGCCGACAAGGTGACGGGCCGTCAGGCGGCGGATTGGGGCATGATCTGGGAATGTGTGGCCGACGACGCGTTCGACAGCCATTGGCGGGCGCGGGCGAAGCAGCTTGCCGAAGGTCCGACCCAATCCTACGCCCGCATCAAGGAGGCGATGCGCGCAAGCCTTGCCAGCGATATCGACGCCCAGCTCGCACTCGAGGCGCGGCTTCAGGGCGAATGCGGACGGACGGAGGATTTCCGCGAAGGAGTCGCGGCCTTTCTCGAAAAACGGCCTGCGCGGTTCCGAGGGCGCTGAGCCCAGCGCCGGGCTCTCCGACCGGCGCTTTCTCCGCATCCCCGCTTGACCCGGCCGTGTCTCGGGTCGAGACTTGCACCACCGGGGCGCATGGCCCGAAGGCACGGGGGCCAGCGACCGATCGCGCCCGTCAACGTGCCGTCAGGGGGGATACGACATGCGCTGTTTCACGGTACTTGGGCCGTCTCAGTCGGGAAAAACCGAGCTTGTCGGGGCGCTTGCCGCGCTCGATGGCGAGCCGGTCCGATCCGAGACGGCCGGCCATCTGACGCTGAACCGGTTTTCCTTCATGGGCGAAGAGTGGTGCGCGCTCGACATGGCGGGGGGGCCTGAATTCGCACGCATGGGCGGGGCAGCGCTGCTGGCCGCCGATGCCGCCGTCCTCTGCGTCGCACCAGACCCTGACGAGGCTGTGCTGGCCGCGCCGTGGCTCAGGGCGGTGGAGGCGGCGAACGTGCCCTGTTTCATCTTCATCAACCGCATGGACACGCCGAAGGGCCGGGTCCGCGACATCGTCGCCGCGCTTCAGAACTACACCGGACACACCATCGTCCTGCGGCAGATCCCGATCCGCGAGGGCGGGGAGGTCGTGGGTGCCGTTGACCTCATCTCCGAACGCGCATGGCGATACCGCGACGGCCAGACCTCGCAACTCGTCGAAATGCCGGGCGATGCCGCCGAACGCGAGCATGAGGCGCGTGCGGAGTTGCTGGAACAGATGTCGGATTATGATGACGCGCTGTTGGAGGAGCTCATCGAGGACCGCGAACCCGCGACCGGTGCGCTGTTCGAGATTGCCAGGCGCGAGACCCAGCATCGCGACGTGCTGCCCACCTTTCTTGGCTCGGCGAGCAACAAGAACGGTATCCTGCGCCTGATGAAGGCGCTCCGGCACGAGGCGCCCGACGTCTCGAAGCTGCGCGAGCGGCTTGGCGAGGACAAGGCGCTGGCGGTCGGGTTCCATGCGCAGATCCGCAAGCATTTGGGCAAGTGCGTGATGCTGCGAGCGCTCAGTGCTGGCGTCGCGCAAGGCGCCGATCTCGGCGATGGCCATCTCGGAGGGCTCGTGCATATCGGCGAAAAGGGCGGCATCGACCATCTGGAACCCGGCGAAATCGGGATATCGGTGAAATCCGACCAGCTCGATTCGGGCCGTATCTTCACCGCCGGAGCCGCGCTGGAGGTGCCCGATTGGGCGAAGGGTTGCCCGCCCGCGCTCGCCCGGATCGTGACGCCGGAACACGAACGCGACGAGGTCCGCCTGTCGGCCGCGCTTGCGCGGCTGGGCGAGGCCGACCCGATGCTGCGCGTGGCGCAGGACGAAGGCTCGGGCCACGTGCTTCTGAGACTTCAGGGCGTCATGCACGAGCGGCAGGTCCTGTCAGTCCTCGCCGAGGATTTTGGCATCGAGGTGACGACCAGCCAGCCCGATCCCCGCTATCTCGAGACGATCTCGGGCAGCGTCGACGAGCATTACCGTCATCGCAAGCAATCCGGTGGCGCCGGCCAATTCGCCGATGTGGCGATCACCGTCCGGCCGGTAGCCCGCGGAGAGGGCTTTCAGTTCGCCGAGACAGTGAAGGGCGGCTCCGTGCCGAAGAACTACATCCCCGCCGTCGAGGAAGGCGCGCGTGAGGCGCTCGACAAGGGGCCCTTAGGCTTTCCGGTGACCGATCTGTCGGTGACTCTGACCGACGGCAAGCACCATGCGGTCGACAGCTCCGACTTCGCGTTCCGCACGGCGGGCCGAATGGCGCTGCGCGAGGCGCTCGGCAAGTGCGGACCGGTGCTCTTGCAGCCGATCGACCGGGTCGATGTCCATGTCCCCTCGATCTATTCGGGGGCGATGGTGTCGCTGATCTCCTCGCTCAAGGGGCAGGTCCTGGGCTTCGACGGCGATCCGAATTTCCGCGGTTGGGACATCTTCCGCGCGCTCCTGCCCGCCTCGCAGGAGGAGGATCTGGTCATGGCGCTCGGCTCGGCCACGCAGGGCACGGCCTGGCACGAGACGACATTCGACCACTACGAGGAGATCTACGGCAAGGAGGCCGAACGGATTTCGAAGGAACACGCGGAGGCGGCGGCGTAGGTCTTCGCCGCGAGCCGGCAAGCCTGATCGGCGTCGGAGTTCGGCAGGGAGGGCTTGCGATCGTTCGGCGGCGCTTGTCCGGGTCAGACCGTTACATGCGCTCAAGATGTGAACGTCTAAGCCGGTTCCGGTGCGTCTTGGCAGATATTCACCACGCCGCCGTGCAGACCGAAGAATTCGCCGCCGGGAAAGGAAAAGGGCCGCTCGAATGAGCGGCCCGCTTCGCCGTACCTACCTTGTCAGCGCTCTTCCACCTCGGCGTAGTCGCGCCGCGTCTGGCCGATGTAAAGCTGGCGCGGGCGGCCGATCTTCTGCGTCGGATCGGCGATCATTTCCTTCCACTGCGAAATCCAGCCGACCGTGCGGCTGACCGCGAAGATCGGCGTAAACATCGAGGTGGGGAAGCCCATCGCCTCGAGGATGATGCCGGAGTAGAAGTCGACATTCGGGTAAAGCTTCTTCTCGACGAAGTACTCGTCCTCGAGCGCGATCCGCTCGAGTTCCTTGGCAACCTTCAGCGTCTCGTTGTTGTGGATGCCGAGAAGCTCCAGCACCTCGTCGGCCGATTCCTTCATCACCTTTGCGCGCGGATCGAAGTTCTTGTAGACCCGGTGTCCGAAGCCCATCAGGCGGAACGGGTCGTTCTTGTCCTTCGCACGATTGATGTATTCAGGGATGCGGTCGACCGTCCCGATTTCCCGCAGCATCTCGAGGCAGGCCTGGTTCGCGCCGCCATGGGCAGGGCCCCAGAGGCAGGCGATGCCGGCGGCAACGCAGGCGAAGGGGTTGGCGCCCGACGAACCTGCCAGCCGCACCGTGGACGTCGAGGCGTTCTGCTCGTGATCCGCGTGCAGCATCATGATCCGGTCCATCGCCTTCGACAGGACCGGGTTGACGACGTAGTCCTCGCACGGAACGGCGAAGCACATGTGCAGGAAGTTCGAGGCGTAATCGAGCGAGTTCTTCGGATAGACGAAGGGCTGGCCCATAGAATACTTGAACGCCATCGCCGCGATCGTCGGCAGCTTCGCGATCATGCGGATCGCCGCGACCTCGCGCTGCCAGGGATCGGTAATATCGGTCGAGTCGTGATAGAAGGCGGACATGGCACCCACGACGCCGACCATCGTGGCCATCGGGTGGCTGTCGCGCCGGAACCCGCGGAAGAAGTAGTGCATCTGCTCATGCACCATCGTGTGGTTCGTCACGCGGCTTTCGAAATCGACCATCTGCTCGGCATTCGGAAGTTCGCCGTAAAGCAGCAGATAGCAGACCTCGAGGAAGTGCGACTTTTCTGCAAGCTGCTCGATCGGGTAGCCGCGATAGAGAAGCTCCCCCTTGTCGCCGTCGATATAGGTGATCGCGCTGTCGCAGGCTGCGGTGGAGGTGAATCCCGGATCGTACGTGAAAACGTCGCCCTGAGAATAAAGTTTGCGGATATCGATGACGTCCGGACCGACAGTCGGTTGCAGGATCGGGAGGTCGAGGGTCTTGCCGTTGAAGCTCAGCGTCGCGTTCTTGATCATCTTGTCCATCGCAGCTCCCTTTCCAATCTGCCTCGCGGTGAAGTCCACGAAGCGGATATACGTCGCGACGCGGCCGCCCCGGCTTCGCCTTCAGGCCGTCGCATCTTTCAATCGGGCGATCGTTTCGTCCCGCCCGATCACGAGCATCATGTCGAAGATGCTGGGGCTGACCGTGCGCCCGGCAAGTGCTGCCCGGATTGGCCCCGCGATCTTGCCGAGCCCGATCCCATGAGCCTCGGCGACCTTGGCCACGGAGGCCTCCAGCATTTCGCGCTCCCAGCTAGCATTTTGCAGCTGCGGCGTCAATTCTGCCAGTATACCACGGGATACCGGATCCAGCGCCTTGCCCGCCTTCTCATCCGGGTCGATGGGGCGCGTAGCCAGTACAAAGCGAGCTTTGTCAATAAGTTCCGGAAACGTCTTGGCGCGATCCTTGACGCAGTAAAGCGCGCGTGACAATCCATCTTTCTGCGCCTGCGAAAGGATTGGCTGGCCCGCGGCCGCCAGAAATGCCTCAATTTCAGGCAGAAGCTCGGCGTCCGGCGTAGCCGCAATATGCTGACCAGACAGATTCTCGAGCTTCTTGAAGTCGAGCCGCGCCGGCGCGCGACCGATTCCCGCCAGATCGAACCACTCCTTCGCCTGCTCGTCGGTGAAGAATTCCGCGTCGCCATGCGCCCAGCCGAGCCGGGTCAGGTAATTGCGCATGCCCGCGGCCGGATAGCCCATTGCCTGGTACTCCTCGAGCCCGACGGCGCCGTGGCGCTTCGAAAGCTTCTTGCCGTCCGGGCCGTGGATCAGCGGAATATGCGCCCAGGCCGGTTCCGCCCAATCCATGGCCCGATAGACCTGAACCTGGCGTGCCGCGTTGTTCAGATGATCGTCCCCCCGGATCACATGCGTGACGCCCATGTCGTGATCGTCCACGACGACCGCCAGCATGTAGGTGGGCGTACCATCGGAGCGTAAACATACCATGTCGTCGAGCTGGTCGTTGCGGAACGTGACCGTGCCTTGAACCGCATCCTCAATTACCGTCTGGCCTTCGCGTGGCGCCTTCAGTCGGATCACGAACGGCGCGTCCGGGTGGGTCGCGGGACCGGCGTCGCGCCACGGGCTGAGAAACAGGGTCGAGCGGCCCTCGGCGCGGGCCTTTTCGCGGAACGCTTCGATTTCCTGCGGCGTCGAGAAACACTTGTAGGCGTGTCCCCGCGCCAGCATCTCGCGTGCCACCTCGGCATGACGCTCGCGCCCGTCGAACTGGCTGACAACGTCGCCGTCCCAGTCGAGGCCAAGCCACTTGAGGCCGCGCAGGATCGCGTCCGTGGCCTCTGGCGTGGAGCGTTCGCGGTCGGTGTCCTCGATGCGCAGGAGGAACTTGCCGCCGCGTCCGCGCGCGTAGAGCCAGTTGAAAAGCGCCGTGCGCGCGCCGCCGATGTGCAGGTAGCCGGTGGGCGAGGGGGCGAAGCGGGTCACGACATCGGACATGGGCGCGTTAACCTTTCGGAAACCATGAACGTTCAGGCTGAGGCTGTCATTAGGCAATGCCGGACGGGGAGACAAGGTGCGGGCGGCGATCGCCATGCTGGAGGCGCTGGGGGCGGAGCGCGGGCGGCTCCTGCCCTGGGCGCCGGTCTTCCTGGCGATGGGAATCGGCGGCTACTTCGCGCTGCGCTACGAGCCGGGGGCCGGGACGCTAGGTGCCGCGACCCTGATCGTCGGCCTGGCCGCGCTCGCCGGCCGGCGCGGGCCGGAGCTTGCGCGCGCGCCCGCCACGGGTCTCGCTCTGATCGCCGCCGGGCTCCTTCTCGCGGCCGCGCGGGCGCATCTCGTGTCCGCGCCGGTCCTGCCGTTCCGCTACTACGGGCCGGTCGAGGGCCGCGTTGTCGCGATCGACCGCTCCTTCTCCGATCAGCTTCGCCTGACGCTCGACCGTGTCGTCCTGAAGGACATGGCCCCCGACCGGACGCCCGCCCGCGTCCGGGTCGCGCTGCACGGCGAGCAGGGGTTCACCGATCCGCAGCCCGGTCTCACGGTGATCCTGACCGCCCATCTCTCGCCGCCCGAAGGTCCGGTGGAGCCCGGCGGCTTCGACTTCCAGCGCCTCGCCTGGTTCTCGCGCCTCGGCGCGGTCGGCTACACGCGCGCGCCCGTCCTTGCGCTCGAGCCGCCCGAGGGCGCGCTGGCGCTCGCGGCTTTCCGGCTCCGCATGACGATCTCCAACGCGATGCGGGAGCATATAGACGGCCAGGCGGGCGCCTTCGCCGCGGCTCTCATGACCGGCGACCGGTCGGCCGTCGAAGCCGCGACGAACGACGCGCTCAGGGCATCGAACCTCTCGCATCTCATCGCGATATCGGGCCTCCATATGGGGCTTCTGACGGGCTTCGTCTTCGGCGCGGTGCGCTACGGGCTCGCGCTCGCGCCGCCCGTCGCACTCAGGATCAACACGAAGAAGGCCGCCGCCGTCGTGGCGCTTCTCGCCGCCGCCATCTACCTCGCGCTCGCGGGTCCGAGCGTGGCGACACGCCGCGCCTTCATCATGGCGGCGGTGATGCTCGTCGCGGTGCTCGCCGACCGGCGCGCGATCTCGCTCCGCTCGGTCGGCATCGCGGCGCTGATCGTTCTCGTGCTCGAACCCGAAAGCCTGGTTGAGCCGGGCTTTCAGATGTCTTTCGGCGCCACGGTGGCGCTCATCGTCGCGTTCCAGCCCTGGGTGCGCCTCCAGCGCCATGTGCCGGGCCTGCTCCGGCCGGTGGCGATGCTGATTCTATCTTCGGCGGCCGCAGGGCTCGCCACGGCGCCCATCGCGGCGGCGCATTTCAACCGGATCGCGGAATACGGGCTTTTGGCGAACCTGCTCGCGGTGCCGGTCATGGGGACCCTCGTGATGCCGATGGGAGTGATCGCCGCGCTTCTCGCGCCGGTCGGGCTTGCGACCCCGGCGCTCTGGCTGATGGGGCAGGGCACGGGTTTCATCCTCTGGGTGGCGGCCTGGGTCGCCGCGCTCGACGGCGCGGTCCTGGCCGTCCCCGCGCCGCCCGATGCAGTGCTGCCGCTCCTGGCGCTCGGCGGACTCGTCCTGCTCGTAACGCGTTCGCTGCGAATGCGTGCAGCCGGAGCGGCGGCCGCGCTGGCGGCACTCGTCATCTGGGCGGCGGCGGAGCGTCCGGCGTTGCTCGTTGCCGGCGATGGCGGCCTTGTGGGTCTTCGAACAGCCGAAGGGCGGGCGCTGTCGAAGCCAAAGGGTGCGGGCTTCGTCGCGAAAAGCTGGCTCGAGGATGACGGCGACATGGCGCTGCAGGAAGACGCCTTCGCCCGGCCGGGGCTCCAGGGCGAGAAGGGCGCGATGAGGGCGGGCCTCGGCACTGTCGCCGCGTGGCATTTCACCGGCAAGGGGGCCGAGTCACGCGCGGCCGCCGCCTGCCGGGACGGCGCGCTCGTGATCCTGTCCGCCCGCTGGGAGGGCGCGGAGCCCGGTACCTGCCAGGTCTATGACGCGGCGCGGCTGCGCCAAACCGGCGCGCTTGCCGTACATCTCGATGACGGAAAGCTCCGCATCGTCACGGCGCGGGAGATCGCGGGCGACCGGCTGTGGAACCGCCGCGAACGGCCCGCGCGCGAGAGCCGCCGGGCCGCGCTCGAGTAAGGGTCAGTAGCTGCGGATCAGGCCGACAAGCTTGCCCTGGACCTTCACATGGTCCTCGGGTAGGACGCGCGTCTCGTAGGCCGGGTTGGCCGCCTCAAGCGCGATCATGCTACCCCGGCGCCGGAAGCGCTTGAGAGTCGCCTCCAGCCCCTCGACGAGCGCCACCACGATATCGCCATTGTCGGCCGTCGATTGTTCGCGGATGACGACGATGTCGCCGTCATTGATCCCCGCGTCGATCATGGAATCGCCCTTGACCTCCAGCGCGTAGTGCTGGCCATGGCCCGACAGCATCGAGCCGGGCACCGCGACGTGATGCGACACTTCAGAAATCGCCTCGATCGGCACGCCCGCGGCGATCCGGCCCATGACGGGAAGTTCCAGGGCCTGAACCGACGACACCGCCATCGCGCCTCGGGGCGGGCCGCTGCGGTCGCCCTCGATCACACGGGGCGTGAATCCCGGCTTCTCCATCGCCTCGGGCAACTTCACGATTTCGATCGCACGGGCGCGGTGGGCGAGGCGGCGGATGAAGCCGCGCTCCTCGAGCGCGGTGATCAGCCGGTGAATGCCCGACTTCGAGCGCAGGTCGAGCGCGTCCTTCATTTCGTCGAAGGAGGGCGTCACGCCGTCCCGAGCCATGCGTTTCTGGATGAAATCCAGGAGTTCCAGTTGCTTGCGCGTCAGCATGATGCCTGTTTTCCTTTGCCGATTGCAACGCTGTTCAAAGGATGTTCTACGCGCGTTCCCGATTTGTGTCAACGAATTGGGGCCGGCGCCCGTCAGAGCGGGATATAGTCCGCGGCCGCGCCGGCCGCCCTCGGCCCGTCTCCCACCGGCCTGATGAGAAGCGCGTCGGCGTCCGAGAGGACCGTCAGAAGCGCGCTGTCCTGGCGGTCGAACGGATGGATGAGTATCTCGCCGCCGCGCGCCGTCAGTCGCGCCCGCATGTAATGCGCGCGTGGGCCGTTCGCTGCAACGCTGGAGGCGAGCACACCACGCCGGACCGGGGCCGGACCGGCCGGCAGGCCCTGCATCGCGGAGAGAACTGGCGACATGAAGATGTGACCGCAAACGATTGAAGAGACGGGATTGCCGGGAAGCCCAAGCAGAACCGACCCACCGAGCCGCCCCGCCATCAGCGGCTTTCCCGGCCGCATCGCGATCTTGTAGAAAGACCGCTCCATCCCCATGCCGGCGGCGACCGCGCCGACGAGGTCGTGGTCGCCCACCGACGCGCCGCCGATCGTCACCACGAGATCGGCATCGCCCGCCAGGTCGAACGCGAAGCGCAATGACGCCTCGCTGTCCCGTGCAATGGGCAGCAGCCGCGCCTCGGCACCCGCCGCCTCGGCGAGCGCGGCGAGCGCGAAGCCGTTCGAAGCGACGATCTGGTCGGGGCCCGGTTCTTCCCCGGGCATGACGAGTTCGTCACCAGTCGCGATCAGGGCGACGACAGGGCGGCGGGCCACGGCGACATCGGGCACATTCATGGCAGCGATCAGCGCCAGGTCGCTCGCCGTGAGCCGGCGCGGCGCGTCGATCCGGTGACCGGCGCGGAAATCCTGACCCTCGGCGCGGATGTTCGTCCCTGTCTCCAGACGATCCCCCAGCGCAATCCGGTCGGCGTCGCGGCGCACATCCTCCTGCAGGACGACGCGCTCGCCGCCCTCTGGCACCGGAGCGCCAGTGAAGATCCGGACCGTCTGGCCCACGTCGATCGAACCGGAGAAAGCCTTTCCGGCAGCGGCTTCGCCGATGACATTTAGCAACGCGCCGGGCCGATGATCGACCTCCCGGATCGCGAAGCCGTCCATCGCCGAGGCGGCGAAGGGTGGCTGGTCGCGGCGCGCGACGACCGGCTCCGCCAGAACCCGACCGGCGGCGTGGCGCAGGGGAACGGTCTCGGCGGGCAGCATTGGTGCGAGCGCGAACAGCCGGGACAGCGCATCTTCGACCGAGATCATGCGCCGCCCCCGGTCACCTTCATGTCGCCTCGTATCGCCCTGATTTTCCGCCGTCCTTCAAGACAACCCGCAGCCCTTCGATGCGCATGGAACGCTGGGCGGCCTTCAGCATATCATAGACGGTCAGCGCCGCGACCGACGCCGCCGTCAGCGCCTCCATCTCCACGCCCGTCTGGCCCTTTGTCTTCACGGTCGCCGTGATCCGCACGCCCGGCAGCGCCGGATCGGCGACGAGATCGATCACAACCTTCGTGATCGGCAGCGGATGGCAGAGCGGGATCAGATCGGCGGTGCGCTTCGCCGCCATGATCCCGGCGAGCCGTGCGACACCCAGGACATCGCCCTTCTTCGCGCGGCCCTCGGTGACAAGCGCGAGCGTCTCGGCCGTCATCACGACCTGCGCGTCTGCCGTCGCGACCCTGTCCGTCACCGCCTTGTCCGAAACATCGACCATATGCGCATGACCCTCGGCGTCGAAATGCGTCAGCGCCATCGTCAGACCTCGCACGGCGCGGGATCGGCCAGAAGCGTCCGCGTCGCCGCCGCGACGTCGGCTTGGCGCATGAGGTGCTCGCCGACCAGGAAGACCCGCGCGCCATGGGCGGCCATGTCGGCAAGCTCGGCGGGCGCGAACAGGCCGCTCTCGCAGATCCGAATCCGGTCGTCCGGGATCAGCGGGGCGAGTTGCCGCGTGGTCTCAAGGTTGACGTTGAAGGTCTTGAGATTGCGGTTGTTTATGCCGACAAGCGGAGATTTCAGGCGCAACGCACGTTCCAGTTCGGCCGCGTCATGGACCTCCAGAAGCGCGTCCATGCCCCAGGCGTGCGCCGCCGCTTCGAGTTCGGCCGCCTGTGCGTCGGAGACCGAGGCCATGATGATCAGGATGCAGTCCGCGCCCCAGGCGCGTGCCTCGGCGACCTGGTAGGTGTCGTACATGAAGTCCTTTCTGAGCGTCGGCAGCGAAACCGCCGCTCGCGCCGACGTCAGAAACTCGGGCGCCCCTTGGAATGACGGCGCGTCCGTCAATACGGATAGACAGGTCGCGCCGCCCGCCTCGTAGGCCCGGGCGAGCGCCGGCGGGTCGAAATCGGCGCGGATCAGCCCCTTCGACGGGCTCGCCTTCTTGATCTCGGCGATAAGCCCGTAACCCGTCGCAGACGCGCGCCCGAGCGCGGACGCGAAACCACGCGGGGCATCTGCTTCCCGCGCCGCCGCCTCGATCTCCGACAGCGGACGCGCCGCCTTGGCTGCAGCGACCTCGTCGAGCTTGTAGGCCTTGATCCTGTCGAGAATGTCCATGCCTTCTCTTAGCCTCCGTCGGACCCCGCGAAAAGCCCCTCTGCCTTCTTCTGTTCAGAAGTACCTCCCGGGGGTGTGGGGGTGGGAAACCCCCACCTGCCTGCTATCCGCCCCACGCTACCGGCGCCTCGCCCCGTGCCGCGAGCCAGGCGTTCACCCGGCTGAAGGGGCGCGACCCGAAGAAGCCGCGATAGGCTGAAAGCGGGGAGGGGTGGGCCGTTTCGATCCTGAGATGTTTGGGGTTGCGTAGACAGCGACGCGCGACCTTCTGCGCGGGGCCGCCCCAGAGCAGAAAGGCGCGCGGTTTCGCGTCAATCTCGGACAGCACGTCGGCGACAAGCGTGTCCCACCCGAATGCCGCATGCGCCTTTGGCCGTCCCTCCGGGACGGTGAGGGCCGTGTTCATCAAGAGCACGCCCTGACACGCCCAGTCGTCAAGCTGCGTTCGGGTTCGCGTTGCACCAAGATCGTCCGACAATTCCTTGAAAATGTTGCCGAGACTGTCGAGCCGCCCGGTGAAACCGTGCGGAATCGAAAAGGCCAGCCCGTCGGCCTTCCCGGCCGTGTGGTACGGGTCCTGACCAAGGATCACTACCCGCACGTCTTCTGGCGGGCAGGTGTCGAGCGCGGCGAAAATCCGGTCGCGCGGCGGGTAGACCGGCCCGTCCTCGCCAGCGAGCGCAGCATCGATGCGCGGCCAATCCCGCTTGAAGAACGGCAAGTGCGCCCAGGCTCCGGGTATCATGCTGCCTGAGAGGCTTTCGCCAGCGCCTCGATCTTCGCCCGGGCAGAGCCGCGGTCGATGCTTTCGGCGGCCAGTGCGACGCCCTCCTTCAGCTCCGCCACCTTGCCCGCGACCACGAGCGCCGCAGCCGCGTTCAGAAGCACGGCGTCGCGATAGGCGCCGGTCTCTCCCGCCAAAAGGGCGCGGAAGGCGGCCGCGTTCTCCTCGGGGCTGCCGCCGAGGATCGCCTCGAACGGATGGATGGGCAGGCCCGCCTCCTCCGGATGCAACTCGAACTCCCTGACCGCGCCGTCCTCAAGCGCCGCAATCCAGCTCGGCCCGGCGATCGAGATCTCGTCGGTGCCGTCCGCGCCGTGGACGAGCCATGCGCGGTCGGATCCCAGCGCGGCGAGCGTTTCGGCCATCGGTCGGATCCAGGCGCGGGAAAACGCGCCCGTGAGCTGCCGCCGGACGCCCGCGGGGTTTGTGAGCGGCCCCAGAAGGTTGAAGACGGTGCGGGTGCCAAGCTCCGCCCGCGTCGGCATCACGTGGCGGATTGCGGGGTGGTGCATTGGCGCCATCATGAAGGCGATGCCGCAGTCGGCGAGCACCTTCTCGACCGCCTCGGCGCCGATCATCACGTTCACGCCCATCTCGGTCAGCGCATCCGCCGCGCCCGACTTTGAGCTCAGATTTCGATTTCCGTGCTTGGCCACGACGACGCCCGCGCCAGCGACGACGAAGGCCGTCGCGGTCGAGATGTTCAGCGTGCCCTTGCCGTCGCCGCCGGTGCCCACGATGTCCATCGCGCCTTCGGGAGCGCGCACCTTGTGGCATTTCGCCCGCATCACCCGCGCGGCGGCGGCGATTTCCTCGACCGTTTCGCCGCGCGTCCGCAGCGCCATCAGAAGTCCGCCCATCTGCGAGGGCGTGGCTTCACCCTCAAAGAGCGCCTCAAAGGCGGTCTCGGCCTCCTCGCGCGTCAACGGGCGGTCGGCTGCCAGGCCGATCAAGGGGCGGATATCTCCGCTCATGACGGTACCGAAAGCGGCACGCGCGCCATTTCGAGGAAGTTCCTCAGAAGCGTGTGGCCATGTTCGGAGGCAATCGATTCGGGATGGAACTGCACGCCCTCGATCGGCAGGTCGCGGTGCCTCAGCCCCATGATCGTACCGTCCTCGAGCCAGGCGGTGACTTCGAGGCAGTCGGGCAGGCTGGCGCGCTCGACGATCAGCGAATGGTAGCGCGTCGCCTCGAAGGGCGAGGGCAGGCCCGCGAAAGCGCCCTGGCCGGAGTGATGCATCGTCCCCATCTTGCCGTGCACGATTTCGTGGCAGCGCACGACCCTGCCACCGAAGGCCTGTCCGATCGTCTGGTGCCCGAGGCAGACGCCGAGAAGCGGCGTCTCCGTCTCCGCTGCCGCCTCGGTCAGCGCAAGGCAGATACCCGCCTGATCGGGATCGCAGGGCCCCGGCGAGAGCACGATGGCGGAGGGCTTCAGCGCCATCGCCTCCTGCACGTTCAGGGCGTCGTTACGGTGGACCACCACATCGGCGCCGAGCTCGCCCAGATAGTGCACGAGGTTGTAGGTGAAGCTGTCATAGTTGTCGATCAGCAACAGCATGATCTGGCCTTCATCGCGGGTGTGCGCATTCTAGGGGTGAACCTGCGCGCGTGTCGGGCTATACATGGTCAGAGCCACGCGGCCGGGTCAAGGCGTCAAGCGGGCCAATAAGGATAGAAGCGTCGGAGGCGGACGTGGGCAGAAGTTACGTATTCGGTATCCTGATCGGGGGCCTGTGCTCGGTTCTGGGCCTGGGCATGGTGTCACTCATGGCGCCTTCGGGCACGACGTCGCGCGCCATGGCCGAAAATGGTTCGGCGGGCGAGGTGCCCACGGCGGACGAGGTTACAGCGGAAGAATTCGCCGCAGCCGACGCCACGGCGGAAACGGACGGCGCAGAGGCGATGGCCTCTGAGCAGTCTGAAGCCATCGTTCTCAGCGACGAGGCCGCAACTGAGGCCGCATCGGACGCCGTGTCCGAACCCACGACGCCGGAGGCGGCCCCGCAAACCGCCGTCGCCGAAACCGTCGCGTCAGCCGAGGCCTTGACGGAGCCCGACATGCAGGAGGCGCCCGCCGCCGAGATAGTGTCGGAGACCGAAGAAGACGCCGCCGAGTCCGAGTTGCCGAAGGTGGCGGAGACCGCGACCGAGATGCCGGACATGACGGAGACCGTGGTCGAGGACACCGCCGGCGTGCCGGACGCGCCGGTCGTCGAAGTCCCGCCGGGATCGGAGTTTGCCCGTGCCCGGCCCGAGGCCGACATGCTCGTGCCCGCCGCCGAGAACGGGCGTCCCTCTGTCGGGACGCCCGCCGTAGTCATGCCCGAAGCTGAGCCCGCGCCCGAACTCGCCGAGGTGAACCCGGCCGCGATGCCCGAAGGCCAGTCCGAATCGCCGGGCGAGATCGCCACGCCCGAAGCCCCCGAGCCGATCGTCCTTGCCGAGGCGCCCGCTGCGGACAGCGCCGTGCCGTTTGGCGAGGCCGCGAGCACGCCGGTCCTTGCCGCGCAGGATCCCGCCGCCGCCGTCTTGCCCGACTCCTCGGTGCCGGAAGCGCCGGCGGAGCCCGAAGCTCCCGCGGCGGAGGAAGAGATCGCGGCCGCCGATCCGGTCGCGCCTGATGTGGCGGTCCTGCCCGAGCCGGAGCCGCAGGACACCCCGGCCATCGCGCCCGAGCCGGCTGAACTTCCCGCGCCCGAAAGCGCCGAGGCGCAGGAGCCCGCCGTCACGGAAAGCGCCGACGGAACAGACCTGCCCGAGTCGGATGTCGCCGAGGCGACCGAGGGCACGGATCCGGACGCGGGGACCGAACTGGCCGAGGCGAACGAGCCCGACAGCGCGGGCGAGATCGAGACTGGAACGGACGCCGCCCCCATCAGGCGACTGCCCCAGATCGAGGCGCCGGACGAGACGCCTGGAGACACCGCCGAGACCGAGGTGGCCGAGGCCGAGGAGCCGGATGCCGGGACTGGCATCGGCGACAGCCCAGCCGCGCTCGACCTCTCGCCCCAGCCGCCGATCGGAGCGGCCTCGGCTCCGCAGCCCGGTTTCGCCAAGCGGATCGGCGTCAAGATCAACCGTCTGCCGAGGATCGGTGACGATGTCCCGGCGAATGCGGATGGGGTGGCCGAAGGTGTGCCCGCGCCCGCCGCGCTGCCCTCTGTCTCGACCGGCGAGCCGGCCGCGACGCGCTATGCAGCGCCCTTCGACAATTCCGGCGGCCTGCCATTCCTCTCAGTCGTGATCACCGATATCGGCGAGGAGGCGGGCGGGCTCGATCCTGCCGCACTGGCCGCCTTCGGCGCGCATGTGACCATCGCGATCGACCCTGCGCGGGCCGATGCCAGCGCGCGCGCGGCTGCCTACCGGCTGGCCGGGCACGAGGTCGCGATCCTCGCGCCCGATCTGCCCGAGGGCGCGACGGCGAGCGACCTCGAGGTCGCCTACCAGGGTTACGGCAGCGAGTTGCCCGAGGCGGTCGCATTGATCGGCGCGCCAGACGCGGCGTTCCAGCGCGACCGGCGCGTGGCGCAGCACATGGTGGCGCTCTTGTCGACCGAGGGGCGGGGCCTTGTCACATATGACCGCGGGCTCAATCCCGCCCGGCAGGCCGCGATCGGCGAGGGTCTCGCCCATGCGAGCGTATTCCGCGCGCTTGACGCCGACGGTGAAGGCGCGTCCACTATCGCCCGCTATCTCGACCGTGCGGCGTTCGAGGCGGCGCGGCAGGGCGACGTCGTCATCGTCGCCACGTCACGGCCCGAAACAATCTCCGCGCTTCAGGACTGGATCGCGGCCGGGGCCAAGGGAACGGTCGTGGCGCCGGTTTCCGCGGCGATGGCAGCGGAGGGCTGAGCGCGGACGGCGCGCGCCGGATCAGTCGCTGTTGCCGCGCTGGACGAAGAGCCCCGCATCCTCGGCGGCCTTCTGAAGCGCGCGCGACTTGTTGACGGTCTCCTGGAACTCCGCCTCGGGGTCGCTGTCGTAGACGACCCCGCCGCCGGCCTGGATGTAGAGTTTTTCATCCTTCACGACGGCCGTCCTGAGCGCGATGCACATGTCCATTTCGCCGTTCGCCGCGAAATAGCCTACGCCGCCGCCGTAGATGCCGCGCTTCTCGGGCTCCAGCTCGTCGATGATCTCCATCGCCCTGACCTTGGGCGCGCCGGAAACAGTGCCGGCGGGCAGCCCCGCCAGAAGCGCCGACAGCGCGTCCTCGTCCTCGCGGATCTCGCCCACGACGTTCGAGACGATGTGCATGACGTGGCTGTAGCGCTCGATGATGAACTGCTCGGTCGGGTGCACCGTCCCAACCTTTACCACCCGGCCCACGTCGTTGCGGCCGAGATCGAGGAGCATCAGGTGTTCGGCCAGTTCCTTCTTGTCGGCGAGCAAATCGGATTCAAGCGCGCGGTCCTCATCCGGCGTCGTCCCGCGCGGCCGGGTGCCTGCGATCGGCCGTACAGTGACCTCGCCGCCGCGCAGGCGGACCAGGATTTCGGGCGACGCGCCGACGATGTGGAATCCGCCGAAGTTAAAGAATGTGAGGAACGGTGACGGGTTGGTGCGCCTCAGCGAACGGTAGAGCGCGAAGGGCGGCAGCTTGAACTCCGCCGTCCAGCGCTGCGAAGGGACGACCTGGAAGATGTCGCCCGCGCGAATGTATTCCTTGGCCTTCTCGACCGCCGCCCGATAGGCCCCGGGCGTGAAGTTCGACCGTAGCTCGCCCAGATGGGCGCTGTCGCCGAGCGACCGGGCCTCGCCCGCGGGCGCGCGTTCGAGGTCGCGCACGGCGTCCATCACGCGCTCGGCCGCCTGCGCATAGGCGGCCCTGGCCGAGAGCCCCGATCCGATCCAGGCGGGCGAGCAGACTGTCACCTCGCTTTTCACGGCGTCAAGCACGGCGACGATCGTCGGGCGCATCAGCACCGCGTCGGGAACCCCGATCGGGTCGGGATTTACGTCCGGCAAGTGCTCCACCAGCCGGATCATGTCGTAGCCGAGATAGCCGAAAAGGCCGGCCGCGATCGCCGGGATGCCCTCGGGCATCTCGATCCGGCTTTCGGCGATCAGCGCGCGCAACGTCTGCAGCGGATGGCCGGAGAGCGGCTCGAACGCCTCGGCGTCGAACCGCACCTGCCGGTTGATCCGGCTCTCCTCGCCACGGCACTCCCAGATCACGTCGGGTTTCAAGCCCACAACCGAATAGCGCCCGCGCACCTCGCCCCCGGTGACCGATTCCAGCATGAAGCTCATCGGCTGCGCCTCGGCGAGCTTCAGCATGAGCGAGACCGGCGTGTCGAGATCGGCGGCGAGCCGGGTATAGACAAGCTGGTTCCGGCCCTCGTCCCAGGCTTTCGCGAAATCGTCGAACGACGGGGTGAGTGCCACGGCGCGCCGGTCCTTCAGTTCATCTGGGCGTGGACGGCATTGACTGCCGACTGGTCGAGCCGGATGCCCGCCTCGGCACTGAGCGCCTGAGTATAGAGTTGGAACATGTCCTGGGCGAGCGACTGGCCGATCTGCGTCGCCAGCGCGGCGCGCGTGGCCTTGAACTCCGCTCCGTCACGCTCGGCCTTGTGGATGTCACCGAGCGCTGCGACAAAGACGACGCCATCGCCCTCCACGACCGCCGCACCACCTTCGTCAAGCTTGAAGACGCGTTCGGCGAGCGCGGGGGGGGCGCCGTCGATATGCCCGTCGCGCGCGAATTCGTCGTAGCGCGTGGTGACGAAACCGCTGGCGGCCAGATCCTCACCGGCTTCGACTCGGGCGGCGATCTCCTCGCCCATGGCCGCGAGTCGCGCCGTGGTTTCCGCCTTGGTCCAGCCCTCGATCACGGCGTCGCGCACCTCGGCGAGAGGGCGGAGCGCCGGCGGGTCTATCCCGTCGAGTCTCAGCGCGAAGACCCCGCCGTCATCGAGCCCGGCGAGCGTCGGGAAATCCGTTTCCGTCACTTCGCGCGCCGCGTCGCGGAAACCGGTATAGGCGGCGATCCCTTCGTCGGTATCGGGCGCCATCTCGATTTGCCCGAACTCCATACCGGTGTCTTCCGCGACCTCCTCGAGCGTGGCGCCGCCGGCGAGGAGGTCTTCGATCCCGTCGCTCTGGTCGGCCACGAGCCGCCGCGCGCGGTCGAGCGCGGCCTCGGTCGCGAGGTCAGCGCGCGCGTCCTCGAACGCGATTTCGCGCGCTTCGAGGATGCCGTTCATCGCATAGAGCGCGGGGCCGAGATCGGAAGGAAGGGGACCGACCACGCCCGGCGCGTCCAGCGCGAAGACTGCCTCGCCCGCCCCGCCAAGGTCTGCCTCGGTCACTTCGCCCATATCGATGTCGGCGAGTGCGAGCCCACGTTCGGCGGCCAATGCCTCGAAGGTCGCCTCGCCCGCGTCGTAGCGTGCCTTCGCGGATGCCGCCGTCGCCTCGTCGGGATAGACGAGCCGTTCAACCAGTCTTCGTTCGGGCGTCACGTAGTCGTCGATCCGCTCCTGGTAGGCGGCGCTCAGCGCCTCGTCGTCCAGCTGGACATCGTCGGCCAGCATGTCAGGCGACAGCCAGATGTAGCTGATGCGGCGAATTTCGGGCCGCGTGAAGTCGTCGGGATGGGCCTCGTAATAAGCCATAAGCGCCGCTTCGTCCGGTTCGGGAAGCGTCTCGGCGAGGTCGCTGGCGATCAGTTCGGCCACGGTGAAGCTGCGAGTCTCGGTCAGCCAGGCCGCGACCCGGTCGACCAGCGCGTCGGGGGCCGCCGTGCCGCCGAGTGCCGCGCCCTGCAGAAGCGTGCGCGCCGCCTCGTCCCTGAGCTTCCCTTCGAACTCCGCCTCGCTCAGGCCTTCCTGGCGCAGCGTCAGCGCATAGGCGTCGCGGTCGAAGCTGCCGTCGAGCCCGGCGAAGGCGTCGAACGCGAGGACCCGGCGGCGAACCTCTTCGTCGCCTACAGAAATCCCGATGCGGTCCGCCTCGTTGTCGAGCGCGGCCGAAGAGATTACGCGCGCCAGCACGGACCGGTCGATGCCCAGCGACTGAGCCTGTGCGAAGCTGACCGGCTGGCCGAGCTGCGCCGAGAAGGCCGAGATTTCCCGGTTCAGCGTCCGGGCATAGTCGCGCAGGTCGATATCGGTGTCGCCGACCGACCCGATGGCGCGGACCGATCCGCCGAAATTGCGCGCCCCGAAGCCGCCGAGGCCAAGGACGAGCATGCCCACCAAAATCCAGATGATCATGCTTCCGCGCTTCTTGCTGCGCAGCGGGTTCGACATGGGGGCTTCCCTCCCGAAAGACCAGTTCCGAGGGTGTTTAGGCCAGCCGCAGGGGCGGGGCAAGGCCGTGCGTCAGGGCCGGAACGCGGCAAGCCGGTCGATGAGCCGCCCGATCCCTTCTGCGTCGATGTTGGCGAAGGCGATGCGAAGCTGGCACCCACCCGCCCGGTCGCCCTCGGGCATGAACATCGTACCCGGCAAAAGAAGCACGCCCGCTTCGGTCACGAGCCGCTTCGCAAGCTCGGGCGAGGGCAGATCGAACGGATGCTCGGCATAGGCGAAGAAGGCGCCCACCCCGAGAAGATTCCAGCTTGGCAGGCGCCCGAATCCGGCCTCAAGCGCCGCGCGGCGGGCAAGGATCTCGGCGCGCTCGCCCGCGACCCACTGTTTGAGATTCCGCATTCCCCAGAGCGCGCCGATCTGGCCGAGCTGACCGGGGCAGATCGCCACGGTGTCGAGAAACTTCTCGACCTCGGCCAGCCGCTCCGCGTCGGCCACGACCGCGCCGACGCGATGACCGGTCAGGCGATAGGCCTTCGAGAAGGAATAGAGATGGATCAGCGTGCCGCGCCAGTCAGGATCGGCGAATAGGTCATGCGGTGCGCCCGTGCGGGCGTCGAAGTCGCGGTAGGTCTCGTCGACGATCAGGGCGATGCCGCGCTCCTGCGCCAGGTCGAAGAAGGCGCGGAGCGTCGCGGCGGGATACTCGACGCCGCCGGGATTGTTCGGCGTGACCAGCACAATGGCGCGGGTCCGCTCAGTGATCAGGCGGCTGGCCGCCTCCGCATCGGGGATGAGACCCGGGCCGGTGGCCAGCGGCACGCAAGCAATATTCTGCATGTCGAGCCACATCTTGTGGTTGAAATACCAAGGCGTTGGAAGGATGACTTCATCGCCTGTCTCAGCAATGGTCTCCATGACCGCGCAGAAGGCCTGATTGCAGCCTTGCGTGATGGCGACCTCGCCTGCCGCGATGTCGCCGCCATAGGCATCCGACCACTGGGCGGCGACTTCCGCGCGCAAGGCCGGCAGGCCGAGGACCGGTCCGTAGAGATGCGCGGCGGGATCGTTCAGCGCCGCTTCGGCCAGCGCAGCGCGCAGCTCCTCCGGTGGGGGCTCCATCGGCGCGGCTTGGCTCACGTTGATCAGCGGCCGATCGGGCGGGAATGTCACGCCCTCGATCCAGCGCCGCGCTTCCATGACCGGGGGCGGAAAGGTCGCCTTCATATTTGGATTGAGGGGCAAGGTCATGCGCTGGCGTCCATTGGCTGCGAGGTCGGCAGGACTGTAGCGAAGCCACCGGCCGCTGCAACCCGCGCGCCGCGCGGACGCCGCCCCGTCAGCCGCCGCGCGTCTGCGGCAGGCTGCGGTATTCCCGCCAGATCAGCCAAATCACCGCGAGGTCGAAGACCGTCAGACCAAGCATCAGCACGGAGTGCGTCAGCACGAACCGGTGCATCTGCAGCGCGATGAAGCCGCACAGGACCACGATCGACAGCGGATAGCCCCAGCGAGCACCCGAGACCAGCGCGCCCAGTGCGAGCAATTTGACGGCCCCGTGGCTGAAGAGATAGAGCGCCCAGAAGTGCTGGGTGCTGACCGAAAAGCCCTCCGCCAGATGCAGCGTCCAACGGGCGAGGGCATCGGCGGGATCCTCGTTCAGCTCACTCGCGGTCAGCCAGCGGGCGAGCGTCTGAACCCACTCCGCCCTGACCAGGAAAACCCCGATCCCGGAAAGCGTTTCCACAAGCGCGAACAATGCTTTGGCGGCGATACTTAGCTCGAATACCTGATGCAACAGATGGCGCCTCTCGCCGTCTCGCGTTGCCACGGGCGTCAATCCCGGCCGCGATAGGGTTCGACGTATTGCAGCGCCATGTCCCAGGGAAAGAAGATCCAGGTATCCTGGCTGACCTCGGTTATGTAGGTGTCGACCATCGCTCGGCCCTCGGGCTTGGCGTAGACGGTCGCGAAGTGCGCCTTGGGATAGAGGTTGCGCACCAGTTCCAGCGTCTTGCCGGTATCGACGAGATCGTCGACGACCAGCACGCCTTCGCCCTGATCGCCCATGATGTCGGCCTGAGGCGCCTTGATCACGCGGGCCTCGGTCTGTTCCTGATGGTTGTAGGACTTGACCGAGATCGTGTCGACGACACGGATATCGAGCTCGCGGCTGACGATCATCGCCGGCGCCATGCCGCCGCGGGTGATCGCAACGACCGCTGTCCAGGCACCGTTGTCGGGCCCTTTGCCGTCGAGCCGCCAGGCGAGCGCGCGCGCGTCGCGGTGAATCTGGTCCCAGCTGACATGGAACCCTTTTTCATGCGGCAGACGGTCGGCGGGCATGTCTTCCTCCGTCACGGGCGGGCGGCGTCTGGCCCCGCGGCGTTGATCACTTCTCGATGTCCGGCGCGTCGACGGCCTTCATGCCGACGACATGATAGCCGCCATCGACATGCAGAACCTCGCCCGTCGTGCCGGAGCCCAGATCGGACAGAAGGTAGAGCGCGGACTTGCCTACATCGTCGATCGTGACGTTCCGGCGCAGCGGTGAGTTGTATTCGTTCCACTTCAAGATATAGCGGAAATCGCCGATTCCCGACGCGGCGAGCGTCTTGATCGGGCCGGCCGAGATCGCGTTGCAGCGGATGCCGTCCTTGCCCAGATCCTCGGCGATGTAGCGCACGGACGCCTCGAGCGCCGACTTGGCGACTCCCATGACGTTGTAGTGCGGCATGACGCGCTCTGCCCCGTAATAGGTCAGCGTCAGGAGCGATCCGCCCTCCGGCATCATCGCCGATGCGCGGCGGCAGACGGCCGTGAACGAATAGACCGAGATGTCCATCGTCATCCGGAAATTCTCGGCGCTCGTGTCGACATAGCGGCCACGCAGCTCGTTCTTGTCGGAAAAGCCGATCGCGTGGACGACGAAATCGAGTTTGCCCCAGGCTTTCGCCAGATGCGCGAACAGATGGTCGAGCGACGCCTCGTCCGCGACGTCGCATTCCACCAGCTCCTTGACGCCGACCTGGTCGGCGAGCGGGCCCACGCGCTTCTTGAGCGCCTCGCCTTGGTATGAGAACGCCATCTCGGCGCCCGCCTCTGCGCAGGCTTTGGCAATGCCCCAAGCGATGGACTTGTCATTCGCCAGCCCCATGACGAGACCGCGCTTGCCGGCCATCAAATTGCTTGCCATCCGTGCCCTCGCGCCGCTTTCTTAGTTGGTGCCGAAGCATTAGGCTAAGTTCAGACCCGCTTCAAGGGCGGGCGGCAAAACCTCAGGGAGAGTTTGCGGTAAGTTATGCACTTCAAATGGGAAGCCATTGGAATCGCACGGTGATGAGTGAACGGCGTGGAATATTCAACGGCGACGATCCGTTCACGATCGCCCGTTCGTGGCTCATCGAGGCGGAACCGCGCGAGCCCACTGACGCCAACGCCATCGCGCTCGCGACCGTAGACGATGACGGACTTCCGAATGTAAGGATGGTGCTTCTGAAGGAGATTGAGGCTGACTCATTTCTCTTTTACACCAACTACGGGTCGGCCAAGGCGCGTGAAATCGACGCGTCGGGAAAGGCGGCGTTCGTGATCCATTGGAAATCGCTTCGCCGCCAGATAAGGGTCAGAGGGCTGACCTCCCGCGAGTCGGGTCCGCAGGCGGATGCCTATTTCGCGTCGCGATCGCTCCAGAGCCAACTCGGAGCATGGGCGTCGCGGCAGTCCGAACCGCTTACGTCCCGGCGCAAGCTGATGGCGGATGTAGCACGAGTAACGGCGACGCGTGGTATGTCGCCAGGTCGACCGCCCTTTTGGGGCGGGTTCAGGTTGAAGCCGCTCGAGATCGAATTCTGGGCTGATGGCGCATTTCGGCTTCACGACCGGTTCCGATGGCGTCGCGAGACGCTTGAGGATGAGTGGACGGTAGCGCGGCTTTATCCCTGATAGGCGCGTAAGTGGATTGCCAGTAAGATATTTATCGCTGCTCTGGACTTGAATCCGCCTCCCCCGCTGTCATGGTGGGACACAGGCGGGGTTGGGAACGACGGAAGATGACAGAAGAACAACAGAGCCAGCGCGAGGTGATCGGCCGCGTGAAATGGTTCGACCCGGCCAAGGGTTTCGGTTTCATCGTCGCCGAAGACAGCGGCGGCGATATCCTGCTTCATGCCAATGTGCTGCGGAATTTCGGTCAAAGCTCGGTGGCGGACAATGCCCGCATCACCGTGGTCGTCCAGCAGACCGCGCGCGGCGCCCAGGCCGTCGAGGTGCGGGAAATCCTGCCCCCGGACAACGAGTCCCCGCTGCCGATTGAGGATCTCGGCGATAGCGACGCGGCGCAGATCGCGTCGCTGCCGCTGGAGCCCGCGCGCGTAAAATGGTTCGACAAGGGCAAGGGTTTCGGATTCGCCAACGTCTATGGCCGGCCCGAGGACGTCTTCATCCATATCGAGGTGCTCAGGCGGTCCGGCTTTGCCGATCTGCAACCGGGCGAGGCGGTATGCCTGCGCGCCATCGATGGCAAGCGCGGGCGCATGGCGGCCCAGGTGGTGTCCTGGGAAGCCGCGCTTAGGGAAAAGAAATGATCACCTTTCGCGTCGCGGCGCTCCTCGCGCTGCTGGCGGGTCCAGCTGCGGCGGAGTGTGCCGCCGATCTCGCCGAGTTCCGATGGCCCGGCGGCGAGGCGCGATTCGCCGTCGAAATCGCCGATACAGCGCAGGAACGCGGAATTGGGCTCATGCACCGCGATAATCTGCCCGCCAGCACAGGAATGTTGTTCATTTACGAACAGCCGCAGGACGTGTCCTTCTGGATGAAAAACACGCTCATCCCGCTCGACATGATCTTCATCGGACCCGACGGGCGGGTGAACGCGGTGCATCCGATGGCCGTGCCGCACGACGAGACGCCGATTCCCGGTCCCGGCGCCACGCTGATGGTGCTGGAGATCAACGGCGGGCTGGCCGAACGGATCGGTCTGGGCGAGGGGGCTGCGCTCAGACACCCCGCGCTCGACCAGGAAACCGCGCTCTGGCCCTGCAACGGCTCTTGACCCTTTCCCTTCGCGCGCCGACCGGCTAGAGACGGGACGACGGGGCGTAGCGCAGCCTGGTAGCGCGACGGTTTTGGGTACCGTAGGTCGTGAGTTCGAATCTCGCCGCCCCGACCAACCTTCTGGACCAGGACCTTCCGACAGCGGCCGCGACTGTGGTCATTCTGCACTCGTGCCGGGTGGCCGCCCAAGCCCTTGGAAACGCTGTTGGCTGTGGACGATATTGATGCGGACCTTCAGAAGCTGTGGCCAAACCCTCGCCACATAAGCGAATTTCCGCCGACGACTCTGCGCCATCGGCCTGTGGATGAATCGTCGGCCATGCCAGAACCGTGCCGGCGGGATTCGAGGTCAACAAAATTCTGCTCCAAAAAATGTGAAAAATCGGTTGACCCGAGCCACGACCATACGTCAGGTTGTGGGGGCTGACGGAGAAGCCACAACATTTAGTGGCCGATACGACGGGGACGGATTAGCATTAACTCGGGCCGCATGACCTTGCGGTGAGTGCGTGGCGGGCAAGACCGCGGCGCGAGAGCGACTGTCCCTATCGCGTCCCGGATGGCTAAGGCGGCGAAGGCCCCCGAGAGGCTGCGCCGCGGGAGTAAAACGAAGGACGGGGCAGATGAAGATCGAACGCAAATTCACCAAGGCCGGGGCCGACGCCTATTCGGAGATTCGGTTCCGCACCACCGTGTCGGAGATTCGCAATCCCGACGGCAAGGTCGTGTTCCGGAACGACCGGGTGGAGGTGCCTGAAGGCTGGAGCCAGGTGGCTTCGGATGTCCTCGCGCAGAAATACTTCCGCAAGGCGGGTGTGCCCGCGCGTCTGAAGCAGGTACGCGAAAAGGGCGTGCCGAGCTTCCTCTGGCGCTCCGTCGCCGATGAAAAGCCCCTGGCAGAGCTGTCGAAAGAGGAACGCTACGGCGGTGAGACCTCGGGCAAGCAGGTCTTCGACCGTCTTGCGGGTGCCTGGGCGTATTGGGGCTGGAAGGGCGGCTACTTCTCCACCGAAGAGGATGCCCGCGCCTATTTCGACGAGATGCGATACATGCTCGCGCGCCAGATGGCCGCGCCGAATTCGCCCCAATGGTTCAACACCGGCCTTCACTGGGCCTACGGCATCGACGGGCCGGGCCAGGGCCACTTCTATGTCGACCACAAGTCGGGCGAGCTCACAAAGTCCAACTCGGCCTACGAACATCCCCAGCCCCATGCCTGCTTCATCCAATCGGTCTCGGACGATCTGGTGAAGGACGGCGGCATCATGGACCTCTGGGTCCGCGAGGCGCGGCTTTTCAAATACGGTTCTGGCACCGGCACGAATTTTTCCTCCCTTCGTGCCGAGGGCGAGGCCCTGTCAGGCGGAGGCAAGTCCTCCGGCCTGATGGGGTTTCTAAAGATCGGCGACCGCGCGGCGGGCGCGATCAAGTCGGGCGGCACCACGCGCCGCGCGGCAAAGATGGTGATTTGCGACATGGATCACCCCGATATCGAGCAGTTTATCAACTGGAAGGTTATCGAAGAGCAGAAAGTGGCGGCGCTCGTCGCCGGCTCCAAGATGCATGAGCAGCAGCTCAACGAGATCTTCGCGGCGATCCGAGGCTGGGACGGTTCTTCTGAGGATGCCGTGGATCCCGCGAAGAACGAGTCGTTGAAAGCCGCCATCAAATCGGCGAAAAAAGTGGCGATCCCCGAGACTTACGTCAAGCGGGTGCTGGACTACGCGAAGCAGGGATACGACTCGATCGAGTTCCCGACCTACGACACCGACTGGGACTCCGAGGCCTATGCGACGGTTTCCGGCCAGAACTCCAACAACTCGGTCCGCGTGACCGACGCATTCCTCAAGGCAGTGAAGGACGACGCCGACTGGGAGCTTGTCCGCCGAACCGACGGCAAGGTCGCCAAGACCATAAAGGCGCGCGAGCTCTGGGATCAGGTCGGCCATGCCGCCTGGGCCTGCGCAGATCCCGGCATCCAGTTCCACGACACGGTGAACGCCTGGCACACCTGCCCGGAAGACGGGGCTATCCGCGGTTCCAACCCGTGTTCGGAATACATGTTCCTCGACGACACGGCCTGCAACCTCGCCTCGATGAACTTGCTGACCTTCTACAAGGAGGGCCGCTTCGACGCCGAATCCTATGTCCACGCCACCCGGCTCTGGACCGTCACGCTGGAAATTTCGGTCCTCATGGCGCAGTTTCCTTCGAAGGAGATCGCGCAGCGGTCCTACGACTACCGCACGCTCGGCCTCGGCTACGCCAACATCGGCGGGCTCCTGATGAACATGGGCTACGGCTACGATTCGGATGAAGGCCGGGCGCTCTGTGGCGCGCTGACGGCGATCATGACCGGCATCTCCTACGCCACCTCGGCCGAGATGGCTGGTGAGCTTGGCGCCTTCCCGGGCTATGCCAAGAATGCCGACCACATGCTTCGCGTCATCCGTAATCACCGCATCGCGGCTCACGGCAACGCGGACGGCTACGCAGATCTGGCGGTTAGGCCGGTGCCGCTCGATCACGCGAGCTGCCCCGACCAAAATCTTGTGGAACTTGCAAAATCAGCCTGGGACGAGGCGCTGGCGCTCGGCGAAAAGCACGGCTACCGCAACGCCCAGGCCACCGTGATCGCGCCCACCGGTACGATCGGCCTCGTCATGGACTGCGACACGACTGGGATCGAGCCGGACTTCGCGCTGGCGAAGTTCAAGAAGCTCGCGGGCGGCGGCTACTTCAAGATCATCAATCGTTCGGTTCCCGCGGCCTTGGAGACGCTCGGCTACGGCTCGGCCCAGATCGAGGAGATCATCGCCTATGCCGTCGGCCACGCCTCCTTGGGCAACTGTCCCGGTATCAACCACACCTCGCTGATCGGCCACGGCTTCGGCCAGGCGGAACTGGACAAGATCGAGGCGGCGCTGCCCTCGGCCTTCGACATCCGCTTCGTCTTCAACCGGTGGACGCTGGGTGAGAACTTCTGCCAGGAAACTCTTGGAATTCCTGCTGAAAAGCTTAATGATCCGACTTTCGACCTGCTGCGTCACCTCGGCTTCACCAAGAAGCAGATCGAGGCCGCGAACGATCATGTCTGCGGGACCATGACGCTTGAAGGCGCGCCGCATCTCGACCCCGCGCATTACAGCGTCTTCGACTGCGCCAATCCCTGCGGCAAGAAGGGCAAGCGGTTCCTCTCGGTCGGCAGCCACATCCGTATGATGGCGGCGGCACAGTCGTTCATCTCCGGCGCGATCTCGAAGACGATCAACATGCCGAACGACGCGACGATCGAGGAGACGCTCGCGGCCTACGAGCTTTCTTGGTCCTTGGGCATCAAGGCCAACGCGCTTTACCGCGACGGCTCCAAGCTTTCGCAGCCGCTGGCGGCAGCGCTTGTCGAGGATGACGAGGAGGCCGAGGAAATCCTCGCCACCGGCTCGATGCAGGAAAAGGCCGCCGTACTCGCCGAGAAGATCATCGAGAAAGTGGTGATCAAGGAGATGGTCCGCTCCCACCGCGAGAAGCTTCCCGAACGGCGCAAGGGCTATACCCAGAAGGCCATCGTCGGCGGTCACAAGGTCTACCTGCGCACCGGCGAATACAAGGACGGCCAGCTGGGCGAAATCTTCATCGACATGCACAAGGAAGGCGCGGGCTTTAGGGCGATGATGAACAACTTCGCCATCGCGGTCTCGGTCGGACTGCAATACGGAGTGCCCTTGGAGGAATTCGTCGACGCCTTCACCTTCACCAAGTTCGAGCCGGCGGGCATGGTCCAAGGCAACGACTCGATCAAGCAGGCGACCTCGATCCTCGACTACATCTTCCGCGAACTGGCGATCAGCTATCTCGACCGCACCGACCTCGCCCATGTGAAGCCGGAAGGGGCAAGCTTCGACGACCTCGGTGGCGGTTTGGACGAGGGTCAGGCGAACGTGGCCGAAGTCAGCGAAAGCGCGGCGTCGAAATCGCTCGAAGTGCTGAAGCAGATATCGTCGACCGGCTACTTGAGAAAACGCCTGCCGCAGGAACTGGTCGTCCTGCAGGGCGGCATGGGGGCGACGGCGCTTTCGGGCGATCCAGTTGCGGCACTCAACACGCTGGTGCCGGCGACCGGGCAGGCGATGGTGGCCGCGAACGTCACGGCGGTCGCCACCGGCACGGTGACGATGGACGCCCGCACCAAGGCGAAGATGCAGGGCTACGAGGGCGATCCCTGCGGCGAATGCGGCAACTACACGCTGGTCAGGAACGGCACCTGCATGAAGTGCAACACCTGCGGCGGGACCAGCGGATGCAGTTGAGAAGGGACAGTGAATGCCGGTCACTCCGGTGACAGGTTCCGGGGCGGGTGCGCTCGCCCCCGACGACGTTCAGGCCGCAGGCAAGAACACCGAGCGGTATAAAGGACGAGCTTGAACGGCGAAACTTGGGGGGGCCTCGGCCCCCCGCTTTCTTTGCCCCTCGCGGTCAACCCGCTCCGCGCGAACAGATCGGCGTCTTTTCGCCCGTCCGTTCTCGGCTCCGTGATCTCCCGTTTATCACTACTTGCAGGACGCACCGTAAAGCGCCACATATCCCACGGTGGCGCTTAAGCCGCTGATTCTAGGGCAGATGCCCTTACTGGAGTACGAGAGATGAAAAAGTTCGTTCTGGCCCTCGGCGCCGTCGCCGCCTTCGCTGCCGCCGCAAATGCCCAGACCGTCGTGACCGACACCGATGGCAACGGCACTTACTCGATCGAGGAGATGACCGCCGCTTATCCGGACATGACTGCCGAACTCTTCGCCACTGTCGACGTCAATGCCGACGGCGCGGTCGATGCCGACGAACTGGCCGCCGCCAAAGAAGCCGGCTCGCTGGCCGAGTAATCAGCCACAACTTCGATCTGCGGACGGGCCTCGGGGGCGATCCCCGGGGTCTTTTCGTTTGCATGTGTCGCGAATTCTCTGGCCAAGTGCGAAATCCTTGCTGGTCCCCACCGCGTGATGGATCGGTCTTTCAGCAACCGGAACCGAGTTCCCGCTCCGACCGATCCGGAACGGTCGGCTTCGCGCGCTTTGAGGTGCGCGCCTTGACGCGCCGATTGATGCTTCGCAGTCAGGCGGCGTCCTCGCCGGCGAGAAGCGCGGCCGCCGGTCCCCGCTCGGGCAGGCCGCAATCGGCCCTGAGCCGCGCCCGTCCGCGCGCGAGCCGTGACATGACGGTGCCGATCGGCAGGTCCTCGGCCCGGGCCATCTCGGCATAGCTTTCACCACCCGCGACATGACGCAGGATCAGCCGCTGCTCCGCCGCAGGCAACCGCGACAGCGCGGCGGCGACTTCTCGCAGCACCAGCCGGCGCGGAGCCTCGGGCGGCGCGCTCGGCTCTGGTGCGTCGGAAAGCGGCAGCGCCTTGCGCGGCGGACGCCGGGCGATGTTGCGCGCGGCGGTCATGAGATAGGGTTTCAGATCCTCGATGCCGGAGCCTGACGCCATCTGGCTCCAGACCCTCAGAAGCGCTTCCTGAACGAGATCCTCAGCCGCCTCCGGGTCGCGGACGAGCCGCCGCGCGAGCCGGCGGAGGTCGGGGATAAGCGTGACGAGGGGGGCGGGAGCGGGGACGGCGTTCGGTCCGTGTCGGTTGGAGCGTGGCATGGGCGATCTCCTTTCGTCGACGAGATTGACCCATGTGCGCCACGCCGCAAGCCGGGGGAATTCCGCCGAGCCAGGAATCGCCGCCTGGTTGCGCGTTTAACCGGCGACTTCCCGCGCGGCGAAGCAGTCCCCATGCGCGAAGTGCCGCGCGTCCGGGGGCAGGGTGGCCGCGGCCGGGAATAAATCTGCCGCGCCCGCGTCCTGACATGTGAGGGCCGCGAAACGGCGAGCCCTCCGAAACCGGACGATCAAGGAGATGTTCCGATGAAGAAACTGGCTTTCACCCTCGCACTCGGGCTCATGCCGGCAGCCGGCGCCCTCGCCCAGAGCGTTGCGGACCTCGACGCTGACGGCAGCGGCGGCCTCGACATGGCCGAACTGCAGGTCGGCTACCCGACACTGTCCGAAGACCAATTTGCCGCGATCGACGCCAATGGCGACGGTCTGGTGGATGACGCGGAGTTCACCGCGGCAACCGAGGCCGGTACGCTCACCACTGACGGATAAGACGAGCCGGCGCGGGGCTCCGGTGCTCACCCTTCCCCAGCCAACCGGCCGGGGCCCCGCAGTTTCCTCTCCTCCTTGCCATCTCGACACGATACTGCGGGTGCCGGAACGCGCTCGACGCCAGCTGGCCCCGTTCGGTATTCGGGTGGATGCCGATCTCGGCGGCGAAAACCGATTCCCCTGCCGTTTCCTGCCCGCCTACCGCCGCTCAGGTCCCGCGCGCGAGCGCGGCCACCCCGGTCCGCGCGACATCGACGAGTCCGAGCGGCCGCATCAGATCGGCAAATGCGTCGATCTTTTCCGGCGTCCCGGTAATTTCGAAGACGAAGCTTTCGAGCGTGGAATCCACCACGTTCGCCCGGAAGATGTCGGCGAGCCTCAGCGCCTCGACCCGCTTCTCGCCGGTGCCTGCCACCTTGAAGAGCGCAAGTTCGCGCTCGACCGAAGGCCCCTCGACAGTCAGGTCGTGGACGTCGTGGACCGGGACAAGGCGTCCGAGCTGCGCCTTGATCTGCTCGATCACCGGCGCCGTGCCGGTCGTGACAACGGTGATCCGGCTCCTGTGACCCTCGTGATCGACCTCGGCCACCGTCAGGCTCTCGATGTTGTATCCGCGGCCCGAGAAGAGCCCGATCACCCGCGCCAGCACGCCGGCCTCGTTGTCGACCAGCACCGCCAGCGTATGCGATTCCAGCTTCTCGCCGAACGGATCGCGCAGGTCATAGGCGGAGTGGCTCGAGGAGCCCTTCTTGATCTTCAACGCCGACATGGGCCGAATCCCTCTTTCTTCATTGTTCGAATACCTCGGGGGTCCCGTGGCGATGCCCCGGACTCCGCGGACTAGACCAGCACCGCGCCGCCCGACTGGATCGCACCCTCGGTCGAGGCATCGCCCAGAAGCATCTCATTGTGCGGCTTGCCCGACGGGATCATCGGGAAGCAGTTCTCGTGCTTCTCGACGAGAACGTCGAGGATGAACGGCCCGTCATAGTCAAGCATCTCCTGGATCGCGTCGTCGAGGTCCTTCGGCTTGTCGACCTTGCGGCCCCTGGCCCCGAACGCTTCCGCGAGCTTGGCGAAATCCGGCAGGCTCTCCGACCAGCTATGCGAATATCGCTCGCCGTGCAGCAGTTCCTGCCACTGGCGGACCATGCCGAGACGCTCGTTGTTCAGGATGAACTGCTTGACCGGCGCGCGGAACTGCACGGCGGTGCCCATCTCCTGCATGTTCATCAGCCACGACGCCTCGCCGGCCACGTTAATCACCAAAGCTTGCGGATGGGCGATCTGCACGCCGATAGAGGCGGGAAATCCGTAGCCCATGGTCCCCAGGCCACCGGAGGTCATCCAGCGGTTCGGTTCCTCGAAGCCCAGAAACTGCGCCGCCCACATCTGGTGCTGGCCGACCTCGGTCGTGACATATCGGTCGCGGCCCCTGGTCAGTTCCTCGAGCCGCTGGAGCGCGTATTGCGGCTTGATGACCTTGTCTGAGTTCTTGTAGGAAAGGCAACTCTTCAGCTTCCACTGCTCGATCTTGCCCCACCATTTCGTCAGTCCAGCCTTGTTGACCTTGCGCCCGCGCGCCTTCCAGACCTTCAAAAGGTCTTCGAGCACATGGCCCACATCGCCGGTGATGGCGAGGTCGACATGGATCACCTTGTTGATCGAGGAGGGGTCGATATCGACATGCGCCTTCTTCGATTTCGGCGAGAAATCGGCGATCCGGCCGGTGATCCGGTCGTCGAAGCGCGCGCCAAGATTGATCATCAGGTCGCAGCCATGCATGGCGAGGTTGGCCTCGTAGAGGCCGTGCATCCCCAGCATTCCGATCCAGTTCTTGCCCGAGGCCGGATAGGCGCCAAGGCCCATCAGCGTCGAGGTCACCGGGAATCCCGTCGCGTCCGCCAGTTCGCGCAGAAGCTGGCTCGCGCCGGGGCCCGAGTTGATCACGCCGCCGCCGGTGTAGAAGATCGGCCGCTCGGCCTTTTCCATCATCTCGACAAGCGCGGTGATCTTGTCGAGATCGCCTTTCACCTTCGGCTTGTAGTGGCCGAGCGAGGCTTCGCGCGGGCCGCGATAGGGGCCCGTTGCGAACTGGACGTCCTTGGGGATGTCGACGAGTACAGGGCCGGGCCGGCCCTGGGTCGCGACATGGAAGGCCTGATGCAGCGTGTCGGCCAGCTTCTCGGGTTCCTTCACGAGCCAGTTGTGCTTGGTGCAGGGCCGGGTGATGCCGACCGTGTCGGCCTCCTGGAAGCCGTCGGTTCCGATCATGAAGGTCGGCACCTGGCCGGTCAGGACGACGACCGGGATCGAGTCCATCAGCGCGTCGGTCATGCCGGTCACTGCGTTCGTGGCGCCGGGGCCCGACGTGACCAGCACGACGCCCGGCTTGCCGGTCGAACGGGCATAGCCCTCGGCCATGTGCACCGCGCCCTGTTCGTGGCGCACGAGAATGTGGCGGATATCGTTCTGCTGGAAGATTTCGTCATAGATCGGCAACACCGCGCCGCCGGGATAGCCGAAGACCACATCGACGCCCTGATCCTTGAGCGCCTGGACCACCATCTTCGCACCGGTCATCTGCCGTGACATCGTCTTTCTCTCTCTTCTTCCGCCTCGCATGTGCGGCAACAAAAAGCCCCCGGGTGTCGATCCGGAGGCGCATGGGGTCGGGTATGGAGTACCGTCACCGGCCCATGCGCCACGTCCTGACAAGTACGAGGATCGGAGCCATCCGCCCGGTTCCCTATGCTGCTGCGCAGCGGACATTAGGCAGGGCGGGCGGGGGCGTCAACCGGCAAAATCGGCAATAAAGTGTCGCAACGCGCGCGGTTTGGCTATTTTTATTGCGCCGACTGTCGAGCCCGGCGAAAGAAACGCGAATCTCGGCCCGTGCCTAGGCGGGGCCTAGAAGCGCCATGTACCCGCAGTAGGCCGTCAGAAGCCCGAGGCCGCCGACCCGGCTTACGCGCTCGGGCAGAACGGCAAAGCCGAACATGGTGAGCGCCGAGGCGAGCGCGAGGGTCATGTCGAGCCCGGCAAAGCGCGGATCGACGGGGACCGGCGTCACCATGGCCGTGATCCCGATGATGCCGAAGATGTTGAAGACGCAGGAGCCGAGAATGTTGCCCACGCTGATCTCGGGATGGCCGCGCATCGCCGCCATGACAGAGGTTGCGAGTTCGGGCAGCGAGGTGCCGACCGCGACGATGCTCAGGCCGATCACCGCTTCGCTCACCCCGAGCGAGCGGGCGATCTCACTCGCCGAGTCGACCAGAAGACCCGCTCCGATCACGACCGCGATAAGCCCTGCGGCCGCCAGCGCGAGGCTCTTGCCGAGCAGGGGCGGCGGGCCTTTGTCGGGTCCGGGCGGGGCGCTGCCTGCCGCCGAGCGGAAACAGGCCGCGAGATAGGCCATGAGCCCGAGGAAAAGCAGCACCCCCTCGCCGCGCGAGACGACGCCGCCGCCGAGCATCGCCCAGAAGATGACCGTCGCGCCGATGACGACCATGAAGTCGCGTGACAGATCGCCGAACCTGAGCGGCACCGGAGCGATCAGCGCGGCGACGCCGAGGATCAGGAGGATGTTGGCGATATTGGACCCGATGACGTTGCCGAGGGCGAGGGCCGGCACTCCCTCCAGCGCCGCCCGAAGCGCGACCAGAAGCTCGGGCGTGGACGTTCCGAAGCCGACGATCGTCAGTCCGATTACCAGAGGAGGCACGTCGAGCCGCCGCGCAACGCCGACCGCGCCCCGGACGAGCAGTTCACCGCCCAGAAAAAGGCCCGCAAGCCCGATGAGGAAGAACACGTAAGTCAAATCGGGACCCCCGTCCGGTCGTGTTCAAGATCGGAAATGTGGGCTGCATTGCAAGGGCAAACGCCGGATTCTCCTTGCATTTTTCCACCTACGCGGGGGCGCGGACCGGGATCAGGTGCAGGGCGGTCGGCGCGCGGACCGGATGGACAGCCTACGTCCGCGCGGGCAGGATCGCGGCGCGACAGGCAGCCGGCGGAGAGCGGAGATGACGGCGGAAACCATGAGATACGGGGCGATCATGATTCTAGCCGGGATCGGGATCCCGGTCCTCGCCGCGCTCAACGCGCAACTCGGCCACCGACTCGCCTCGCCGCCCGCGGCCGCGCTTGTCCTCTTCGCGGTGGCGTTTTGCGGCACCGCGCTCGTCGTCGTTCTGACGTCCGGGTTTTCGCCGCTCGCCGAGGCGCCCGGCGAACCGAAGCATCTCTTCCTCGCGGGGCTTCTTGTTGCGTTTTACGTGCTGTCGATCACTTGGGTCGCGCCGCGCTTCGGGATCGGCAACGCGATCACCTGTGTGCTTCTCGGACAGCTGCTCTCGGCCGCGCTCATCGACCAGTTCGGGCTCATGGGTGCCATCGTGCGGCAGGTGACGCCCGCGCGTGCGCTCGGGCTTTGCCTCATGGCGGCGGGTGTGGTCCTCGCGCAGCGCGGCTAGGGTGGCGGCGGGGCAGGCGGCATTCACGCCCTGAGGGTGTTCGCAAACAGGGGAAGGACCGGCTTTCTCGTGCTCAAAAGCATGCCTCCTCCGGAGGCACGAAAGATTGCCTCACTCGCCGCGCGGAAAGCGCTTGGAGTCTTCAAGCACGTTCAGATCCATGTGGTTCCGCATGTAGCGCTCGGAGGCCTTCTGCAAGGGCTGGAAATCCCAGGGGAAGTAGCTGCCGTTCCTAAGCGCTTCGTAGACGACCCAGCGGCGGGCCTGGCTTTGCCGCACCTCGGCGTCGAAGCGGGCGAGGTCCCATCGCGCTTCGGATTTGGTCTTCAGGGCCGAAAGCGTGCCGGCGTGGGCCGGGTCGGCGGCGAGATTCCTCATCTCGTGCGGGTCGGCGTCGAGGTCGAAGAGCTGATCGGGGTCGAGCGCGCAGCGGTTGTACTTCCACTGGCCGTAGCGGAGCGAGACCAGGGGTGCGTAGGACGCTTCCGCCGCGTATTCCATCATAACCGGCGCGGTTCGCTCCGTGCCCTTCGCGAGCGGCACGAGGCTCATCCCGTCGGTCCAGGGCATGACCTCGTCCATCGAGACACCGGCGAGATCGCAGAGCGTGGGCGTCACGTCGATGGTCGAGACAGGCGCGTCGATGCGTTGGGGCGAAAGCCCCGGCGCGGCGATCATCAGGGGCACGCGCGACGAGCCGTCGTAGAAGTTCATCTTGAACCACAGCCCGCGCTCACCCAGCATATCGCCGTGGTCGGAGACGAAGAGCACGACCGCCTCCTGCCGCGTCGTCTCCAGCGCCTCGAGGATGCCGCCGATCTTGTCGTCGAGATAGGAGATATTGGCGAAATAGGCGCGGCGCGAGCGGCTTATATCCTCCTCGGTGATCGTGAAGTTCCGCCAGTCGTTCGCGTCGAATATGCGCTGCGCGTGCGGGTCGTGGTCCTCGTAGGCCATCGCGGGCACTCCGGGCAGGAGGTGCTCGCAATCTTCGTAGAGGTCCCAGAACTTCTTTCGCGCGACGTAAGGATCGTGCGGGTGGGTGAAGCTCACGGTCAAGCACCACGGCCGGTCGTCGAGCCCGCGCGCGAGGTCGTAGAGCTTCGCCGTCGCGTTGTAGGCGACCTCGTCGTCGTATTCCATCTGGTTGGTGATCTCGGCGACGCCCGCGCCGGTCACGGAGCCCATGTTGTGGTACCACCAGTCGATCCGCTCGCCGGGCTTGCGGTAGTCGGGCGTCCAGCCGAAATCGGCGGGGTAGATGTCGGTCGTGAGGCGTTGCTCGAAGCCGTGGAGCTGGTCGGGGCCGACGAAGTGCATCTTGCCCGAGAGACACGTCTGGTAGCCCGCGCGGCGCAGGTGATGGGCATAGGTCGGGGTGTCGGAGGCGAACTCTGCGGCGTTGTCGTAGACGCCCGTGCGAGACGGCAACTGGCCTGACATGAACGACGCCCGGCCGGGGGCGCACAAGGGCGAGGCGGTGTAGGCGTTCCTGAACCGGACTGACCGTTCGGCGAGCCGCTTGAGGTTCGGCGCGTGCAGCCAGTCGGCGGGTCCGTCGGGAAACAGCGTGCCGTTCAGTTGGTCGACCATCAGGATCAGGATGTTTGGACGGCGCGCCATATACGTGTCTCCGAGAGAGGTTCGGGGCGAGATTGCGCGAGGCGCTGGGGCCAGTCTGGTCGCGGGGCGACATGACGCTGCCGCCACCGTCATTGAAGCGCCGTTATCCACCCGGCACTCTGCGCCGCGACGGGGAGGCGATTCCCCTCGCGACTACGGAAGGACCGATCCTTGGACCGCAAGCTTCTCCTGATCATCATCGACGGCGTGCCCTACGACAACTGGCGGCGCTATTTCGGCAATCTCGAAGGCTGGGTCGCGTCCGGCGAGGCCCGGGTCTGGCGCATCCGCTCGGTCCTGCCCTCGACCTCCGCCTCGTGCTACGCCTCGATCCATACCGGCGTCAGCCCGCAGGTCCACGGCGTCACCTCGAACGAGACTATCTTCCGGGTGGTGGAGCCCGACATCTTTTCCGAAGCCACGAAGGCGGGCCGGAGGACCGGCGCGGTCGCCCATAGCTTCTGGTCCGAATTCTTCAACCGCGCTCCTTTCGATCCGGTCCGCGACATCGAATACGACGAGCCGCAGGCCAGCCCGATCAGCCACGGCCGCTTCCACACGATGACGGGCTACGGCCATGACAACCAGATGACGCCCTGCGACGCGGATCTGTTCGCGACGCTCACCATGCTCTACGAGCGTCATGGCATCCACTACGGCATGCTGCACAGCTGCACGCTCGACAGCATGGGTCACCGTTTCGGGCACGACTGCACAGAGATGGACAAGGCGTGCTTCCGGCTGGATGGTCAGCTTGCGCCCTACGTCGCCCGCTGGCGGTCGGCGGGCTACGAGGTGGTGGTGACGGCCGATCACGGCCAGTCGGTGCGTGGCCATCACGGCGGCGCCGGCGCAGATCAGCAGGATGCGGCGCTCTACTATTTCGGGCCCGCCGAAGGGCCTGCATCGGACGAGATCCTCGACCAGCTTCAACTTGCGCCCACGATCCTCGCGCGGCTCGGCGTCCCCGTCCCGGCCAGCATGGGCGAGGAGCCGTTCCTGCGCTGACGCTCAGGGCGCCTCGCCACGGCCGAGCGCCGAGAGGGTCGCGATGATCTGCCGGAATGCGTCCCGGGCGCGTGCGCTCCTGTGGCGGGCGCGGAGATAACCGTGGACCAGGCCGGAGTCTTCGATCACCCGCGCCCTGCCGCCGGCGGCCGATATCCGCGCGGCATAGGCGCGCCCGTCATCGGCCAGCGGATCACATCCGGCGACGAAGACGGCGCTCGGCGGCAGGCCGGAGAAATCGCTGTCGTGAAGCGGGTTGGCCGTGGCATCGCGTGGGATCGGACCGTCGCCAAAACGAACTTGAGCGTAGTACACCATGTCATCGCGCGTCAGAAGCGGCGCGTAGGCATGGATCAGGAAGCTTCCCCGGTCGAGGTCGCCGCCGAGATAAGGGTAGATCAGGACCTGGCCCGATATCGCGACCGCACCGCCCCTCAGCCCATGCGCGAGCGCGGCGGCGAGGGTCGCGCCTGCGCTGTCGCCCGCCAGAAGCAGTGGCGCGGCGAATTCCCCGGCGACCGCGGCGGCCGCCGCGCGGGCGTCATCATACTGCGCCGGATGCAGGTGTTCGGGCGCGAGGCGGTAGCCGACCGAGACGAGCCGATATCCCGTCGCGGCGGCAAGCTCGGCGCAAATCGCGTCGTGGCTGTCGAGCCCGCCCAGGACGAAGCCGCCGCCGTGGAAATAGACGACCACGGGGCCGGAGAGTACGTCGGTCGGGGCGTATACCCGGCAGGGAACCCCGCCGAATGTGCGGTCGGTGACCGCTAGGCCCTTGGGCCTCGGCGCATCGAATGCCTGGCAGAGACGAACGTAGCAGGCGCGCTGCTCGCCACGCGACTGGCTGATGCAGTCAGGGGGATAGAAGCTCTCGGCCTCGCGGATGAAGGCCCGGATATCGGCGTCGAGCAGGCGGTCGTATTCGGGCAGAAGAACACTGTCGTCGGGCATGGCGCGTCCCATCCGGGCCTCGTTGACGCCCGAGCATGTGGCGCGCCCGCCGCCGGGTGAAGCGGGTGCTTCAGCGGCGGATGAATGCAGCATGGGCCGGTATCCCGCCGCGAGGACCGCGACCAAGGGCGCGGGCGTCATTACCTCGGCGATGCCGCCGCCGGGACGTGGCAGGGCGGGGCGGTAGCCGTCGGGCGCATAGGGCAGAAGTCGGTCGCCGAGGACCAGGCACGAACCGCCCGCCATGGCGACGAAGGCGCCGTCGGGAAGGGTCGCGATATCCGCCCGGCAGGTCACCTTGGTTCCCCGGCGTGGCACGATGCGGGCCGCGTGCAGGCAGCGGTCGATCTCGGGGGCGCGGGGATCGTCGCCGAGGCCCGCCGCCGCCCAGGCCGCGCGCAAGCGGTCATAGTCCGCCCGCCGGCAAAAGGCGCAAGGCCGGTGCCCGGCGGCCAGCGCCACAGCCTCGTCTAGGAAGAAAAGCGGCGTCCATCTGTGGCCCGAGGCCAGAGGCTGGCGGCGGCCGGGATAGTCCAGGCGGCAGGCGATCCACGCCTTGATGCGATGGTTCCAGCGTCGGCGTCCCGAGGTATCGTAAAGGATGCCCCGGTTGCCCGTCAGAAGGCCGCGTCCGGGATGGGCGACGATCGCGCCTTCCGGCGTGACGCGGTTCTCCCTCGGCATCAGCGCATCCTAAGCGCGCCGTCGAGGCGGATCACCTCGCCGTTCAGGTAGCCGCATTCGACGATGAAGGCGGCGAGCGCGGCGAATTCGGCCGGATCGCCGAGCCGCTTCGGGAACGTCACCTCGGCCGCGAGGCCTTCCTGCACCTCCTCGGGAAGCCCCCGCATCATCGGCGTTGCGAAGATCCCCGGCGCGATGGCGCAGACGCGGATGCCGAGGCTCGCGAGATCGCGCGCGGCGGGCAGCGTCAGCCCGACGATCCCGCCCTTCGAGGCAGCGTAGGCCGCCTGGCCCTTCTGGCCGTCGAAGGCCGCTATCGAGGCGGTGTTGACGATCACGCCACGCTCGGGACCGCCGTTCTTTGCCATCTCGGCGGCTGCAAGGCGCATCACGTTGAAGGTGCCGACAAGGTTGATGTCGATCGTGCGCCGGAAGCTCTCGAGCCGGTGCGGCCCCTCGCGGCCCAGGGTCTTTTCGCCGGTGGCGATCCCGGCGCAGTTGACGAGGATGTCGATCCGTCCCATCTCCGCGCGCGCCGCTGCGACGGCGGTTTCGGCGGAACCTTCCTCGGTCACGTCGACCTCGGCGAAAGCGGCGCCGATCTCCTTCGCGTAGTCGGCTCCTTCCGCGGCACGGTCGAGGATGGTGACCTGGGCGCCCTTCTCCCGCAGTGCCCAGGCGGTCGCGGCGCCGAGTCCCGAGGCGCCTCCAGTGACGATAGCGGCGGCGTCTGCGATCTTCATGGGGGCCTCGCGGTTAAATGAACGAACGTTCATAAACTAACGTGAAGCTCGCGTGCTGTCCACATCGGCCGAAGGCGGCGTCCCCGCCGCCGATGCGCAATATCATGCCGGCGCAGGCAAATGTCTGCCACTTACTCTCAAGGCTTTGTGAATGCCGCTTGGCGCGCGGTATCGCGCGCCTACGTGTCAGGGGACCGGCGTGTCAATCCAGTAGGGTGCGCCGAAAACTTGGAGCAGAGTTGGAGAACATTATGAACACCCTGACAAAAGCCGCCTTTGCTGCCGCGCTTGCCGGTTCCACGGCGGCCCCGGCATTCGCCGCCGGCCTGGGCGAACCGGCGCCCGAGCCCATTGTCGCCGCGCCGGTTATTCCGGTCGCCCCCAGCACGGACTGGACCGGCGGCTATGTCGGTGCGCAGATCGGCTACGGCGACGTGTCGGCCCCCGGCCTGGACGGCGACGGCGTGCTTTACGGCGTGCGCGGCGGCTATGACTGGGATTTCGGCGGCTGGGTCCTGGGCGCAGGCGTCGACTACGACTTCGCCGACATCGACTTGGGCGGCGGGCCGGACAACCTGGAATCGGTCGCACGGCTGAAACTTCGCGTGGGCGCGGATCTTGGTCAGACGCTTCTCTATGCGACGGCCGGTGCCGCACGGGCGGAGGCCGAGATCGGCGGTGTGAGCCGCTCCGACAACGGCTGGTTCGCCGGGATCGGCGCGGACTACATGCTGAATCAGCGCTGGACAGTGGGCGGCGAGATCCTGACCCATCAGTTCGACGATTTCGATGGATCCGGTATCGACGTAGACGCCACGACCGCGTCGGTCAACGCGAGCTTCCGCTTCTGATCGAGCGGCGGGGGGCCCGCGGCCCCCCGCGCCATCGTCTGCGCCCGACGTGGCGGTAGGGCTGCGGCATCCCCGAATGGTCCTCGCCGAGAGTCCGCTTTCGGGCGCGCCGAAGGCAATGAGCGCCGCTTCCGATTGCCGTGAATACGGGTCCGGAAAGAAAACAGTCGCTCGCGCAGGCTGTCGAATATCACTTTGCCATCAACAGCGCGTTGCACGAGCGAGGAATCACGACCTTCGTGCCTGAAATGAAACCAGGACATCGCTGCAAATCTGAGTGGTGATAGCTTCAGGACAGCGTCGTTGGTCTGCGCCAGCTTGATCGGTTCCTGGACATCGGCCTTCGCGATCATGTGCGCCCGGTCCCTTTCTGGAAACGCATCAAGCTGAATTGCGTGGGCCAGGTACTCATGCGCGATGGTGGTCAAGAAGCGGTCTGCGGCTGCCTGATCCAGGAAGGCATGCGCAAGCTTATGAACGATTAGACTATCGAACAGAAACTTGGCGCTCATCTCAGGGAAAGCCGTCGCAAGATCAGGCTGCTCCTCAAGGCAGTCGGTTGGAAGGATTTGCAGCTTTCTCTTCTGAGAGCTGTAAGGCGCCGAACAGGTTCCCGGAGCGACGTCCAGATTCGCCGTCATCTCCATGCGGATTGCGTGCTCGATATCCAGGCCGAGTGAACAGAGGCCCGCATCTGCCGACGCCGCCGCGTTGCAGGCCGACTGCGCGTCGGTTGTGTTGTCGGTCGACAGGGATATGCGAGAAGTAATGCACTCACGCACGATTGGCGTATCTCCGATCGCCGGGGAGGCGCTACGCGACTGCGGAAACAATCAAAAGGACGCGACCGGTAAAACCACGTCTTTCATTCCAATGCGCGATCTCCCCGTCAGCGTATGACGAATGCCATACGCGGCTGCGCGGTCGTCGCGGGCTGAGCGTATTCTAGCCGACCCATGTTCGTCGGATAGGCCCTCGGCACCCATCCTGCAACCATTCCCGGCAAGCCCCGCGCCGCGCACTGCCGGGAGCGAGGCTGTCTGGATCGGAACAGGAGATCGGAATGCATCGCTTCATGAAATTTGGGCCAGCCGTCCTGGTCGCCGTGTCTTTTGCATTGCCGGTTCAAGCGGACGGACCGCAGGCGCCGGTCGCATTGCAGGAAACCTCCGCCGTGCAGCAGCTGTCGCTCATCGGGTCCGACTATGATTGGACGGGTGGCTATGTCGGGGCGGCTGTCGGATACGGGAGGGTCAAGGCAGGGAGCGTCAAGGACAACGGCGTGCTTTACGGTCTGCGGGCCGGCTACGACTGGGAAATGGAAGGCTGGGTTCTGGGTGTGGGCGTCGACCACGACATTGCGGACATCAAGCTTTCGGGCGGTTCCGACAAGCTCAAGTCGATCACGCGGCTCAAGCTCAGAGCCGGCGCTGATCTCGGCAAGGTGTTGGTCTACGCGACGGCCGGACCGGCCCGGGCAAAGGCGCGGCTCGGCGGCAGGAGTAGCACCGATACCGGCTGGTTCGCGGGCGTCGGCGCGGATTACGCGATCGACCCGCAATGGACGATCGGGGCGGAGATCCTGACCAACCAGTTCAACAAGTTTGGCGGAAGTACCACCGATCTCACGGCCACGACCGCGTCGGTCAATGTCGGGTTCCGGTTCTGAGCGGTGCGCGCGGGCGCGGTCACCAGCGTCCGCTCGCCCCGCCGCCCGACGACCGGCCACCCCCGAAGGAGCCGCGCGATCCGCCGGTGCGGCGGCGCGGCGAGACCCGGTATTCCCGCTCGTCCCGGTAGTCGCAGTTGTCGCAGGTGACGGTGAGCCGGCCGATCCGGCCCTCCCGCGTGCCTTTGTTCTCGGGCGCATCCCGGTGCCGGTGCAGGCCGCGTGCGCCGCATTGCGGGCAGCGTCTCAGGCGGTAGAACGCATCGCGCAGCCTTCGCTCGAATAAGCCGAGCGCGACAATCGCGGAGAAGACTGCCGCGAATATCCAGCCGCCGAACCGGTCGGCGAAGCCCCTTTCTGCCTCCGGGACCGCTGCGGGCGGCAGCGACGCTGCGTGGCGCCGGGCGATGCGCTCGGCGGTCTCGGCCACCCCGGCAGTAATGCCCTCGCCATGGCGGCCCTCGCGGAAGGCGGGCACCATCCAGCGGCTCACGATATCCTGCGCGGCCACGTCGAAGCCCTGGTGATAGGCAGACCCGAGCACGATCCGGGTTTCCCGGTCATCGGTCAGAAGCAGGACGAGGATGCCGTCATTGCGGCCGGCATCGCCCACGCCCCAGGCATTGAACAACTCCGTCGCGAACCCCTCCGTAGATGGTGCGTCGTCGAACTCCGCGCGGCTCCGAAGCGTCACAACCGTCATCTCGACGCCCGTCTCGTCGAATAGCGCGGCCAGCGTCGCGGCAAGGCGCGTCTCGGTGTCTCCAGCTATGACCCCGGCGAAGTCGTTGACGTAAAGATCGCGTGGCTCGGGGTAGGGCTTGGCCTGCGCTGTCATAGGGGCCGCGAGCCAGAAAAAGGCCATCAGAAAGCCCAGGCGGATCGTCCCGATCGCTCGGATCATCGCGAAGCGTGTCACTGTCATCCCTCCTCGGGGTCCGGGAAAGCCATGGCCCTCGCGGCTTGGCAAGGTCACGCGCAAGATGTCGCACCGGGTCGTGTGCTGTTGCAGCCTGTCATCAGAGCGGCCCGGAAATCGGGCTATAGCGAAATTTACCCAAGGGATATCCGACGTTGCCACATTATTGTCGGTATGAAGGCGAAAAAGACCGCGCCGAACACGCGAATCGTCCGGCAGAAGGAAGGATGGTGTGACATGCGCATCGTGAAAGTTCTGACGAGGCTCGGCATTCTGTCGGCCGCACTGGCGCTGGCGGCCTGCGCCGATTTCCGGACCAGCTACTCGGCTCCGGTTCCGGCCGAGCAATCGGCGGGCTGGCGCCTGGCCGGGGTCTCGGTCACGGTCCCCGAGACGCTGAGCGTGTCCGAGGCGCGGACGCTTCTGCCCAATGCCGACATCGTCTGGCGCGAAGACCCGCCGGGCGACCGCCGGGCGCAGGTCGCGACGATCCTCACCGACGCCACGCGACAGGGCGCGGCAGGGCTGAAGGGCGGAACGCCCGTGCGGCTGGAACTGACCGTTTCGCGGTTCCACGCCTTGACCTTCGAAGCCGAACAGCGCCTTCAGCGTGCCGGCGTGCACGACATCGAATTCGTCCTCCGGGCTGTAGATGCTCGCACGGGCAGGGTGCTCGCCGGTCCCGACATGATCGAGGCGTCGCTGCCGGCCCTGTCGGGCATCAAGATGCTCGAGGCGCGGGCGCGCGGCGCCAGCCAGAAATCCCATATCACCGCCCACGTGCGCCGCGTCATCGCCGGCTGGCTGAGCCTCGGCCCCGATCCGCGGGTCGAGTTCACCCGCATCGGCGGCTGATACGAGCGGAGGGCTGCCGTCAGGGACCGGGGGGCAGGACCGCCCGGACCTTCTTCGGCAGGCCCGCCCGTACCAGCCGGTAGGAGCTTTCGATGCGGTGGCGAAGCTCCGCCTCGTCGCTCTCGAACGGAAGGTTCACCCAGGAGCGGTGGAAGTACGGCGCCTTCACCCCGACGCCGGCGTCGATCAGCATCTCCGCGGTCTCGACGCTGTCGGTCTTGACCGAGACGCCCGGCATGACCGCGCCGATGCAGGCGAACATCTTGCCGCCGACCTTCCAGGCGTCGTGCCCGCCGCCCCACGGGTCGGACACCTCGGCGCCGGGCAGGGCTGCACAGATCGAATTGACCAGATCGCGGCTCATAGCGGGCAGGATGCCACGCGGCCCGCGCGCTGGAAAGCCTTGGCAGGTCAGGCGGTTTGCGCTAAAACGCGTTTCATGAACACGAACGGCAACATCTGCATCATCTGCATTACCGGCTGACACAAGTCAGGCGGGCCGTTCTTCTGTTTCCAACCCATTTGAAGACTGCTAAGCCCGCCGCCGGGATGCGTGCGCGAGGGAAATTGGCCATGACGACCATCAGGCTCACCAACACGAAGACCCGGGCTAAGGAGGTCTTCGAGCCCATCGATCCCAAGAATGTGCGGATGTATGTCTGCGGGCCGACGGTCTATGACCGCGCCCATATCGGCAATGCCCGCCCCGTGATCGTCTTCGACGTCTTGTTCCGGCTTCTGCGGCACGTCTACGGGGTAGATCACGTGACCTATGTCCGCAACTTCACCGACGTCGACGACAAGATCAACGCCGAGGCGCAGCGCCGCAAGGATGCGGGCGACCCGCGTTCGCTGGAAGACCTGATCCACGAGCGTACCGACGAGACGATCGGCTGGTATCACGCCGACATGGCCGCTCTCGGCAATCTCGATCCGACGGAAGAGCCGCGCGCGACCGAATATATCGGCCAGATGATCGCGATGATCGAGGACCTGATCAAGAAGGGCCACGCCTACGAAAAGGAGGGCCACGTCCTCTTCCGCGTCCGGTCCTACGAGAACTACGGCAAGCTCTCGGGCCGCTCGGTCGACGACATGATCGCGGGCGCGCGGGTCGAGGTGGCACCCTTCAAGGAAGACCCGATGGACTTCGTCCTCTGGAAGCCCTCGACCGACGACCTGCCGGGCTGGGCCTCGCCCTGGGGCCGGGGCCGCCCCGGCTGGCACATCGAGTGCTCGGCGATGGCGCACGAGCTTCTGGGCGAGAGTTTCGACATCCACGGCGGCGGCATCGACCTCCAGTTCCCGCACCACGAGAACGAAATCGCCCAGTCGATGTGCAGCCACCCGGAGGGAGACTTCGCGAAGGTCTGGATGCACAACGAGATGCTCCAGGTCGAGGGCAAGAAGATGTCCAAGTCCCTGGGCAACTTCTTCACCGTGCGTGATTTGCTGGATCAGGGCATCCCGGGGGAGGTGATCCGGTTCGTCTATCTCCAGACGCATTACGGCAAACCGATGGATTGGACGGAGGAGAAGGTGAAGCAGGCCGAGGCGACGCTTCGGAAGTGGCGTGGGCTCGCCGCGGACATCGAGCCCGCGCCGAGCCCCGCGCCCTCCGTCATCGCCGCGCTCGCCGACGACCTCAACACGGCGAGCGCGATTGCCGAATTGCATGCGTTAGCGGGTGCGGGGGATGCGGAGGGTTTGAAGGCGTCGGCGGGGTTAATGGGTTTGCTCACCAATGAACTGGACAATTGGAATTGGTCGAGTGAGGTCATTGTCGGAACAGGAGGCGTCGAGGTGGGAAATGTCCGTGCCCGAGGCCGAGGCATTGTCATTGACGCTGCAGTGAAGGCAGAAATAGATTCCTTGATCGCCCAGCGTTCGGAGGCTCGCAGGAATAAGGACTTTGCCCGCGCCGACGCGCTCCGAGACGTTTTCGCCGAGGCTGGTGTGATTGTGAAGGACACGCCGAAAGGGGCAGAGTGGGAACTCGCGCCCGACTTCGATCCTGCAAAGCTGGTGGCCCTGAAATGAGCCTCCTGACCGCATCGCACGCAACAGAGGTTCGCCCCCGGCCCGAGGGTGGGGGCGATTTCGCCCTCGCCCTGGGGGGCGGGTCGGGGGCGAACCGGGTCGCAGGCGATCCGGGTGGGAGAAGAAGAGTGCTGAATGCACAGCAGGGCGGGTCGGGCGCTGCCCGGTTCGCGGGCGAACCGGGCCTTTGTCGCGCGCAAAACCCTTTCGATCCGGTTAACGGAAATCGAAAAATCGTTTTGAATCAACGAATAACCTCGGATTTCACGCGTGAAATCCCGAGTGGTTTCACACCCGGAGGCACCTCATGAAATTGGACCGCCTCTACCTCTACGACACCACCCTCCGCGACGGCCAGCAGACCCAAGGGGTGCAGTTCTCGGTCGCCGAGAAGCGCCAGATCGCGGCGGCCCTTGACGCCCTCGGGATCGACCATATCGAGGGCGGCTGGCCCGGCGCCAACCCGACCGACAGCGACTTCTTCGACAGCCGCCCCGATACGAAGGCCACATTCACGGCCTTCGGCATGACCAAGCGGGCGGGCCGCTCGGCCGAGAACGACGACGTCCTCGCCGCCGTCCTGAACGCAGGGACCCCCGCCGTCTGTCTCGTCGGCAAGACCTACGATTTCCACGTCACGGCCGCGCTCGGGATAACCCTCGAGGAGAACGTGGAAAACATTGCCGCCTCGATCGCCCACTGCGTCGCGAAGGGCCGCGAGACGCTCTTCGACGCCGAGCATTTCTTCGACGGCTGGAGGGCCGACCCCGCCTACGCGCTCGTCTGCCTCAAGGCCGCGTACGACGCCGGCGCGCGCTGGATCGTGCTCTGCGACACCAATGGCGGCACGCTGCCAGCGGATGTGGGCCGGATCACCGAGGAGGTGATCGCCGCTGGCATCCCCGGCGACCGGCTCGGCATCCACACCCACAACGACACCGAGAACGCCGTCGCCGCGTCGCTTGCCGCCGTGGATGCCGGGGCGCGGCAGATCCAGGGCACGCTGAACGGGCTCGGCGAGCGCTGCGGCAACGCGAACCTGACCTCGCTCATCCCGACCCTTCTCCTGAAGGAGCCCTATGCGAGCCGCTACGAGACCGGCGTCACGCGTGCCGCGCTCAAGGGCCTGACCCGAGCGTCCCGTCTGCTCGACGACATCCTGAACCGGGTGCCGTTGCGCAGCGCGCCGTATGTCGGCGCCTCGGCCTTCGCCCACAAGGCGGGACTGCATGCGAGCGCGATCCTGAAGGACCCCACGACCTACGAGCACATCGATCCCGGCATCGTGGGGAACGAGCGTGTGATCCCGATGTCGAACCAGGCCGGCCAGTCGAACCTGCGCGCGCGGCTCGCCGCGGCGGGGATCAAGGTTCCGGCGAAGGACGCCCGCCTCGCCCGCATCCTCGAGACGATCAAGGCGCGCGAGGATATGGGCTATGCCTATGACGGCGCGCAAGCCTCCTTCGAGCTCCTCGCGCGGCGGGAGCTCGGGCTTCTCCCCGACTTCTTCGAGGTCAAGCGCTACCGCGTGACGGTCGAGCGGCGGAAGAACCGGCGCGACCGGATGGTGACGATGTCCGAGGCCGTCGTCGTCGTGAAGATCGGCGGCGAGAAGATGCTGTCGGTATCCGAGAGCATGGATGAGGCAGGCTCGGACCGGGGTCCGGTCAACGCGCTCTCGAAGGCGCTGGCGAAGGATCTCGGGCCCTACCAGGCCAATATCGACGACATGAAGCTCGTCGATTTCAAGGTGCGGATCACGCAAGGGGGGACCGAGGCCGTGACCCGCGTCATCATCGACAGCGAGGATGGCGAAGGCCACCGCTGGTCCACGGTCGGTGTCAGCCCCAACATCGTCGATGCGAGCTTCGAGGCGCTTTTGGACGCGATCACCTGGAAGCTCGTCCACGACGGGGCGGCGCCGGCGTGACGCAGGCGTTCTTCACGCTCCACCGCGATCTCCCGCGTGAGGGGCCGGGAACGGCGGAGGACGTCCGCTGGGCGCTCTCGATCGTCGGCCGGCCGGCGCGGGTGATCGACGCCGCCTGCGGTCCGGGGGCGGACACCGTGACCTTGGCCGAGGAACTGCCCGAGGCGCGGATCGAGGCGGTGGACCGGACCACGCATTTCGTCGCCGAGGCGCGGACTCGTGTGGCCCGGTTCGGCGGGCGGGTCAGCGTGCGCGAGGGTGACATGCGCGAGCTGACCGGCCCCGCCGATCTCATCTGGTGCGCGGGCGCGCTCTACTTCCTCGGCATCGAGACCGCGCTGCCGCTCTGGCGGCGGGCGCTGGCGCCCGGCGGCAAGGTCGCCTTCTCCGAACCGGTCTTCGTGACCGACCCGCCCTCCGAAGCCGCGCGTGCCTTCTGGGCCGACTATCCCGGCGTCGGCGGGGCGGCGAGCATCGCCCGGCGGGTAGAGGAAGCGGAATACCGGGCCGTCGCGACGCGCACGCTGACCGGGCAGCCTTGGGCCGACTATTACCTGCCGATGGAAGCGCGGATCGAGCGCCTCCGGCCGGGAGCATCGGGCGCGCTCGCCCAAGTGCTCGACGCGGCGGAGCGCGAGATCGCGCTCTGGCGCGCAGCCCCCGATGAGGTCGCCTATCTTCTGGCTGTGACGGAGCCGGCATGAGCGCCCGGGCCTGCGCGGAACTGGTGGAGCGCGGCGATCCAGAGCGCTTCGCCGCGACGATGGCGGCACCCGTCGCGGTGCGCGATGCGCTTTGGCCGCTCTACGCGGCAAATCTGGAAATCGCCCGCGCGCCCTGGGCCTCGGCCGAGCCGATGGTGGCGGAGATGCGGCTTCAATGGTGGATCGATGCGATCCGCGACCTGGCGGCAGGTAGCGAACCACCGGGCCATCCGGTGGCCGAGGCGCTGGCGCCGCTTATGGCCCGCGATCCCGGGTTGGCGGGTCTGCTGACCGGCCTCGCCGAGGCCCGGCGCTGGGATTGCTGGCGCGAGCCGTTCGAGGACCGCGCCGCCTTTGACAGCTATATCGACGCCACGTCCGGAAATCTCATGTGGGCCGCCGCCCGTAGCCTCGGCGCGACCGAGACGGCCGAGCCTGCGATTCGCGACTTCGCCTGGGGCGCGGGGCTCGCGGCCTATCTCCGCGCCGCGCCAGAGCTTGAGGCGCGCGGCCGCATCCCCTTCACCGATGGCCAGCCCGAGAGCCTCGCCCGGCTCGCCGAGGAGGGCCGCGCCCGTATCGCCCGCGCCCGCACCGCCGGCATCCCGCGCGCCGCGCGGCCCGCCCTCTGGACGGGCGCCACCGCCGCTGCGATCCTCGCCCGCGCCGCACGCGACCCCGGTCTCGTTGCGAAAGCCGCGCTCGGACCCTCCTTCTTCGCCCGACGCACAGCGCTTCTCGTCCGCGCTCTTACGGGACGCATCTGAACGTCAGTCTTTCTTCTGTTCCCAAGTACCTCGGGGGAGTCGGCGCAAATGCGACGACGGGGGCAGCGCCCCCTTGCGCGCGTCACTCCACGCGCGGCCGGAGGATGAGCCAGACGAGCGAGCCGCCCGCCAGGACGAGGAACGGCAGCATCGCGATGTTGACCGCCTGCCAGCCGGCGATGACGCTCGTGCCCGAGCAGTTCATCAGCCCGCCCGAGGCGAGCGACGCGACCGTGACGCCGCCGAAGACGACGAAGTCGTTGAGCCCCTGAAGGCGGCCCCTCTCCTCGGGCGCATGAGCCGAGGAGAGAAGTGTGGTCGCGCCAATGAAGCCGAAGTTCCAGCCGATCCCGAGCAGGATGAGCGCCAGGAAGAACTGCTCGAGCGCGACGCCTGACAGCGCTACTGCCCCGGCGCCGGCGAGTATGACCAGTCCCGTGCCCATGATCCTCGGCGCGCCGAAACGGTTGATGAGATGACCCGTGAAGAACGATGGGATGAACATCGCGAGGACGTGCGCCGAGACCACATCGGCGGCATTGCCCTTGTCGAACCCGCAGCCGACGACGGCCAAAGGCGTTGAGGTCATGACGAGGTTCATGAGCGCGTAACTCACCAATGCGCAGATGATGGCGACAAGGATCGTCGGGTCGCGCAGCATCTCTCCCCGGCTGCGGCCCGCGCTTTCACCTTCGGCGAGGCGCCGCGGAAGCGGGATGTCGAGAAAGAGGAACAGAAACGCGCCTGCGGCATTTACGACGATCACGGTGACGTAGGTGCCCAGGAAGGTGACCGGCAGCGCGTCGGCCGTCACCTTGACCAGCTGCGGCCCGATGATCGCCGAGGCGAGCCCGCCCGCCATGACCCAGGATATCGCCTTGGGCCGGAACGTGTCGGAGGCCGTATCGGCGGCGGCGAAGCGGTAAAAGCCCTGCGCGGACATGTAGATCCCGGTCAGGAGTGATCCGATAAGAAAGAGTGCGAAGGATCCGTGATAAAGGCCGAGCGCCCCGACCGCAGCGCCGACCGCCCCGCCGGTCGTCCCGATCCAGAATCCGGCGCGGCGGCCGAAGCGCGCCATCATCGACGACAGGGGCGTCGCCGTCAGCATCGAACCCAGAACGATCATCGAGATCGGCAGCGTGGCGAGGCACGGATTGGGCGCCAACATCTGCCCCGCAAGTCCGCCGACGACGAAGATCATCGGCATCTGCGCGCCGAGAATGGCCTGCGCGAGGATGAGCACCACGACATTGCGTCGGGCGCGGTGCGAGTAGTCTGGAAGGGGAGCAGTGACTTCCATGCCGCCTGCCTAGTCCGGCCCGGCGAGGTTGGGCAAGAGCTTCGTTGTCACGGGTACAATCCGGACGTCGGCGCGACGGCCCGCTCACTCGTCCGGCGGCACGAGGCCGAGGCCGCGCAGATAGATTCCGATTCCGGTTTCCAGAAGCTCCTCGGGCGGGAAAGGCGCGCGGGCGCCCGGCGCTCCGCGCGTGAAAAGCTCCACGACACCGTGGCTCATCGCCCAGATATGGGCCGAGAACATTGAGGCGGGCGGGCGTTTCTCGACCGGAATATGTTGCGACAAGGCCTCGGCGGCACGTGTGAAGACGAGCCGCGCGCGTTCGGAAGCGCGGGCGAGATCGGGGTTGGCATTCAGAGAAATGCCGCTTTCGAACATCGCCATGTAGTAGCCTGGGAACTTCCGCGCGAAGGCCAGGTAGGCGCGGCCCGTCGCCTCGAAGGCGGCAAGGGCGGAGGGTTGGCCCCTTTTGTAGGCATGATCCATCAGGTCGGCGAAGATCTCGAACCCGCGCCGCGCGATCTCGGCGATGATGTCGTCGCGCCCGGCGAAGTGGCGGTAGACGGCGGCCGGGGTAACGCCCGCCGACTTCGCCGCATCGGAAAGCGTGAAGCCCTGCGGCCCCTGTTTCTCGATCAGCATCAGCGCCGCGTCGATCAGCGCCTCGCGCAGGTTGCCGTGGTGATAGCCTTGCTTAGGCATCCAATATCCCGGGCCCGCCGCAGATGAGTGGATCGACCTTCCCGATCGCCTTGCCGGATTTGCCTGCGTAATCCATAGCGTCGAGGACGGTCTGAATCGCCGCGATGCGGGCGCGGGCCTTGTCGTCGGCGCGGATCACGGTCCAGGGCGCGTGATCGGAATGGCTGCGGCTCAGCGTTTCGCGGATCGCCTCGGTGTAGGCGTCCCATTTCTTCAGCCCCTCGACGTCGATCCAGCTCAGCTTCCATTGCTTCAGGGGATCGCCTTCGCGCTTGAGAAAACGGCGGAGTTGTTCGGCCCGGCCGACGTTCAGCCAGAGCTTCACCAGCGTGATCCCCTCATCGACGATCATGTTCTCGAATTCGGGAAGCTGACGGAAGAACAGTTCGCGCTGCCCGGGCGTGCAGAATCCGAAGACATGTTCCACAACGCCGCGGTTGTACCACGACCGGTCGAACATCGCGATCTCGCCGGCCGCCGGCAGCCAATCGACGTAGCGCTGGAAGTACCACTGGGTCGCCTCTCGTTCCGTCGGCTTCGGGAGCGCCACAATATAGGCCGCGCGCGGGTTGAGATTCTCGCGCATCCGCTCGATCGAGCCGCCTTTGCCGGCAGCGTCGCGGCCCTCAAAGATGACGCAGAGGCGATTGCCCGTCTCCCGCAGGTCATGGAGCATCTTCACAAGCTCGACCTGAAGCGCCTTCATCTGCCGGTCGTAGTCCTTGCCCTTCATCTCGCGGTCGTAGGGGTAGGTGCCGGACAGGATGTCGTCCTTGTCACCCTTCCGGATCGCCTCGCGGATATCCTTTGGCGCCTGGTTTTCGAGATAGCCGGTGATGTCGCCGACGAAGGGAATGTCGGTCGGGCGGTCCTCCGCGTCGTTTTTCGCCATGGCCGGCTCCTCGTCGGGTTTGGTTCAGTATCGCGATTGGCGGGATCAGCGCAATCCGGCGCGCGCGGCGGCCCGGTCGACGGCGGCGGCGACAGCCGGGATAGCGACCTGATGCGGCGCGTGGCCAATGCCGGGCAGGCGGGTCAGGTGCGCGCCGGGCACGTCGCGGGCGAGCGCCTCGGCATGGATCGAGAGAGAGACCGTGGTATCGGCATCGCCGTGGATCTGTTCGACCGGAACGCCGATCTCCGGGTAGCGGACGCTGAGCCGCGTGAGTTCGTCCTTGAGAATGCCGCGTTGACGGGCATTCTCGCGCAGCGTCCCGCGCCGCAGGGACATGCGCGGGCCGAAATGCGCGCCATAGCCCTCGGGCATGGCCTGTGGCGCGAAGGCACTCTCGAGCGCGCTCGTGACGACGCGGTCGGGAAGCCAGGCGGTCAGCAAGGGCCGCGTGATCGCCCCAAGGACCGGGTGCCCAGTGATCCGGTAGAGCCGCGGCAGCGGCGTGCCCCAGCGATGCGAGGGCGCGGAGACCGTGACGAGCGCCGCCAGTGTCCCCGGCGCGTCCACGGCCCAGGCGAGCGCGACCGCGCCGCCGTAGCTGTGGCCGAGAACGATGGGCCGGTCCGCCCCGAGTTCCGCCGCCGCGGCGCGGATCAGTCGGGCCTGCTCATGGATGCTCTCGCCGCCCGGCGCGGGCTCGGACCAGCCATGGCCGGGCCGGTCCACCGCGATCACGCGGTAGCGTTCCGCGAGCTTCGGCATCAGCGCGAAGGTGAAGTCGCGGACAGAGGCGGACGCGCCGTGGATCAGAACGAGATCGGGGCCGTCGCCCGCCACGACCGCGTGCAGGCGCACCCCTTCAACGGTCACGAACTCACCTTCGGGTGGATAGGCGGCTTCCGCCTGCGCCTCCCGCGCGCCCGCGCGCCACAAGGTCAGGGCGGCGAAGGCGGCGAGGAGGAGAAGGAGGCTAACGGCCGATCTCATCGATCTCGAACGGCGTCGTTTGATAGATGTCGTTGATCCAGTTGCCGTAGAGCAGATGGGCGTGGCTGCGCCAGCGGTTGAGCGGCGGCTTGGACGGGTCGTCGTCGGGATAGTAGTTCAGGGGCACGTTGATCGGTGTGCCGTTCGCGACGTCGCGGTCGTACTCCTCCTTCAGCGTGCCGGAGTCGTATTCGAAATGGTTGAAGATGTAGAGCGCGCGGTGGCTCTTGTCCTCGATCAGGCAGGGTCCGACCTCGTCCGAGCCGAGGAGCGTCCGTAATCCCGGCGCGGCGTCGATCTCTCCCTGTTTCATCTCGGTCCAGCGGCTGACCGGGATGACGAAATCGTCCGAGAAGCCGCGCAGGTAGGGCGAGGCCGGAGCGAGGTTCTGGTGGCGGAAGCATCCGAACGCCTTGGCGGTCAGCATGTGCTTCCGGATTCCGTGGAAATGGTGGATCATCGCCATGCCGCCCCAGCAGACGCCGAAGGTCGAGTGAACATGGGTCTGGGTCCAGTCCATGACCTCGCGCATCTCGTTCCAGTAGGTGACGTCCTCGAATTCAAGATGCTCGATCGGCGCACCGGTGATGATGAGCCCGTCGAATTTCTCGCGCTTGACCTCCTGGAAGGGGCGGTAGAACTGCGCCATGTGCGCCGCGGCGGTATTGCGCGTCTTGTGCGACGTCATGCGGATGAGCTGGAAGTCGATCTGCAACGGCGTCGCGCCGATCAGCCGGGCGAACTGGTTCTCTGTCTGGATTTTCTTGGGCATCAGGTTGAGGAGCCCGATCCTGAGCGGCCGGATGTCCTGATGCGCGGCCCGATCCGGAGACATCACCATCACGCCTTCCTCCGACAGCACTCCAAAGGCGGGCAGAGATTCTGGCAGGGTGATGGGCATGCGGTCGTCCTTCCGGCGTCTTATCTGGTCTGTCGACCCCGCGCCGCGAGGGCGGCAGCGATGAGCGTGTCGAAATCGGCTGGCGTGCGGATTTGGGCGACGTCGTCCGCGGTGACTGTCAGGCCCCAGTTCTGCGCCATTTCCGCATAGAGCGGCTGCCTGTGTGCGAGGGCGCGCGCAAACGCCCAGCGTGCGAAAGAATCCGGGTCAACGTCAACTTCTTCCACGTTGTTTTCCTTGAGATAGTCGCGCCACATTCCGCGCAGGAAATCGGGCTCGTAGTACATCGGTTTCGGCGACACTCGGGCGCGGCGGATCAGCTCTTCCGTATGGGCGTCCGAGCCTTCGATCCAGACCATCAGAACGGTGTTGGACAGCGCGGTCAGGATCGGATCGTTCGCGTCGTCGGGGTCCACAACCTCGCAGATCGATCCCGATGAATCGCAGATGAAGTGGTCATAGCCGTAAAGATCGTGGGCCCGGTCAATGAAGTGGCCGGTGTCCAAAAGAGACGCGATCTCGGCTTGCCGGTGCTGATCTTGCCGCGTCATGTATTCGGCGAAGGGCAGCCCACCCTTCGTCGGGTTACCCGGCTTGCCGAGATAGGCCGAGAGCGGCGCGAGGTTGTCAAACGTGATGTTCGAGGTGATGCGGACGGAATCCGTCATCAGAAGATCGCGCAGAAAGGGGATCTTCATTGCTTCGCGCTTGAAGTTGTCGGCGATGTGTTCGCCCATGTAGCGGGTGCCGATCCGGTAGTCGATCGAGTAGTGGAACCACTCGCGCGAGGCACGCAGAAGGTTCGAGACGTGGGTCTTGCCCAGCCCCGACATGCCGAAGAGAAGAACGCGCTTGCGCTTCGCCTCGCGCCAGTCCTCTGCCGTCCGATAGATCATCGCCGTGGTCTTTCTGCTTTCCGTCCAACGCTCCTAGCCGGACGTGACAGAAAGTTCACGCAGATTCTTCCGGAACCGAGCGGGCCAGAACGCGAACGGCCCCGCGCCAGGTGCGGGGCCGCGAATCTCGTTTCGGAGCAGATCAGAAGCTGTAGCCGATCCGGATACCGCCGCCGATGCCTTCGTTGTCGGCGAAGTTTGAGCCGATTGTCGTGGTCGTCGCGTCGCCGATGTCGACATAGCGGATGCCGCCGGTGATCTTGACGTTGTCCATCGTGTAGGTGGCGGCGAGCCCGATGCTTTTGAAGCCGTCGGTGGGGCCGAGGTTGCCGACCGGTGCTCCCTCGTTCTTCTCGTAACCGATCGTGACCGCGCCCGACCACTGGTCGTTGAACCGGCGGCCGATCCCGAGATTGTAAGTGATGATGTCCTCAGGGTAGGACACGATCGCGGCGCCGAGGAAGGGCGGCGTGATGTTGGTCGCGCTCCACTCGACCCAGCGGATCGAACCGAACAGCAGCGTGTCCGGCGCGATTCCGGTCTGGAATTCCAGGTTCACGGATTGCGGCAGTTCGACATCCATCGTGCCGGTCAGCGCGACCGGGGCGAGACCGGTTTCGGTCGTGTCGAAGGTGTGCTCCATCTTCGAGTTGTAGGTGAGCGCAACGCGCGCCGCGATCTCGGGCTTCTCCCACGCGACACCCACCACATAGCCGAGTTGAAAATCTCTGTCGGCCGCAAGGTTGTAATTGGTGAAGGCCGGCGAGACGGCCGGGGCGATGATCTGCAGGTCACCCTTGACGCTTTGACCGCGCAGACCGCCGTAGATCGAAATATTTGACGGCAGACGGTAGCGCAGGAGCGCAGTGACGGCGGTAGAACGGACCTCGGCGTTCGAGCCCGCAAATGGGTATGGCGCCGCGCTTGCCGGGTAGTCCACGTCGGCGCCGACCGGCTGGTCGACGATGATCGCGAGGTCGAGCTGGTCGCTCAGCGCTCTCTTGTAGCCGAGAGAGTAGGTGATATACGAGCTCGCCATGTCGCCACTCGCGAGCGCGCCACCGAATACACCGCTTACACTCGGGCTGAAGCTGCCGAGCGTGAACTCCGCATATTCGCCCTGTTCGAACAGGATTGCCACCGACTGGGCGGAACGTTCCAATCCCCCCGCAAAGGCCGATGTTGCGCCGAAGGCTGCGCCCGCGGCGACTGCACACAGTCTTTTCATGTTTTCCTCATCCCTAACACGATAATTCTTGTTCTTTTTTTGCTCGACCCTAGGCAGGCGCAGTCATTTGCGTCAATCAATGACGTCACGTCCGATTTTATCGCGCCGCAGTTGTGACGCTACGGAAACTTGCACCCGCGCGAATATTTATCCAATTGGCTGCAAGGATCACACAGCCGCCGACAAGAACCCAGGCGTCGAGCGCCTCTCCGTAGAAAGCCATTCCGACCAGAGCGATGACGGGCAGGCGCAGGAAGTCCACTGGCGCCACGATTGATGCGGGCGCAAGCGACAGCGCCATCGTCAGGCTGAAATGCGCAACGAGCCCCGAGATACCCATCACAACCACCCAAGGCAGCACCGCCGCGTCAGGAAGTGCGATATCGCCATCCGCGGCCGCGCAGATTAGGCCAAAGGCTGATTGCATCGTGGCCAGCCAGAAGAGGATACAGGTGATCGACGCAACCCGCGTGAGCCGCTTCGTCACGATGGAGGTGCCGGCGAAGCCCACGGCGCAGAGAAGCGCGGCGATGAAGCCAACCGAAAGCCCGCCCGTGCCGAACGGCCGCGCGACGACGAGGATGCCCGCGAAGCCGATCGCGACGGCGATCAGCTTTGTGCGCGTCAGCCTTTCGGACAGGAAGAATGGTGCTGCCACCGCCACGATGAGCGGGTTGGAGAACTCAACCGCGAAGAGCTGCGCGAGTGGGATGAGCGCGAGCGCGTAGAGCCAGAGGTTCTGTGCGGCGAAGTGGATTACGTTGCGCAGCGCGTGAAGTCCGAAATGCCGCGTTCCGATCTCGTGCCGCCGCCCGGTCAGGTACGCAACCGCAAGGACGATGACCACGCCGATCAACGAGCGGTAGAGCATCATCTCGAACGTATCGAGCGCCGAGCCAATCTCACGACCCGACACCGCGAGCGCCGAGAATCCGATGATCGAGCCCGACATCCAGAAGGCGGCCGCGATGGGGCGGTGCGGCTCGGTCATGCGGGCGTCGGCCCGTATGGGAGGAGGGCGCGCGTCACAGCCGTATTTTCGTCGCGCGGTGGGCGCGGGCATGGAAGACAAAGCCGAGGAAGTTCAGAAGAAGCTGAGCCGCGAGGATCTGGGTCGAGCCCGAGGGATCGTAGTCGGGCGCGACCTCGACAAGGTCGATGCCGACGATCTCGTGCGCAAACGCTACGCCCTGAAGAATCTCAAGAACCTCGTAGTAGAGGAATCCGCCATGCGAGGGCGTGCCGGTTCCGGGCGCTATCGACGGGCAGAAACCATCGATGTCGATGGTGATGTAGAGACGCGCGCCCGTCGGGATGCGCGCGAGTACGCCTTCGCGCCCGAGTGCGCGCACCTGCCGGACCGAAAGTATGTCGGAGCCCATCGCGCGCGCGGACTCGTAACCCTCCTTCGCAGTTGAGGACACGTTGCGGATGCCGAGCTGCGTGAGGCCGGTCACGTAGTCGCGCTCGGCCGCCCGGCGCATGGGATTGCCGTGGCCGTGCCGGACGCCGTGGCGCTCGTCGACGAAATCGAGATGGGCGTCGATCTGGAGGACATGGATCGGTCCCCCGGACGCACAGACTTCGTCGAAGGCACGAATGCAGGGGATGTTGACCGAGTGGTCGCCGCCGATGACAACGGGCAGCGCGCCGGCCTGCAGGATGGCTCGTACACCGGATTCGATATTGGCGTGACTCTTCTCTGTGTCAGTGTGGATGATGTCCGCATCGCCGAGATCCACTATCCGCACTTCGGGACCGAGATAGGTTGCGTCGTCTTCGTGGTCATAGGCGCCGGCATGGCCGAAGGAGAAGAGCGTCGAGGCGTCGCGCACGGCGCGCGGACCGAACCGCGCGCCGGGCCGGAACTGGGTGCCCATGTCGAAGGGTGCGCCGAGGATGGCGGCATCGGCTTCGATTTGGCTCCAGTCGGCGATGTAGGGCGACTTGGCGAAGGTCGGGATGCCCACGAAGGGCAGGTTGAGCCGCCCGCTCTCGTATCCATGTCCGCCCATCACACGCCCTCACTCATCTCGCCAAGGCTACATCGCGACGTCCGGTGCGCAAGGCCCGAACGGACAACTCTCCCTCTAGTTGTAGAATCCGGCAGTTTGTCTGCCGTTTTCGCTCGCATATCCGGTCCGAACTTGGCAGGATCGCGAAAAATGATATGAGGCAGCAGATGGCTTTCAAATCTCCGGCTCAGACGCCACCCGGGCTGTGGCGGCGTGTTCCGCCTGCGGTATTCCCATCGATCATGGGGCTCTTCGGTCTCGGGCTCGCCTGGCGGCGCGGCACCGACGTGTTCGCACTTCCGGCGGGAGTGTCGGAGCTGATCCTGGGTGCGGTGACGCTGCTCTATGCCTTCTCGCTCGTGGCCTACGTCGCGAAAGTTCTTCGCCGTCCGGGTGTCGTGCCCGAGGACCTGCGGATCCTGCCAGGGCGCGCGGGCGTTGGCACGATGGTGCTTTGCCTCTATCTCTTGTCGATGACGCTGGCCCCTTATTCGGCCACGGCAGCTGTGGGCGTGCTTTGGCTGGGCTTTGCTGTGCACTCGGTTCTTGTCGTCCTACTCGTCTATGTCTTCGCGACCGGACCGGCCGAACAGAGGCGCGTGACGCCCGTCTGGCACCTCACCTTCGTGGGCTTCATCATAGGCGCGCTCGCTGCCGCGACGCTCGAGCTTTATCTCGTCGCGCTGCCTGTCTTCATCGGCACGGCGATATTTGCGGCGATCATCTGGGCGGTCAGCCTTGAACAGATCGTGAAAGACGACGTGCCGGCGCCGCTTCGTCCATTGCTGACCATTCATCTGTCGCCTGTGGCGCTTCTCGGCCTCGTCGCCGATTCGCTCGATCTGCGGGCCGTGGCGATGGGGGCGGCTGGCGTCGCGGCCTTCCTCGTCCTGTGGTTCGTGGTGCGAACGCGCTGGGTGACCGAAGCCGGCTTCTCGCCGCTCTGGGGTGCCTTCACCTTCCCGCTTGCGGCGACGGCGAGCCTCTGGCTGGCTGCGGGCGGCATCTGGCGCGTCCCAGGGGGCATCGCGCTGGTCGCGGCCACCCTCATCGTGCCGGCGATCGCCTTCCAGGTCATACGTCTTTGGGCGCGAGGCCAACTCGCCGTCAAGACGAACGCCGCCACGGCTTAGATCTGCGCGATCCAAGCCCGCGCGAGCGCGAGGCCGGCTGCCTCTGCCCTCGGCCCGTGGCGCGCGGCTTCCGCTGTGTGAATGGCACCCCAGCCGGGGCGCATTTGTTCGGTGGCTTCCGCGAATTGCTCCGTCCACTCGGCCACTATGTCGCGCCCGGCTTCGAAATGAAACTGGATGCCGTACGTGGCGCGGCCGAGCCGGAAGGCTTGGTTGGCCACGTCAGCGTTTGTGGCGAGAAGTTTTGCGCCGTCGGGCAGCACGAAAGTGTCGCTGTGCCACTGGAAAATGGGAAACTCCGCGCCAGCGGCGGACAGGACCGGGTCGGCGCGCCCGTCGCCGGTCGGCCGGATCTGGCGCCACCCGAATTCCTTCGCCGCGCCCAGTCGGTTCTCGGCCCCGTAGCCGCGCGCGAGGAGTTGCGCGCCAAGGCAAATGCCGAGGACAGCGCGTCCGGTCTCGCCCCAGACCCGCATCAACCGGGAAAGCGCCGGCAGATAGGGATGCAGCGCGTCGTCGAGTGCCGATTGCTCGCCGCCAAGCACGATCAGCGCGTCGTGGATTGCGGGGTTAGTGGGCAGCGGGCAGCCGTCTCGCGGGCGGAAGACCTCCACCTCAATCCCGGCCTCGTCGAGTGCTTGGCCGAGAAGGCCGAGCGGCGACGGCTTGATGTTCTCGACGACGGCGACGCGCATGGTCCTCACTCCTCCGACCCGTTTGAACACCGCCGCGTGTGCTCTGGCAAGCGGGTCCGGGTTCGGGGGAATTAGGGCTTGCCATCCGACGCCGCCCATGAAACAGGGAAGCGCCAAACGAACGCTCCCCCTTGGAGGCCCCATGGAGATTCGCGAGGCTCTGACCTTTGACGACGTGCTTCTCGTCCCGGCCGCGTCCAGCGTGCTGCCTGCGGATGCCGACACGTCGACGAACGTCACCAAATCGATCCGCATGAACGTCCCGCTTCTCTCATCGGCGATGGATACAGTTACCGAGGCGCGCATGGCGATCGCGATGGCACAGGCGGGCGGGATCGGCGTCATTCACCGCAACCTCGGCATCGAGGCACAGGCCGCCGAGGTCCGGCGCGTGAAGCGTTTCGAAAGCGGGATCGTCTATAACCCGATCACGCTTACGCCCGACCAGACGCTGGCCGACGCCAAGGCGCTTCAGGAGCGCTACAACGTGACCGGCTTTCCGGTCGTCGACGGCGACGGTCGTGTCGTTGGCATCGTCACCAATCGCGACATGCGGTTCGCGTCCGATGACCGGACGCCCGTTCGCGCCATGATGACGGCCGAGAACCTCGCGCTGCTGCGCGAACCGGCCGATCTGGAAGAGGCCAAGAGCCTGATGAAGGCGCGCCGCATCGAAAAGCTTCTGGTTGCCGACGCCGAGGGCAAGCTGACGGGGCTTCTGACGCTCAAGGATACCGAGCAGGCGGTTCTGAACCCGCACGCATGCAAGGACGAACTCGGGCGTCTTCGCGTCGCGGCCGCCTCCACGGTGGGCGAGGCGGGTTTTGAACGCTCGCAGGCGCTGATCGAGGCGGGCGTCGACATGGTCGTAATCGACACCGCGCACGGCCATTCAGAAGGCGTGGCCAAGGCGGTCGAGCGGATCAAGGCGCTGTCGAACGCCGTTCAGGTCGTGGCCGGCAACGTCGCCACCGCCGAGGCGACGCGGGCGCTGATCGCGGCGGGGGCAGACGCGGTGAAGGTCGGGATTGGCCCAGGCTCCATTTGCACGACGCGGGTCGTGGCCGGCGTCGGCGTGCCGCAGCTGACCGCGATCATGGATGCGGCGGGTGCCGCTGGCGACGTGCCTGTCATCGCCGATGGCGGCATCAAGTATTCCGGCGACTTCGCCAAAGCGATCGCTGCGGGCGCGTCTTGCGCAATGGTCGGCTCTGCGATCGCCGGAACCGACGAAAGTCCCGGGGAACTCGTTCTGTATCAAGGCCGTAGTTACAAAAGCTATCGTGGCATGGGAAGTCTCGGCGCCATGGCGCGCGGGTCGGCGGACCGCTATTTCCAGAAGGACGCGGCATCGGACAAGCTCGTCCCCGAGGGGATCGAGGGCCAGGTGCCCTATAAAGGGTCGGCCGCGGCTGTTATCCATCAACTGGTCGGCGGCCTGCGTGCGGCAATGGGCTATACCGGCAACCGTTCTGTGGATGAGATGCGCCAGAAATGCACCTTCGTCCGGATTACCGGGGCGGGCCTCAGGGAAAGCCATGTCCACGACGTGCAGATCACGCGAGAGACGCCGAACTATCGCGTCATGTAATCAGAGGGTTATGAGCGGTTTTTCAAACTCAGTCGCTACGGCGGTCAAGCGTTCTGCCGCGCGATGACACCGGCAGGTCGCATCGCCGCCTCCATCGGTCTTCTCGATCGGATCCTCACCGGCGAAGCGGCGGAACATGCGCTGACAGGCTGGGCGCGGGCGAACCGCTACGCCGGTTCCGGTGACCGCGCGGCGGTGCGCGACCATGTCTATGACGCCCTGCGCCGCCTCAGATCGTTAACCGCGCTATCAGGGGCGAATACGCCCTCTGGCCGGGCGCTGTTGACTGGGCATCTGCGCGCCATGGGTCGCAATCCAGAGGAAATGTTCACCGGCGAAGGCTACGCGCCGGACCCTTTGAATGCTGCCGAGCGAGTGAAACTGCGCGCGGCGCCGGGCGCGGATATGCTTCCGGAACTGGTCGCGCTCGATTGCCCCGACTGGCTCGGGCCGCAACTGAAGGACAGTCTCGGAAACGACTTTGCGCCGGTCCTTGAGGCGATGCGACACCGTGCACCGGTCTTCCTGAGGGTGAACGCGCGGCGCGGCAGTCGCAATGAAGTCGCTGTGCGGATCGCGGAAGAGGGGATTGAAACGCGGACCACACCACTTGCGAGCCATGCACTGGAAGTCACCGCAGGCGAAAGAAGTATCCGGAATTCGGTTAGCTACCAGCAGGGCTTTGTAGAACTTCAGGACGCAAGCCCGCAGGCCGCGGTCGAGGCGCTGCCGTTGAAGCGTGGGATGCGCATCCTCGATTATTGTGCAGGCGGCGGCGGCAAGAGCCTCGCCATAGCGGCTCGGGCGGATTGTGACGTGACCGCCCACGACGCCGAGCCGCGCCGGATGCGGGACCTGCCCGTCCGCGCTGCCCGCGCCGGAGCCGCAGTCCGCATCGCCAAAAGCGATCTTCAGGGGCAGAACTACGATCTCGTTCTGCTCGACGTGCCGTGTTCGGGCATCGGCACTTGGCGGCGCGACCCCGACGCCAAGTGGAAGCTCACGCCAGAATGGCTTTCGGACCTCCTCCGCGTGCAGGAGGAGATCCTCGATCAAGGCAGCAGGCTCGTCGCGCCGGCAGGGACGCTCGCCTACATGACCTGCTCGCTGCTCGGGGCCGAGAACGGCGGCCAGATCGCCGCCTTCCTCGACCGCCACCCGGACTGGCGGCTGGTGGAGGAGCGCAGTTTCACGCCGCTCAACGGCGGCGACGGGTTCTACAGCGCTCACTTGACGCGGGTCTGATCCGGGCTCTACACAATTGAAAGTTGTATCCTCTCGCGGTTTAATCACCGTTTAAGCATTTCGCGTCCGAATGCGGGTGCAATCGAATCTGAAGGGAGGCACGTTGGTGTCCAATCCGGCGCTTTCTCCGCACCCGCTGACCCGAACCGCGCATACGATCGCGCCGAGGGGCGTCTACCTCATCGTGGCGGCCGTGCTGATGGGGGCGGGGGCGTGGTTCATGGGCGACGGCATTGTCGCACTGGCGGTCTTCGCCGCGGCGGGCACCTTCGCGGCGCTCGCGGGTCTCACCTCCGCCCTCGCGTCGCGCCACGGACGGGCCGACAGCGACCTGCAGGAGCAGATCGCCGAATTCATCGAACACGACGCCTCGCCGAGCTTCATGACGAATGAGGAAGGCGAGATCGGCACCCAGAACCGCGCCGCGCTCGACCGGTTCGGCAGCAAAGGCGGGCAGACGTTGACGCGGGCGCTGGCCGAAGTCTTCGCCAGCCCGGCCGCAGTGCTGCACCGGCTCCAGAACCGGGCCGAGGCACTCGGTTCCGCGCGCGAGGATCTGGTAACGCGGCGCGGGCACGTGCGCCTCGCGGTGCACCGGATCGGCGATACGCGGTTTCTTTGGCGGCTCGAAGATATGGCGGAACGTTCGAATGGCGGACGCGGGGCCGAGACGATCAGCCTTCCGATGCTGACCGCGTCCAAGACCGGCACGGTCCTGTTCATGAACGAGGCGCTGCGCAAGCTGGTCGGTCAGCGCGTCAAGACACTCGACCGGGTCTTCACCGAACTGCCCGTTCAATCGGGTGAGGAGATGGAAGTTGCGGGCGCGGACGGGCCGGTGCGCACGCTGATTTCGGTCATCGATGGCACCGGCGGGCGGCAGGAGATCTATTTCCTCCCGGCCCCTGAGCACGGGCGCGCCTATGCGGGTGACCCGACCGCCTTCGACACGCTGCCCGTCGCGCTCTTGAAGATCAGAATGGATGGCACGCTGAGCGAGTCGAACCGCGCTGCGCGCGCCCTTCTTGGCGAGGTCGAGCCGGGGACGTCCGTATCGGAGCTTCTCGAGGGTCTCGGCCGCCCGGTCAACGACTGGCTGGCCGACGCGCTATCCGGCCGCGCCGACTGTCGGCCGGAGGTCCTGCGCGTGCGCGGCAAGGACCAGGACGTGTACCTGCAGGTCACGTTGACCCGGACGGTCGAGGACGGGAGACCGGCGCTCTTGGCCATCCTGTCGGACGCCACCCAGCTCAAGACGCTCGAGGCGCAGTTCGTCCAGAGCCAGAAGATGCAGGCGATCGGCCAACTCGCCGGCGGAGTCGCGCATGACTTCAATAATCTTCTGACGGCCATATCGGGCCATTGCGATCTGCTTCTCTTGCGTCACGACAAGGGCGATCCGGATTACGCCGATCTGGTGCAGATCAACCAGAACGCCAACCGCGCGGCGAGCCTCGTCGGCCAGCTTCTGGCGTTTTCGCGAAAGCAGACGCTGAAGCCCGAGGTGATCGACCTGCGCGACACACTGTCGGACCTTACGCATTTGTTGAACCGCCTTGTCGGCGAAAGAGTGCGGCTCGCGCTGAATCACGATCCCGATCTCAGCCCGATCCGGGCGGACAAGCGCCAGCTCGAACAGGTGATCATGAACCTGGTGGTGAACGCGCGGGACGCGATGCCGACGGGAGGAGAAATCCGGATCGAGACCGAGTCGCTGACGCTGACCGAGGCGCTCTCGCGCGACCGCGCACGTGTCACGCCGGGCGACTACGTCGTCGTGCGCGTGACGGACGAGGGCACCGGGATCGCCCAGGAGAGCCTGCAGAAGATATTCGAACCGTTCTACACGACCAAGCGCCAGGGCGAGGGGACCGGGCTCGGCCTGTCCACGGCCTACGGCATCATCAAGCAGACCGGCGGCTTCATCTTCTGCGACAGCGTGCCGGGGCAGGGGACGACATTCACGCTCTACTTCCCGGCGCATTCGCGCGGCGAGGAAGCCGAGTCCGAGGCCCCGACTCGGCCCGCGCCGCGTCGCGCGCCGCGTGTCGGTGAGGGCGTTGTCCTTCTGGTCGAGGATGAGGCACCGGTCCGCGCCTTCGCGAGCCGGGCGCTCAGAATGCGGGGCTACACGGTGATCGAGGCGGAAAACGCCGAGGAGGCGCTGAAGACGCTCGAGGATGCCGCGCTCAGTGTCGATGTCTTCGTGACCGACGTGATCATGCCGGGGATGGACGGCCCTTCCTGGGTGCGCGAGGCGCTGAAGGACCGCCCCGACACCCGCGTCGTGTTCGTCTCCGGCTATTCGGAAGAAAGCCTGACCGAGACGCGCGACCGGATCCCGAACTCAGTCTTCTTGCCGAAGCCCTTCTCGCTCAGCGAACTGACGGCGACCGTGCAGGGGCAGCTGCACTGAGCCAATCGTCGCTGGCGAGGCGCGGAACTCCGGCCGCAGCGCGGGCAGGCGCCGGACGGTCTTCGTTTCTGTCAGGGTGCCCAGGCGGTCGCATTGCGCCCGAGGTATCCGCGCGGTCGTCGAGGGCCGCGACCAGTCTTTGGTCTAAGACTTGAGCGTGTCGTAGAGGGCGAAGTCGCGCCAGTATTCCTTTCGCAGCCGCGCCTCGAGCGCCGGGTCGAGGTCCAATGCACCGGACGGTGACACGTTGAGCCGCGGCAGGCTGATCTCGCAGTCGAGCCGGCCTTCGAGGAAGTGCACGAAGCCATCCATGTCGTCGTAGCGGAAAAGCCTGTCGACGCCCGGCCCCTTGTCGGGCACGAGGAAGCGGCTTTGACGTCCGACATTGGCGTGCTCGGGCTGTGGGTCGCTGAGGTAGTCCGCGACGAAGGTGTCGAACGTCATGCCGTGCGTCGACCGTTCGGCGCGCATGCCGGTATGGCGCTGCCGGTAACGAAACCAGCTGCCGAGCCAGTCCAGGGGCTCGCGCATGACCGCAACGACCATGAAATCCTCGTCAGCCGCCTTTTCCAGATAGGGCGCGAGATAGCGCCAGTAGCGGTGGACCGAGGTGTGTTTCAATTCTGGCGGGCGCTGGATGACCACACTCGCCAGCGATTCGAGCGCCGCCTCGATCGCCGTCGATCCGGTCTTGGGCGTGGCGAGGTAAACCAGGCGCTGCTTCCAGAAAACGAGCATCGAAACCCTTTCGATCGACTGTGCGGAAGGAAATGACAGCGCCATTAACTAAAGATTTACCTTGAAGAGAAAAAGTCGATTTTCAGAAATTTCGATTGAAATGTTCCTCTTTTGATCTCATAAATCCGAGAACAAGAGGCGAACACGAGCAATGATTGCCGCCCCGGCCGCGGTATGAAATAAGGAAGCGACAAATGGCAGTGACGAACCTTCTCGACATGAACGACAAGCGCTCCGCAGACAAACAGAAGGCCCTCGACTCGGCGCTCGCGCAGATCGAACGCCAGTTCGGCAAGGGCTCCATCATGAAGCTCGGCACCGACAGCCCGGTGATGGAGATCGAGTCGACCTCGACGGGCTCGCTCGGACTCGACATCGCGCTTGGGATCGGTGGCCTGCCGAAGGGACGCGTTGTCGAGATCTACGGCCCCGAAAGCTCGGGCAAGACCACGCTGACGCTGCATGTCGTGGCCGAAGAGCAGAAGAAGGGCGGGGTCTGCGCCTTCGTCGATGCCGAACACGCGCTCGACCCGCAATATGCCAAGAAGCTCGGCGTCAATCTCGACGAGCTGCTGATCTCGCAGCCCGATACCGGCGAACAGGCGCTCGAGATCGTCGACACGTTGGTGCGCTCCGGTGCGGTCAGCCTCGTCGTCGTCGATTCGGTCGCGGCACTGACGCCGAAGTCGGAACTCGAGGGTGACATGGGCGATTCGAGCGTCGGCGTCCATGCGCGGCTCATGAGCCAGGCGATGCGCAAGCTGACCTCCTCGATCAGCCGGTCGAACTGCATGGTGATCTTCATCAACCAGATCCGCATGAAGATCGGCGTGATGTTCGGCTCGCCCGAGACGACGACCGGCGGCAACGCGTTGAAGTTCTATGCCTCCGTCCGCCTCGACATCCGCCGGATCGGCGCCATCAAGGACCGCGACGAGGTCGTGGGCAACACCACCCGCGTGAAGGTCGTGAAGAACAAGGTGGCGCCGCCCTTCAAGCAGGTCGAGTTCGACATCATGTACGGTGAAGGGATTTCCAAAACCGGCGAGCTCATTGACCTAGGTGTCAAGGCGGGCGTCGTCGAGAAGTCGGGAGCCTGGTATTCCTACGGCGACGAGAGGATCGGGCAGGGCCGAGAGAACGCCAAGCAGTTTCTCAAGGAAAACCCCGACGTGGCCTTCCAGATCGAGGACAAGATCCGCGCGAGCCACGGGCTGGAATTCGGTGCTTCCGATGGCGAGCCCGGCGACGACGAGGTGATGGAGGCCTAGGCCGGCCAGAGATTTCTGACACTTCGGCGCGGCCCCTGATGCGGAGCCGCGCCTTTCATGCCGCGGCGCGGAAATGTGGACACGGGGCGAGACAAGGGCTAACACGCCAAGGCTGATCCCTTCCGCCCGCGAGAGGCCGCCCCGATGCCCAGCCTGAACGACATCCGCTCGACGTTCCTCGACTATTTCAAGCGCAACGATCACCGCATCGTGGACAGCTCGCCCCTGGTTCCGCGCAACGACCCGACGCTGATGTTCACCAATTCCGGGATGGTCCAGTTCAAGAACCTCTTCACCGGGGTCGAGACGCGGGACTACACGCGGGCCTCGACCAGCCAGAAATGCGTGCGTGCGGGCGGCAAGCACAACGACCTCGACAATGTCGGATACACGGCCCGGCATCATACCTTTTTTGAAATGCTGGGGAATTTCAGCTTTGGAGATTACTTCAAGGACCAGGCGATCCCCTATGCGTGGGAGCTGCTGACGAAGGATTTCGGGCTGAACAAGGAGCGGCTGCTCGTCACGATCTACCACACCGACGACGAGGCGGCGGCGATCTGGAAGAAGGTCGCGGGCCTCCCGGACGAGCGGATCATCCGCATCCCGACCGACGACAACTTCTGGCGCATGGGCCCGACCGGTCCCTGCGGGCCGTGCACGGAGATCTTCTACGACCACGGGCCGAGCATCTGGGGCGGCCCGCCGGGTTCGGCCGAGGAGGATGGCGACCGGTTCATCGAAATCTGGAACCTCGTCTTCATGCAGAACGAGCAGTTCGAAGACGGCTCGATGCGCGCGCTCGACATGCAGTCGATCGACACCGGCATGGGGCTTGAGCGGATCGGCGCGCTTTTGCAGGGCAAGCATGACAACTACGACACCGACCTGATGCGGAGCCTGATTGAGGCCTCCGCGCACGGCACCTCGACCGATCCCGACGGGTCCGGCAAGATTCATCACCGGGTGATCGCCGACCACCTGCGCTCGATCTCGTTCCTGATTGCCGATGGGGTCATGCCGTCTAACGAGGGGCGCGGCTACGTGCTTCGCCGGATCATGCGGCGCGCGATGCGGCATGCCCATCTTCTCGGCGCCAACGATCCGCTGATGCACCGGATCGTCCCAGCGCTGGTCCGTCAGATGGGCGCGGCCTATCCGGAACTCACGCGCGCGCAGGCGCTGATCGAGGAGACGCTGAAGCTCGAGGAGACGCGCTTCAAGCAGACGCTCGATCGCGGTTTGCGGCTTCTGGACGACGAACTTTCAAAGCTTGGCGAGGGACAGCCGCTTCCCGGCGCGGCGGCTTTCAAGCTCTACGACACATACGGATTCCCGCTCGACCTCACGCAGGATGCGCTGCGCGAAAAAGGGCGCGCCGTGGACGTCAAGGGCTTCGACCACGCGATGGCCGAGCAGAAGGCCAAGGCGCGCGCCGCCTGGGCCGGCTCGGGCGAGACAAAGGACGCCGCGATCTGGTTCGACCTGGCCGAGAAGCACGGGGTGACGGAGTTCCTTGGCTACGACACCGAGACGGCCGAGGGCCAGATCGTCGCACTCGTCGCCGATGGAAAGGAGACCGGCTCGGGCGCGACCGGCGCGAAGGTGCAGATCGTCGTCAACCAGACGCCGTTCTACGCCGAAGCGGGCGGCCAGGTCGGTGATACCGGCCTTATCCGCACGGATACCGGGATGGCGCGGGTGACCGATACGAAGAAATCCGCCGGCGTCTTCATCCACATCGCCGAAGTCACGGAAGGCGAGATCGCGCGCGGCCAGCCGGCCAAGCTTGAGGTCGATCACAGCCGCCGTACGAAAATTCGCGCGAACCATTCGGCCACGCATCTTATGCACGAAGCGCTGAGGCGCGCGCTCGGCGAGCATGTCGCTCAGCGCGGATCGCTGAACGCCGAGGACCGACTGCGCTTCGACTTCAGCCATTCCAAGGCGCTCACGCCAAGGGAACTCGCGGGCGTGGAGGCTGAGGTCAACGACTTCGTTCGGCAGAACAACCCCGTCGAGACGCGCATCATGACGCCCGATGACGCCCGCGCGCTTGGGGCGCAGGCGCTCTTCGGCGAGAAATACGGAGACGAGGTGCGCGTCGTGTCCATGGGGACCTTCGCGGGTTCGGGCAAGGGCACCGACGGGAAGACCTATTCTATCGAGCTTTGCGGCGGCACTCATGTGAAGCGCACGGGAGATATCGGCGCCTTCGTCATGCTCGGCGACAGCGCCTCGTCGGCCGGCGTCCGCAGGATCGAGGCGCTGACGGGGCAGGCGGCGATCGAGCATCTCCGCGCGCAGGACCAAAGGCTCGCCGAGGTCGCGCTGACTCTCAAGGCGCAGCCCGCTGACGTGCCCGGCCGCGTCAAGGCGCTGATGGAGGAGCGCAAGGCGCTCGCGAACGAGGTCGCGCAGCTCCGCCGCGAGCTTGCGATGGGCGGCGGCGCGGGGCAGGGCGCGGGCGACCGCGACGTGAATGGCATCAAGTTCCTTCCGCAGATCGTCTCGGGCGTCTCGGGCAAGGACCTGCCGGCGCTGGTGGACGAGTTGAAGGCCCGCGTCGGCTCGGGTGCGGTTCTCGTGGTCGCCGACACCGGCGGCAAGGCGGCGGTTGCGGCGGGCGTCACCAGCGACCTCGTGGAGCGCCTGTCGGCCGTCGACATCGTCAAGGCCGCGGCCGAAGCGCTCGGCGGCCGGGGCGGCGGCGGCCGGCCCGACCTCGCGCAGGCTGGCGGCGCGGATGTGTCGAAGGCCGACGATGCGGTGAAGGCGGCGGAAGCCGTGATCGGAGGAAAGAGATGAGCGAGACGAAATCGGCACTGTGGATCGCGCATGTGAGCGTCACCGATGACGAAGCCTACGGACGCTACGCGGCGGCGGCCACTTCGATCATCGCCAAGCATGGCGGCGTTTTCCTGGCTCGCGCAAGCCGCTACCAGCAGTTCGAGGGCAAGGACCGGGCTCGCAACGTTGTGGCGCGCTTCCCGTCATTCGAGGCGGCGGTGAGCTGCTACAACAGCCCCGAATATCAGGAGATCGCCAAAATCGCCAAGGCGGCTGCGGACCGCGACCTCGTGGTGGTCGAGGAATCCTGATGGCGGAGCTTGCCCGGCTTCTGGCGACACATGCCGGGGCGGGGCGGGTGGAATGGATCGGTCTCAGGCCGGAACGGCGCACGGCAGTGACTGCCGTCGAAAAGGCAGAGCTGACGCAGGCCGGACTCACCGGCGATCACGCGCGGCCCGGCAAGCGGGCGCTGACGCTCATACAGGCCGAGCACCTGCCGGTGATCGCCGCGCTCAGCCGCCGGGCGGAGGTCGCGCCGGAGCTTCTGCGCCGCAATCTGGTCGTTTCGGGCATCAACCTCGCCGCGCTACGTCATGCGCGGCTCGGGCTCGGCGAGGCGGAGATCGCGATCACCGGCCCCTGTGCGCCGTGTTCCCGGATGGAGGAGGCGCTCGGCCCCGGCGGCTACAATGCAATGCGCGGTCATGGCGGCTGGTATGCCGAAGTGATCCGGCCAGGGCGCATCGCGCTTGGCGACGCGATCACGACGATACGGGAAGCTCCGTCGTCTCCTTGATTTCCTCCATCACGAAGCTCGCCGAAACGTCGGCCAGCTCGATCCGCCGTGTCAATTCCTGGTAAAGCCGGTCATAGGCTTTCACGTCGGACACTCGGGCGCGAATGAGGTAGTCGAGGTCCCCCGACATCCGGTAGGCGCCAAGGATCTCCGGCAGGTCGCGGGTCGCTTTCGCGAAGCGAAGCAGCCAGTCGGCCGCGTGCCGGTCGGTTCGGATCTGCATGAAGACGGTAAGCCCGATGCCAAGCTTATCGGGGTCGAGCAGCGCCACGCGCGACCGGATCACGCCTGAGGCCTCGAGTGTCTTGACCCGCCGCCAGACGGCATTGCGTGACAGGCCGACGGCGGTGCCGATCTCCTCCAGCGGCAGAGATGCGTCGCGCTGGATTAGCTTCAGGATCTTCGCGTCGAAATTGTCAATTGTCACCATGAAATCGAATATTATGGGAAATTATCAATGACTCAAGCACATTGTGCTAGAAGATTGTGACCCTGTTCCGATGTCTTTGCGATAGGCTCTCCCCATTCGCAGGAGTAGGCGCAAATGATCGCTAAGTTTTTCACCGACCACCCGGACAGCGTGGACGAAACCTATCTTGAGCATGCCGCCTTCGCTGGGCGCTTTTCGCTTGCGCTCTTTGGGGCCGCGTTTGCGGCGCTCGTTCACGCGCTGTTGCCGTTCATGTTCGAAAAGACCGCGAGCCGAATCGTGGCGCGGCTTTATGCGCGGACACACAACCGGGGCAGATGAACGGGTGAGTGGGCCGTTTTGCTCGATGTACCGTCGGCTGCCCGGAACATTCGCTGATCCTTCGGACAGAAAGCGCGACACTGCAAAGCGTGGCGGGCCGGCTTTGTACCGCCTAATGTCGTTTTCGCCCGCGAGATGACGCTATACGCAGCCGCGCAGCCGCCCGAGACGGTAAAAGGTGCCCCAAACCGTCATAGTCAGGAGATGCTGGGATGAGCGAAGTTGCGGAAGGCCGCCGGGCGCGGGGCGGCGGCGGCGCGGCAAGGCGGGCGGAACGGACGGCGGTCCGAATCGAATGCGCGAAGTTCATCGAACGAAACATTCCCAATCTCGAGATTCTGAATGAAGAGGCGCTCGAGATCATCGAGGCCAATGCCGAGACCATCCTCGAAGAGGTGGGCGTCAACTTCGTCGAGAACCCCGAGGCGCTTAAGCGCTGGAAAGACGCCGGCGCAGACGTCACGGGCGAGCGCGTTCGCATCCCGAAGGGCCTTGCCCGCAAGCTCTGCAAGACCGCGCCGTCGTCCTATGTCCAGCACGCCCGCAACCCCGAGCGCAACGTGACGGTCGGCGGCAAGGGGCTGGTGCTGGCCCCTGTCTACGGCCCCCCCTTCGTGCGCGACGCCGAGGGCGGCCGGCGCTATGCGACGCTGGAGGATTTCCAGAAGTTCGTGAAGCTCGGCTACATGTCGAAATGGCTGCACCATTCCGGTGGCACGGTCTGCGAACCGACCGACATCCCGGTGAACAAGCGCCATCTGGATATGCTGCTGGCGCACATGACGCTCTCGGACAAGCCCTATATGGGCTCGGTGACGGAGCCGTCGCGCGCCGAGGATTCTGTCGAGATGTCGAAGATCCTCTTCGGCGACGACTTCGTCGACCAGAACACCGTGATGACCTCGCTCATCAACATCAACTCGCCGATGACCTTCGACGGGATCATGATGGGCGCGCTGGAGGTCTATGCGAAGGCTAACCAGGCCGCAATCGTCTCGCCCTTCATCGTCGGAGGTGCCATGGCGCCGGTGACGGTCGCGGGCACGCTGACGCAGGTCATGGCCGAAGTGCTGGCGGGCGTCGCCTACAGCCAGCTCGTCCGCAAGGGTGCGCCGGTCATCTTCGGGGCCTTCGTGACCTCGATCGACATGAACTCGGGCGCGCCGACTTTCGGCACCCCGGAAGCGTCGCATATCACCTACGGCGCGGGACAGCTTGCCCGCCGGATGGGGCTGCCCTATCGCTCCGCGGGGTCGTTCTGCGGCTCGAAGCTGCCCGATGCGCAGGCCGCGTACGAGACGGCGAACAGCCTCAACATGGGGCTTCTGGCGGGCGTCAATTTCATGCTCCACGCCTGCGGCTGGCTTGAAGGGGGGCTCGTATCGTCCTTTGAGAAGTTCGTGATGGATGCTGACCAACTCGGCGTGCTGCATCACCTCGCCAAGGGTGTCGATGTCAGCGAGAATGGCCAGGCCATGGACGCGATCCGGGAGGTGGGGCCTGGCGGCCACTACCTGGGCTGCGCCCACACCCAGGCCAACTTCAAGCAGGCGTTCTGGCGGACCGAGCTTCTGGACTACAAGCCCTACGAGACGTGGGAGGAGGAGGGCGCGCGCGATACCGTCGCCTTGGCGCGCGCCCGCGTAGCGAAGCTATTGTCCGACTACCAGAAACCGGCAATCGACCCGGCGGTCGAGGAGGCGCTGAACGACTATGTCGCGCGCAAGAAGGCCGCGATGCCGGATGCGTTCATGTAGGCCACACACACGATCCGATGCAGGGCCGTCCCATGGGGCGGCCCTTTTCACATCATGCCCCGTTGGGGCGCGGCAAAAGCCGCAATTCACCCATCATCGCGATCAACAACTCGATGTGCCGCGACAGGCTGTAGCCTGCCTCGCCAGCTTTTCGCGTGGCTTCGATCCGCGCCTCCTCTTCTATCAGGAGCCGCAGCGCCCGGTCCGGTGACGGAGCGTCGGCAAGCCGTGTCAGCCGCTTCAGGTCGCGGTTGCGATTGTATTCCTGCAGACCGGCGCGCGCGGCGCGGATGAGAAGGCGGGGGCGGCGCAGTTCGGCGACCAGCGAGAACAGTTCAGACATCGGTATCCTCCGGATTGGAAACAACCGGAAGATGAAACACGCTGGACGGATGTTGCGGATTGTCGCTATCCAGCGACCGCACGATTTAACGATATTTATGATTTATCAAGAATTCTTGGGAACGTGCTCGATCTTAACGATCAGGTAAGAAATACAACTCACGGTTGCTCGCATTGTAGTTAAAGCGGCGCAAAAACGCCGAAAGACACTGGGGGAAATATGACGGTTTTGGTCACTCAGCCGGCGGCTTTGCCCGCCTGGCTGCCAGACAACGCGCGCCTCTACCTGCGCCACACCGAAGAAGGGCTCTCCATCCGCGCGATCGCGCGCAGCGAAGGATGTCATGCCTCGACGGTGTTGCGCAAGGTGCGCGCCTACGAGAACCGCCGCGACGATCCACTTGTCGACGAAGCGCTCAACCGGCTCGGGCGGCTGCATATCCGACTGATCGCGGCGGACCGGGCAGAGGACCAAGTTTTTCAGACCCCGCATCAGGAAGGAACCAGCCCCATGACCGCACCTATCCGCTCCGCCAAGCACCAGATCGCCGACGAAGCCACCGTGGAACGCGAGGCGCGCCGAATTCTCCGCCGCCTGTGCGAGATCGAGGCGGTCCTCGCCATCGCGCCCGAGATGGAGAAGGCAGTCGTGCTGAAGGGAACGGTGCGCACGGGCGTCGTCGACCGCACGGTGGCGCAGGCCTTCGCATTGAAGGACTGGATCCAGGTCGAAAAGCCCGGCCGGGTGACGACCTACACGATTACCGCCGCCGGCCGGGCGGCCCTCAAGCGCCTTTTGGCTGACGAGCAGGCGGCCCGTGTCCCGAGCTTCGCCGAGGCGCAATCGCCTTTCGGCGAGCAGCACCGCGTCTGGGGCGAACGCCCGGTAATGGAGCCCGGCGCCTCGGCGCCGCGCCGGATGCGCTACAACCTCGCCGAAAGCCCGCTCGCTGTGCTTGCGCGCCGGAAGGACAAGGACGGTCAGCCGTTCCTGTCGCCCGACCTCGTCGCGGCGGGTGAGCGGCTGAGGGAGGATTTCGAACTCGCGCAGATGGGGCCGCGCGTCGCACAGAACTGGGATCGGTTCCTAACGGCTGGCGACCGTGGGAATTTCTCCGGCAATGGCTCTACCGGCGGCGGATCTGCCAGTGCGCGCGATCGCGTCGCCGCGGCGCTGCGCGACCTCGGGCCGGGGCTCGGCGACATGGTCCTGCGCTGCTGCTGCTTTCTCGAAGGGCTCGAGGCCGCTGAGCGTCGCTTGGGCTGGTCGGCGCGGTCGGGCAAGATCGTGCTTAGGATCGCGCTCCAGCGCCTGAAGCGGCACTATGACGAATCCAATGGCGGGCAAGCGCCTCTGATCGGGTAAGCGTAAGGGCGTTGCCCGCTTCCGGCCCGGTCAGCCATGGATACCGATTGACCGGGAGTGGGCGAATGTCAAATGTGGAGCGGTGATGGTTCGCCTGTCTGGAAGGGGACGACCGCATGACTTCGCGGAAATGGCAGTCAAGTGCGGCGGTCGCCTTCGGGCTCGCCTTGAGCCTCGCCGCGTCGGAAGCGGCGATGGCGACCGAGCGCTGGTCGCTCACCGGATTCGCGGGCGTCATGACCGACAATGTCTGGGAGGACTCGCTTCAACCCTGGAAGGTCGAATTCATTGAGTCCGGACTCATTGGGGTCGGGCTCGGCTATTCTCTTCCGATCTGGCGCGAAGGACTCAGCATCGGGCCGGAACTGCAGGCGGTCAAGCATTTCGGTCGGCAGAGCCATCTGGAGTTTAACCTGCCGGTCGTTGTCCGCTACCGCCCGCGCCGGCATCGGTTCGCAGCGCTCGAAGGCTACGCGTTCGGGATTGGCCTGTCGTACGCTTCCGAGATTCCGCAAACAGAGATCGATCGCGACGGCGCGTCGAGCCATTTCCTCGCCTACTGGATGGCCGAACTGGAATTCTCGCTGCCGCGTGAGGGGCTGAGCCTCGTCGCCCGACTGCATCACCGCTCCGACGCCTACGGGCTGTTCGCTACAGACAGCGGGGCGAACGCGCTCGTCATCGGGCTCCGGAACGAATTCTGAACGGGCCAATGTGTTGCGATGGTGGCATTGCCGCCATGCACTCCGCCAAGCCGTTGGACTTGGGCGGGGTTATCCGGTATCCGATTCACAAGTGAATGGAGCGCACCCCGCATGCACCCGCGAGACCTGTCGATCCCTGGTCAGCGCCACCCCGAAAAGGCGCATCGCCCCGATCAGGCGCAGCCGAAAAAGCCCGATTGGATTCGCGTCAAGGCGCCAACCTCGGCAGGGTACAAGGCCACGCGGGATATTCTGAAGGCGAACCGGCTCGTCACCGTCTGTGAAGAGGCGGGCTGCCCGAATGTCGGCGAATGCTGGAGCCAGGGACACGCCACCATGATGATCATGGGCGAAGTCTGCACGCGCGGCTGCACCTTTTGTAACGTGGCCACCGGCCGGCCCGACGCGCTCGACGCGTTCGAACCGGGGCGGGTCGCGCACGCGGTTGCGACGCTCGGGCTGAACCATGTCGTCGTGACAAGCGTCGACCGGGACGATCTGGACGACGGAGGTGCGGAGCATTTCGCGCAGACGATCCGGGCGATCCGGCATCGTGCACCCGGTTCCACGATTGAGGTCCTGACCCCGGATTTCCTGAAATGCGCCCCCGGCGCGCTCGAGAAGGTCGTCGAAGCGCGCCCCGATGTCTTCAACCACAACCTGGAAACGGTACCCAGCCTCTATCCGACGGTCCGGCCCGGCGCGCGCTATTTCCACTCGCTGCGGCTCCTGCAGAGGGTGAAGGAACTCGATCCCGCGATGTTCACCAAGTCGGGGATCATGGTTGGGCTCGGGGAGGATGCGCAATCAGTCCGTCAGGTGATGGACGACATGCGCTCGGCGGATGTCGATTTTCTCACGATCGGCCAGTACCTGCAGCCTACGCCCAAGCATCACCGGATCGACCGTTTCGTGACGCCCGAGGAGTTCAAGGGTTACGAGAATGCGGCCTATGGCAAGGGCTTCCTGATGGTGTCGGCAACGCCGTTGACGCGGTCGAGCTATCATGCCGGCGAGGATTTCGCCCGGCTGCGCGCGGCACGGCTCGAACGGCTTGGCCGAAGCTGAGCGCGCCTCGGGCGGCGGCGTCAGAAATTCAGTCCGACCGAAGGCCCGGGCAATCCCTTCCAGCTTTCACGGCGCGAGACGTCCGGTTCGGTAAAGAGCCGGTCTGCGGCAAATAGCGCGAGACCGCTGAAAAACGACTGAACCAGCCCCGGTTCGGCGCGTTCAGGCGCCGCGAGCATACGTTCCGCGACAGACGGCGGAGTGGGCTGCGGTCGATCAGGCGACTGCCCGAGGGCAGGCCCGGCAGAGGCGGCAAGTGCGAACGTGCACATGCGGACAGACCGGGAGAGCAGCATCGGACGATCCATGTTTAGGCAGCATCGCACCCCGGCGCGGGGCTGACGCGGGCAGCTTCCCTCAGAATGACTGGAAAGGGGTTAACGAATCGTAAGCGCCGAAGCCGGCCTATTCCGCAGGTGGCACTTTCTTGAGATAGGCGGCGATGGCCGCGCGATCTTCCTGCGGCAATTTCGCGGTGTTCTGCACGACAAGGGCCATGTGCCCGCCCGCGCTGTCGTAATCCGGCGTAAAGCCCGAGGTTAGGTATTCGACGATATCGGCCTCGGACCAATCGAGCTTGGCGGGTGTGATGTTCGGGAAACTTCCCTTGCCGGCTGGAACCGGGCCACCCGCTAACCAGCGGCCGCGCTCCATCGCGCCAAGCGCATTGCGCGGCGTGTGGCATTCGCCGCAATGGCCGAGCACTTCGGCCAGGTAACGTCCGCGCGTCTCCTCCTCGGTCAGATCGCCGGTCACGACCGGGCTGCCGTCGCCGCCGAACAGGAGCTTCCAGCCGCCGAGGCCGAGCCGGATGCTGAACGGAAAGCCCACCTCGTGCGAGGCGCTCGGTGTCGGGTCGGCAGGTAGAGTGGCAAGAAAGGCGCGCAGGTCGACGACGTCCTGAAGCTCGGCGCCAGCATAGCTCACATAGGGAAAGACGGGGTAGTAGTGCGTACCGTGCGGCGAGACCCCGCGCAGCATTGCGTTGGCGAGATCGAGATCGCTCCAGCCGCCGATACCGTGGTCGGGATCGTTTGAGATGTTCGGCGCGACGAAGGTACCGAAGGGCGAGGGGAAACGCTGTCCGCCCGTGAGCACGAGTTTCGCGTCGTCCTTGGCCTCCGCGGCGGCGTGACACGAGGAGCAGCCTGCGGCCCAGAACATGCGCTCGCCCCGCGCGGCATCGCCGACCAGCCCGGCAAGCGCGTCGTCGGGCAACGGATCGGGCCGGATAAGGTAAAGCCCGATCGCCGCAGCGACGGCAGCAAGGACAAGCAGCGTGACGAGAAGTCTGCGCATCGCCGGCTCCCATGACGAAAGGGGCGAGCCATCCGCCCGCCCCCGTTCTGTACGATTGGTCGCGATTATTCCTTCGGAATGCGCGCGGCCTTGTGGCAGTCACCGCAGGCCTCGCCGAGCGGCCCCATGGCTTCCTTTACCGCGTCCAGGCCGCCGCCCGCCGCACTCTGCATGGCCTTCGCGGCTGTCACGAAGGCTTCGCCCTTTTCGCCGACCTTGGCTTCCGCGGTCCAGGCCTTCGCGTCCGCCGTGGACATTGGATTGGCAGAGTTGTCCGACCCTTCGGGCCAAAGCATCGATGCGTCCAACATTGCCGACGCCACGAGATTGTCCGCGGCCGTCTGTGCGGCGGCGGCATCGTATTCCGCCTCGCCTTTTGCCATGGCACCCAGAACCCCGATGTTCAGGGCACGGTAGCTCATGATTCCCTGGCGCGCCTTGATCTGCATCCCGAACGGACCACTGTCCTGAGCCGAGACGGAACCGGCAAGCGCGATCATCGCAATTGTCGTACCGACGAGAACCTTCTTCATTGCAGAGCTCCAATTCTTGAGACTTCGGGGGATTAGAGTAGCTGTGCCAAATTTCATTACCATCCGCAATTTTTGCATGGTAATAGTGAGAAAACGCACAGCTGTTCAGATGCGTCGTATAGCGTTGGAAAATGCGCCACCGCCCGCGCCGGTTGTGCTGACAGAGTGCCGTCACAACTTCGTGAGGACAATCCATGCGGGAGAACTGGGACGATCTGCGCTTCATCCTCGCGGTGGCCGAGGAGGGCTCCGTAAGCGCCGCCGCGCGCCGGCTGGACGTCAATCACGCCACCGTCCTGAGGCGAGTCGCGGCCTATGAGCAGGCGGTCGGCGTCACGCTTTTCGACAAGACCGCACGCGGCTATTCCGTTCCCGGGCCGCAGCGGAGAATCATCGATGCGGCACGCGAGGTCGACCGCGCCGTGCAGGCAGTGGGCCGCATGCTGCAAGGCGCACGTGCGCCCCTTGCGGGCGAGGTTCGCGTGACGTCGACCGACACGTTCTGCCAATTCGTCCTGCCGACCATCATCCGGCGAATTCGCGACGACGCGCCGGATCTGAAGATCGAGCTCATCTGTGCGAATGTCCATCTCGACCTCAGCCGCACACATGCCGACATTGCCGTGCGCCCGACCGAGCACCTCTCCTCCGAGCTCGTGGGTGAGGCACCCGTGTCGATGGGCTTCGGATTGTACCGGAAAAGCGGTACGCCGAGCGAGGCATGGCTTGGCCTGTCGGGCGCGTTGTCACGCTCGCTCCCGGCGCGCTGGATGAGCAAGAGCGTTGATCCGGCGCGTATCGTCGCATCGTCCGACAGCTTTCCCGTGCTCAGAGAGATGGCGGCGGAGGGGCAGGGCATGGCGATCCTGCCTGATATCCTCGGCCAGACCGATCCAAGTCTCGTGCGCGTTGAAGGCGGTATCCCCGACATGGCGATTCCCATCTGGGTCGCCTGCCATGCCGATCTGGCAGACGTGCCTCGCATTGCCGAGACGTGCCACGCCCTCATCCGGGCGCTGGCTGGAATTGGAGACCGTCTCTGGCTGGGCGCGAACGAATCTTCCTCCGCGACTTGAACGCGGCACAGTCTCCGCGTCACGGTCGGAACGAGCGCCGGCCGGGATCGATGCCCCAGTGCTCGGGAAACAGGCCCAGCCACTCGGCGCCTGCCAGCGTGAGGCACAGCGCCACGGCGACCGAGACGATGATCACCCGCCTGCGCGACGGCGGATGGCGGGCCCAGCGCGCCATCCGCAATAACTGGGTAAGGTTCATGCCACTTCGTCCGTGAAGCGCACCTTGCCGATATGCGGCAGGTTCCGGTCGCGTTGCGCGAAGTCGATCCCGTACCCAACGACGAACTCGTCAGGGATCTCGAAGCCGGTCCAGGTCGCCTTTATCGGCACTTCGCGTCGCGATGGCTTGTCGAGAAGCGCGCAGACCTCGAGCCGCGTCGGGCCGCGGCTTCTGAGCAGGTTGACCACGTGGTGAAGCGTGAAACCGGTATCGACGATGTCCTCTACGACCAGCACGTCCCGCCCGGCGATCTCGCCCCTCAGGTCCTTGAGAATGCGCACCTCGCGGCTCGACTCCATCGCGTCGCCGTAAGAGGAGGCTTCGAGGAAATCGACCTCGACCGGTAGGTCGATTTCGCGCACCAGATCGGCGATGAAGACGAATGAGCCCCTCAGAAGTCCGACCACGACGAGCTTGTCGGTCCCCTCGAATGCCTTCGTGATCTCTTTTGCGAGTTCCTCGACCCGCGCGGCAATCGTCTTCGCCGAGATCATTTCGTCGATGACATAGGGACGATGTGGCATGGGTACCCCTTGATTTCGCCCCCTCATTTAGCCACACGGGCGGTCAGTGTCACCAAGGACGAGAAGATGCCCACGCATTCCGAGACGCGGACTATGCCCTACCGGGCCGACCAGATGTACGATCTGGTCGCCGATGTCGCGCGCTACCCGGAATTCCTGCCCTGGACGGCGGCTGCGCGAATCCGCTCGCGCGCGCCCCGGCGCGACGGAAGCGAGGTGATGGAGGCCGATCTCGTGATCTCGTTCAAGGTCTTCCGCGAACGCTTCGGCAGCCGAGTGACGCTGTGGCGCGAGGAGAAGCGGATCGACACGGAGTATCTGGAAGGACCTTTCCGTCACATGCGCTCGCATTGGGTATTCCGAGCGTTGACCGACACAAGCTGCGAAGTGTCATTCTTCGTGGATTTCGAGTTCAAGAATGTCATTCTGCAAAAGCTTATCGGCGTCGTCTTCGATGAAGCGATGCACCGTGTCGTGCGAGCTTTCGAGGCTCGGGCGGCGGCGCTCTACGGTCAGGGCTAGTTGTCGCTCTGGCATTTGACCGATCGTTCCAGACATGCCAAATTGGGCCATGCCCTGGGAAAAGACATACGACGATACTGATGTTCTTGACCGCGCCATGCGCGCTTTTTGGGCCAATGGTTATGAGGCCACGTCGGTCAGCGACCTCGTGGCGGCCACGGGGCTGAACCGGGGGAGCCTCTACGGCGGGTTCGGCGACAAGCGTACCCTCTTCGTGCAGGCGCTGAGGCACTACGACGCGACTGAGCGGGAGGGGTTCCTGACGCGCGTCGCCGCGACCGAAGCGCCGCGGGACGCGATCCTCGCCGCCTTCGAACAGGCGGCCAGGGACCCCGGGCCGGGCGGGACGCCACCGGGCTGCCTTCTCGTCAACACCGCACTCGAATGCGCGCCGCATGATGCCGAGATCGCGGGGATCGTGAACGCGGCATTCTGCGAAGTCGAGGTCTTCTTCCGCACGCGGATCGAGGCCGCCATAGCTGACGGAGCACTCGGGTCCGATATCGAGCCCCGCGCAACGGCGCGCGCGCTGGTCGGCCTGTTTCTGGGGCTCCGGGTGCTCGCCCGTTCGGGCGCGGACCAGGCGCTGCACGAGGCAGTGATCGCGCAGGCGAGGAACATGGTCACGTAAAACATTTGCCGATTTTGGAACGACCGTTCAAATGAAAGGGAGGAAACGATGTCAGTATCCTATGTAGAACGCGACCAGGCGGGGCCAGAGACGATGGCCTTCTACGATGCGGCCGAAGACCGCTTCAAAGCGCTTCTGAACATCTTCAAGGTATTCGGTCACCAGCCGGAATACGGCCGTGTCTTCACCGAAACCATCATGGCGATCCTGAAGGATGGTGAAATCGACTGGAACACCAAGGAGCTTCTGATCCTCAAGGCCACGCAGGGCAACGACTGCCAGTACTGCGTGGTCCAGCACGAGAGGCTCTGCGACATGCTCGGCATCCCGGCCGAGAAGGTCGCCGATATCGACGGCATAAAGTACCGCTCGAGCCCGCATTTCACCGAGGGGGAGAAGGCGCTTCTCGATTTCTGCGTCCAGATTGGCGAGGACGCGAACCGCGTTCCGAAAGAGCTTTGGGACCGGCTCCACAAGCACTGGACCGAGCCTCAGATCGTCGATGCTGCTTTCGTCATCACCACCTATATCGCGGTGTCGAAATTTGGCGATGCGCTCGGCGTGGAGCTTGAGCCGATGTTCGACGGCGTGAGGCCGCAACTCACGATCAGGCACTAGGCCCGATGCGGATCGAGATCTTCACCGGCCCGGGCTGCGCCCATTGCGAGGTCGCCAAGGCGCTTCTGAACCGCAGGGGCCTCACCTTCGAGGAGCGCGACGTCAGCGAGGAAGCGGTGCGGGAAGAGTTCGCGCAAAGACTGCCGCGCGTACGCTCCATTCCGCAGGTCTTCATCGACGACGAGCATATCGGCGGGCTCGAGGACCTGAAGCTGCGCCTTGCCTGACGTGGAGGGGCCCGTCAGGACGTGTGATCGTAGGCCCGTTCGCCATGCACCGAGATGTCGAGGCCGTTGTACTCGGTCTCGGCATCAACACGGATCGACGTGATCGCGGCGGCAATCTTGGCCAGCACCCAGGTCGCCGCCACAGTGAACACCCCGACGATGACCAGCGCGCCGATCTGCGCCGCCCAGGCCCCTTGGCCAAAGACCGCGATCATGATCGTGCCGAACATGCCGCCCACGCCATGCACCGCGAAGACATCAAGCGTGTCGTCGATCCTCAGCTTGTTGCGGATGAGGTTCACCGCCTCCTGACACAGCACGCCCGCGATGGTGCCGATGATCAGCGCCGCAACCGGGCCGACAAACCCGCTCGCCGGGGTGATCGAGGCGAGCCCGGCGATCGTGCCAGTGACGAGGCCGACGAGCGACGCACGGCCGAACTTGATCCGTTCCCACAAGGCCCAGCTGAGCGAGGCCGCGGCGGCCGAGAGATGTGTGACCGTGATGGCCATCGCCGCGCCGCCGTCGGCGGCAAGCTGCGAGCCGCCATTGAAGCCGAACCAGCCGACCCAGAGCAGGGCCGCGCCCATCGCCACCATGCCGGGATTGTGCGGCGGCGTCGTCCGGTTCTGACGCGGCCCCACCACCAGCGCGAGCACGAGCGCCGCGAGGCCAGCAGTCTCGTGCACCACGATCCCGCCCGCGAAGTCCCGCGTCCCGGTCTCGCCGAAGATTCCGCCGTCGGCCAGGAACCCGCCGCCCCAGATCCAGTGGGCGACCGGGGCGTAGACCAGAAGCATCCAGAGCGCGGAAAAGAGAAGAACGAAGCCGAAGCCGACGCGCTCGACAAAGGCGCCGAGAAAGAGCGCGGGCGTGATGATCGCGAATGTCATCTGGAACGCGAAGAAGAGAACTTCGGGCAGCGTCCCCGACAACGTTTCGGCATCGACGCCGGCAAGGAAAGCGCGACCCAGCCCACCCCAAAGAGGCCCGTCGCCGCCAAAGGCGATCGAATAGCCCGCCACAAACCACAGCACGCTCATGAGGCAGGCGATGGCAAAGCAATGCATGAACACGCTGAGCACGTTGCGCGCCCTGACGAGTCCGCCATAGAAAAGCGCGAGCCCCGGCAGCGTCATCAGAAGCACGAGGGCCGTGGCCACGAGAATCCAAGCAGTATCGGCGCCGTTCATTCGCGCGTTTCCTTGTCTGTGATATCCCCCTCGCCCGAAAAGCGCGGATCGCTTGCCGGGAAAAGAGGCAAGCTGAATGTCGGTGCCGGAATGGGAAGCATTTCGCAAACTGCCCCTTTTTCGGGCAGGGTTCGCAGCGCCTTGACGCGAAAGCGGGCAGTCCGAGGATCAGCCTTCGAGCGCACCGATCATCAGGTTGAGCGCATGATCGACCGCCGCGCGGCGCACCGCGGCCCGGCCGAGTGCACCGAATTCGACCGTTTCGGTGCGCGTTTCTAAGCCGCATCGTGCCAGTCCGAAACAGACCCGGCCTTCGGGCTTGGACTCCGATCCGCCGGGACCGGCGATGCCGGTGACCGCGACCGCGAGTGTCGCATCGGAACGCGCGGCCGCGCCTTCGGCCATCTCCCGCGCGACCTCTTCACTGACCGCGCCGTGACGGTCGAGCGTGGCGCGTTGGACGCCCAGCATGTCCTCCTTGGCCGCGTTGGAGTACGTGACGAAACCCCGGTCGAATACTTCGGAAGACCCCGCCACGTCGGTTATCGCGGCGGCAATCATGCCGCCGGTGCAGCTTTCCGCTGTGGCGAGCATCACGCCACTGGCGCGCGCCGCCGCCAGAAGGGCCCCGGCACGCGTCATCTGAGAAAGATGCCATGCCAGAGCGCGGCGAGCAGGGTGACGCAGACCGCCGCGAAGACGCCGGCGACGACATCGTCCAGCATCACGCCCAGGGCATCGCCGCGCCGGTCTGCCCAGCCGACGAGCCAGGGTTTCCAGATGTCGAAGAGCCTGAAGAGAAGAAACGCCGCGACCCAGCCGGGCCAGAGCGCGAGCAGGTCAGCCCCGGCACGCGATGCGCCAATCACAATGGGAAAAAGTGCGATCCACTGGCCTACGACCTCGTCGATGACGATCTCCGAAGGGTCATGGTCTGCCTTGCCATGCGTCTCGACCGCCGTAGCCCCCCAGCCAAACACGAAGACGACGAGCGTTGCGATCACTAGGCCCCAGGGGCCTGCCGCCTTGACGATCAGCCATGCGGCGGGCAGGGCTGCGAGCGAGCCCCAGGTGCCCGGGGCGGGCCTGAGCAGCCCCGCGCCGAAGAAGGTCGCGAATAGCCGCGCCGCGCTCATCGGTTCACCAGCGTGACCGTGGCGATGGCGGCAATGCCTTCCTCGCGTCCCGTGAAGCCCAGACGCTCGGAGGTCGTCGCCTTGACGCTGACCCGGTTCGTTTCGGTGCCGAGGATCCGGGCCAGTTCCTTGGCCATGTCAATTGCATGCGGCCCAATCTTCGGACGTTCGCAGATCAGCGTCACATCGGCGTTCGCAAGCCTGTAGCCGTGCGCGGCGATGCGATCGGCGGCGTGCGACAGGAAGATGTGGCTCGCCGCGCCCTTCCACTCTGGATCGGTAGGCGGGAAATGGCGCCCGATATCGCCCTCGGCGAGCGCCCCGTAAATCGCGTCCGTCAACGCATGCATGCCGACATCGGCGTCGGAATGTCCGGCGAGACCGCGTTCGTGCGGCACACGGACGCCGCAGAGCATCACGTGGTCACCCTTGGTGAAGGCGTGCACGTCGAAACCGTTTCCGCTGCGAACATCCATGCGCTTCTTCAGCATTCTCTCGGCCCGGGCGAAGTCTGCGGGCCACGTGAGTTTGATGTTCTCCTCCTCGCCTTCGACGATGGCGACGTCAAGCCCGGCGGCGAGGGCGACCTCCACATCATCGGCGGGTTCGCCCCTATAGGCGCGGTGCGCGGCGAGTATTTCGGGGAAGCGGAAGCCTTGCGGCGTCTGCGCACGGAAGAGTCCGTCGCGCGCCCGAAGCCCGGTCACGCGGCCGTCGGCACCGGTCCAGAGCGCATCGGTCACCGCGAGCGCCGGCGCGGCGGCCGGGCTGTCGGCAAGCGCCCCGCGCACCCGTTCGATGAGGGCGCGCGATGCGAAGGGCCGCGCCCCGTCGTGGATCAGGACCTCCGAAACTTCACCGCCAGTGAGTGTTTCGAGCGCGTTTCTAACCGACTGCGCCCGTGTCGCTCCTCCGGCGACGAGCGTGACGCGGCCCGCGAAGGTCTCGATGCCGCGCGCCATGTCCTCGGGGTGAAGGACGACGATGGTGCGGCCGACGCCGTCGAAGGCGGCGGCGCTGCGCAGGAGGGCCGGGCGGCCTGCGAGGTCGCGCCATTGCTTCGGCAGGCCCGCACCGGCGCGTGTCCCGCGCCCCGCCGCGACGATTATGACTGCCGTTTCCGCCACGCGCATCTCCCTTCCGCTTCCGTCTAATCCGCCCGCGCCGGCTCGGCAATGGCGGAGCCACTGCCGGACTCTTGCGGGGGCTGCGTATTTTTTGGGCGCCTTCGGTCTTGGTACTTGGATCGCGTTGGAAATGTTTGCCATCGCCGTGCCGGGCGACTAACAGGAAGGCGATTGCACAAGGATTAGGCAGTGATCCACCTCGGTGACATCACACTCGACCCGCCGGTCTTCCTCGCGCCGCTTGCGGGGATCACCGACCTGCCGTTCCGCCGACTGGTTGCGCGGTTCGGCGCGGGGCTCGTCGTGTCCGAGATGGTGGCCTCAGGTGAGCTTCTGACGGAGAAACCCTCCGTCCGGGCCAAGGCACGGACCGATCTGGGTCTTGCCGACGGTGCGGCGACCTCGGTCCAGCTCGCCGGACGCGAGGCGGGTGCGATGGCCGAGGCGGCGAAAGTCGTCGCCGGCATGGGCGCGCGCGTCATCGACATCAATATGGGATGCCCGGCGAAGAAGGTGACGGGCGGGGCGTCCGGTTCGGCGCTCATGCGCGATCTCGACCACGCGTTGGGGCTGATCGAAGCCGTCGTGGCGGCGGTCGACCTGCCGGTGACGCTGAAATGCCGGCTCGGCTGGGACACCGATTGCCTGAACGCGCCCGAACTCGCGCGCCGGGCCGAGGGAGCGGGCGTCCGCATGATCACCGTTCATGGCCGCACGCGGCAGCAATTCTACAAGGGCCAGGCCGATTGGTCCGCGATCGCGGCGGTGCGCGCGGGCGCCTCGATCCCGGTCATCGCCAACGGGGATATCGTCGATACGACCACCGCCCGGCGCGCATTGGCAGAGTCGGGCGCGACAGGCGTGATGGTCGGGCGCGGCGCCCAGGGTGCGCCGTGGCGGCTGGCCCAGATCGCAGCCGATCTCTTTGGGACAGCTGCGCCAGTCATCCCTGTGCAGGACGCGCTTTCTGACCTGGTATCAGAACATTACGAGGCGATTCTCAGCTTCTACGGGCGAGACCTCGGCCTCAGGATCGCGCGCAAGCATCTGGGCTGGTACGCCGACGAGGCGGGCACCGATCCCTCGGTGCGCTCCCGCATGATGGTGGCGACGGACGCGGGCGATGTTCTCGCGCTTATCCGTGACGCCTTCGTGTCTCCGCGGCAAAGGCGCGCGGCATGAGCCTGCCTGCCGCCACCACGCTCTGGGCGTCTCTGCCGGTGCCGGCCATTCTGATCGATCCCGAGGACCGCGTGGAGGAGCTGAACCCCGAAGCAGAGCTCTTTCTCAACATCTCCGCGCGCGCGCTCTGCGGCCAGCCGCTGTTCGACCGGGTCGCCATCAACGCGCCGCTCGAGGAGGTGTTTGCCCGCGTGCGGACCAACCACTCCTCGCTCTACATCAACGATGTGGATATCGGCACGGGAGAGCGCGCTCCGGTCCTGTGCAACCTCCAGGCCGCGCCGGTCGCCGAACGGCGGGGCACGGTGCTGCTCCTTATCTCACCGCGCGAGTTCGCCGAGCGGATCGGCCGCGGGCAGGGGATGAAGTCTTCCGCCCGCTCGGCGATCGGCATGGCCGAGATGCTGGCGCACGAGATCAAGAACCCGTTGGCCGGCATCACCGGCGCGGCGCAACTCTTGTCTATGAACCTCGGCTCTGAAGATATTGAACTCGCTGATTTAATTGTCGCTGAGAGTCGCCGGATCGTCGCGCTTCTCGAACAGGTTGAGCAATTCGGAAACCTGCGTCCGCCTGAATTGCGGGCGCTCAATGTCCATGACATTCTCGACCGCGCACGGCGCTCTGCGCTTCTGGGTTTCGCCGCGCATATGATGATCCTGGAGGATTACGATCCGTCGCTGCCGCCGACGCTTGGCGATGCCGACCAACTCCTTCAGGTCTTGCTCAATCTTCTGAAGAACGCGGCCGAGGCGCGCAAAGACGGGCGGGGCACGATCCGGCTCAGGACGTTCTACGATCAGTCGCTGAGGCTCCGACGCGCCGATGGCGCGGGCACGGCGCTGCCGTTGCAAATCGAGATCATCGACGACGGGCCGGGCATTCCGCCCGCGATCGCGGCCGACATCTTTGATCCATTCGTCTCGGGCCGCGAGAACGGCACCGGGCTTGGGCTCGCGCTCGTCTCGAAGATCGTGGCCGACCACGGCGGCTGGATCAGCGTCGATTCTGTGCCCGGTCGCACCACTTTCCGCCTGTCGCTTCCCGTCGCCCCGAAATCCGAGGAGAACCGCTGATGGACGGCACAGTTCTTGTCGCCGACGATGATCGTACGATCCGCACCGTGCTGACCCAGGCGCTGACGCGTGCGGGTTGCAAGGTGCATGCCACCTCGTCGCTCGTCACGCTCATGCGGTGGGTCGAGGAGGGGAAGGGCGACCTCGTGATCTCCGATGTCGTCATGCCGGACGGCAACGGGATCGAGGCGCTGCCGAAGATCGCCGCCGAAAGGCCAGGCCTGCCGGTCATCGTGATCTCGGCCCAGAACACGATCATGACGGCGATTCAGGCGGCCGAGGCCGAGGCCTACGACTACTTGCCCAAGCCCTTCGACCTGCCTGACCTGATGAAGCGCGCCTCGCGCGCGCTGTCCCAGAAACACCGCGTGCAGCCTGCGGCGGATGCGGCGGCCACGCCGCGCGAACCGTCCGACGATCTGCCCCTTGTCGGGCGGACAGCGGCGATGCAGGCGCTCTACAGACTTGTGGCGCGGGTCATGAACGCCGATCTGCCCGTGCTGATCATCGGGGAGTCGGGCACCGGAAAGTCGCTCGTCGCGCGCGCGATCCACGATTTCTCGGACCGCCGGACGATGCCGTTCGTTGTTGCTCAGGCAACCGATTTCGAGGGCATGGACGGACCGTCTGCTCTGATCGCGCGTGCGCGCGGCGGAACGCTGCTGTTCGACGAGGTCGGCGATTTCGACGCCGAGGCGCAGGGCCGCATCGTGCGCATGATCGACGCATTGCCATCGAACGGCCCGCGAATCCTCGCCACCAGCCAGAAGGATCTGGCCACTACGATGAGCAAGGAACAGTTCCGCAGCGACCTGTTCTACCGGCTCGGCGGGGTGACGCTCGAAGTGCCGAGCCTGCGCGACCGGGTGGAGGATATTCCACTTCTTGCCGAGCATTTCCTGGCCCGCGCCGAACAGTCCGGCGCGTCTCAGCGGCGCCTGTCCGCCGAGGCGCAGGAATTCGTCCGCACGCATCGCTGGCCGGGCAACGTGCGACAGCTCGAAAACACGCTCCGCCGACTCGTCGTGACCGCGCTCGGGCCCGAGATCACGCGCGCCGAGGTCGTGGCTGCGCTCGGTGCGCAATCTGCCGAACGGCCCGAGACCGGTGCCGCCGAGGAAGGTGAGCAGCTTTCCGCCTCTATCGCCCGCCATCTCAAGCGGTACTTCGACCTGCACGGCGACAGCCTCCCTCCGCCGGGACTATACGAGCGAATCCTGAGGGAAATGGAGCTACCGATGATCGAGATTGCACTCGACGCGACGGGCGGAAATCAGGCAAAATGCGCCGAATTGCTCGGGATAAACCGCAATACGCTCAGAAAGAAGATCACCGATCTGGATATCCGCGTGACACGGCGCCGCAAGTTGATGTAAAACAGCAACACAAACGTGGCCCATCGGCGTCAGCCGATGAAGGAACCACGAGATTTCGGCGGTCGCCGTGCAAGCGGCGCAATATTCAGGGGCAAGCTCGTGCAGGGCTTCGCGCGCAGTGTATCTTGGGAGCGGCTGAATCGGCTGCGCAGACAGCGCCGGGTTCAGAACGCATTTACGCTTGGCCTTGTGGTTCTCGGCCCGCTTCTGGCGCTTGCGACCTTCGTCGCGCTCGGACCTTTCGGACAGGGCGCGAATTCCGACGCACTCAGGCTGATCCTTCTCGCCGACTTCGTCTATTTCATCGCGCTCGGCGGGATGGTTCTGTCGCGCCTTGCGCGAATGATCGCCGCGCGGCGCGCGAAATCCGCAGGCTCCAGACTACACCTGCGGCTCACGGCTGTCTTCGCGGGGATCGCGCTCGTCCCCTCTATCCTCGTCGCGGTCTTCGCGGGGTTGACCGTGAATATCGGCCTTGAAGGCTGGTTCTCCGACCGTGTGCGCGGCGTCGTCGGCACCTCGCTCGCCGCCGCCGAGGCATATCAGGAAGAGCACAGGCGCGACCTCATCACCGATGCCGAGGCGCTCGCAGCGTTCCTGAATTCCGTTCGGCGATCCGAATTCTTGTTGTCGGACAGCGAGTTGCGGCAGTTTCTTACACAAGGCCAGAGCCAGATTCAACGCGGCCTTCGTGAGGCATTCGTGATCGACGGCGGCGGCGAACTGCGCGCGCGCGGCGACCGGAGCTACCTCTTTGACTTCGAAGAGCCGACCACTGACGAAGTCAGTCGCGCCCGTGCCGGAGAGACAGTTCTGATCGAGGACTGGGCCAACAATGAGTTCCGGGCTCTCGTGGCTCTGCCAGCCTTCGCCGACCGCTATCTCTATGTCAGCCGCAACGTTGACGGCGAGATTCTGAGCCTGCTCGACGAAACGCGCGCCACTGTCGGCCTTTACCAGCAGCTCGAAGCATCGCGCGGGCGGGTGCTGTTCGAATTTGGGCTGGTCTATCTCGGCTTCGCGCTGATCCTTGTGCTTGCGGCGATCTGGATGGGTCTGTGGTTCGCCGAACGCCTGTCGCGGCCCGTCGGGCGGCTTGCCGGGGCGGCGCAGCGCGTCGGTGCGGGCGATCTTGCTGTGCAGGTCGCCGAGGAAGAGGGCGACGACGAGATTGCAATGCTGGGGCGGGTCTTCAACCAGATGACCCGCCAGCTCAGCGCCCAGCGCGAAGCGCTGATGGACAGCCACCGCGTGACAGAACGGCGCCGGCGGCTCTTCGATTCGGTTCTGTCGTCGGTCACGTCGGGGGTGATCGGGCTGGATGCAGAAGGCAGAATCGACTTCTTGAACCGGGCGGCGATGCGGCTTCTCCACCTCGACGAGGGCGCGGATGACGAGAGGGCGCTTGCCGAGGCGGTGCCGGAATTCGCGGCACTCTTCGAGCGGCTCCGCGACGGGATGGGCGAGGTTGCACAGGAAGAGATTCGCCTTAGCCGCGAAGGCCGGCTCGAGCGGCTGCTCGTGCGGATGGCGATCCGGCGCAATGCAGCGGGGCAGCTCGAAGGCTACGTGGTGGCGTTCGACGACGTGACCGATCTCGTATCGGCCCAGCGGATGGCCGCCTGGGGCGACGTCGCGCGCCGCATCGCGCACGAGATCAAGAACCCGCTTACGCCGATCCAGCTTTCGGCTGAGCGAATCCGGCGCAAGTTCACGTCGCTCGTCGGCGACGAGGCCGAGACACTTGGGCAAATGACCGACGTCATCGTTCGCCAAACCGGCGATCTCAGGCGGATCGTTGACGAGTTCTCGAAATTCGCCCGCATGCCCGAGCCCGACCGCCGCGAGCACGACCTGACGAAGCTCATGCGGGATGCGGTCACCCTTCAGCAGGATGCGCTGCACGGCGCGGTCCTGAAGGCGGACCTGCCGGCCGAACCCGTGATGATGGAGCTGGACGCCACGATGATTTCTCAGGCGGTGACAAACCTCATCAAGAACGGCGGAGAAGCCGTTGAAACACTTATCGAAAATGGAACCGATGAAGGTTACGTGCCCGAAGTGCGCGTGTCGATGGAGGCGCAGGACGATATGGTCACGATCCGCATCGAGGACAACGGGACCGGGTTGCCGGAAGATCGCGCGCGGCTCTTCGAACCCTATGTGACGACGCGCGAAAAGGGGACGGGCCTAGGCCTCTCCATCGTCAAGAAGATCATCGAGGAACATGGCGGAACGCTCACCTTGAGCGACGCCGAGCTGTTTGAAGGAAGCGCCCACAGGGGCGCGCTGGCCGAGATTCGCCTGCCCATGGCGCGAACCGGCCGCACATACAAGGAAAGGACCATGGACATGGCCGGAGGTGGGACATGAGCGACATTCTGATCGTAGACGACGAACGCGATATCCGGGAACTGATCTCGGATATTCTGAAGGACGAAGGCTTCACGACGCGCCTCGCGGCGAACTCGGATGACTGTATGGCCGAGATCAACGCCGAACCGCCGGCGCTGATGATTCTCGACATCTGGCTGAAGGACAGCCGGATGGACGGGATCGACATCCTGAAGACGGTTAAGCGCGACAATCCGGACGTGCCGATCATCATCATTTCGGGGCACGGCAACATCGAGATCGCCGTCGCCGCGATCAAGCAGGGGGCCTACGACTTTATCGAGAAGCCGTTCAACCTCGACCAACTCATTGTCGTGATCACCCGGGCGATGGAAACCTCGCGGCTGAGGCGGGAGAACGCGTCACTTCGCCGTCGTGACGTGACATCGTCCGAAATGATCGGGTCGTCGTCCGCCTTCCGGGCGCTCAAGGGGCAGCTCGACAAGGTCACGAAGTCGAATGGCCGCGTGATGCTGACCGGTCAGCCGGGTTCGGGCAAGGAAGTGGCGGCGCGCTACATCCATGTCAATTCGAACCGGGCGAGCGGGCCGTTTGTCACTGTCTCCTCCGCGTCGATTGAACCGGAGCGAGTGGAAGAGGTTCTTTTCGGGCGCGAAACGCTCGAACGCGGCGTGGAAAAGGGGCTTCTGGAGCAGGCACATGGCGGCGTCGTCTATTTCGACGAGGTGGCCGACATGCCTCTCGGCACGCAGTCCAAGATCCTCCGCGTGCTGACCGAGCAGCAGTTCACCCGTGTCGGCGGCACGGACAAGGTGCGCGTCGATCTGCGCGTGATCTCGTCGACGACGCGCGACCTGCCGGCCGAGATCACTGCCGGGCGGTTCAGGCAAGAGTTGTACGACCGGTTGAACGTGGTGCCCATCGCAGTGCCCCCACTTGAGGAGCGGCGCGAGGACATCCCCGAGCTTGCGGCGCACTTCATCGAGCACTTCAACAAGAGCCAGGGGCTTCCCATCCGCGAGATCGCCGAGGATGCCGAGGCGCTGATGCAGACAATGGCGTGGCCCGGCAACATCCGCCAGTTGAGAAACGTGATCGAACGCGTGTTAATCTTGGGCGAGGGGGCCGGTGCCATAGAAGCGCGCGAGCTTCCGGGGCAGAGCGAGGCTTCGGCCGAGGAGGGTCGCGTCGTCCTGTCGGGGGCGCTCGCCACGCTTCCCCTGCGCGAGGCGCGGGAGCTGTTCGAACGCGAATACCTTCTGACCCAGATCAACCGCTTTGGCGGCAATATCAGCCGTACGGCAACCTTCGTCGGTATGGAGCGGTCGGCACTGCATCGCAAGCTCAAGTCCCTGGGCGTCGTGACCTCGTCGAAATCCGGCGCGCGCGTCGCCCATGTGGAGGAAGAGGATGCTTGAGATGGCGGCGCGGCCGCAGGCAGGCTGAAGCGACGAGAGCAACGTGGTTCAGATCATGATGGGCGGCGGACCGCCGGCGGACAAACGGCACCTTCTCCTGCCTGCGGGGCTTGCCTATGCAGTCATCATCGTCGCGGGGATCTGGAGCGAGGGTTTCGTACGGGCCGCGCTGATCGAGCCCGGCGACGCGGCGGCGACGGCAGCGGCGATTGCGGCGAACGAAACGCTGTTCCGTGCCAGCGTGGCTGCGGACATGGTCATGGCGCTCTGCGATGTGGCCCTTGCCGTGCTGCTTTACATGATCCTCAAATCTCATGGCGCACTGCTCGCGCTTCTGGCGATGGTCCTGCGGCTCGTACAGGCGTCGATCATCGGGGCCAATCTGGTCAATCAGCAGGCGGCTTTGCTGGCTCTTGGCGGAGCGGGCGGGAGTGAGGCGGTCGCGCTGCTTCATCTTCAGATGCAGAGCCACGGCTACGATCTCGGCCTCGTCTTCTTCGGCGCGGCCAACATTGCGATCGCCGTTCTTATCCTGCGTTCGGGCTGGGTGCCGCGTCCGCTCGGCTGGCTCGTCGCGGCGGCGGGACTTGTCTATCTCGCGGGAAGCTTCCTGCGCATCCTGGCGCCGCATCTTTCCGGGACCTTCGTCTATGCCTACGCGGTGCCGGTAGTGGCCGAAACATCGTTCGCACTCTGGCTGCTCGCGGCCGGCTTCAGACCGAGGCTTGCGGCGCATTGACCGTGCCCGCGACACGTGCCTATCAAGGGCGGCGGCCTGAGAGGGGAGCGTTCGGATGAAGGTCATCATTTGTGGTGCGGGCCAGGTCGGCTGGCAGATCGCGCGCCATCTCTCAGGCGAGAGGAACGACGTCACGGTTGTCGACTACAATCCTGAACTCGTCCGCCGCGCGACCGAGGCGCTGGACGTTCAGGGCGTAACGGGCTTTGCCTCGTACCCGGATGTTCTCGACCGTGCTGGCGCGCGTGATGCAGACATGATCATCGCGGCCACGCATTCGGACGAGGTGAACATGGTCACCTGCCAGGTCGCGCATTCGATCTTCGGTATCACCCGCAAGATCGCGCGGCTTCGGGCGCGATCCTACATGGACGCGATCTATTCCGACCTTTACCGGCGCGACCACCTGCCGATCGACGTCGTGATCAGCCCCGAACGCGAAGTGGCCGAAGCCGCGCTGCAGCGGCTTGCGGCGCCCTCGACCTTCGATACCGAAAGCTTCATGGGGGGCAAGGCGCAACTTCTCGGCGTCGCGCTCGATGAGGACTGCCCGGTCCTGAACACGCCCTTGCGCCAGCTCACCGATCTTTTCTCGACCTTGCGCGCAATCGTCGTCGGGATCCGCCGCGAGGGGCGGCTCTTCGCACCTGAGCCGGGCGATCAGCTTTTCGCGGGCGACCAGATCTACGTCTTCAGCCATGTCGAGGACGTGAACCGCACGTTAGACATTTTCGGCAAGGCGACGAAGAAGCAGGAGCGCATCGTCATCATCGGTGGCGGCAACGTGGGCCTGGCCGTTGCGCGCGCGCTTGAAGCGCGGACGGACCGCATCCGCGCGAAGATGATCGAGATGAACCGCGCCTCCGCGGAACGTGCGGCCGACGCGCTGGAACGGACGATCGTTCTAAACGGCGACGGCATGAGTGCAGAACTTCTGGCCGAGGCCAACATCGACCGTGCCGATGCTGTCCTTGCCGTCACCGACGATGACAAGACCAATCTTCTCGCAGCCGTACGCGCAAAGCAGGCCGGCTGTCCGATGGCGATTGCGCTCATCAACGATCCGACACTCGTGCCATTAATGGGCGCTCTCGACATCGATGCCTATATCAATCCACGCGCCACGACCGTGTCGTCCATCCTGCGTCATATCCGCCATGGCCGAGTGCGGGCGATCTATTCGATCGGCGATGCCGAAGCCGAGGTGATCGAGGCGCAGGTCTTATCGACTTCGCCTGTCGCGGGTCGCGCGGTGCGCGACATCGAGTTTCCCGAGGGGGTGCTCATGGGGGCGCTCATGAAGGGGGACCGTGTCGTGAAGCCCACACCCGATACGCGCGTCGAGGAGGGCGACGTCATCGCGCTCTTCTGCATGTCGGGCGATGTGCCCGAGGTCGAACGCCTTCTCCAAGTCTCGATTGACTTCTTCTGAGCGATGCGCCGCCTCACCGATCTTCCGTTCGTGGTTGTCCTGATGGGGTTTGGCGCAGTTGCCATGTATGTACCGGCGGTCCACGCATTCACCCAGAGCGACTATGAGATCGCCCGCGCCTTCTTCTATTCAGGCTCGCTCTTTTTCATGCTCGCCATCCTCATCGGGATGGCGACTGCCGCCAATCGCCCGGGGCCGCAGGCGCGCAACCAGCTTCTGACGCTGGTTGCGACTTTCACGCTCCTGCCGCTCATGCTTGCCGTGCCGTTCGCCGAATCGGTGCCCGACACCAATTTCTTGAGCGCCTGGTGGGAAATGATCTCGTCCCTCACCACGACAGGAGCGACGCTGTTCGAACCGGAACGCTTGTCACCCTCTGTGCATCTGTGGCGGGCGCTGGTCGGCTGGCTCGGTGGCTTCTTCATACTCGTGACGGCGGTCGCGGTTCTGGCACCGATGAATCTCGGCGGCTTCGAGGTGCTGAGCGGCGCGACTGCAGGGCAGGGGGCTGTCATCGGCGGCCCTGTGGCGCGCGGCTCTGTGCCGTCAGGCAGAATCAGCCGCCACGCGCGGATACTCTTTCCTGTCTACGCGGCTCTGACGCTTCTCTTGTGGGTCGGGCTCATTCTCGCCGGCGACCCGCCGCTCGTCGCGGCGAGCCACGCGATGTCGACGCTCGCCACATCCGGCATCTCGCCAATCGGCGGATTGAACGCAGCGCCGTCGGGCGTCGGGGGCGAAGTGATCATCATTCCCTTCTTCGCCTTCGCGCTGTCGCGCCAGCTCTACCCTGCAGGCCGCACGATCCGCCGCTCCGAAAGTTTGAGCTACGACCCCGAACTGCGCATGGCGATCTTGTTCGCGACCATCGTGCCCGCGCTATTGTTCCTGCGCCACTGGGTAGGTGCGCTCGAAGTCGACGAGATCGCCGATACGGCGGCCGCGATGCGCGCGCTCTGGGGCACGACTTTCACCGTGCTCTCGTTCCTCTCGACGACGGGGTTCGAATCCGCGGACTGGAGTGAGGCGCGGTCATGGTCGGGGCTGACAACGCCGGGGCTCATCCTGGCCGGTCTCGCGGTGATGGGGGGAGGCGTGGCGACAACGGCGGGGGGCGTCAAGCTCCTCCGGGTATACGCGCTGTATCGCCACGGAGAGCGCGAGGTCGAACGGCTCGTTCATCCGAATTCGATCGGCGGGTCGGGCAGCCAGGCGCGGCGGCTGAGGCGGCAGGGCGCGCAGATGGCGTGGATCTTCTTCATGCTCTTCGCGCTCTCGATCGCGGTCACAATGTTGGCGCTGGCACTGACGGGGCTCGACTTCGAAGGCTCGACGACCTTCGCCGTCGCCGCGTTGTCCACGACCGGTCCGCTCGCAACAGTCGCGACCGAGGTACCGCTAAGTTGGGCTGACCTTGACACGGCCGCGCGGGGCATTACCGCGGCGGCGATGATCCTTGGTCGGCTCGAAACGCTGGCGATCATCGCGCTGCTCAACCCCGATTTCTGGCGCGGTTGATTTCCCTAGCGGAAACAGGTCCGTTCCGGTCCCATTTTTAGGGTGGAAAGTCCTGAATTCTTACGCATACTCGCCTCAAGCTCCCGGTGCAGCGCCGAGGGGCGTGACTAAGCGCGAAAACAAAAAACAAGGCGACGATAACATGGCTGCCGACAAGCAAAATTTGCAAGACGCTTTTCTCAACCATGTCCGCAAGGGCAAAGTTCCCGTTACGATCTTCCTTATTAATGGCGTGAAGCTTCAGGGCGTCATAACCTGGTTCGACAATTTTTGCGTGCTTCTGCGGCGTGACGGGCAATCGCAGCTCGTCTACAAGCATGCCATTTCGACCATCATGCCGGGCCAGCCGATCTCGCTATACGAGGGCGAAGACTGAGCGATCCGAATCCTGTCAGGGACCACCCGACCCGGGCTTGGGTCCTGCATCCCGACCTGAAGTCCGGCAGCCGCGCGCGCCGGCTTCCCGATCATGCATTGGCCGAGGCTGTGGCGCTGGCCGCCGCGCTTCCCGATCTCGAAATCCTCGGCGCCGAGGTAGTGCGCCTGAATCGGCCCCAGGCCGGGATGCTGTTCGGGTCCGGCAAGATCGGGGAGTTAAAGCACCGTTTCGCGGAGGATGGAGTGGAGCTGGTGCTCGTCGACGGGGCGGTCAGCCCAGTGCAGCAGCGCAACCTCGAGCGGGAGTGGAACGTGAAGCTCCTCGACCGGACTGGACTTATCCTCGAAATCTTTGCTGATCGCGCGCGCACGCGGGAGGGCGTTTTGCAGGTGGAGCTTGCCGCGCTCAGCTATCAGCGGACACGGCTCGTCCGGGCCTGGACTCACCTGGAACGCCAGCGCGGCGGGCTCGGTTTCGTGGGCGGCCCCGGCGAGACGCAGATCGAGGCTGACCGGCGCGCGATTGACGAAGAGGTCGTGCGCATCCGCCGCCAGCTCGCGAAGGTGGTCAAGACGCGCGAGCTGCACCGGGCCGCGCGGCGCAAGGTGCCGTTCCCGGTCGTTGCGCTCGTCGGCTACACGAACGCGGGCAAATCCACGCTCTTCAACCGCATGACGGGTGCGGAGGTTCTGGCCAAGGACATGCTCTTCGCCACGCTTGATCCGACGATGCGGGGCGTGGCGTTGCCCTCGGGAAAGAAGGTGATCCTGTCCGACACGGTGGGCTTCATCTCTGATCTGCCTACCCAACTCGTCGCGGCATTCCGCGCTACGCTGGAGGAAGTGCTAGAGGCCGATCTCATCCTCCATGTCCGGGACATCGCCCATCCCGAGACCGAGGAACAGGCCGCCGATGTCCGCGACATCCTCGATAGCCTCGGCGTCGATGAGGGCGTGCCCTTGTTCGAGGTGTGGAACAAGATCGACCTTCTCGCGCCGCCGCTCCGGGACGCGCTGAAGGTCCAGGACGCGCGAAACCCCGGCATCCACGCCGTCTCGGCGATCACGGGCGAGGGGATCGCGCCGCTTCTCGATGCGATCACCGGGGCGCTCGACGACGAAAGGCAGGAGACGGAACTGGTGCTGCCCTTCAGCGAGGGACGCAAGCGGGCGTGGCTGCACGATCGCCAACTCGTCAGGGCCGAGGCAGAGGGCAAGGATGCGTGGCGCGTCACGGTGCGCTGGACCAGCCGGCAGCGGGCTGCGTTCGACCGGCTGGAAGGTTAAGCGGGACGACCCGTGCCAAGCGCCTCGTCACACCTCCTCGTCCTTGCCGCTCTTGTCTGCGCGCATCGGCAAGAGATCCACGGGCAGCGGGAAAATGACGATCGAGGTCTTGTCGGTGGCGATATCGTTCAGCGCATTGAAGTACCGCAACTGCATCGAGTTTGGTTGCGCGGCGAGCATCTTACCCGCCTCCACCAGCTTCGCTGCCGCCTGATACTCACCCTCGGCATTGATGACCCGCGCCCGCCGCAGCCGCTCCGCCTCGGCCTGCTTGGCGATGGCGCGGATCATGCTTTCATCGATATCGACATGCTTGATCTCGACATTGGCGACCTTGATCCCCCAAGCGTCGGTCTGCCGGTCGAGGATCTCTTGCACATCGGCGTTCAGCTTGTCGCGTTCGGCCAGCATCTCGTCGAGCTCGTGCTTGCCGAGCACCGATCGCAGCGTCGTCTGCGCGAGTTGGCTGACCGCGACGGCGAAATCGGCGACGTTGATGATCGCGCGTTGCGGGTCGACTATTCGAAAATAGATAACCGCGTTTACCTTCACCGAGACATTGTCGCGCGAGATGACATCCTGGCTGGGCACGTCTTCGACGATCATGCGCAGATCGGTGCGCACGACCTGCTGGACAAAGGGGATGAGGAGGACGAAGCCGGGCCCGGAGACCTTTGTGAACCGGCCGAGCGTGAACACAACCCCGCGCTCGTATTCGCGAAAGATGTAGATCGCCGAATAGAGCACGTAGATGACCAGCGCCACGAGGAAGAGCTGGAAGATCCAGTCGAATATGAAAACCGGCATGGCTACACTTCTCCTTCCGCGCCGCGAAGCGCCGCTGCGGGCTCGACGCTGAGCGTGAGCCCGTCGATATCGAGAACGCGTATCGCTTGGCCCGAAGCTAGAGCGGCCGCGCATCGGGCATGCCAGCGCTCACCCTCGACCCAGACGTACCCCTCGTAACCTGACCACTCGACAACGCGCCCGGGTGCGCCGATCATCCGCGATCGGCCTGTGACCGGCGCACCCTTGTAGACGCGGATCGTGAATCCCAGAAGAAGCATCAGGACCGCGGCGCTGACGGCCGCCATCGTGCCGATCATCAGCCAGGAGATCTGGTATTCCGGTACATCGGTGTCGACGAGCATCGCCGACCCCACTACGAAGGCCACGAGCCCGCCGAGACCGAGGACACCGAAGGCCGGCGTGACCGCCTCGGCGACCATGAATCCTATGCCGAGGATCAGGAGCGCCAGCCCGGCATAGTCGAGCGGCAGCTGATTTAACGCGTAGAGTCCGAGCATCAGGCTGATCGCGCCAATGACGCCCGGAACAATGGCGCCGGGATTCCAGAACTCGAATACGATCCCGTAAATGCCGACCATCATCAGAATAAGCGCGATGTTCGGGTTGGACAGCACGCTCAGAATACGGGTGATCGCGTCCATCTCGACCCGTTCGATCACGAGGCTGTTTGTGCTCAGCACCCGTTCTTCGCCAGCGAATATTATCTTGCGCCCATCGGCTGCTGCCAGAAGCTCCTGCTCGTCGCGGGCAATGATGTCGATTACGCCCTTCTCGAGCGCCGCCTCGGCCGACAGGCTCGCAGCCTGCCGCACTGCCTCTTCGGCCCAGTCGGCATTCCGCCCGTGCATCTCGGCGAGACTGCGGATCAGCGCCACGGCGTCGTTGGTGGCCTTGGCCGTCATCGCATCTTCCGGTGCGAGCGACTCGGAGCCTTCGCCCGATCCGTCGTCACCATCCTTCTCGCCGCCTTTCGCGGAGTCGCCTTCCGCGCCCTTCGGCTCGGGTGGCGGCTCCTGCCCCGGAAGGCCTTCGGGTAGCCCGCCGATGGAAACCGGCGTTGCTGCGCCGACATTCGTGCCGGGTGCCATGGCGGCGAGGTGCGTGGCATAGAGAATGTAGGTTCCGGCGCTGGCCGCGTGGGCCCCCGACGGCGCAACGTGGCCGATCACTGGGGCAGGCGATGCAAGCAGACTCGTGATGATCTCGCGCATCGCGTCGGCGAGGCCGCCCGGCGTGTTCAGACGCAAGATCACGACCTCAGCGCCCAGTTCAGCGGCGCGGTCAAGCACTCTGTCAACGTGATGCACGGTCGCGGGACCAATCGGCCCCTCAATCGCCGCGAGGATCGCAATCGGGCGGGTGTCGGCTTCCTCGGCAATTTGGGCTGCCGTCAGCGTAACAGCTATCAATGAAGCCACAGCTGCCGCCAAGAGACGGCGCAACCCTCGGGCAATCGGCACTTTCGCCTCCCTGGGGGAAGTATAAGCGCCGCGTCGTCACACAACAATGCAGATGCGCGTGACCGTCGTCGGTCTGCCACGGGGTCGCCGGTGCACGCGGGGCGTGGAGGGTCGCGTCCTATCCGTCGGGCGTCAGCACGGTTACCCCCGTGGCTGCCGCGCGCGCCAGATCGGGATCAAGCGACATCGGCACATATTCACCGCGCCGCCACAGAATGCTCAGATCGTCGTAGTGGCGCGACAGCGGATGACCCGACTGGCCGGTCGAGATGATGAAAACCGAACTGTCGGGGTCGGCAAAGTCGTAGACTCCGCGGTAACCCGCGCCGTTGACGTTGAGATAGGGCTCCGGCCCCGTTCCGGCGAGCCGTCCGCGATCGAGTGTATGGTCGCCGCCGGACCGTGACTGGCGGATGTTCACGATCCACTTCACGACCGGCATCTCGCCCAGCACCTCATGGTCCTGCTTCGCCTGATGCGCGTCACCCCAGCGCCAACTTTCGACATTGCGCCCATAGCGCTCCGCTAGTTCCAATAGCGCGTCGTCGAGGGCCATACGCGCGACGTCGGTGCAGGTCTCCACGGGCGCCGACTGGATGATATCGCACCACCGTGCGGCGCCGTCGATGTCGCGGTAGACCCGCTCGATGAACAGGGGCTCGACCGTGGTGAAGCGATCCGCGAGGGGGCCGAGTTCGTCCCGAATAAGCCGGTTCTGAAGTGCCCGCACCCAGGCGGCATAGATCAGAGGCTCCGGCAAGTGTTCGTTCATGTCGCCGTCCCATTCTGCGAGGACCTGAAGCGCGCGCTGGCGCAACTGTTCCGGCGTGCCGTCGGGCGCCGCTTCGCCGGTGAACCAGAGATCGGCCCCGATGAGCGGCAGGACGGTGCGCGCCGCCGGGGACACGGCGTCGAGCTGGGCGGCGATGAAGCTTTCACGGCTGTGGACCTCGCGTTCCTGCATCAGCCGGGTCCAACGCTGGACCCGCTGGGTATCGCCCCAGGCGAAACTCACGTGGCGCGGGAAGGGACGGTTGACGGTCTTGTTGTTGGTGTTGCCGACGATGCCGCCCTCGGGCTCGACGAAGCGGGGATTGTTGGCGTAGGGCAGAATGCCCACCCACCGGTTCTCCGCCATCCAGCCGAGTGAGGGCAGGCGACCCTGGCCGCGCATCTTTGCGTCGCGCTCCGGCATCTTGCCGAACATGACCATGGCGATGCCGTCCTGATCGGCCATGGTGACGTTCTGTGCTGGCGCCACGAAATCCTGCCCCGCCGCGATCCCCTCCTCGATGCTCCGGGACGACATCAGCCGGATCGCGGCGCTCATCGAGGTGTCGGCCGGATCGAGCGCCGTCCAGCTCAGCGCCGCGACATGGCCGGGCGGCGTGACCGAGGCGAGGTCGAAATGCGACCCCGGCAGGACCGGTCCGTTATCGGTCCAGCGCATGGTGATCGTGATCGGGGGCGCGTCCTTGACATCGATGATGCTGCGGCGGCTCTCAAAGGTTTTCCAGCCGTCGGGGGTCCGATAGCGCTCGGGGTCGGCGGGATTCAGCTCTTCCATCCGGATGTCCTGATCGTCGAGCCAGGCCGCCGTGATGCCCCAGCCGAGCGCAGCGTTGCGGCCGGCGAGGACGGCGGGGATGCCGGGAATGGTGGCGCCGATCACGCCGCCGGCCTCGAGTTGCAGCCGTGCGAGATACCAAAGGGACGGTGCCGAGAAATCGACATGCGGGTCATTGGCCAGAAGCGATCCGCCCGCCGCCGATCGGCTTGGCGCAGCCGCCCAGGCGTTCGAGGCGCCCCCAAGCGACAGGGGTGGTACGGGCCAGAAGGCGGGCGGCGATCCGGCGTCGGCCGTGCGGGTCTGGCGCGTGCCGGGAACAAGGTTCGCATAAGGCGGCAGTGCCGCGACCCCTTCGCCCGGACCGTCTGGCATGAGATCGGCGGCCCAGTCGGGCGACAGGAGCGAGACCCGCGCCCGGAGCACCTCGGCATCGATCTGCGAGCTCGAGCGCAGCGCCATGAGCTTCAGGATCGCGACGGAATCGGTCGGTTGCCAATAGGCGATTTCCTTGGAGAAGAGGAAGAATTCCGGCGCTCCGCGGCCGCGCGCCTCGGCGTTCACGATGCCGATCCAGGCGTTGACCCCGCGCGCATAGGATTCGAGCGCGTCGCGTGTCGCGCCATCCTGCACCGCGACTGACCGCGCCGCCTGCCCGTAAAGGTCGAGCCGGCGCATCAGCTCGTCAGTCTTGATCGTGCGCGTGCCGAACATTTCCGATAGCCGCCCCTGCACCGTGCGGCGCAGCACGATCATCTGCCACAACCGGTCCTGGGCATGCGCGAAGCCGAGCGCGAAGAAGACGTCGGCGTCAGCCTCGCCAAATATGTGCGGCACATCGGCGGTGTCGCGGACGATCTCGACCGGCGCGGTCAGGCCCGCGATCGCGTAATCCTCGTCGTAGTCGGGGAGCGAGCGCGACGCGAAATAGTAGATCAGCGCGCAGACGCCCAGCGTGAGGAACAGGAGCCCCGAGACGATGCGCAAGAGCCATCGGAACGCAGTAAGCATCGGATCGCCCGCATCAGCACGTGGCCCGGTGCAAGCCCCGCGCGGACACCGAGCCCGAGGAACCGGTTGACGGCGCGGGCAGGGCGGTTAACTAGGACAGAAACCAGACAACCGCAATCGAAATGGGAGGGTCAGATGGCGAAGGTCGCTTTTCTTGGTCTGGGCGTGATGGGCTATCCGATGGCGGGTCACCTCGCCGCGAAAGGGCATGAGGTGACGGTTTACAACCGGACGGACGCCAAATCCGATGCCTGGGCGAAGGAGCACAAGGGACGCGCTGCGCCGACACCGGCCGCGGCCGCGAAAGGCGCCGAGCTCGTCATGGCCTGCGTCGGCAACGACGACGACCTGCGCGCCGTGTGCCTCGGCAAAGACGGCGCCTTCGCCGGCATGGAGAAGGGTGCGATCTTCGTCGATCACACCACCGTCTCGGCCGCCGTCACGCGCGAGCTTGCCGCCGTTGCCGGCGAGGCCGGCATCGGCTATGTCGATGCGCCGGTCTCCGGCGGTCAGGCCGGCGCCGAGAACGGAGTCCTGTCGGTCATGTGTGGCGGTGACGCCGGCGACTACAGCCAGGCGGAGCCGGTCATCGCCGCCTATTCCCGCATCTGCCGTCGGCTGGGCGACACCGGCGCGGGGCAGCTTGCCAAGATGGTCAACCAGATCTGCATCGCGGGCCTCGTCCAGGGCCTGTCAGAGGGCCTGCATTTCGCCGAAAAGGCCGGGCTCGACATCGAGGAGCTCGTCGAGGTTATCAGCCAGGGCGCGGCCGGGTCGTGGCAGATGGCCAACCGCCACAAGACCATGGCCGAGGGCAAGTTCGACTATGGCTTCGCGGTCGATTGGATGCGCAAGGACCTCGGCATCTGCCTGTCGACGGCAGAGGAGAACGGCGCGAGCCTACCGGTCACCGCACTCGTCGACCAGTTCTACAAGGATGTCCAGAAGATGGGTGGCGGACGCTGGGACACATCGAGTCTCTTCGCGCGGCTTCGCAAGCTCGGCTGATAACCCGGCCGGTCGTGAATTGGGACAGGGCAGGAGGGGGCGCTGCCCCCAATTCCCGCTTCCGCGGGAACTCCCCCGGAGTATTTTCCAGACAGTAAGTGAAACGCTCGCACTCTTGACTTTCTGTCTGGAGATCCTCTCGGGGGGCCGAAAGCCCTCCGGCGGGTCGCCCCGGCGCCAGCCGGGGCGAAACGGATCAAGGAATGATCCGCGTGTACTTGGTCCCTTCGAGCGTCGCGCCCGCGATGAAGCCCGCTTGACCGAACACAAGCGCAATGACAGGGGCGAGTGTCGTCGTCGTGTCCGCAGCGATCGAGCCGCCCTGATCGGGCGTCGCGTATTTCGCGTCCGCACCCATCGCCCAGCCGTCCGAGGCGCGGAAATTGGCGAGCGCCTGCTGGGTCATGAAGAAAAGTGCGTGCGCGTATTGCTGCGCGCCGATCTGCAAGCCCCAACTCGCCTGAGTGGCCGAATAGTAGTCAACCGTCACGTCGTTGATCCTGAGCGCGCCGCGCCCGTAGGCGCCACCAAAGACGAAGCCCGCTTCGGTCATCAGCGGCATGTAGAGGACGCCCGCCGACTTGTTGGTCAGGTCGACCGTGCCGGGGTACTGCTGGTGCAGGAAATCGCGCGTCGCGTCCACCCGCGCGTCGAGCCGCGCCGCGCCGCCGCCGCCCACGCCGTTGCCACAGGCCGAAAGGCCCAGTACCGCGCCGCCCGATACTAAGAGTCCCCGTCGGGAAATGCCGTTCATCTGACTGCTCCGCTCAATGTTGCCTGCCGGCCTGTTCCGACCGGTTCCGCTACTAGCTATAGGGCAGAACGCGCGCCCTGTCATTAGGTGTTGTGTCCCAACCTGTTCACATCTGCGCTGATTAGCGCCAGGTTCGGGCGATGTCCGGCGCGAAATAAGTCAAGATCCCGTCGCAGCCCGCGCGCCGGAAGGCGAGAAGACTTTCGAGGATTGCGTCCTCCTTCAGCCAGCCCTGCATCACCGCGCCTTTCAGCATCGCGTATTCGCCTGAGACCTGGTAGGCGAATGTCGGCGCGCCGAACGCCTCCTTCACCGCCGCGCAGATGTCGAGATAGGCGAGGCCGGGCTTGACCATGACCATGTCGGCGCCCTCGGCAAGGTCACGCGCGACGAGCCTGAGCGCCTCGTCGCGGTTCGCCGGATTCATCTGGTAGGTCTTCTTGTCGCCCTTCAGTGCGCCAGACGCCCCAACCGCGTCGCGGAACGGCCCGTAAAAATTCGACGCGTACTTCGCCGCGTAGGACAGGATCGCGACATCCTTGTGACCTTCGGTCTCAAGTGCGCGCCGCATCGCGCCGATCCGTCCGTCCATCATGTCGGACGGGCCGAGTATGTCCGCCCCGGCCTCGGCCTGGGCGAGCGCCATCTTGACCAGCGCCTCGATCGTCTCGTCGTTCAGGATTACGCCATCGCGCACGAGGCCGTCGTGACCATTGGCGTTGTAGGGATCGAGCGCGACATCGGTCATCACTGAGATCTCGGGCACGGCGGCCTTGATGGCGCGCACTGCGCGGTTCGACAGGTTGTCGGGATTCCATGCCTCCTCGCAAGCTTCGGTCCTGAGCGCGGGATCGGTGTAGGGAAAGAGGCAGATCGCCGGAATGCCGAGCCGCATCGCCTCTTCCGCGGCGCGCACCGTGCCTTCCACCGTCCGGCGCACGACGCCGGGCATGGAAGGCACTTCGGCATCGGCGCCCGGTACATCCGTGACGAAGACCGGCCAGATGAGATCGCTGGCCGAAAGCCGCGCCTCGGCGACAAGATCGCGCAACGCGGGCGTGCGGCGCAGGCGGCGGAAGCGGGTGGCGGGAAAGGGGGCATGGATCGGGGTCATGTCGGGGGACCTGTTCATCGTCTTGTCCACGGGTTACACGCTTGGCAAGAGATCACAAGGGTGGAATCCGCCGCAGGGCGCGACTAGCATTCACGGGCACCGTTCGGGGACAGGACTTGGACTTCACGAAGCTGATTTTCGACCTGATCGATCTCAGGTCCTTTTCCAACCTCTGGTACTGGATCGCGCTCGCCGTCACCTGGTCTTCGGCTTCGCACTGGGTGCTCGGCATTCCCTACGACATGGTGATGCGCGCCCGCAGGCTCGGCGGGCAGGCCGAGGCGGATCTGCAGGATATCGCGCGGATCAACATCTCGCGCATTCTCTATATCGGGCGCGAGGCGGGCATGATCCTCGTCACGATCGGCGCCTTCTTCCTGACCGCGCTCGCGATTCTGGGCTTCTGGTATCATGTGGAATTTTGCCAGGCCGTGTTCCTCTTGGCACTGCCCTTGTCGATCGTCGGTCTCCTCAGCCTCTCGACCGCCGCGAGGATCGAGGCCGAAGGCGACACAGGCGAGGCTCTGCGCCGGCGGCTCGCCATTCATCGCCTGACTGTGCAGGTGATCGGCATGATCTCGATCTTCGTCACCGCCTTCTGGGGCATGCTGCAAAACTTCTCAGTCTCGATCCTGCCCGGTTGACACCGGCGAGAGGAAGGCTAGGTGGGGGCGATGACCTCGCCCACTCACATCACGCTTTCCGGCGCGCCCGAAGGGTATGACGCCCGCCTCCTCGCCCGCGAGCTGGGGAAAGGCGCGCCCGTCGTCCATGTCGCGCGCGACGACAAGCGGCTGGAGGCGATGCGGGCAGCGCTGGCTTTCTTCGCGCCCGACGCATTGGTCCTGACCTTCCCGGCCTGGGACTGTCTGCCCTATGACCGCGTCTCCCCCAATGCCGATGTCTCGGCGACGCGAATGGCGACGCTCGCAGCGCTCGCCCAGGGGGTGCCTGGGCCGTTCATCCTGCTCACGACGCTGAATGCCGCGACCCAGCGAGTGCCCGCGCACGACGTGCTGAAGGCCGCCGCCTTCACCGCGAAGGTCGGTGGGCGCGTGAACGAGGCGGGGCTGCGCGAATTCCTCGTCCGCATGGGCTTTTCGCAAAGCCCGACCGTGACCGAGCCCGGCGACTACGCGATCCGCGGCGGCATCATCGACATCTACCCGCCCGGCGAAGGCGGTCCGGTGCGGCTTGACCTCTTCGGCGACGTCTTGGACGGAGCGCGGCGCTTCGACCCCGCAACCCAGCGGACGACGGCGAAGCTCGACGCGGTGGAACTCGCGCCTGCCTCGGAGGTCATCCTCGACGAGGCCGCGATCACCCGGTTCCGTCAGAACTACCGGATCGAGTTCGGCGCCGCCGGCACCGACGACCCGCTCTACGAGGCGGTGAGCGCGGGGCGCAAGCATGCCGGGATGGAGCACTGGCTGCCATTCTTCCACGAGAGGCTGGAGACCTTGTTCGACTACCTCCCCGGCGCGTCGGTGATGCTCGACGACCAGACCGCACCCGCGCGGCTCGCCCGCTGGGAGGGGATCGAGGACCAGTACGACGCCCGGCGCGAGGCGATGGCTCGCAAGGACCGGCTCGACTCGGTCTACAAGCCCGCGCCACCGCAGGCGCTCTATCTCGACGATGCGGGCTGGACGGAGGCGCTCGCCGGGCACCGGGCGCTCCAGCTCGTCGAATTGCCGCAGGCGACGGGGCCGGGCGTTCTGGATGCCGGGGGGCGGATCGGACGCAACTTTTCATCCGAGCGACAGCTCGAACACGTCAATCTTTTCAACGTTCTGGCCGATCATGTGAATGCTCGGCGCGAAACAGGTCAGGTCGTTGTCGCCTCCTATTCGGAGGGCGCGCGCGAACGACTCAAGGGGCTTCTCGAGGACGAGGAGGTCGTGGGTGCCAAGCCCGTCCGCGACATCCGTGACGTGCCGGAAGGCAAGGGCGGGCTGTACCTCACAGTCTGGGCGCTCGAACACGGGTTCGAGGGTGCTGGCCTGACGGTCATATCCGAGCAGGACGTGCTCGGCGACCGGCTCATACGCGGGGCGAAAAAGCGCCGGAAAGCCGAGAACTTCCTCACCGAAGCTCAGTCGCTTTCCCCGGGCGATCTGGTGGTCCACGTCGATCACGGAGTGGGGCGCTATACCGGGCTCGAGACGATCACGGCACTCGGCGCGCCACATGATTGTGTTGCTCTGGAATATGCCGGCGGCGACCGGCTCTACCTTCCGGTCGAAAATATCGAGCTTCTCAGCCGCTACGGCCACGAGGAGGGGCTACTCGACAAGCTCGGCGGCGGCGCATGGCAGGCGAAGAAGGCCAAGCTGAAGGAGCGTATCCGCCAAATAGCCGAACGACTGATGCGCGTCGCGGCCGAACGCGCGCTCAGGAAGGCGCCGATCCTGGAGGCGGCGCATCATGACTGGGACGCCTTCTCGGCGCGCTTTCCCTATCAGGAAACCGACGATCAACTCACCGCGATCGACGAGGTCGTCGACGATCTGGCTGAAGGCCGGCCAATGGACCGGCTCATCGTCGGGGATGTGGGTTTCGGCAAGACCGAGGTCGCGATGCGCGCGGCGTTCATCTCGGCGCAGTCCGGCATTCAGGTGGCGGTCATCGCGCCGACAACGCTGCTCGCCCGCCAGCATTTCAAGACCTTCGCGGACCGCTTCCGCGGCACCGCTATCACTGTCCGGCCTCTCTCTCGCTTTGTGTCGGCCCGTGATGCCGCCGAGACGCGCGCCGGGCTCGCCGAGGGAACCGTCGATATCGTCATCGGCACGCATGCAGTCCTGTCGAAGCAGGTGAAGTTCCGCAACCTCGGCCTTTTGGTTATCGACGAGGAGCAGCATTTCGGCGTATCGCACAAGGAGCGGCTCAAGGAGATGCGGTCGGAGATCCACGTCCTTACCCTCACCGCGACGCCAATTCCGCGAACACTTCAACTGTCGCTTACAGGTGTCCGGGATCTTTCGATAATCGGCACGCCGCCCATCGACCGGCTCGCGATCCGCACCTATGTCAGTGAGTTCGATACGGTGACGATCCGCGAGGCGCTTCTGCGTGAGCGTTACAGGGGCGGGCAGTCGTTCTACGTGGTCCCGCGCATCGCCGATCTGCCCGAGATCGAGGACTTCCTGAAGACCCATGTTCCGGAAGTCAGCTACGTGGTCGCGCACGGCCAGATGGCGGCGGGCGAGCTCGACCAGCGCATGAACGCGTTCTATGACGGGCAGTACGACGTGTTGCTCGCGACGACCATTGTTGAAAGCGGGCTGGATATTCCCACCGCCAATACGATGATTGTGCACCGCGCGGACATGTTCGGCCTCGCGCAGCTCTACCAGATTCGGGGCAGAGTGGGGCGGTCGAAAGTCCGCGCCTATTGCTACATGACCACGAAGCCGCGCGCGCCGCTTACCCCGAACGCCCAGAAGCGGCTCCGGCTTCTGGGTTCGCTCGACAGCCTCGGCGCGGGCTTCTCGCTCGCCTCCCAGGATCTCGACCTGAGGGGTGCCGGCAACATCCTGGGCGAGGAGCAGTCAGGCCACATCACCGAGGTCGGCTACGAGCTCTACCAGTCTATGCTCGAAGACACGATCGCGCGGATCAAGGCGGGCGACATCGAGACACCGACCGACGAAAACGGCCAGTGGTCGCCCCAGATAAATCTCGGCGTACCGGTGATGATTCCCGAGAGCTACGTGCCCGATCTCGACGTGCGCCTCGGTCTTTACCGCCGTCTGTCCGGCCTGACCTCCAAGGTAGAACTGGAGGGCTTCGCCGCCGAGCTCATCGACCGTTTCGGCCCCGTCCCGAAGGAGGTCAACACGCTCCTCCTCGTCATGCGGATCAAGGCGATGTGCCACCGGGCCGGAATAGGGCGGCTCGACGCCGGTCCGAAGGGCGCGACGATCCAGTTTCACAACGACAAGTTCGCCAATCCCGCCGGCCTCGTCGACTTCCTGCAGGATCAGCGCGGGCTCGCCAAGGTGAAAGACAACACGATCATCGTACGCCGCGACTGGACGAAGGACAGCGACCGCATACGCGGTGCCTACGCGGTGGCGCGCGATCTGGCTGAGAAGGCTAAGGAACCGGCCCCGGCCCGGCCCGCATGAGAAAGACGGCAACCCGGGGACAGGGTGCCGCCTTTCAATACGAGGGTCACTCGTTTAGTAGTTTCGCGCCCATTGGCCGATGCCGGATCGCGCAATGCGACAGCCACTTGATTTCGATCCGGTCGCCCTTCCGCAAGACGCCGCAAGCGGTTGGCCTTACACTTCGTCTCGTTACCCACCCGGACCCACCCGGTCCGGTAGCGGAAGCTTTGAGGAACAAGTCCCACCACGAAAAAGGCTCGCAGAAGATCTGTCGATAACCAATATCGGTCCTGTGTTATCTGATAACATCGGGCGGAGGGACTGCCCGCATCAGCGGAAGCGCGATCAGGCAAAAGATCAGTACTCCGGTCATCAGCGGCACGGGTGTCCCGTCGAAGGCGAGCCCGAACGGCACCGCGATTGGCACCGACAGGACCGTCGCAATCGCCGCCACGATCGACGCGGCGGTCCCAGCGATATGGCCCATCGGTTCGAGCGCGAGCGCATTAAGGTTGCCTAGCGTCAGCCCAGCCATCCCGAAGACGGTGATTGTCCAGAACAGATAGGCTGGAAAGGCCAGTGCGTCCGGCATCCAGCCAGTCCAGAATAAAAATACCATGACTGCCGAATTCACAACCTGCGCCGTGAAGGTTGCCGTCACCATGCCCCGCATGCCGATCCTGACGACGAGGCGTGCATTCAGAATGCTCGCGGTCCCGGCGAAAAGCGCGATAACGGCAAACCAGATCGGAAAGCTGTCCGCCTTGCCGAAGCTCTGGTCAAAGACCTGCTGTGTCGAAGAGAGCGTCGCGAAGAGACTCGCGAAAGAAAGCGCCTGAGCGAATGTCACGAGCATCACGACACGGTGGGTCAAGACCTCGCGCGCCGCGGAAAGAAGGCTTCGCGGATTGAGCGGGAGACGCGCCTCCGGGGCGAGCGTTTCGGCCTGGCGCATTACGAACCATGACATAGCGACCGCGGCAAACAGCACGAAGGCCACGAAGATCGCCCGCCAACCAAAGCCCGCGATGATGAACGAACCGATAAGAGGCGCGACCGCCGGGACGAGCGTGAAGATCATCATCACGAAGGAGATCAGCCGCGCCATCGCGCGACCGGTGTAAAGATCGCGGACGAGCGCCATGCCCGCGATGCGCGGCCCCGCCACGCCCAAGCCCTGAAGAAAGCGCGCGGCGAGCACCAGTTCGAGCGTCGGCGCGGCCCAAGCCAGCATCGCACCGAACGAATAGAGGATTGCGCCCGATACGATCACGATACGCCGCCCGTAGGCATCCGAAAGGGGGCCGGTGACGAAGGTGCCGACGCCCATGCCGAGCACGAAGCTCGTGATGATGAGCTGCGCGCGGTTTGGCGCGTCGGAAGTGAGTTCGGCCGCGATCTCGGGCATGGCGGGGAGCATCGCGTCAATCGAGAATGCCGTCATCGCGAACATCATCGCGAGAAGCGCGACGAATTCGGCCACGGGCAGGCGGCGTTCCTGCGGCAGATCGGTGAGCGTGGTCATCCTGCGGGGCGGTCCTCGGCGGTGGCGAGTTGCGCCGCGACGTCGTCGATGATCCGGACCCAGGTCTCGGTCGGTTGGGCGCCTTGTACGACATGCTGGTTGGCGATCACGAAGGTCGGAACGCCGGACACGCCCTTTTCGCGCGCGTGGGCATCCCGGGTGCGGATGTCGTCGGCGTCGCCGTCGCTGTCGAGAAGCCGACGGATCATTTCGCGGTCGAGACCAACTTCGCCTGCGATATCCGCCAATGTGTCGGCATCGCCGAGGTCGCGCCCGTCGCGCCAGAGCGCGCGGAAGAGGGCTGCAACCATCGCGGTCTGCCGCCCTTCGAGCCCGGCCCAGTGAATCATCCGGTGCGCGTCGAGCGTGTTGGGCTGGCACGTGATCCGGTCGAGGTTCAAATCGATGCCCGCGGCCTTTGCATGTTCGACGAGCGGCGCGTAGGCGCGCACCGCGCCCTCGCGGCCGCCGAACTTCGCCTCCATGTAGGCGCGCCGATCCATGCCGTCTTTCGGCATCTCGGGATTGAGCTGAAAGGGATGCCACTCGATCAGGAACGGATGGTCGGGCCGCGCTTCGAGCGCGCGGTCGAGATAGGCCTTCCCGACATAGCACCAGGGGCAAGCGACGTCCGAGATGATGTCGAGCCTGATCATTGGGTTTCCTTCCATTCTTCACGTAATGCGCGACGGTTGAGCTTGCCATTAGCGGTCACCGGCAACTCGTCGCGGCGGATGTACATTCGCGGCTGCTTGTAGCGCGCGAGACAGGCCGCGGCGTGGGCCTGAAGCGCCGCCTCGTTGGCACCCCCGGTGTAGAAGGCGGCGATGACGCTCGCATCGGCGCGGACCGGCAGTTCCACGGCGGCGCTCGCGCCGACTTCCGGATGAGCGTTCAGCGCGGCCTCGATCTCGGCGGGCGAGACGCGGAAGCCGCCGGCATTGATCATGTCGTCGGCGCGGCCGAGGCTGGCGATCGCACCACCCTCGGCCATGACGACCATGTCGCCGGTCTGGAACCATTCACCCTCGGGCGCGAGGATCGCGTCACCGTCCAGCCGGCCGAGGAAGAGGCCGGGATCGCTGCGGTGCACGGCAAGGATGCCGGGCGTGCCGCGCTGAACGGGCGCGCCGTCCGGTCCGAGAACGGCCACCCGGCGGCCCGGCTGCGGATAGCCGGTCGCGCCCTCAGGGGCGGGCCGGCCGGGCGAGGAGGAGAGGAAGGTCGAGCATTCCGACATGCCCATCGCCTCGTGCAGGTCGGTGCCCGTCGCGGCGCGCCAGGCTTCGCGGGTCGCGGGCGGCAGCTTTTCACCCGCCGACAGCCCATGACGCAGGCGCGGCAGGGCAATCTTCCTGCCATGTTTGAGGATTCTGCGGTAAATGCCTGGGACGGCAGCGAAAATCGTCGCATCGAAGCGCCGCGCCAGGAGTGGGAGCTGCTCGGGCGCGACACCGTCAGTGGCCACCAGCGCCGTGGCTCCGGCGGCCCAGGGATCGAAAAGGCCCGTGCCGAGCGTATAGGTCCAGTTCAGGGCGCCTGCATGCAGGAGCCGGTCCGTTCCCGCGATGCCCGTCCAGCCGGGGCCCATCATCCGTCGCGCCCAGACCGCGCGATGGGCATGGGCGACCGCGCGCGGCCGGCCGGACGTGCCGGAGGTAAAGACGACATAACCGAGACGGTCGGGATCGCCCATCGCCCAGTCGGCAGGTTGCAGCGCTTCGAACGCGCTCAGGTCGGCGGCGGAGAGCACCGGGCAGGGCGGCGTGTCGGGAAGCGCGACACCCTCGTCCGCGACAATGAGCCGGGGCTGGACGACGGTGCAAAGCCGGTTGACCTCGCCCGCAGTCAATCCGGCGGCGGTCGGTACGGGGACGAGCCCGGCCGCGACTGCGCCGAGAAAAGCCAGCGGAAAGACCACACCGTTGCCGAGCCGAAGCATCACCCGGTCGCCCGGAACGAGACCCCGCGACAAAAGCCCTGTCGCCACGCCGCGAACCGCGGCTTCGAGCCGCCCGTAACTCCAGCGTTCGGCGCCGGCGGGGCGCAGGATTTGAAGCGCCACGTGGTCGGGCCGTTCGACCGCCGCCGCAAGCACATGCGCCGCGAGGTTGAACGGCGCGGGGCAGGGCTCGACGGGCGCAGGCTCGGTCACGGACAGCATGACCCCTCGCTACGCCTCGCGCAGGGGCGTTGCAACCCGGCTTTGAAAGGCGCTATTGCACAGGCATGCCTCGCGGAAGGAACAGATGAGCGACATCGACCCCATCGGCATCATTCGCATCGCGCGCGAGGACGGCGCCTCGGTCCACGAGGCCGAGCCGCTCAACCTCGGCGAACGGGTGCGTGAGCTCAGGAAGGCGCGGGGCTGGACGCTCGAACAGGCGGCGGGGCAGGCGGGGCTCGCCCGGTCGACGCTATCGAAGATCGAGAACGGCCAGATGTCGCCCACCTACGAGGCGCTGAAGAAGCTCGCCGAGGGGCTGGCGATCACCGTGCCGCAGCTATTTACGCCGCCGTCCAGGGCGCAGATCTCGGGCCGCATGGCGGTGACCAAGGCGAGCGAGGGCCAGGCGGTCGCGACCGCAACCTACGAGCACCGGCTGTTGGCCGGAGCGCTGCGCGCCAAGCAGATGCTGCCCTATTCGACGCGCGTCCGCGCCCGCGATATGGCGGAGTTCGACGGCTGGGTGCGCCATGACGGCGAGGAATTCCTCTACGTACTGACTGGCGTCGTGCGGCTTTACACCGAGTTCTACGAGCCGGTCGATCTGAGGCGTGGCGACAGCACCTATTACGACGCGACGATGGGCCACAACGTCATTTCGCTCAGCGCCGAGGACGCGACGATCCTGTGGGTGACGAGCCTGACATAGCAGCCGAAGACGGCCTGCCGTCCCAGGTGCTGCCGGAGGGTTCGTCGATGGTTCGGACCGATGGCGACCCACGGGGAACGAGGGTCAAGACGAGGATGGGGTGGGGTCAGTCCCTCAGACGACGCCCCTCGGCGTCGAAAGCGAAGGCGTGGGCGTCCGCGTAGTCGAGCCCGATGGCCTGTCCGACACGATGCTCGTGCTGGCCAAAGAGGCGAACGGTGATCGTGTCGCCGGTTTCTGTCGCGACGAGAAGATTGGTATCGCCGCCAAGGCGTTCTACGTGGCTGACATCGCCCTTCAGCGCGCCATCCGGCGCAACGCGCAGATGTTCGGGGCGGATGCCGAGAGTGGCGCCCCTGGCGCCGAGAGGGCCCGCGGGAAGGAAATTCATCGAGGGCGCGCCGAGGAAACCCGCGACGAACTGGTTGTCGGGATCGTTGTAGAGTTCCATTGGCGTGCCCACCTGCTCGATCCGTCCGTCGCGCAGGACGACGATGCGGTCGGCGAGCGTCATCGCCTCGGTCTGGTCGTGCGTGACGTAGACCATGCTGGCGCCGAGTTCGCGGTGAAGTCGGGCGATCTCGACCCGCGTCGCCATGCGAAGGGCGGCGTCGAGGTTCGAGAGCGGCTCGTCGAACAGGAAAAGCTCGGGCTTTCTGACGATGGCGCGGCCGATCGCGACGCGCTGGCGCTGGCCGCCGCTGAGCTCGGCGGGGCGGCGTTTGAGGTAGTCCTCGAGCGACAGCATCTTCGCCGCCATCTCGATGCGCTCGGCGATCACCGGCTTTGCCTCGCCGGCCTGCCTGAGCCCCAGCGCCATGTTCCCCTGGACGTCGAGATGGGGGTAGAGCGCGTAGGACTGGAAGACCATCGCGATGCCGCGCTTGGCGGGCGGAGTCGTCGTCACGTCCCTGCCGCCGATGCGGATCGTGCCCGTCGTCGCATCCTCTAGCCCCGCGATCACGCGGAGCAGTGTGGACTTGCCGCAGCCGGAGGGACCGACGAAGACGATGAACTCACCTTCTGTGACGTCGAGGTTGATGTCCTTCAATACACGAACAGGGCCGAAGGATTTTGTTATGTTTTCAAGAGATAGGGCGGTCATGTTCAGATCCTAAAGGTCGATGGCGCGGCCGCTGCGGATGCTCTCGTCGGCAGCAATGCAGATGGCGAGCGACGACACCGCATCGGCCATGTGACGGGTGAGGTCGATGTCTTCGGTAATCGTCCGAAGCAGGTAGCCCTGCTCAGCGTCGCAAAGTTCCTGATGGCCGGGCTCGCCGGGGAAGTCGACGTCTTCGTCCGTGCCGCCGGTGCGGTGAATGCGCAGGCTTCCGACCTTGGTATGGCCCTCGACGCTGTCCGACTCCGGATGCATGCCGGAGAGGATCGACACCGCGCCGTTGGGCGAGATCACGTCCTTCACGAAATACGCGACCTCTGACATCATCGGGCCCCAGCCGGCCTCGTACCAGCCCACCGATCCATCTTCAAAAACGACCTGGAACTGACCGTAATTGTACATGTTTTCGGCGATCTCATCGGACAGGCGCAGGCCCATCCCGTGGACGCGGACGGGTTTCGCATCGGTGATCTGGCACATCACGTCGACATAGTGCACGCCGCAATCGACGATCGGGGGCGTGGTCTGCATGAGCGCCTTGTGCACCTCCCACGTGGCGCCGGTCGATTGCTGGTTGAGGTTCAGCCGGAAGACGTAAGGTCCGCCGAGCGCGCGCGCCTCGGCGATGAGCCGCTGCCACGCGGGATGGTGACGCAGGATGTAGCCGACGACAAGCTTGCGGCCCAGCCGCCGCGCCGTCTCGACCACCCGGCGCGCGTCGGCGACGGTCGTGGCCAGCGGCTTTTCGACGAAGACATGGCAACCCCGCTCCATCGCGGCACAGGCGTAATCGGCGTGACTGTCGGAATAGGTGGCGATGACAGCGACTTCGGGCTTCGTGTCAAGTCCCTCCGCGAAAGTTCTGAAAACTGGATAGGATTTCAACTCAGAGGGCAGGGAAACGTCGGACCGGTTCACGAGGCCCACGATTTCCGCCCCGGGATGCTTGTGGTGCGCCATTGCATGGCTTCGCCCCATATTGCCGAGACCGGCGACGAGCACCCTCATTTGACGGCTCCCGACGTGATGCCGCGGATCAGTTGCCGCGAGAAGATGACGTAGAGGACGAGCACCGGCAGGATCGCGAGCGACAGGGCCGAGAGAACCGCGTTCCAGTCGGTCACGAACTGGCCGATGAAGACCTGGCTGCCAAGCGTCAGCGTCTTGGTGCTCTCCCCCGGCGCGAGGATCAGCGGGAACCACAGGTCGTTCCAGATCGGGATCATGTTGAAAACCGCGACCGTCGCCATTGCCGGGCGCACGAGCGGCAGGACGAGCTTGAAGAAGATCGCGTATTCGCTCATCCCGTCGATCCGGCCGGCATTCTTCAGGTCGTCCGAAACCTGGCGCATGAACTCGCTGAGAATGAAAACCGCGAGCGGCAGGCCCTGCGCGGTATAGACAAGAATGAGCGCCATCAGCGTATTGACGAGCCCGGTCTGCACCATCAGCTCGAGGATCGCGACCGTGCCGATGCGGATCGGGATCATGATCCCGAGCGCGAGATAAAGCCCCATCAGCGTATTGCCCGGGAACCGGTACTCCGAAAGTGCGAAGGCCGCCATCGCCCCGAAAAGGAGGATGAAGAAAAGCGAGGCGACGGTGACGACGAAGGAATTCTGGAAGTAGAGGAAGAAATCCCCCTGCTTCATCACCGTCTGGTAGCCGATCAGCGAAAAGCTCTCGGGCGAGGGCAGCGCCAGGGGCTCGCGGAAGATCGCCTTTCTTGTCTTGAACGAGTTGATAAGGATCACCACGACCGGGAAGAGCGCGATGATCGTGTAGGCGATCAGCGCCGCATGGGCGGCGAAGCTGTTCAGCGGGTTGGTGCGGGCCTTGCTCATGGTCTCCCCCTCAGAACTGGTAGCGCCGCATGCGCGTCTGGATCAGGAACAGGTAGATGCAGACCCCGGTCAGGATGATCGCGAACATCGCGGTGGCGATGGCCGATCCCATATGCGGGTCACCAAGCTGGAGCTGAAAGCCAAAGAACGTCCGGTAGAGAAAAGTGCCAAGGATGTCGGTCGAGAAATCCGGGCCCGCCAGCGCGCCTTGCGCCGCATATATTAGGTCGAACGCGTTGAAATTGCCGACGAAAGTCAGGATCGATATGATCCCGATCGAGGGCAGGATCAGGGGCAGCTTGATCTTCCAGAAGGCGGACATGCCGGTGATGCCTTCTATCTCGCCGGCCTCGAGGATTTCCTCTGGGATCGACAGGAGCGCTGCGTAGATCAGCATCATCGGGATGCCCACGAACTGCCAGACCGAGACGAGCGCGAGCGTCGTCAGGGCATATTCCTCGCGGCCGAGCCAGGGCGCGAACAGCGCCTTCAGCCCCACCGCGTCCAGCATCGAGGGCGCGATTCCCCAGATCGGGGAGAGGATCAGTTTCCAGGCGAAGCCCACGATCACGAAGCTGAGGATCGTCGGGATGAAGATCGCCGATCGGTAGAGCGCGGCGAAGCGCAGGCGCGGATGCGAGAGGATCGCCGCCAGCGCGATGCCGATCGGGTTCTGAACCAGCATATGCACGACGAAGAACCAGGTGTTGTTGCCGAGCGCGTTCCAGAAGCTTTCCGACCAGCGCGGGTCGCCGAAGAGCGTCCGGAAGTTCATCAGGCCCGCAAAGACCCGGCCTTCCTCTCCCGATGTGTAAAGTGCGAGCCGCAAGGTGTTGAAAAGTGGCCAGATCATCACCGCAGTGTAGACGAGCACCGCAGGCGCGAGGAACACGGCGATATGCAGACGGGGCTTCGATGCCATGAAAGCCTCCTCATGCCTTCTTCTGTTCAGATCTACTCTCGGGGGGGTCCGGGGGGCGGAAAGCCCCCCGGCGGGTCGCCGGCGTCAGCGCGCGAAACCCTATTGTTGCGGTTCGTACCAGGAAGCGAGGCCTTCCTGCAGCCTGGTCGCCGCATCGCCCGGCGTCTCGGCCCCGCGAATGACGTTGGCCGAGGCGTTCCAGGTCTCGTTCTCGAGGTTTGGCGTGCCGCGCGACAGGATCTGGTAGGTCGAGCGGATCGTCGATTGGCACTTGCCGCGCCAGGAAACGAACTCCTGGGCAAGCGGGTCCGCCATCTCGACTGCCGCCGAGTTCAGCGAGAAGAAGCCGGGCAGGGCATTGGCGTAGAGCGAGGCGAATTCGGCCGAGCCCACCCATTCGAGGAAGGTCCTTGCGGCCTCGGCATTCGGGCTCGCGGCGTTCAGCCCGATCGCGATATCGGTGTGGTCCGAGATGTAGCACTCGTCACCCGCGGCCGCGACCGGGGGCGGGAAGGCCCCCATCTCGAAATCGGCCTGCGCGTTGAAGCCCGTGATCTCCCACGACCCTGCCGGGTAGATGGCGGCGCGGCCGAGGGTGAACAGGTTCTGGCTGTCGGGATAGGTCTGCGCCTCGTAGCCGTCTCCGAGATACTCGCCCCAGCGCGCGAGCTGGGCGTAGGGTGCTACCCAAGGCTCGTCGGTCAGTTTCTGCTCGCCCTTGATCAGCGCGAGCCGCCCCTCCTCGCCCTTCCAGTAGTTCGGGCCGATGTTCTGGTAGCCCATCGTGGCGGCCTCCCACTGGTCGTTGGTGCCCATCGCCATCGGGATGTAGGTGCCGTCCTCCCTGATCTTGTCGAGCACGGCAAAGAACTCCTCTTCCGTCGCCGGAACCTCGAGCCCCAGTTCGGCGAAGGCGTCCTTGTTGTAGATGAAGCCGTGGATGACCGAAGCCATCGGCACGCAGAAGGTTGCGCTGCCATCATCCGTCTGCCACGCCGATTTCGCGACGTCGGAGAAATTCGCCATGGCGGAGAGGTCGGAGAGGTCAGCAAGCTTGCCGCCATCATACAGCGCGAGCGAGGCGTCGAAGGGGCGGCAGGTGATGAGATCGCCCGCCGAACCGGCATCGAGCTTGGAATTCAGCGCGGCGTTGTATTCGGCCGGCGCCGATGGCGTGAATTCGACCTTGATGCCGGGATTGGCCGCCTCGAAGGCCGGGATGATCGAATCCTGCCAGATCGTCAGGTCGTCATTGCGCCAGCTTTCGATCGTCAGCGTCACGTCCTGTGCATTCGCCGCGAGGGCCGATCCGAGAACCGTCGTGGCCATCAGAAGGCCGGTCAGTCGTGTCGTCGTCATCACTCACTCCCTTGGTTGGTCTTGCCTTTCCGGCCCTCCCGGCCGGTCGTCCCGATTCGTTCGAGCGCGGCGCGCAGATTGCCGCCCGTGGCCGACAGCGCTTCCTCGGCCTCCTCCGGCATCGCGCCCGTGGCGATGAGCACGGCGCCCTTGACCGCGCCACCCGCAGCGGCGAGTGCATCGGCGGCGCGGGCGGCATCGACGCCTGCGATGGTCTCCACCATGCCGCGCGCGCGGTCGCGCAGCTTGGCATTGTCCGCCACCAGCCCGACCATCATACCGTCATGGACTTGGCCGAGACGGATTCCCATCAGCGTCGACATCATGTTGAGCGCCGCCTTCTGCGCCGTGCCAGCCCCCATGCGGGTGGATCCCGCGACGATCTCGGGCGGCGTCGGCAGGCAGATGGCGACATCGGCAATCTCGAAGATCGGAGCGCCGGAGTTGTTGGCGACAGCAATGACCGAGGCGCCCTTGGCCCGCGCCGCCCGCGCCACCGCGACGGGGTAGGGCGTCTGGCCCGAAGCGGTGACCGCGATCACGGCATCGCCCGCTTCAATCCGGGCGGCATCCCGGGCGCCCGCCGCCGCATCATCCTCGGTCGCGCCGGGCATGCGTGCATCCGTGGGCAGTCCGCCCGCCATCAGAAGAAGAATGCGCACGGGGTCGATGCCGAACGTTGCTGGCAGTTCCAGCCCGTCGGCATTTGCCATCAGCGCCGAGGACCCGGCCCCGGCATAGACGAGCCGGCCCCCGCCTCGGATCGCGTCGACCATGATCTCGCTCGCCTGCGCGAGTGTGGGCAGGGCGCTCTTCACGCTGGCCAAAGCTTCTGTCTGAACGTCGAGCATCCGGCGCAGGGCCTCTTCGGCGGGCAGCGCGTCGAGCCCGTTGGCCAAAGTATGCAGTTGCTCCGTCACGGATTGCGGCATCGAATCCCCCTGATCGCAACAAGAATACCTATCTAATACCTTTTGTCCAGAAGAAGTTTATGCGGTGCAATAATTGGAGCGAATATTCAAAATTGGTAGCAGTGCAGCATCAAATCGGGCTTCCCTTCCCGCAATAGGTATTATATAGGTATCTTATGTCACACGCAGAGCCCATTCTTATCGGCGTCGATGGCGGCGGCACGTCCTGTCGCGCGGCGCTCGCCATGTCGGGCCGGCGTATCGATCTCAAGGGCGGGCCCACCAACGTTTCGGATTTCAATGGCGCGATCGATCGTCTGCGGACGCTTCTCGACCGCCTGATCGGCATGGCAGAGGTCGCCGAACCCGACCGGGTAGCAATCCGCATCCACCTTGGTCTTGCCGGTGTGATGGACGACGGAATCGCCACGCGGGTGGCCGCCGCCTTGCCGTTCGAGCGGGTGTGCGTGACCGATGATCAGCCCACGACCATCGCGGGCGCGCTCGGCCCCGAGGATGGTGCAGTCGCCGCGATTGGGACGGGCTCGTTCGTCGGACGCCAGTTCGGTGGTCAAATACGCACGATTGGCGGCTGGGGCTTCCTGCTTGGCGACGAGGCATCGGGCGCCTGGCTCGGCCGAAGAATTCTCGGTGAGACGCTTCATGTGTTGGACGGCTTGGCCGAGCCAAGCGCCTTGACGCAGGAGATCGCCGGCGAACTCGGCCAGGGTGCCGGCGTGGTGGCCTTCGCGCTCTCCGCCAGTCCGGCCGAGTTCGGCGCGCTTGCACCCCGCGTTCTCGCTGCGGCGGAGAGTGGCGATCCCGCCGCGCGGCGCCTGATGGGCGAGGGCGCGGACTATGTCCGACGGGCGCTTCGGGCGCTCGGCCATGAAGCGGGCGCAACCCTCTGCCTCACGGGTGGTCTCGGCCCGGTCTATGCGGCCTATCTGCCGGAGGCGCTGTCACAAGACGTGGTTGAACCGCGCGGCACGGCGCTCGACGGCGCGCTGGTGCTTGCCGCACGAATGGCGGCGGGGGAGGGCGCGATATGAGGATCGCGGATTATCTCACGCCCGACCGCTGGCTGGATCCCGACGGCGGACCGCTCTACGTGCAGCTGCGAAAGCGCATCGAGGCGGGGATCGCGGATGGCCGCCTCGCCCCCGAAACGCCGCTGCCGCCGGAACGCGAGATCGCCGCGATCACCGATCTGTCGCGCGTGACCGTGCGCAAGGCAATCGCAGAACTTGTCGAGCGCGGGCTGATCGTCCAGCGTCAGGGCTCTGGCTCGTTCGTTGCATCCCGGCACGCGCGGGTCGAACAGTCGCTGTCGCGGCTCACATCCTTTTCGGAGGACATGGCGCGGCGCGGCTTCAAGTCCGAGATGGACTGGCTCGAGCGTGGCATCTTCCTGCCGTCGCCCGAGGAGGTTCTCGCGCTCGGCCTCGGCGCGGGCGACGAGGTGGCTCGGCTCGCGCGGCTCAGGCGCGCCGACGGGCGGCCGATGGCGATCGAGCGCGCCTCGCTGCCGACGGATATCTTGCCCAACCCGCTTGCTGTCAGCCGTTCGCTTTATGAAGTTCTGGGCGAGGCAGGGCGACGTCCGGTGCGCGCGGTGCAGAAGATCTCGGCGATCAATCTTGGCGAGGCGGATTCGGCGCTTCTGGGCGTGACGCCCATGGCCGCGGGGCTCAGGATAGAGCGGACCTCCTATCTGCCGGAGGGCCGAGTAGTGGAGTTCACGCGGTCGCTTTACCGGGGCGACGCCTACGATTTCGTCGCCGAACTGCGTATGACGGAGAATTGAGATGACTGATGTCGAAAGCCTCATGCGCGCCGAGGTGCGCGAGATTCCCGAGGCGGTGCAGAGGCTTCTTGACCGGGGCGGGGCGGCGATCCGCGACGCCGCCCGCGCGGCGCGCGATCTCGATCCTGCCTTCATGGCCACTGTGGCGCGCGGATCGTCGGACCACGCCTGCAGCTACCTCAAATACGCCGCTGAATTGACGCTTGGGCTGCCGGTCGCCTCGATCGGTCCCTCTGTGGCCTCGATCTATCGCGCGCCGCTCAGGCTTGGCGGAAGCCTCTGCCTGTCGGTCTCGCAATCCGGCCGCAGCCCCGACATCGTGGAACTGGCGCGCGTGGCGCGGGCCAGCGGGGCGCTAAGCGTCGCGGTCACAAACGACGCGGGATCGGAGGTCGCGCAGGCCGCCGACCACGTGCTCGACATCCAGGCGGGGCCGGAGCTTTCGGTGGCCGCCACCAAAACCTTCGTGACCTCTGCAGTCGCGGGTCTCGCGCTGATCGCGGAGTGGTGCGGCGACACGGATCTCCAGAACGCGATCAACAGTTTGCCTGGCTATCTCGACAATGCTGCCCAGACCGACTGGAGCGCTCTTGGGACACTTCTGGCAAGCGCGGAGTCGCTCTACACGCTCGGCCGCGGGCCCGGCTTCGCGATGTCCGGCGAGGCGGCGCTGAAATTCAAGGAGACCTGCCAGATCCACGCCGAGAACTATTCTTCCGCCGAAGTTCTGCACGGTCCGGTCTCGATCGTGCGCCACGGTTTCCCGGTCCTTGCTTTCGCCGCCGCCGATGCTGCCGAGGACGCGGTCGTCGAGGTCGCTGACGCCATCGCGGGGAAGGGCGCCGATGTTTGGGTCACCTCCGACCGGGCAAGCGTAGCGCACCGGCTGGAGCCGGTGCGCACGGATCATCATTTGACCGATTCGATCGCGCTCATCGTGACGTTCTATGCGATGGTTGAAGGCGTGGCGCGCGCGCGAGGGATCGACCCGGACACGCCCCGGCATCTGCGAAAAGTGACCGAGACTGTTTGATGAGCTGCCTCCTGCAAGGTGCCCATATATTTGACGGAACGAGTATCTGTCCGGGCTCACTCCTGATCGGCGGGGGCCGCATACTTGCGCGGCTGCCCGCAGACGCTAAGGCCGAGGCGGAACCGATCACGCTCGACGGCGGCATCCTCGCGCCGGGTTTCGTCGATCTGCAACTCAATGGCGGCGGCGGTGTCATGCTCGGCGACGACCCGAGCGAAGAGACCGTCGAGCGCATCGCGCGCGCCCATGCGCGGCTTGGTGCGACGACGATCCTGCCGACGCTGATCACCGACACGCCTGACAAGACCCGCGCCGCTGTCGAAGCGGTCGAACGCGCCATTGCTCGCAACGTGCCCGGCGTCGCCGGATTGCACCTTGAAGGGCCGCATCTCAGCCTTGCGCGAAAGGGGGCGCACGATCCCGCGCTGATCCGGGCCATGACGGAGGACGATCTGGCCTTTCTGACCGAGGCCGCACGCCGGCTTCCGCGGCTTCTTGTCACGCTCGCGCCGGAAAGCGTCACGGGCGCGCAGATCGCGGCGCTATCAGCCGCTGGCGTGATTGTCTCGCTCGGGCATACGGATGCCGGATTCGCGGCCTGCCGCGCAGCGTTCGAGGCGGGCGCACGCGTCGCCACGCATCTCTTCAACGCGATGAGCGGGCTCGATCACCGCGAACCGGGCCTTGTCGGCGCGGTCCTGGCCGGAGGGCGCATCAGCGCGGGACTGATCGCTGACGGGATTCATGTGCATCCGGACGCACTGACCGTGGCGCTCCGGGCCAAGGCGGGGCCGGGCGAGATCTTCCTTGTCACGGACGCTATGGCGACGGCGGGCTCAAACATCGCGTCGTTCACCCTGAACGGCCGCGAGATCCGACGGAGCGATGGAAGGCTCACGCTTGCCGACGGCACACTGGCCGGAGCCGACCTGGACATGGCGGGCGCTCTGCGCGTTCTCAGGAGTATCGGCTGGCCGCTCGTGCGCAGCCTTTCCATGGCAACGTCGATCCCGGCGCGCGTGCTTGGGCTGTCGGATCGCGCGGGACACCTCGCGGAAGGATGCGTGGCCGATATCGTTCATCTCGACGACGATCTCTGTCTGAATGCGATCTGGCAGCGGGGGGAGCGGATCGAGCCGTTCCGGACGGATGCAATAGTCCGATAAGCAGAATTATGTAAAGTGAAGAGACGCGGACATACCGCTAAAACTCGCATATGCGCATTCTGACGCAACAACGCCTGTAGACCTGCCCCCCGTCAAGCCGTTACACGGATGCCGATAGCCAACCGGAGCCAGTCAATGCCCACGCAATCTGCCATCAAGATCGCCCCGTCCATCCTGTCGGCCGATTTCGCCGATTTCGGGCGCGAGATCCAGGCCATAGAAGCGCAAGGCGCCGATTGGGTCCATGTGGATGTGATGGATGGCCACTTCGTGCCGAACCTGACATTTGGCCCACAGCTCTGCAAGGCGATCCGGCGGCACATCAAGACGGTCATGGACGTACATCTCATGATTTCGCCGGTCGACACTTATATCGAGGCCTTTGCAGAGGCCGGTGCCGATATCATTACCGCGCATGCCGAAGCTGGACCGCACATGCACCGCACGCTGCAAGCCATTCGCGCGACGGGGAAAAAAGCCGGTCTTGCGCTCAATCCCGGGACGCCTGCGGAGGCTGCGGCGCCGCTCCTTGATCTCGTCGACCTGATCTGCGTGATGACCGTGAATCCTGGTTTTGGTGGCCAGAAATTTCTTCATTCCCAGATAGATAAGGTCCGTTCCTTGCGCGCGATGATAGGCGGCCGACCGATCCATATCGAGATCGATGGCGGCATCACGCCAGAGACAGCACCGCTCGTCACGGCGGCCGGAGCAGACGTGCTTGTTGCAGGCTCCAGCGTATTTTCCGGCGGGTCGGTCGAAAGGCCCGAGATCTACGGGCGGAACATCCGCGCGATCCGCGCCGCCGTCGAAACCGTTGCCGTCTGAGGAGGAAGACCATGGCCGTATCCCCGCCCGTCTGTGACTTCGGCTGGAAGGCCGTCGATTTCACGCTGCCCGGAACCGACGGCCGCGACTGGGCGCTCGCCGATGTCGCGGGCCCGAACGGCACGCTGATCATGTTCATCTGCAATCACTGCCCCTATGTGAAATCCGTCGTCGACCGGATCGTTCACGAGGCGAAGGCGCTGCAGGATATGGGCGTCGGCGTTGCCGCGATCTGCGCCAACGACGCGGTCCGTTACTCCGAGGACAGCTTCGACAACATGAAGGTCTTCGCGGAGCGGCACGGCTTCTCCTTCCCATATCTCCACGATGAGAGCCAGGAGGTCGCGCGAGCCTACGACGCCATCTGCACGCCGGACTTCTTCGGCTTCAACGCCAAGGGCGAGCTTCAATATCGCGGACGTCTCGACGCCTCGGGCCGGCAGGCCGCAGGTCCGGATGTGCGGCGCGAGCTATTCGAGGCGATGAAGCTTGTCGCCGAAACGGGGCTGGGACCGGCCGAGCAGGTGCCGTCGATGGGCTGCTCAATCAAGTGGAAGGCTGCCTGACCCCCCTGCCCCCTCACGGCGTCGTCGAAAGCGGCACTGAAGATCGCAGCTCGTGACGCCGTCGGCAGGTTCGGATGAGACCTCATCCTATGGTGCCGCTGCGTTCGCGCCTATCGCGGCGCTGGCACGACGGTGCGACACTGTCCCCTCTTGCCTCCGGCCTCGGCCCTTGCTTATCAGGATGTCAGCAACGGGAAGACCTCTCGACAGAGGAGGCCCGTCATGGCACAAGTGAGTTGGGGATGGTGCTATGATATCGCTGTCACGAAAGGGCATAGCCCTTGCCGCTTGGCCGGCAAGGGCCTACAGGCAACGGCGGTGTGCGCCCGGCATCCTGCGTCTTGGCGTGGGAGTGTTCGCATGAGCGCATCCAGACAGGCCGGCGAAAACCTCATCAGCCATCTCGAGCTTGTGATCGAGGCCATGAGCATCGAAGAGCTCTGGTCGCTGCACTTGAAAAAGATGGCGTCCTACGGATTTGACCGCCTTCTCTACGGCTTCACGCGGTTCCGGACGCCGAATTCGTTCGGCAGTGCCGACGACCTGCTCGTTCTATCCAATCACGAAGAGAAATATCTCGACGAATTCGTGAAAAGCGGCATCTACAATCATGCGCCTATGGTCAAGTGGGCGGCCGTCAATGAAGGCGCCTGTTCCTGGCGGCTGATCGAAGATGTGCTGGCCACCGGCACCGTGACCGCGACCGAGCGGCGGATAATCGAGATGAATCACCGCTACAACATCCGTGCAGGCTATTCGATCAGCTTTCGCGACGTGTCCGTGCGCGCGAAGGGCGCGATCGGGCTGTGCGCGCAAAAGGACATGCGGCAGCACGAAGTCGACTCGATGTGGGACGACAAGGGACGCGAGATCACGGTGATCAACAACGTCACCCATCTCAAGATAACGTCAATGCCCTTCGCGTCGGCACGCCGGTCGCTGACACCGCGTCAGCGAGAGGCGCTCGAATGGGTCGGCGACGGCAAGACGATGCAGGACATTGCCACCATCATGGGGCTGACGCCGGCAACGGTCGAGAAGCATCTCCGGCTCGCGCGCGAGGCGCTGGATGTGGAGACGACAGCGCAGGCAGTGCTGAAGGCATCCTTCCAGAACCAGATCTTCGTGGTTCCTGGTTAAAGTCCGATTCGCGACGATTCGTTTACGCTAGGTAAACAATGTGTCCCTTATCAGAGTGTAATTCGGCAACTTTGTTCGCAATTTCAGCCTTAAATCGTTACGATTCAACCGGGTAAGGATTCCCATACTTCCCTTCCCTTGCGTAAAGCTGCAATATGCACTGGTTCCGTGAGTGGTGGCATTGGCCAGGAACAGCGCCCCGGACTAGCCCGTAATTTGCGGGGGAATGGGGGGCCCGGGAAACCGGACGCTGGGCCTGTTGGGTGAATAGTCCGCCTGGCAGGTCTAGCACCAGAGACGCGCCCTGTCCTCATCCCCAACAGGTGCTGGCGCGACATAGGGCGGTACGGTCCACGAGATCGTGCCGCCCTTATCTTTTGTCCGCACTCTCACACCGCCGGTCCGGCCGGCGGCTTATATGGCTCCCTCCTGATTTCGATCAATCGCGCCAGAGGCGAATCGATCTTACATGAGGCGTTCCATGAGTGGTGGCATTGGCCAGGAACGGCGCCCCGGACCAGCCCGACGAATTGCGGGGGAATGGGGGGCTCCGGGAAAACCGGACGGCGGGCGTGCCGAAACATTGCCTTCGGCGAGCCCGCAACATGGCGCGGTAAGACTTGTCCCTCAGGGGACGACGCGCAGCTTCAGGGGCGGCGCGCATCGTTGCAGAGCGCGCCGCCCCTTTCTGACCGAAGCCCGAACGAAAAAGGGGGCCGGTCTAGCCGGCCCCCTCGCACGGTAACTTCCAAACCGGTCAGGCGCCGCGTGTCTTCGCGACCTCGGCGGCGAAATCTTCCTTCTCTTTCTCGATCCCCTCGCCCACGGCCATACGGGCGAAACCGGTGATCTCGACGCCCGCGTCCTTGGCGGCCTGCGCCACGGTGACATCGGGGTTGATCACGAATTTCTGGCCGAGAAGCGTGATCTCTTCGAAGAACTTCGCCATGCGCCCGACGATCATCTTCTCGATGACCGCCTCGGGCTTGCCCGACTCGCGCGCCTGCTCGGTCAGCACGGACTTCTCACGCTCGACGAGCGCAGGGTCGAGGTCCTTTTCGCTGAGCGAGGCCGGCGAAGTGGCGGCGACATGCATCGCGATCTGCTTGCCGATGCCGTTGTCAGCGCCCTTGAGGCCCACGAGCACGCCGATCTTGCCCAGTCCGGGGGCAGCAGCATTGTGCACGTAGGAAACGACCGAGTCGCCCTCGACCGCCACCATGCGGCGCAGCGTCATGTTCTCGCCAATCTTGGCGATCGCGGCGGTCAGCGCCTCGTCCACGGTCTTGCCGTCGACCGTTGTCGATTTCAACGCCTCGATATCCGACACGCCGAGCGCGGCTTCGGTTATCGACGCCACCATCGACTGGAACTCCGCGTTCTTCGCGACGAAGTCGGTTTCCGAGTTGACCTCGACGGCCACGCCTTTTCCGCCCTTGACGGCAACGCCGACGAGGCCCTCGGCTGCGACGCGGCCCGATTTCTTCGCTGCCTTGGCGAGGCCCTTCGTGCGCAGCCAGTCCTGCGCCGCCTCCATATCGCCGTTCGTTTCGGTCAGCGCCTTCTTGGCGTCCATCATCCCTGCGCCGGTCGACTCGCGCAGCTCTTTCACCATTTGTGCGGTGATCGCCATGTCTGGCTCTCCTTCGAAAATGTCCAACTGGGTCGGGCGGGGATTAGCCCCGCCAGATGAGTGTCCTGAGACAGCGGGGCCGGGCAAGTACCCGTTACCCGCTGAACCGGTCAGGCGCTTTCCGCTTTTTCGGCAGCCGGGGCTTCCTCGGCAGCTGGGGCCTCGTCGGCGGCCTCTTCCGCTGGAGCCTCGTCGGTGGCCGCCTCCTCCTCGGGCGACTCGTCGAGCGCGCCGATGTCGATGCCGGCGGCACCCATCTGAGCCGACATGCCCTCAAGCGCAGCGCGGCTCACGAGATCGCAGTACAGCGCGATCGCGCGCGCAGCGTCGTCGTTGCCCGGAATGATGTAGTCCACACCGTCGGGCGAGCAGTTGGTGTCGACGACCGCGACGACCGGAATGCCGAGCTTCTTGGCTTCGGCGATGGCGAGGTCTTCCTTGTTCACGTCGATGACGAACAGCAGATCGGGCACGCCGCCCATTTCCCGGATACCCCCGAGCGAGGCCTGAAGCTTGGCCTGCTCGCGCTCCATGCCGAGCCGTTCCTTCTTGGTCAGGCCCTCTGCGCCCGAGCCCAGGACCTCGTCGATGTTCTTCAGCCGGCTGATCGACTGCGAAACGGTCTTCCAGTTCGTCAGCGTGCCGCCGAGCCAGCGGTGGTTCATGTAGTATTGCGCGCACTTTTCGGCGGCGTCCGCGATCGGCTTCTGCGCCTGACGCTTGGTGCCGACGAAAAGGATGCGGCCGTTCTTGGCCACGGTCTCGCGGATCACATTCAGCGCGGCGTCGAGCATCGGCACCGTCTGCGTCAGGTCGATGATGTGGATGCCGTTGCGGTCGCCGTAGATGTACTCGCCCATCCGCGGATTCCAGCGCTGGGTCTGGTGGCCGTAGTGAACGCCAGCTTCCAATAGCTGACGCATGGAGAATTCAGGGAGCGCCATGTCCATTTCCTTTCCGGTTTGCGCCTCGGCGAAGCTATTCAGGGATTTCTCCCAACCGGCGGACCGAACGGGGATGTCTCCCCCGAAGGCCCAAGCCTCGCCTGTGAAGTGGCGCGCGTATAGAATGGATTTGCCGCGCGCGCAAGCCCCGCAGCGCGCCTCCGGCGGAGGATACTTGGGCTGTGAAGGAGCCGCGGGGGGTTCCCCGAATCTCAGAGCGCGTGAAGCCAGCCGACTAGCGGCATGAGCGCACGGGTCCGGTCGAGCACCTCGTCGACCGCTTTTTCGGTGCCGATCCAGTCGGGCATGATGCGCCCCTCCATCGTCCGCGCGACGATGCCCTTGTAACGCAGGAGATAGTCCCAGTCGGGCGCGGAGTCGTAACCCTTCGGCAGCCGCTTCAGGTGCGGCTCATCGAGATGGCATCCAACCCGCGCGGCCTCTTCCAGTGCGGCAATTAACGCGGAGCGGTCCTTCGAGTTATTAAGCCGTTTTCGATAGCGTTCAAGCACCGGCCCGTCGAAGGCCCAGCGGCCCGCGCCATAGCCGACGCCGTCGGGGGTAAGCACGACATGCACCCCAGCGCTCTTGTTGAGATGTTCACCTGGCGAAAAGATCATATGCAGCCAGGGCTCGTAGGGCGACTTGTCGGCCGAGAAGCGAACGTCGCGGTTGATGCGGCGGAGCGAGCCGTTGATCTTGGGCTCGGCCTTCATCGCCGGCTCCAACGCCGCCATGCCAGGCGCGATCGCTTCGATGAACGCGAGCGCCGGCGCCTTCCAGTGCGCCTCGTAGCGGTCGCGATTGGCCTCGAACCAGCTGCGCCTGTTGTTGTCCTTCAACTCGTCGAGGAAGCGGAAGGTTTCTTCGGAAAACCCGGCAAAGTCATGCATGTTTGGCTCCGTTGCGTGTCGCGGCAGGTCACGACGGGCACTATAGCAGCCGAAGACCGGGGCGCTATGCGCCGCGCAGCCGGTCGGCGTCCTTTACCATCAAGAACCATTCCGTGCCCGGATTCTCCCAACCGTCCTTGGCCATTGACCGCCGGGCGGCCACGCGGTAGCCCGCGCGCTCGTAGAGCCGACGCGCGCCCGCATTGGCGTCCGATACAATGAGGCTCATGCCCTGCGGCCCCGCCTGGTGTTCGGCGAAGGCCAGTAGCCTGCTGCCGATGCCACGGCCCTGAAACTCGGGTCGTGTGGCGAGCACGTTGACATAGAAGGTTCCTGGCGCGGAGTTCTCCAACTCCTGAAGCGGAACGAACATACGGGGCAGATCCGGTGCGATCGGCTCAGGCACGTCGGGCTGGACATAGCCGACCAGGCCGCCGGCGCCCTGATCCTTTTCCTCGGCGATCCAGGCATTCCGCCAGCTGAAGGCGCCTTCGTCGCGTGCGGCCCGGGCGCGGCCGGTCGTCCACGGATCGCCGCCCGGAGGGGTCATCGAGTGCCAGACGTAAAACGGCAGCCCCTCGCCCGCGAGATTCACAAGCTCGGCGATCAGGGCGGCGTCGCCGCGCTTCGCGGGACGGATCGTGATGTCGGTCGCGGTCATGTCGGTTTGTCCTTCGCAGTCATCCTACCACCTTGCCGGAGGAAAAAAGAGGGCGGCTCACCGGCCGCCCCCCCTTCACCTGAGTGGGTCTCCAGTTCAGCCTCGATCTTCGAACACCGGGCCGGTGTATACACCCGCCTTCCTGACCTCGTCGTCGATGGTGAACTGCAGGCGCACGCCCATGCCTTCGCTCATGCCCAGCATGACTTGGCGCAGCGGTTCCTCGATCCCGGCATAATCCCCGGTGCCTCCGGTGATCGCGCGCAGAACAGGAACGCCCTCATCGACGAGTTCGGGTCCCTGCGAGATGAGAAGGTCGCCGTCCTCGAACTGGAATATCTGACGGGTGATCACCACGGGGCCGGTCGTGGTGTGCATGCCGTCGCCGACGAAATAGCCATCGCAGGTCCAGGTGCCGATCACCTTGTCGGGCCAGACCGGGCTTCCGTCCGGGTTGACGCCCTCGACACCGCCGTCGAGCGTGCCGGCCGGGTAGATGTAGCCCTGCGTGACGAAGGCGTTGCCGAAAGCGGGCAATCCGTCATCGAAGACCGGCTGGGCCGCAAAGATGAAGCGGGTATGATCCTCGGCGACGTCGAAGGCTTCGAGCGCCGGGTCAGCGAAGGCCGGAAGCGCCATCAGCGTGGCGAGAGCAGTTCCGTAGAATGCGGACTTGAGCATGGTTCTCTCCTTTGGATTCTCGTCCAATGGGGCGCGTTCATCTGTTCGGCGGGCGCCCCGGCGCCGCCGTCGTCCGGGCGGCGAATGCGCCGCCCAAATGGTTAGTGGGTGATGTCAGCGGGTGGAGGTCAGCGCCGCCACCCCCTGCATCAGGCCGCGACCGTCCCGTGGAAATGCGCCGAAGCGCAGCCCACGTGGCGGTGGTCAGTGCCGCAGCAGCCGCCGATGACCCTCAGGTTGGGCAGCTTCGGCGCGAAAGCGCTGTAGAGCTGGCCGAACTCCTCGGGGTCGCCGTCGTCGAGTTCTTCGGCGGCGTCCAGTTCTTCGTGGCTCTTGCGGGAGGCATTGGCGCGGATTGCGCCGATCCGGCCCGTCCACTCACCCGCGAGTTCGTCCATGAAATGCGTCGGATGGGCGCAGTTGATCATGAACGACACGGCTGCGCCGTCCGTTGCGTCTTCCGTTGCGCGGATCGCCTCGCCGATGGTCTCGCCCGAGGGCAGCTTGCCGTCGGTCTCGACGGTGAAGCCGATGGAAAACGGCAGCCGCGCCTTGATCGCGGCGCGCGCGATGCCGATCGCTTCGCCCGAATGGGTCATGGTCACTGCGGTCACGATGTCGACGCCGCCTTCGGCATAGGCCTCGGCCTGAACGCGGTGGCGCGACTCGGACTTCTCCGGGGACAGTGCGTCGCCCACGACGTATCCGTCACCAGACGGGCCGACAACGCCGTTGATGACGATCGGCAGCTCTGCGGTCTCCCATTCGTCGCGGATCCGGGTGCAGAAGGCGACCGCATCCCGATTGATCCGGCGAATGTCCTTCTCGCCGAGCCCCATCACCCTGCCCCATTCACTGTTCGCGCGCCAGGTTGGCAGATCGAGCACGAAGCCCGTCCGCGCCTCACGCGCAAGTTTCAGATAGGTCTCGTAGTACCGTGTCAGGGCGTCACGACCCTCCTCGCTGTCGAGCAGCGTGAAAGCGGCGAATTCCGGCAGCTCCAGGCTCTCGTGAAACACCATCGTCGTCTCGAGCCCACCATCGGTAAGGTAAGGGCGGGCGGAGGTCGTCAGTTGTTCAAGTCGTGTCATCTCAATTCCTCTGTCAAAGTTGCGGGCGGCCATGCCGATTCCGCGTGTTTGGCCGGTATTGGCCTGAATCGTCACTGGTCAGCTTGAATACTGGTCCTGGCGTTCAGCCGGGTTTTCCGACGAATGCGGCCTGCGAAACTTGCCGAAATACTTGGCATGACTCTTCCCGCTGCCGCAGGCCGGCTATGTGCCACAACCGCAGCCGCCGACCTACCGTGACGATCGCGGAGCTGCTGTGACCAGAGTTCACAGCTTTCACCGTCCAGAGGCCACCGGCGGATCGCTCTCTCGGTCGGAAGCCGCCCGGTGCGGATCGCGAATATCCAAGACGTGTCATCATTGCATCTCGCCGTCAGTTCTGGACCCGCAGCAACTTGGCCCGTGGCCGGATTCGAAGCTAGTTGACCCGTGGTCCAGAGGTGGACGAGCAAATTATTCGCATAAATAACAGAGAGTTGGACGCAGAGCAGATGTGAGCGCCCGACCCGCTTCTTGTCAATACTGTACCAGTGGTACACTGCCGTGGGAGGGTACAACCATGACCAAGGGCACCGAGACGCGCACCCGCATCATGGACATTGCCGAAGCGGCGGTACTTGCCAAGGGCTTCGATGCGACCTCAATCGACGAAATCGTGGCCGCGGCCGAGATAACCAAGGGCGGGTTCTTCTATCATTTCCCGGACAAAAACGCGCTCGCCCGCGCGCTGATCGAACGCTACATCGAAACCGAGAACAAGCTATTCGACGACCTCTGGGCGCGCGCGAGAGAGTTGAATGAAGACCCGCTGCACGCCGCGCTGATCGGACTGAAGCTATTGGCCGAAATGCTCGAGGACATGCCGAACGGCCATCCCGGCTGCATCATCGCCTCGGCCGCCTATCAGGACCGGTTGTTCGACGCCGAGGTTCGCGAAATGAACCGCCGGGCGGTGCTGGGATGGAGGACCCGTTTCCGGCCGATCTTCGACGAAATCGCCGCCATCTACCAGCCGCGCGAAGATGTCGATCTGGATGCGCTGTCGGACTTCGTCAACACCGTTGTGGAAGGAGGGCTGGTGATGGGCAAGGCGCTGTCCCAGCCGCACATGATCTGCGGCCAGATCATGCTCTTGCGCAGCTATATCAGGCTCCTGTTCGAGCCGCGCTTGCAGTAAGTCGCGTTTGGCTGCAAAGGAAGGGGATGACTGCCCGCCCCGACATCCTCTGCATTGGTGCCGTCCTGTGGGACATTGTCGGCCGCTCGCCGGCGCACCTGACGATGGGGTCCGACGTGCCCGGCCGGATCACGCGTCTGCCGGGCGGCGTGGCGATGAACATCGCCGTGACGCTCGCCCGCTTCGGAATGCGTCCCGGCCTGCTGGCCGCGATCGGCCGCGACGCGGAGGGAGAGGCTCTCGTTTCCGCCTGCGGCAGCCTTGGGCTGATTACCGATCACATCTACCGGTCAGACGATCTACCAACCGATCGCTACATGGCTGTCGAAGGTGCCAACGGTCTCGTCGCCGCCATCGCCGACGCGCACTCGCTCGAAGCGGCGGGCGCGAAGATACTGCGCCCGCTTTCCGATGGCTCGCTCGGAAGTTCCGCGCGGCCGTGGAATGGTCCCGTTGCACTCGACGGCAATCTCACGCAGGCGCTTCTGGCCGAAATCGCCGGCTCCGGCCTCTTTGCGGCGGCCGATCTCAGGATCGCCCCCGCGAGCCCCGGAAAGGCGGAGCGGCTGCTGCCGCTCCTGCCCGTCGCAAACGCGACGATCTACGTAAATCGGGAGGAAGCGGAGCTGATCTGCCAGCGCACGTTCGGCGACGCGAGGGCGGCAGCCGAGGGTCTTCTCGCCCGGGGGACTGCACGGATGCTCGTCACAGATGGCGGCCGATCGACGGCCGACGGGTCTGTCGACGGGGTTCTCACCGCCGAACCGCCGCCGGTTCTCGTGACCCGCGTGACCGGTGCGGGCGATGCGTTCATGGCCGCCCACATCGCCGCCGAAACGCGCGGCGAGTCGCGCGCCGACGCGCTACAGTCAGCGCTCGAAGCCGCGGCGCACCATGTTTCGGGAGACATTGGCTCATGACAGACCTTCCCCTCGCCTATGCGCCCGAGGTTGCCGATGCGCGGGCCGAAGGCCGGCCAATCGTTGCGCTGGAATCCACGATCATCACACATGGCATGCCGTATCCGCAGAATCTGGAAACGGCGCGGCTGGTCGAGGCGACGGTGCGCGACGCCGGCGCGGTGCCCGCCACCATCGCCGTCATGATGGGGATGGTACACGTTGGGCTGAGTGACGACAGGCTCGCCGCGCTCGCACAGACTCGCGACGCGATGAAACTGTCGCGCGCCGATCTCGCCGTCTGCCTCGCCACGGGGCGAACCGGGGCGACCACGGTCGCCGCGACCATGATCGCCGCGCGTCTCGCCGGGATCGCCGTCTTCGCCACGGGCGGGATCGGCGGCGTGCACCGCGGCGCGGAGACGAGCTTCGACGTTTCCGCCGACCTCAACGAACTCGCCCGCACACCGGTCACTGTTGTCGCCGCCGGCGCCAAGGCGATCCTAGATGTCGAAAAGACGCTTGAGGTGCTCGAAACGCTTGGCGTGCCGGTCATCGCCTACGGTCAGGACGACTTCCCCGCCTTCTGGTCGCGCAGGTCCGGCCTCGCCGCGCCGCTCCGGATGGACAGCGCCGACGAGATCGCGGCGGCGCATCTGATGCGGGCCCGGCTCGGCCTTGAGGGCGGCCAGCTTGTCGCCAACCCAATCCCCGCGGGCGATGAGATCCCGCGCGACGAGATTACCCCCGCGATCGACGCCGCGCTTGGCGAAGCGTCCCGCCGGCACATCGCCGCAAAAGAGGTCACGCCCTTCCTCCTGCAGCGCATCTTCGACCTGACCGACGGCCGCTCGCTCGACGCGAATATCGCGCTCGTCCGCAACAATGCCCGCCTCGGTGCGGCGATTGCCGCGGCTATCGCCTCTCGCGCCTGAAAACCGCCCATTGTGAGCGGCCCCGCAAACCCCTACATTCCCACCCGGGAAGCGGGAACCGAACGGAATGAGCCCAGAGCACGACGGCCACGAACATACTGTGCTTCATCCGCCGAGGCGGCGGGGCCTGCTGGCGCGTTTTCGCGCCAACTTCCTGACGGGCCTTGTCGTCGTCGCGCCGGTTGCCTTCACGCTTTGGCTGATCTGGACGGTCACCGGCTGGATCGACGGTTGGGTATTGCCCTTCGTTCCCAACAACTACCAACCCGAGCGACTTCTGAAGAACCTGTTCGGCGAGGACACGGCGATCAACGTGCGTGGCGTCGGCGTCGTCCTGTTCCTGGTCTTCACAGTGTTCGTCGGCTGGATCGCCAAGGGGATCATGGGCCGCTCGCTCATCGCCTGGGGCGAGAGCATCGTCGACCGCATGCCGGTCGTGCGCTCGATCTACAGCGGCGTGAAACAGGTTGCCGAAACGGTCTTCTCCCAGACCGAGTCCAAGTTCGACAAGGCCTGTCTCATCGAATACCCACGCAAAGGCATTTGGGCGATCGGCTTTGTCTCGACCTCGGCCAAGGGCGAGGTTCTGTCGAAGCTCCCAGATGACGAGGTGCTGACCGTCTTCCTGCCGACGACTCCGAACCCGACGTCGGGCTTCCTGCTCTACCTGCCCAAGCGGGATGTGACCTTCCTCGACATGAGCGTCGAGGATGCGGCGAAACTCGTGATCTCAGCGGGACTCGTCTACCCGAACGGCAAGGACAAGACCGGCGGCGGCGCAGCGGCCCAACCGGACGTCGCCGCAGGTCATTTCTGATATCGGCCGATCGATGCTATCCTTGTCGGCGCGCTTGACCGGGCGTCAATCAAAGGGGGGCATATCATGAAGTCGATCTTGTGTCTGAGCACGGCTTTGTCGTTCGCCGCTGCAACTGCGGCACTGGCCGAGCAGACCTATTCGAACAACGGCGTCGGAACCGCCCAGGCGACCTCGACGATGCACGAGATTGCCGAGGGGCACGTTCTGGTCGAAATCGAGAGCAGCTATTCGAACATCGCGCCCGAAGATGAAAGCAATCCGCTGAACGGCGCAACGGGCCCCTGCTTCGGGTCCATGGAGATCATGGCGCCGAACATCAGCGGCGCGGGCCACTGCGTATATACCGACGCCGACGGCGATATCGCGATCATTGCCTGGAACGCCGACACGCTCGGCGAAGGCGGCGCGACCGGCGGCGAATGGAGCCTGACCGGCGGCAACGGCAAGTATGCCGGAGGCAGCGGCGGCGGGCGCTATGACGTGGTGACAGACGCCGCGACCGGCGCCCAGACCAATACCGTAACCGGAGAGATCACGCTTCCCTGAGCCCGGCGGGGGCGCGGGCTCGGACAGCAAGGTCGCCGGCCCCGCGCTCCGGGGCGTTGCGCTCGCGACGTTGACGTTGCCGGCCGCATCGGCGCGGTCAGGAAATCATGGCGCCGAGATCGACGGTCCCCTCGACCCCGATCCGCGCCCCGTCGCGCGCCAGAAACGCCTCCGCCGCTTCACGCCCTGCCGCCTTCAGCTCCCATAAGAGCTCCGGAGTCGGGGCCGTCTTGCTGCGCGCGTTCAGCCGGTTCATCAGCGCGTCGTCGGCGATGAGGTGCAGCCGCACATCCTTCATCGCACCCTCCGCGATCTTACCCGCCGCGATCAGCTCCTTGACGAAGTTTATCGCCCTGAGTTCGCGCAATAGCGACGAGTTGAAGCTGATCTCGTTGATCCGATCGAGAATATCCTGCGCCGATATCGGCAGTTCCTCGCGCCTGAGCGGGTTGATGCTGACCACGACGACGTCATCCGGCAGCGCCGGGTCGAACAGCGGGAAGAGTGCGGGGTTGCCGGTGTAGCCGCCGTCCCAGTAGTGCTCGATCTCACCAGTATTCGGGTCGGCAAGCTCCACCGCCTGAAAGATCGTCGGGAGACAGGCCGAGGCGAGGATCGACTGTGTCGAGATCTCGGGCCCCGTGAAGACACGGATCTTGCCGGTGCGCACGCTGGTTGCCGCGACGAAAAACCTCGGTCCAGCGCCCCCGCAGACGAGATCGTAGCGGAAATTTTCGACCACGCGCTCCAGCGGATTGCGGTAGAACGGGCCGTAGTCGTAAGGGCTGAAGAGCCGCGTGAGGGTTTCCCCGGGCGAAAACGGCGCGTAGCGTTCGGTCACCGCCTCCCAGAGCCCGACCGCGGGGAGAAAGGCGCGGAACCAGCCGGCAATCCGCATGTCGCCCACGGCGCCGACCTGCGCCCAGAGCCAGTCGAGATTGGTTCGCGCCGCCGCGCGACCACCCATCATCAGCCCCGCCTTCAACGCGGCGCCGTTGAGCGCCCCTGCCGAGGTGCCCGAGATGCCGGCGATCTCGATCCAGTCCTCCTCAAGAAGTCGGTCGAGCACACCCCAGGTGAAGGCGCCATGTGCCCCGCCCCCTTGCAGTGCTAGATTGATCCGTGTGGTGGCCAACGCCGACCTGTCCTCATCACCTGTTCTCAAATACCTCGGGGGGGGTCGGGGGGCGGCGCCCCCCGGCGGATCGGCCCGCGAAAGCGGGCCGATCCGGTCATAGTGCCGTCCAGCCGCCGTCCACGGAAATCGTCGTCCCCGTGATCTGCGCCGCCGCGTCCGAGCAAAGGAAAACGGCCGTGCCACCAAGCTCCTCAACTGTCGCGAACTGGCGCGAGGGCTGGCGCTCCAGCATCACTTCCCGGATCACCGTCTCCCGGTCCATGTTATGGGCCTTCATCTGATCGGGGATCTGCGCCTCGACCAGCGGCGTCAGGACATAGCCCGGGCAGATCGCATTGACCGTGATCCCCTTCCCAGCCGCTTCGAGCGCAACGGTCTTGGTGAGGCCCACCACCCCATGCTTGGCCGTAACATAGGCCGACTTGTACGGCGATGCGGTAAGCCCGTGCGCCGAGGCGACATTGATGATCCGCCCCCAGCCTTTCTCGCGCATACCCGGCAGCGCGACTGCGGTCGTGTGAAACGCCGAGGTCATGTTGATCGCGATGATAGCGTCCCACCTCTCGACCGGAAACTCTTCGATCGCCGCGACATGCTGGATGCCCGCATTGTTCACGAGGATGTCGCAGCCGCCCGCCCGTTCGACCAGCGCCCTGCATTCGTCTCCCTTCGACATGTCGGCCTTGATGTAGCGCGCGCTCACGCCAAATTCCTTGGACATGCCTTTGGCAAGTTCGTGGTCCTCGTTTCGGTCCGTGAACGAATTCAGGACCACGTCGGCTCCGGCCCGCGCGAGCTCGCGCGCAACGCCGAGCCCGATGCCGGAATTCGATCCAGTGATGATCGCTGTCTTACCGGAAAGCATCGCGAAACCCCTCTAATGACGATGTTTGACAGATAGGTAAATGCTGCGCGCGCAGAATGCACCCGCGTTCAGGGTCAAATCACACAGTTTCTCGCGATCGTCGGGACCCCGGTCGCGTGCCAAGCCAGATCGGCGGATTCGCGCACGGATCGGGTCGCGGGAACGGCTGCTGCAGGAACGACTGGTCACGGTTACAATTGGGTGTCGTCGGTCGCGAAAGGGCCCCATGCATTCCTCAGAACGGCTTGATCCGACGGACCGTCCTGCCCTGCAGCCCGCGCCGCTGATAAAGGCGCTGGCGAAGTTCAAGGTCCGCTGGGTGCTGTGCGGTTCGCAAGTGCTCGCGCTGCATGGCGCCGGTATCGTGGCGAACGATCTGGATGTCGTTCCCCACCTCGAATCGGAGAACCTGAGGCGGGTTGCCGCGTGTCTTGAGTATCTGCGCGCGGTTGCGGCCTATCTGGACGGTTGGGGAGGGGAGCGAGGCACGCTTGAGGCTTGCCGGGCGTGGCGGCCCGTTCCGCCGACTTCGGAAAACCTGGACTGGCTCTTTGTGACGCATCTGGGAATGCTAGACATCGTGATTGAGAAAGCTGACCCTTACGAGTCCCTCATGGATCACGCCGAGGTTCGATCTGCCGGGGGCACGCCATATTGGCTGTGTGATCCGAGGCGAGTTCTTAAGGCGCTTGAAGGGCGGGCGCGCAAGAAGGACCGAGAAAGGGACGCCATCTACCGCCTCATGCGGCGACGGCTCGGAATGCCGGAGTTGCCGTGAGAATCTGGGGGCGCGGCTAGCACATCCACCAAGATTCCGACGCGCGCATCGCTGGCCCGACGCATCGAAAGAGAAGGATCGCAACATGGCCAAAAAAAACGCCCGCACAAGGCGGGCGTTAAGTTATTGAGGCAGGTTTCATACAGGCAAGAAACCTATCGAGCAGTGCTTTCTTTATACGCGGTCCTTCGCCGCTGTCCAAGCTAAAAGTTTGAAAAGGCAGGAAAGCAAAGCTAGCGTCGCGCCAAATGAGACAAGGGCAGAGGGGATTGTTGCCGAAATGGGACCGGAAATTTTCGCTCGGATCAGGACGGCCATAGCCGCGTTTTGCCTTGGCACGTTGGCCCAGAATGCGGCCGCCGAGCCGCAGCACGGCATAGCTATGTATGGCCGCCCCGCGCTCCCACCCGATTTTGTGTCTCTTTCCTACGTCAATCCCGAGGCGCCCAAGGGCGGCCGAATCGTGTTCGGTGAGCCGGGCGGCTTCGATTCGCTCAATCCCTACATCCTGAAGGGCACCGCGCCATGGGGTCTCGGGCTCCACACGGTCGAGACGCTGATGGGACGAACGATCGACGAACCCTTCACGCTCTACGGCCTTCTGGCCGAATCGGTCGAGACCGACGCGTCCCGGAGTTGGGTCGAATTCACCCTCCGCCCCCAAGCGCGGTTCTCCGACGGATCGCCAGTCTCGATCGAGGACGTGATGTGGAGCTACGAGACCCTCGGCACCCAGGGCCACCCGCGCTATCGCAACACCTGGTCGAAGGTCGCCAAGATGGAGCAGACGGGCGAACGCTCGGTCAGGTTCACCTTCGCCACCGAGGACCGGGAACTCGCGCTTCTGATGGGCATGCGGCCGATCCTCAAGAAAGCGCAGTGGGAGGGCAAGGACTTTGCCCAAAGCTCGCTCGACGTGCCAGTGGGCTCCGGCCCTTACGTCGTCGAGAGCTTCGAACCCGGCCGCTTCATCACCTTCCGCCGCAATCCCGACTACTGGGGCCGCGACCTGTCATTCAACCGCGGACAGCATAATTTCGACGAGATCCGCTACGACTACTTCGGCGACGGCGACGTGGTCTTCCAGGCCTTCACCGCTGGCGAGACGATGAGCCACCGCGAAACGAACGCGGCGAAGTGGCTGGCTCAGTATAACTTCGCCGCGATCCGGTCGGGCGAGGTCGTTAAATCCGAGATTCCGAACCAGAGGCCCTCGGGCATCACCGGGCTCGTGATGAACACCCGCAACCCGGTTTTCGCTGACTGGAGGGTGCGCGAGGCGATGATCCTCGCCTTCAATTTCGAGTTCATCAACCAGACCCTGAACGGCGGGACCGAGCCGCGCATCACCTCCTATTTCTCGAACTCCGTCCTCGCGATGGATCACGGCCCCGCCGAGGGGCGCGTCGCCGAACTCCTCGCCCCCTTCGCCGCCGATCTGCCGCCCGGCACGGTCGAAGGCTACGGGCTGCCCGAGGGCAACGCCGATCGCGCGATCGACCGGGGAAATCTGAGAAAAGCGATCGCGCTTCTGGAGGAGGCCGGCTGGACCGTGCAGGACGGTGTGATGAAGAACGCCGACGGCAAGCCGCTCAGCTTCGAAATCGTGCTGGCTTCGGGTGCGACGGGCACGCATTCGGTTGTCGACATCTATGTCGAGGCGCTGAAGAACCTCGGCGTCGAGCCCCAGATCACCATGGTCGACAGCGCCCAGTACAAGGAGCGCACGAACGCCTACGAATTCGACATGGCGTGGTATACGCGCGCGCTGTCCTTGAGCCCCGGCAACGAGCAGATTCTCTACTGGGGGGCCAAAGGCGTGACCGAGCCCGGTACCCGGAACTGGATGGGCATGAACTCGCCCGCCGCCGAGGCTATGGTCGCCGACATGGTGGGCGCCGAAAGTCAGGAGGAGTTCATCGCAGCGACTCGCGCGCTCGACCGGATTCTGACGGCGGGGCGCTACGTGATCCCCGTGTGGTTTAGTCGGGTCTCGCGCATTGCCCATTCGAACCATCTTCACTACCCCGAGCGCATTCCGCTATATGGGGACTGGCCGGGCTTTCAGCCGGAAGTCTGGTGGTTTGAGGACTGAGAGCATGAAGAAACTGATGCTGATCGCTTTGCTGGTTGGACTTGCGGGCTGCAATACGGTCGCGGGCATCGGAGACGATGTCTCCGGCGGCGCGCGCACGGTGCAAAGCTGGTTCTGACGGACGGGTTCCGGTCACGATGACCCCCGACTGTGCGACTGCGGCGTCCAGGGTCCGCCCGATCTGGCCCGCCCGTCAGTCAGGGGGCGCTCCATCGGGACCGTTTGAACGTTTGGCCGGCTTGCGGCCAAGCTCTCGGTGCCGCCTTCCTGCTGATCACAGCCGTCGGGTCAGGGATCATGGCCGACGCGCAATCGGGCGTGAACGCGGGCCTCGTCTTTCCGGCAAATGCGCTCGCGACGGGCTGCGCGTTCTACGTTCTTGTCACGGTATGTGGCCCTATCTCGGGAGTGCACTTCAACCCTGCCGTGACGTTTGCCTTCGCGCTGCTGCGCCATGTCGCCCCCGGCGCGGCACTGGCCTGTTTCGCGGTGCAGGTCGCGAGTGGGATTGCGGGCGCCTGGATCGCGCAGGGCGTGCCGACCTCGACATCCTGCAGCTCTCGCAGAGCGGCCGCACGGGTCCGCGCCCATCGCTGGCAGAGGTGGTCGCGACCTTCGGGATGCCGTTCGCGATCATCGGAGACTGCGCCTTTCACCTGCACACGCGCCTGTCTTCGTTGCTGTCTACATCATCGGGGCCCGCTGGTTCACCGCTTCGACGAGCTTCGCCAATCCCGCAGTCACCATCGCTCGCGGGCTGACCGACACCTTTGCAGGTATCCTGCCGAGCCTCGTCCCGTCCTACCTCCTCGCCCAGCTTGCTGGCGCGGCATTTGCCGCGTTTTTCCTGCCGAAGCTCTTTTCCGGCTGAAGTTTCGGGTGCAGACTGTTTGGAACCCGAAGACGGAGTTCGGACGATGAAATGGCATCACGTTGAGGAGAACTGGTCTGCGTTCTTCGACGCGATCACCGACCGCTGGCCGGATGCCGACGAGGCCGAGCTCGAGGAAATCGACGGCGACCAGCGTGTCTTCATCGCTTACATCGCCGAACTGACCGGGCAGGAGCCGGGCGAAGCGCGCGAGGAAATCCGAGAATGGCTGAGGGGCGAGCTGCCCTCGGACGTCGTCATGGATCCGCGTCACGATGACCATTCGATCCGACTGTCGGGCAAGTTTCTGCCCGAAGGTGAGGATGAATACGACGACGATGCGCGGTACGGTGACGACAGCGAGGACTGAGCCGCCCGCCCTGCCCGTCAGCCGAGCGCATAGCCCGCGCCGCGCACGGTGCGGATCGGATCGTCGCCCCCTTCGGCGCAGAGCGCCTTCCTCAGACGTCCGACATGGACGTCCACCGTCCGCGTGTCGACATAGATGTCGCGTCCCCAGACCCGGTCGAGAAGCTGTTCGCGGCTCCAGACCCGGCCGGGCTTTTCCATGAAGGTGGTGAGTAGACGGAATTCCGTCGGGCCAAGCTTCAGCAACTGGCCGTCGCGCCGCGCCCGGTGGGTTTCTGGATCGAGTGTGATGTCTTCGAACTCCAGCATCTCGCCCAGCGACGATGGCCGCGAGCGGCGAAGCTGCGTGCGCACCCGCGCCATCAGCTCAACTATTGAATAGGGCTTGACCATGTAATCGTCCGCCCCGGTCTCGAGCCCGCGGACGAGGTCGACTTCTTCGGAACGTGCCGACAGCATGATGATCGGCACGCCGCGCGTCTCGGCGCGCGACTTCAGCCGCCGGCAAACCTCGATACCCGAGACATTGGGCAGCATCCAGTCGAGCACAATGAGGTCGGGAACATCCTCGGCGACCAAAAGAAGTGCCTCCTCGCCATTGTCGGCCTGGTTCACGCGGAAGCCCTCGGCTTCGAGGTTGTAGGTCAAGACTTCGCGCTGCGCGGGTTCGTCTTCCACGACGAGCACGGTGGGCGCCTGCATATCAGCTTCCCTCCACTCCGATCGTGGTCACGCTCTCGGCCTTCGGGCGGCTTTCCTCAGGCAGTTCGCCCGTGACGAGGTAAATCACCTGCTCAGCAATCGCGGTTGCATGGTCCCCCATCCGCTCGATGTTCTTGGCGATAAAGTGCAGATGCATGCACGCCGTGATGTTGCGCGGGTCCTCCATCATGTGGGTGAGGAACTCGCGGAACAGCGCGTTGTACATCTGGTCGACCTCGCGGTCGCGGTTGCGCACGTCCTCGGCCAGATCGGCGTCGCGCTGGATGAAGGCGTCAAGCGCGTGGCTCAGCATCTCGGTCACTGTCTTGCTCATGCGGCGCAGCGATCCGCCCGCGCCAGGCACCGCGCTCATCTGTCCAAGGACGCGCGCACGCTTGGCCATGTTCTTGGCGAAATCGCCCGACCGCTCGAGGCTGGCCGCGATCTTCATCACGCTGAGCACGATCCTGAGATCCCGTGCGGCCGGCGCGCGCAGGGCGATCAGCCGGGCGCAGTCCTCGTTGATCCGGACCTCCAGTTCGTCGATCGCGCGGTCGCCGGCGCGAACCTTCTCGGCCAGGTCGTCGTCACGCTCCTGAAGGGCCTGCGCGGCCTCTGTGATGGACGTCTCGACCATGCCGCCCATCTTCATCAATAGCGCCTGGACGCCTTCCAGGTCGCGGTCGAAGGCACTGAGGATATGTTCGTGGCTCATGGCGATCCCTCTCAGCCGATCCGGCCGGTGATGTAGCTTTCCGTGCGCGGGTCGCGCGGATTGGTGAAGATCTGGCCCGTCTCGCCATATTCGACGAGGCTGCCGAGATGGAAGAACGCGGTGCGCTGGCTGACGCGTGCGGCCTGCTGCATCGAGTGCGTCACGATCACCACAGCGAAGCGCGCCCTGAGTTCGTCGATCAGTTCCTCGACCTGCGCCGTCGCGATCGGGTCGAGCGCCGAGCATGGCTCGTCCATCAGCAGCACTTCCGGAGAGGTCGCGACCGCTCGCGCGATGCAGAGCCGCTGCTGCTGGCCGCCCGAGAGCCCCGTGCCAGGTGCGTCCAGCCGGTCCTTCACCTCGTCCCAGAGCGCGGCGCGGCGAAGCGACTTCTCGACAATCGCGTCCAGCTCCGCCCGGTTGCGGGTCAGGCCGTGGATACGCGGTCCGTAGGCCACGTTGTCGTAGATCGATTTCGGGAAAGGATTGGGCTTCTGAAACACCATTCCCACCTTGGCGCGCAGTTGCACCGGATCGACGCGCTTGTCGTAGATGTCCTCGCCGTCGAGGGTGATATTGCCCTCGACACGGCAGATCGGGATCGTATCGTTCATACGGTTGAGGCAACGCAGGAACGTGGACTTGCCGCAGCCCGAGGGGCCGATGAATGCCGTGACGGTCTTGTCCAGGATGTCGACGGTCACATCCTTGATTGCATGGTTGTCGCCGTAATAGACCTGAACGTCCCTGGCGGTGATCTTGACGTCCTTCACGGTCACGTCCCTTTCGATCGTGCTTGCATCGTCCATTTCCGATTTCCTTTCAGGGACTACCATTTCCGCTCGAACCTGTTGCGCAAGTATATCGCGATTGCGTTCATCGTGATGAGGAAGCCCAAAAGGACAAGGATCGCTGCTGAGGTCCGGCTGACGAAGCCCCGCTCGGGGCTGTCGGCCCAGATGAAGATCTGAGTAGGTAGCGCTGTCGCGCTGTCGAACGGCGAAGCCGGTGCCGAAGTGATGAAAGCGTTCATCCCGATCAGCAGTAGCGGCGCCGTTTCGCCGAGCGCTTGAGCAAGCCCGATGATCGTGCCCGTCAGGATGCCCGGCATGGCGAGCGGCAGCACATGGCCGAACACGACCTGCTGCTTGGACGCGCCGATACCGAGCGCCGCTTCCCGGATCGAGGGCGGCACGGCTTTCAGCGCGGCGCGCGTGGCGATGATGATCGTGGGCATCGTCATGAGCGCGAGAGTCATGCCGCCGACGATCGGCGCGGAGCGGGGAAGGCCGAACCAGCCGATGAAGACCGCGAGAGCCAAGAGGCCGAACACCACCGACGGGACCGCCGCCAGGTTGTTGATATTGACCTCCACGAAGTCGCTGAAACGGTTCTTCGGCGCGAACTCCTCGAGATAGATCGCTGCCCCGATGCCGAGCGGGAACGAGATGAGGAAACAGACGAGGAGCGCCCAGAACGAGCCGATCAGCGCGCCCTTCAGGCCGGCAAGCTCGGGAAACCGGCTGTCGGCGTTCGTGATGAGCCCGGTATTGAGCGGCTTCGACACGACACCCTGGTCCTTCAGCATGTCGAAATAGGCGATCTCGTCGTCCTTGAGCCGGCGGTTCACCTCGGGGGTCTCGCGGTCGATCAACCCCTTGTTGAGCTGATCGTAGGGGTCCGAGACCGGCACCGTGACTTTCACGGTTTGCCCGATCAGGTCAGGGTCTGCGACCACCATGTCCCTCAGCTCGAACTGTGCCCCGTTGGACAGGATGCCGGCGACTTTCTTCGTTGCGGCACGGTTGTCGGGATCGACCCCCGGCAGCAACTGCAAGAGCGACGCCTCGATGACGTCGTCGAAGCCGCCGCGCGGCAGGCGTTCGGCCTTGACCTCCTCAGGGTCGATGAAGACGTCCAGCGTCACATGCGTTTGCATGAACGCCTGGTAGCCGGTCGATACGAGTGACGCGATCAGGATGAAGAGCATCAGGAAGGCGAAGAGAATCGCGCCGAGGCCAAGGCCCTGAAGTACCGCCTGCTTGCGGTGTCGGCGCCCGAGGCCCGCGCGTATCGCCTCCGTCGTATTGTGAGGCGGGCGCTCGAAGTTTTCTGGAGTGGTCTCGGTCATGGGCCGGCCTAGTCGTAGGCTTCGCGGTATTTGCGCACGATGCGCAGCGCGAAGATGTTGATGATGAGGGTGACGAGGAACAGCATCATCCCAAGCGCGAATGCCGCGAGTGTCTTGGGATTGTCGAACGACGTGTCGCCGATCAGAAGCGTCACGATCTGGACCGTCACGGTGGTAACGCTTTCCAGGGGGTTAATGGTGAGCTTCGCGATGAGCCCCGCGGCCATCACAACGATCATCGTCTCGCCGATCGCCCGGCTCACCGCGAGCAAGATACCGCCCACGATCCCCGGAATCGCCGCCGGGAAGAGGACGTTCAGCATTGTCTCAGCCCGCGTCGCGCCGAGCGCGAGCGCCCCGTCGCGAAGCGCGCGCGGTACCGCCGACAGCGCGTCGTCGGCGAAGGACGAGATGAACGGAATGAGCATGACGCCCATCACGCTGCCGGCCGCGAGCGCGGTGTTGGGCGCCACCGGAATGCCTAGCGAGGCGCCGAAGCTGCGCATCGCGGGCGCCACGACGAGGATCGCGAAGAACCCGTACACGACCGTTGGCACGCCCGCGAGGATCTCGAGCATGGGCTTGGCCACCGCCCGCAGGCGCTGGGGCGCGAATTCATTGAGGTAGATCGCCGACAAGAGACCGACCGGCACCGCGAGAAACAGAGCCACGGCCGTGATCACCAGCGTGCCGAGCATCACCGGCACCCAGCCGAAAGCCCCCTCCGCGGCCACCTGGCCTTCGCGGATCGGGATCTGCGGCTCCCAGTTGAGGCCGAAGAGGAATTCCCAGATCGACACCTTGTCCAAGAACCGCGCGGTCTCGAACAGAAGTGCGGCGACGATTCCGACCGTCGTGAATATTGCGACGACGGAGCAGAAGATCATCAGCCCCGAGATGATGCGCTCCACGCCCTGGCGGGCGCGGAAGCTCGCCGAAACGCGGAGGCGGGCGAACACCATCAGGCCGAGCGCAAGTGCGGCGACGCAGCCGAGCAAGAGCCAGCCCGCGATGAGATGCCTGCCCGCGTGCGCTTCGGCGGCCGCCAACTTCCACTCCTCGGGCGTTCCGAAGACGCGGCCCTGCGCGATCGACCTGATCTCAGCGAGGATAAGCTGGGTGGCTCCGCCGTCGAGACCGTCGAGCGTGCCGGCGGGCAGCGACGCCATCGTCAGCCGGTCGATCGCCGGCCCCTGAAGCGCAAGCCAGACGAGGATCAGGACGAGAACGGGCACGCCGATGCTCAGAAGCGAGTAGAGCCCGTGATAGCCTGAAAGCGAATGGAGCCGCGCACCGCCACTGCGGATCGAGCTCGCGGCCTGTCGGTTGAGCGCATAGCCGATGAGGCTTGCGGCAAGCAGCGTCGCGAAGGCCAGGGTCGTCATGGCAGCACTCATTTTCTGTTGCGCCCGAGCCTGTTACGGGCTCGGGCAGGTTTTGTTAGCCTTGGCCAATCAGTTCGTCGGCACGGCCATCGCGTCAGCGTTCAGCACCGAGTCCTGAAGCTCGATCCGGCGTTCGTCGGACAGCGCGACGAGACCGCGCTCCGAGAGGTAGCCGTCGGCTTTAAGCGCTTCGTCCGACATGTACTCTTCGATGAACTCGTCGAGATTTGGGATCACGCCGCGATGCGCGTTCTTGACGTAGAAGTAGAGCGGGCGCGACACCGGGTAGGACTTGTCGGCGATCGTGTCGCTGTTCGGTTCGACGCCATCGATCATGACCGGCTTCAGCTTGTCGAGGTTCTCGAAGAGGAACGAGTATCCGAAGATGCCCATCGCGTTCGGGTCGGCTTCGAGCCGCTGGACGATCAGGTTGTCGTTCTCGCCGGCCTCGACGAACTGGCCGTCCTGGCGCATGCGCGAGCAGTTTTCCTCGACCCAGTCGCCGTCGAAGCCACCGCTCTTGACGTAGTCGAGCTCTTCGCAACCGGCATGCATGGCCAGTTCGACGAAGGCGTCACGGGTGCCCGACGTCGGCGGCGGGCCGTAGGCGAGGATCTCGACCGCCGGCAGGTCCGGGTTGATCTCGTCCCAGGTCTTGTAAGGGTTGTCGGCCCATTCGCCGTCGACCGGCACCCGAGCGGCGAGCGCCAGATAGATGTCCTGGAGGCTCAGATCCCAATCGTTTTCGTTGGCGCGCGAGACGGCGATCGACAGGCCGTCAAAGCCGATCAGCGCCTCGGAGATGTCGGTCACGCCGTTTGCCTGGCAAAGCTCGTATTCGGAGAGTTTCATGGCGCGCGACGCGCCGGTGATGTCGGGATGGGCCTCGCCCACGCCGCCGCAGAAAATTTTCATGCCGCCGCCGGTGCCGGTCGATTCGACGATCGGAGAGGGCGAGCCGGTATTGTTGGCAAACTGCTCCGCAACGGCCTGCGTGTAGGGGAACACCGTGGACGAGCCTACGATGCGGATTTCGTCGCGGGCATCGGCAGCGGTCGCAGCAGCGGCCAGCGCAAGGGCCGAGACGGTGAACTTCGCGGATTTCATGATACTCTCCTGCACTTCTTGGTAGCGGTCACCCCAGTGGCGACCCCGGTCGATCCACTAGGCCTGCGCAGCAATTCTTTTGTGACAGTTGCGTAACGAATTTATGACACACGCGCCGCGCCCGCATGACCTCGAGTCAGGAGTCCGGCAGAATGACGATGAAGTTGCTGCCTTTTCCCAGTTCGCTTTCGATACGGAACCGGCCGCGATGGCGGTTCACTATGTGCTTTACGATCGCCAGGCCCAAACCCGTCCCACCTTTCTCGCGCGACCGATGCGTATCGACCCTGTAGAATCGCTCGGTCAGTCGCGGCAGGTGGAGGGGATCGATTCCCTCGCCTTTGTCGATGACCTCGATCTGCACCGCCGGTCCGCGAAGAACGGGCTCGCGTTCAAGCCGCGTGACGCGCAGCACCAGCTCCCCGCCCGCGCCGCCGTATTTCAGGCCGTTCTCGATGAGGTTGTGAAAGACCTGCGTGATCTGGTCGGGGTCGGCCTTCAGGCGCATCGGATCGGGGCCCGCGTCCAGCCGCAACGCCACGCCCGCCGCCTCGGCGGCGTCGCGATGGGTGTTCATGGCCCCGCGCAAGAGGCCGAGGACATCGACCTCGGTCGCCGGTCGGCGACGTTCTTCGGCCTCGACCCGACTTAGCGAAAGAAGATCGTTCACGAGCCGGATCATCCGCCCGCTCTCGCGCTCCATGATCGTGAGGAACCGCTCGCGCGCCGCCCGGTCGTCCCGTGCGGCCCCTCTCAGCGTCTCGATGAACCCGATGAGCGCGGTCAGTGGCGTGCGCAGCTCGTGGCTGACATTGGCCACGAAGTCGCGCCGCATCGCCCCCGCCCGTTTGAACGCGGTCTGATCGTCGAAAGCCACCATCGCGCCGCCCTCGTCTATCATCGGCGTCACGGTGACGGCCAGATGCGTCTCGGAAGCCGCCCCGGACAGGCTGATCCGGACGGACCCGACCTGACCGTCGCGGATGCTCGATTCGAGCGTTTCCAGGAAATCGGGATGGCGCAGGATCGCGTTGCAGTACCGACCTTCGAGCGCGTCGCCGAACAGCGCCCGTGCGCCGGCATTGGCTGCAATGACTCGCTGGTCGCGGCCGACGAAGATCAACGCCATCGGTACCGCCGCGAGAACATCCGCCATCCGCGTCACATCGCATCTCCCGCCGTCACGGATGCACTTCGCGCCCGTTCCGATCGCGCGCGACCCTGCTTCAGTCGCTCGCGAATGTAAATCTGTCGCTCCTCTCCCTTTGCGACGCGGCCCTGAAGGTTACATTGCACGGCGGAAAACGATCTGCATGCGTTGTTGTATCGGTCGGCAGGCCCGGCACGAGAGGACGCATTGACAATTCACATTAGCGAACCGACCAATGTCGCAACCCCACGCCGACGAGACCGAGCCCGAGGGCGCCGGCGATGACCGGGCGCCGAACACCCTGCGCATCCTGTCGCTCGGCATCGCGCCCGCACTTCTTGAGCGGGTGCGCGAAACGACCGGCGCGTCCTTTGTCATTGCGCAGTTTCCAGCCCTCGACGTCCAGCTTCTGGCGCAGGTGATGCCCGACATCGTCCTTGCGCCGCTTCTCGGGCAGGGATTCGACATTCTCGATCTTGCCGACCGGCTGTCCGAAATGGGCTATCGCGGCGCGCTCCACGCGGTCACGCCGCCGCTGCCCGATCCCGACGCCGTGCGCCGCGAGGTGACGAGCCACTGCGAGGGGGTCGTGTTTTCGCTCATTGTGCTCGACGAGCAGACGCCGGACTGATTGCCGGGCCTCAGATCGCGCGAAGACCTTTGGTGTAGCGCGCTGCGTTCTTCCGGTAGCGCGCGGCCGTTTCAAGTAGTGCAGCCCGCGCCTCTTCGTCCAGCATGCGCACCACCTTGCCGGGCGAACCGACCACAAGGCTGCTGTCCGGAATCTCCTTGCCCTCTGTAATGAGCGCCCCTGCCCCGATCAGACAGCCCCTGCCAATCTTCGCGCCGTTCAGAACCGTCGCGCCCATGCCGATCAGCGCGCCCTCGCCGATCGTGCAGCCATGCAGCATGGCCTTGTGGCCGACGGTGCAGTCGGGCCCGATCGTCAACGGAAACCCCGGGTCGGTGTGGCAGACGACGTTCTCCTGCAGGTTCGCGCCGCGCCCGACGCGGATCTCTTCGTTGTCGCCCCTGAGCGTGCAGCCGAACCAGACACTCGCGCCGTCCTCCAGCACCACCTTGCCGATCAGGTTGGCGTCCGGCGCCACCCAGCACTCCGCGCCGATCTGCGGCGCGACTCCATCGAGTTCGTAAATCATCGCGACTGAAACTCCCTGTTGAGGCCGCGCACGAAATCCGACAGGCCCGGCTGGCGGTCGCGCCGCATCCGCTCGGCGGCGAGGATTGTCTTCAGATCCGCCTCGGCGCGGTCGATGTCGTCGTTGATCAGGACATAATCATATTCCGCCCAGTGGCTGATCTCCGCTTCCGATTTGGCCATCCGGCCGTCGATAACCGCGTCGCTGTCCTGGCCGCGAGACCTCAGCCGCCGCTCCAATTCGGCGATCGACGGCGGCAGGATGAAGATCGACACGACGTCCTGTCTCATCGCTTGCTTGATTTGCTGACCGCCCTGCCAGTCGATGTCGAATATCGTGTCGCGGCCCTCGGCCATCGCGGCCTCGACCGGTCCGCGCGGACTGCCGTACAGATTGCCGAAGACCTCGGCATGTTCGAGCATCTCGCCGTTCGTGACCATCGCCTCGAATTCCTCACGGCTCCGGAAGTAGTACTCGCGCCCTTCCTCCTCACCCGGCCGTGGCGGACGGGTGGTGGCCGAGATCGAAAAGCGCATTGTCTTGTCCCAGGCCATCAGTCGCTGCGCCAGCGTCGACTTGCCCGCCCCCGAAGGCGAGGACAGAATGATCAGCAACCCCTTGCGCTTCATCGTCATTCCACGTTCTGAACCTGCTCGCGCATCTGGTCGATCACGGTCTTGAGGTCAAGCCCGATGCGGGTCAGCGCCGCGTTGCCGGACTTGGAGCAGAGCGTGTTCGCCTCGCGCATGAATTCCTGCATGAGGAAGTCAAACTTGCGCCCGACCGCGCCGGGCTCGGCCAGAAGCGCCCGCGCCGCGCCGACATGGGCGGCAAGCCGGTCGATCTCTTCGCTCACGTCCGCCTTGACGATGATGAGCGCGAGTTCCTGCGCGACCCGCTGGGGGTCCGCATCCGCCGTCCCGGCGAGGACACGGGTCAGGTTGGCGTTCAGCGTCGCCTCCATCTCTGGCCGGCGGGCGTCGGCGGCGGCGCGCGCCTCCTCGGTCAGCGCGGCGATGCGGTCGATCTGACCCGCGATGACGCTGGCGAGCGCGCTGCCCTCCGCCACCCGCATTCCGGCGAAGTCGGCCAGGAGCGGGTCGAGATCCGCCAGAATCGCGTCGAGAAGCGGCTTCGAATCCTCCGTCTCGCCGCCCAGATCCGTGACGCCGCGCAGGCCGAGGATGTCGGCCATTCCCGGATCGGTTACAGCCAGCCCCTGCGCATGTGCCCGTGCCTTTACCAGCAGCAACGCCGAAAGCGCGGCATCGAGCCCCGCGGGGTTCACGCGTAGTGCGTCGGCCCCTTCTTCGCGCTGAAGCTTCAGGCTCAGGGTGACGTTGCCCCGCGCCGCGACCTTGGCGACGGCGGTGCGCGCAGCGGGCTCAAGTCCCTCGATCCAGTCGGGCAGCCTGAGGCGCAGGTCAAGTCCCTTGCCGTTGACCGAGCGAATCTCCCACGCCCAGGCATAGCCCGCCCCCTGCCCGCGACGGGCCGCGAATCCCGTCATCGAGACCAGTGCAGCGTTTACCATTTAAGACTTTTGTCCCCCCGTCCGGCGCGAGACCGCGTATATTAACACTTGGGTAAGCATTCCGGTCCTAGGGTTAACAAAACCTGACTGCCGCGACAACGCGAGCGGACCGAAGAATGCGGGCGCGGCAGTGAGTGTGACATGAACGTATTCATCGAGAACCGGGGCAAGGTGGTCCCGCTGACGGGAAACCACAAGACCATGAGATTTCAGTGCATTTCCGACGTCAGGGCCTATTGGGAGGCACTTCGTGATGGGCGCGCGGCCCCTTTCCGGTCCGAAGTCGATCCGCGCGGGATCGAACGAGCGCTGGAATACGCCTTCGTACTGGAACGGATCGCACCGCAGGTGGCGCGGTTCCGCTTGGCCGGGATGCACCTGACCGACCTGATGGGCATGGAAGTGCGTGGCATGCCCGTGACTGCGTTCTTCACCCCCGAGGCGCGCGCCGAGGCTTCGGCGGCGCTCGAGGCGGTGTTTTCGGGTCCCAATACGGCGGAGCTATCGCTCAGGGCGGAACCCGGCCTCGGCCGGCCCGCGCTCGAGGCGCGGCTTCTTATCCTGCCGCTGCGCAGCGACCTCGGCGACATGACCCGAGCACTCGGTTGCCTGACGGCCGAAGGGCCGATCGGCCGTACGCCGCGCCGCTTCGACGTCGTGTCTGCCACGGTTAGGCCGATCTCTGCGGTTGTGCCTGGCCCGGCGCGCGCGCCGCGTACCCCGATGCCGAATGGTTTCGCCGAATCTCCGGCCGAGTTCGCGCTTGCGCAGCCGCCCGCGATCCGCAGCCGCGGACATCTCAGACTGGTCAAGTCTGACAGCTAGGCCGCAAGTGCCTCTCCCCCGTCCTCGCGTCGTTTCCGTTAGTGCAGGTAATGAGTGACGGCGGCAGGCTACATGCCTGCCGCCTTTTGCATGGCGCGCCGGTCCAGAAGTTCTTCGGCGACAAGGAAGGCCAGTTCCAGCGACTGCGACGCGTTGAGTCGCGGATCGCACGCCGTGTGGTAGCGGTCCGACAGATCCTCGTCCGTCACCGCGCGCACGCCCCCGGTGCATTCGGTCACATCCTGGCCCGTCATCTCGAAATGGACGCCGCCCGGGATCGTGCCTTCCGCCTTGTGGACCGCGAAGAACTCCTTCACCTCGCGCAGGACGCTGTCGAATGGCCGGGTCTTGTAGCCGGAGGCCGACTTGATCGTGTTGCCGTGCATCGGGTCGCAGGACCAGACCACCTTGGCGCCCTCTTCCTCTACCGCGCGGATCAGGCGTGGCAGATGGTCGCCGACCTTGCCCGCCCCGAACCGCGCGATCAGCGTCACCCGGCCGGCCTCGTTCTCCGGGTTGAGCCGTTCGAGAAGCACCTTCAGGTCGTCGGTGGTCAAGGAAGGTCCGCATTTCAGCCCGATCGGGTTCTGAACGCCGCGCGCGAAATCCACATGCGCGCCGTTTGGCTGCCGCGTCCGGTCGCCGATCCAGATCATGTGGCCCGACCCCGCAACCGGCAATCCGCTCGTCGAATCGATGCGGCAGAGCGCCTCTTCGTATTCGAGGAGCAGCGCCTCGTGGCTGGTGTAGAAGTCCACCGCCGCCATTGCATGAACCTTGTCCGACGTGACCCCGGCCGCTGTCATGAACTCCATGGCGTCCTGGATGCGGCCGGCGATCTCGCGGTAACGCTTGGCGTCCGCCTCGCCCGTGAAGCCGGCGATCCAGCTCTGCACCCGATGCATGTCGGCGAAGCCGCCGGTCGAGAACGCACGGAGCAGGTTCAGCGAGGCTGCGGCCTGCGTGTAGGCCTGCAGCATCCGCGTCGGATCAGGCACCCGGGACTCGGATGTGAAGTCGAACCCGTTGATGATGTCGCCGCGATAGGACGGAAGCTCCACTCCGCCCACCGCCTCGGTCGGGGCCGAGCGCGGCTTGGCGAACTGCCCGGCCACGCGGCCGATCTTGACGACCGGCAGTTTCGCGCCCCAGGTCAGCACGATCGCCATCTGCAACAGCACCTTGAACGTGTCGCGAATGTTGTCGGCGGAGAACTCCGAGAAGCTTTCGGCGCAGTCGCCCCCCTGTAGAAGGAACGCGCGCCCTTCGGCCACTTCGCCGAGCGCACGCTTGAGCTTGCGCGCCTCGCCCGCGAACACGAGAGGCGGCATTTTCGCTAGCTGCGCTTCTACCGACCGCAGGACAGCCGGGTCGGGATAGTCGGGCATTTGCACCCGGGGCTTCGCGCGCCAGTCTGATTTGGTCCAGCCCATTGTCATCTGTTCTCTCCTGAAGGCCTTCGCGACAACAGGCGGCTTATAGGCCACGACAGCGGCGTGTTGCAAACCGAATTGCCCTGAAATCTCGCTTGCGGCTGCTCGCAAAAAAGTGCTTCTCTCGCTAATCTGGACGCTAAACGACAGGATTGGGTCGCGAAATGGTCATCGCACCTGGCACTCGCACAAAGGAAGCCGGCGGTGCGCATCGTCAGCGGCGCTTCGTCTTTCTTCTTCTCGACAAGTTCACCATGCTGTCCTTCGCAGGCGCGATCGAACCCTTGCGCATCGCGAACCGGGTGATCGGACGCCCCGCCTATAGCTGGGTACTTGCGGGCGAGAACGGGGCGGAAGTGACCTGTTCGAACGGCGCGTCGTTCAGGCTGGACATCGGTCTCGCCGAGATCGAGCGCGAGGATACAGTGTTCGTTTGTGGCGGTATCGACGTTCAGGCCGCAACCACGCGGCCGATCCTCAACTGGCTCAGGCGCGAGGCGCGGCGCGGAGTCGCGATCGGCGGGCTCTGCACCGGGGCCTACACCGTCGCCAAGGCCGGCCTTCTCGACGGCAAGCGCGCGACCATCCACTGGGAGAACCAGGACAGCTTCCTCGAGGAATTCGAGGACGTGAAGCTCACGAAATCCGTCTTCGTGGTCGACGGAAACCGCATGTCGACCGCAGGCGGCACGGCCTCGATCGACATGATGCTGAAGATCATCGCCCAGGACCACGGCGAGGACATCGCCAATACCGTGGCCGACCAGCTCATCTATTCCTCCATCCGCACCGACCAGGATACGCAGCGGCTGTCGATTCCGACCCGGATCGGTGTGCGCCATCCGAAACTGTCCCAGGTCATCCAGATGATGGAGCAGAACATCGAGGATCCGATCAGCCCGGCCGACCTCGCCGCCGATGTCGGCATGTCAACGCGCCAGCTCGAACGGCTGTTTCGCCGGTATCTGAACCGCAGCCCCAAGCGCTACTACATGGAGCTCAGGCTCCAGAAGGCGCGCAATCTCCTCATGCAGACCGATATGAGCGTAATCAACGTGGCGCTCGCCTGCGGCTTCGCGAGCCCGTCGCATTTCTCCAAATGCTACCGGGCGCACTACAAGACAACGCCCTACCGTGAGCGCGGTAGCCACGGCGCCGCCGCGATCCAGGCGCCGCGCCTTTCGATCTGAGCCGCCAAGGCGGCGCTACTCCGGCCGGATACGGAAAAGCGCGCCGCGATCCACTGACAGGAACCAGATGGAGCCGTCCGGCGCCTCGCGGACGTCGCGGACGCGGCCCGTTTCGCCCGAGCGCACCTCCTCCTCGGCCCAGCCGTCCTCGGGGTCGAGCCGCGCGATGTAGTCGAATTTCAGGCTGCCCACGAAATGATCGCCCGTCCAGTCAGGCCACAGTTTGCCCGAATAGACCATGTGGCCCGAGGGCGCGATCGACGGGTCCCAGTAGTGGACGGGCTGCTCCATGTCGGGCGCCTCGGTGCCGACACCGATCTTACTCCCGTTGTAGTGGCGGCCATAGGCGATGATCGGCCAGCCGTAATTCGCGCCTGCGCGGATCAGGTTCACCTCGTCGCCGCCCCGCGCGCCGTGTTCGGACGCCCAGAGTTGACCCTCCGCGTCGAACGCCAGGCCTTGCGGATTGCGATGGCCGTAGCTCCAGATCTCGCCGCCCGCGCGGTCGGGAAAGGGGTTGCCGGGCGCGGCGGTCCCGTCCCGCGTCAGCCGCACGATCTTGCCATGCAGGAGATCGAGGTCCTGAGCAGGATCGAAGGCTCCACGCTCGCCGAGCGTGAGAAAGATCGACCCGTCTGGCGCTTCGGCCAGGCGTCCGCCGAAATGACGACCCCCGGACGATCCCCCGGGCATTTCCCAGATCACCTTGACGTCGCTGAGGCGCGCGCCGTCGAGCCGCCCCGAGGCGAGAGCTGTCCCGGTTCCCAACCGCTGCGTGCGCGCGAAACTCAAGAGAACCTCCCCGGTCTCGGCAAAGTCGCGCGGCACGAGAACGTCGAAAAGCCCCGCCTGCCCGCCCGTCCGCACCTCGGGCAGGCCCGACACCTCTTCGACCCCACCGGCCTTTCCGAACCGCCAGAGCCGGCCGGCCCTTTCGGTCACGAGGTATCCGCCATCGGGCAGAAAGGCCAGAGACCACGGCTCTGTAAGGCCGCTGGCAACCGGGTCGATTCGGACCGTGCCCGCACTGGTCTGGAGAGTCTCGGATGCGCCGGGGCCGGCGAGATAGCAAAGCAGTATGAGAAATGCGCCGGGAATCCGCATGGTTCCGCCCTTCAAAACAATGCATTCAGCATAGGGCCGCCCGGCGCGGGGTCCAGTCACAGTACCGGCACATAGGGACAATTCGCCTATGAAGCCAGCGCTTTCCTTTTCATCAGAGCCGCTCTAGTTTGCGCTCAGGACAACGTTCCAATCAGGGAGTAGCATTATGAAAAGACTACTAACCGCCACTGCGGCCGTCGCACTCATGGCCGGCGCTGCCGGTGCCGAAGACATCAAGATCGGCGTAATTCTCGGCTTCACTGGCCCACTTGAATCGATCACCCCCGCGATGGGCCAGGGCGCCGAACTGGCGATGCAGGAAGTCACCGACTCCGGCAAGCTGCTGGACGGATCGACCGTGACCTCCGTGCGCGGCGATTCCACTTGTGTCGACGCCGCCGCCGCGACCGCAGCGGCCGAACGCCTCGTGACCACCGACCAGGTCAACGCCATCATGGGCGCGGACTGTTCGGGCGTTACCGGCGCGATCCTCGCCAACGTCGCTGTGCCCAACGGCATCGTGATGGTCTCGCCTTCGGCGACGTCGCCGGCGCTCTCGACCGCCGAAGACAACGGGCTCTTCTTCCGCACCGCCCCGTCGGATGCGCGTCAGGGCGAAATCGTCCGCGACATCCTGAAAGAGCGCGGCATCACTTCGATCGCGCTGACCTACACCAACAACGACTACGGCAAGGGCCTTGCAGAATCGATCCAGCGGAACTTCGAGGAAGCGGGGGGCACGGTGACCATCTCCGCCGCACATGAAGACGGCAAGGCGGACTACTCGGCCGAAGTCGGCTCGCTCGCCTCGGCCGGCGGCGACGTTCTCGTTGTCGCGGGCTATATCGACCAGGGCGGTTCGGGGATCGTCCGGAACGCGCTCGACACCGGGGCGTTCTCGACCTTCTACTTCCCCGACGGGATGGTCGGCGAGAAGCTGAATGAAAACTTTGGCGCCGAGATCAACGGCTCTTACGGCGCGCTTCCGGGCACCGACAGCCCTGGCGCGGCGAAGTTCCAGGAACTGGCCACGGCGGCGGGCTTCGACGGCACCGGAGCCTTCGCGCCCGAAAGCTATGACGCAGCTGCGCTGATCATGCTGGCAATGCAGGCGGCCGGCTCCTCCGCCTCTGGCGATCTCGCGGGCAAGGTCATGGATGTCGCCAACGCACCGGGCACCGAGATCTATCCGGGCGAACTTGCCAAGGGTCTCGAACTGCTCGCGGCCGGCGAGGACATCGACTATGTCGGCGCCTCGGCGGTGGAACTGATCGGACCGGGTGAATCGGCCGGCAACTACCGCGAGATCGAGTTCGTGGACGGCAAGTACGAAACGGTCAAGTTCCACTGATCCGCGAAAATGTGAGGGGCAGCCCGGCAATCCGGGCTGCCTTTTCGTATAAATACAAACGCTTCTACGATACTCTTCTCTTCGTGTCGAAATCGAAGCTTTGGGGGGATGCATGATCACGGTCGAGGATCTGCACAAGCATTTCGGCGGGTTCCGGGCCGTCGACGGCGCATCCATGAAAATCGCCACGGGGTCGATCACCGGGTTGATCGGGCCTAACGGCGCGGGTAAGTCGACCCTCTTCAACGTCATCGCGGGCGTCTATCAGCCGACCTCCGGTCGCGTCCTGATGGACGGCGAGGACATCACCGGCCTGCCGCCGCATGACCTCTTTCATAAGGGTCTATTGCGCACCTTCCAGATCGCGCATGAATTCTCGTCGATGACTGTGCGCGAAAACCTTATGATGGTGCCGGCGCGCCAGTCGGGCGAAACTCTTTGGAATGCGTGGTTCCATCGCGGCAGAATCCGCAACGAGGAGCTGGAGCTTGCGAGGAAAGCCGACGAAGTTCTTGACTTTCTGACGATTTCACATCTTGCCGACGAACGCGCCGGAAACCTCTCTGGCGGGCAGAAAAAGCTTCTGGAGCTTGGCCGCACGATGATGGTCGACGCCAAGGTCGTCTTTCTCGACGAAGTCGGCGCGGGCGTGAACCGAACGCTCCTGAACACGATCGGCGACGCGATCATCCGGCTTAACAAGGAACGCGGCTACACGTTCTGCGTGATCGAACACGACATGGATTTCATCGGCAAGCTCTGCGACCCCGTCATCGTGATGGCCGAGGGCAAGGTTCTGGCCGAGGGGCCGGCCGAACACATCATGGAGAACGAGGCGGTTATCGAGGCCTATCTGGGGCGCGGTCTCAAAAACAAGATCAAGGCGGAGGCCGGGGCATGACCAGGTCACCTAACCCCTACAAGGACGACCGCGGCAACAAGGACCGCTCGATCACGAAGGCCGGCGGCGGCGAACTGGAACTTCCGAAGACGCGCGGAGTTTCCCGCCCCGCCCCCGGCGGCCCATTCCTCGCCGCAGAGAACATGACTGGCGGCTACGGCGCAGCCGATATCCTGCTCGACTGCACGCTGACCGTCGAGAAGGGCCAGATCGCGGTCATCGTCGGCCCGAACGGCGCGGGCAAGTCGACCGCGATGAAGGCGGTCTTCGGCATGCTGAATCTGCGCAAGGGCAAGGTGAGACTCGACGGCGAGGACATCACGGACCTCTCGCCGCAGGATCGGGTGGCGAAAGGCATGGGCTTCGTGCCGCAGGTCAACAACGTCTTTCCCTCGATGAGCGTCGAGGAAAATCTCGAGATGGGCGCCTTCATCCGGCGCGACGACTTCAGGCGCACGATGGAGCAGGTCTTCGACCTCTTTCCGATCCTGAAGGAAAAGCGTCGTCAGGCAGCGGGCGAGCTGTCGGGCGGACAGCGCCAACAGGTCGCGGTCGGCCGCGCGCTCATGACCAAGCCGAAGCTCCTGATGCTGGACGAACCCACGGCGGGGGTCTCGCCCATCGTCATGGACGAGCTATTCGACCGCATCATCGAGGTCGCGCGGACCGGCATCTCGATCCTCATGGTCGAGCAGAATGCCCGTCAGGCGCTGGCGATCGCCGATATGGGTTACGTCCTCGTTCAGGGCGCCAACCGCTACACGGACACCGGAGAGGCGCTTCTGGCCGACCCGGAAGTCCGGCGCTCGTTCCTGGGAGGCTGAGGGATGGACCTTCTCAACGCAATCGTGGCACTTCTGAACTTCGTGATCATCCCCGCCACGTCCTATGGCGCTCAACTCGCGCTAGGGGCTCTCGGTGTCACGCTGATCTACGGCATCCTCAGGTTCTCGAACTTCGCTCATGGCGACACGATGGCGTTCGGCACCGCGATGGTGATCCTCTTCACCTGGTTGTTTCAGGGCATGGGGATCAGCTTCGGCGTTCTGCCGACCGCGCTTCTTGCCCTTCCCTTCGGGATCGCGGCCACGGCGGCTTTGGTGCTCGCGACCGACAGGGCCGTCTACCAATTCTACCGCCGGCAGAAGGCTGCCCCGGTGATCCTCGTCATCGTCTCGATGGGGGTGATGTTCGTCATGAACGGAATCACCCGCTTCGTCATCGGAGTCGACGAAATCCGGTTCGCCGATGGCGGCCGGTTCCTGATCAATGCGGGCGAGTTCAAGCGCTCGACCGGGCTTGCCGAGGGGCTCGCGTTCAAGTCCACGCAGGCGCTGACCATCGTCACCGCCGTGATCGTGGTGGCCGCGCTCTTCTGGTTCCTGAACCGGACGCGCACCGGCAAGTCGATGCGCGCCTATTCCGACAACGAGGATCTGGCGCTTCTGTCGGGCATCAATCCCGAACGGGTCGTGGCCGTCACCTGGATCATTGCAGCCGGGCTCGCGACCATCGCGGGCACGCTTTACGGTCTGGACAAGTCGTTCAAGGCCTTCAACTACTTCCAGCTTCTCCTGCCGATCTTCGCCTCGGCGATCGTCGGTGGCCTCGGCAGCCCGCTCGGCGCGATCGCCGGCGGCTTCCTGATCGCGTTCTCAGAGGTCGGTTTCACCTATGCCTGGAAGAAGGTGGCGACCTATGTCCTGCCCGAAAGCCTCGCGCCCGACGGGCTCGCGCAGCTTCTGTCCACCGACTACAAGTTCGCGGTCTCCTTCGCGATCCTGATCGTCGTCCTCCTCTTCAAGCCCACGGGCCTCTTCAAGGGGAAAGCGGTATGAACATGCGCAATATTCTCCTTTTTGCCTTCGTCGCGGCCCTCATCATCGGCGAAGGCATGACGGCCAGCTGGAACACCGCGCTCGGCATCCTGAACATGGGGCTGATCTCGGCAATCCTCGCTTTGGGCGTGAACATGCAATGGGGCTATGCCGGGCTTTTCAATGTCGGCGTCGTGGGCTTTGTCGCGCTCGGCGGCCTCGCCCCGGTCCTTGTCGCGACGCCGCCCGTGACTGAGGTCTGGACCGCGAATGGTGGTTTCCGGCTCCTCCTCGCGCTCGTTCTCGGCGCTGCGGTGATTGCGCTCGCCATCATGCTGAACCACAGGCTCGGGGGCCGGGCGCGCATCCTCGCACTTCTTGTGGTGCTCATCGGCGGCTTCTTCCTCTACCGCGCAGTGTTCGACCCCGCCGTCGAGGTCGTCGAGGCGTTCCGGCCGGCGACCTACTCGAACCTCGGCGGCCTCGGCCTGCCGGTGCTGCTCGCCTGGCCTGTGGGCGGGGTTCTGGCCGCAGGTGCCGCCTGGATCATCGGCAAGACCGCCCTTGGCCTGCGCTCAGACTACCTCGCCATCGCGACCTTGGGCATCGGCGAGATCATCATCGCGATCATGAAGAACGAGGATTGGCTGGCGCGCGGCGTGAAGAACGTGATCTCGATCCCCCGCCCGGTGCCCTACGAGGTCGACCTGCAGCGCAGTTCCGGCTTCGTCGAATGGGCGGCGAGCTTCGGCTCCGATCCCGTGACAGCCTCGACTGTCGTCGTGAAGCTTCTCTACGCGCTCCTGTTCCTGGCCATCCTGCTTGTGCTGCTCTGGGCGTCGCAGAAGGCGCTCAACTCGCCCTGGGGCCGGATGATGCGCGCGATCCGCGACAACGAGACGGCGGCCGAGGCGATGGGCAAGGACGTGACGCGCCGGCATCTTCAGATCTTCATTCTCGGCTCGGCCGTCTGCGGGCTTGCCGGGGCGATGATCGTCACGCTCGACAGCCAGCTCACGCCCGGCACCTACAATCCCCTGCGCTTCACCTTCCTCATCTGGGTGATGGTGATCGTAGGCGGCTCGGGCAACAACTGGGGCGCCGTGCTGGGCGGATTCCTGATCTGGTTCCTCTGGATCAAGGTGGAGCCGTGGGGCAATCAGCTCATGGACCTGATCACTTCCGGTATGGCTGACGGTGCTCTGAAAAGTCACCTCCAGGACAGCGCCGCGCATATGCGGCTCCTGACCATGGGGGTCGTGTTGCTGTTGGTCCTGCGCTTCAGTCCGCGCGGGCTGATTCCCGAGAAGTAACCTCGGCTTCCGTGTCGCCCAAGTGGCGAGCCGCGAGCGCCGCGCTCCCCCAGCTACGCCTATTCCGTTGGACGCATTCGCGCCAAGCGACATGAATTGTCGCTGATCGACATGCCGCGCACCGCCTTCCCCCGTTGATTGGGCGCAAATCCTCGGGGAGGCGGACATGAAGACCCAGGCACAGGTCGTGGTCATCGGCGGCGGCGTCGTCGGATGCTCGGTACTCTATCACCTGACGAAATACGGCTGGAGCGACGTGATGCTGATCGAGCGTTCGACGCTCACCTCCGGTTCGACCTGGCACGCGGCGGGCGGGTTTCACACGCTGAACGGCGACACCAACATGGCGGCGCTGCAAGGCTATACGATCGGGCTCTACAAGGAGCTCGAGAAGATCACCGGCATGTCCTGCGGGCTGCATCATGTCGGCGGCATCACGCTCGCCGATACGCTCGAACGCTTTGACATGCTGAAGGCGGAGCGCGCCAAGCACCGCTACATGGGCCTCCATACCGAGATCCTCGGCCCCGCCGAGATCGCGAAATTCACCGACGGACTCGTCAACACAGATGGCATCATTGGTGCGCTCTACGATCCGCTCGACGGCCATCTCGACCCCTCCGGCACGACTCACGCCTATGCCCGCGCCGCCAAGATGGGCGGCGCCGAGATCGTCGAGCACAACCGCGTGCTGGAAACCAATCATCGCGCCGACGGAACCTGGGACGTGGTGACGGAGAAGGGCACGGTGCACGCAGAGCATATCGTGAATGCCGGCGGTCTCTGGGCGCGCGAAGTGGGTGCGATGGCTGGCGTCTATCTGCCGCTCCTGCCGATGGCGCACCAATACCTCGTCACCGACGACATCCCTGAGATCGTGGCGATCCGGGACTCTGGCCGCGAATTCCCCCACGTCATGGACCCCGGCGGCGAAAGCTATCTGCGCCAAGAAGGCCGTGGGCTCTGCATTGGCTTCTACGAGAAGCCTTGCGAGGGCTGGTCGCTCGACGGCACTCCCTGGACTTTCGGACACGAGCTTCTGCCCGACAATCTCGACAAGATCGAAGACAGCGTCAACTTCGCCTATCGCCGCTTCCCCGTCCTCGAATGTTCGGGCGTGAAAAGCGTGATCCACGGGCCCTTCACCTTCGCCCCCGACGGCAACCCGCTTATTGGCCCCGTCCCCGGCCTCAGGAACTACTGGTCCGCCTGTGCCGTCATGGCGGGCTTCTCCCAGGGCGGCGGCATGGGCAAGAGCCTTGCCGAATGGATGATCCACGGCGAGACCGACTGCGACCCGCGTGGCTTCGACGTGGCGCGTTTCGGCAAGTGGACGACGCCTGGTTACACCGTCCCGAAGGTGATCGAGAACTACCAGATGCGCTTCTCGGTCTCCTACCCGAACGAGGAACGCCCCGCGGCCCGTCCCTTCCGCACCACGCCGATGTACGACATCTTCGATCAGATGGGCGCGGTCTGGGGCCAGCAGTACGGGCTCGAGGTCGTCAACTACTTCGCGCTGCCCGGCGAGCCGCGCTATGAGACGCCCAGCTTCAAACGTTCCAACGCCTGGGAAGCGACGAAGGCCGAGGTCATGGCCGTCCGCGAAAGCGTCGGCATCAACGAGGTGCAGAACTTCGGCAAGTTCCGTGTGACCGGCCCGAGCGCACGCGGGTGGCTCGACCGGATCATGGCAGGCCTGATCCCGAATCCGGGCCGCCTTTCGCTGACCCCGATGCTTTCGCCGAAGGGCAAGATCATCGGCGACTTCACCGTGACCTGTCTTTCCGACGCCGAGTTCCGCATCACTGGCTCCTACGGTGCTCAGGATCAGCATCTGCGCTGGTTCGAAGCGAACCTCGAAGATGGCGTCACCGTTGAGAATGTCTCCGACCGCGTGACCGGTTTCCAGATCGCCGGCCCGAACGCGCGCGAGCTTCTGTCCCGCGCAACCCGCGCCGACGTTTCCGCCGAGGCATTCAGGTTCATGGACGCCAAGCGCATGACCATCGGCATGGCCGACTGCCTCGTCCAGCGCGTGAGCTACACGGGCGATCTGGGATACGAGATTTTCACCGATTTCATGAGCCAGCGGTCGCTCTGGCACACCCTCTGGGAGGCCGACAAGGATCTTGGCCTGCGCCCCTTCGGCATGCGCGCCATGATGAGCCTGCGCCTCGATAAGCTCTTCGGCTCCTGGGCACGGGAGTTCAGCCCCGACTACTTCCCTGGCGAGACCGGCATCGACCGCTTCATCCGCTGGAACAAGCCCACCGACTGGATTGGCAAGGGGGTGGCGCTGATGGAGAAGGCAGAGGGGCCCAAACGCCGTCTTTGCCCCTTCGTTGTCGAGGCCGAGGATGCCGACGTCGTGGCCTACGAGCCGATCTGGATCGGCGATGACGTCGTGGGCTTCTGCTCCTCGGGCGGCTTTTCGCACTGGACCGGCAAGTCGATCGCCATGGGCTTCGTGCCGAACGGGGCGATCAAGCCCGGACTCGAGGTCGAGATCGAGATACTGGGATCCCGCCGCAAGGCCCGCATGATCGACGGTCCGCTCTGGGACGCCGACGGCGCGCGGATGCGCGGCTGAAATCGTCCCCCACGGCAACCCGGCTTGCGCCATGCGCCCTCGGCGGGGATAGTAGACCCGGGAATAGCCGGTGGGAGTGCCCGGGTGTTCCCGCCTTCTGGAGAGGCACCGCATGAGCGAGCTTGCCATACTGATCCCGGCGGCTGGCGCATCGCGCCGAATGCAGGGGGCCGACAAGCTCCTGATGGAGATCGACGGCGAGCCGATCCTCAGGCGGACCGCAGCAATGGCGAAGGCAACCGGCGCGCAGGTGATCGTGACACTGCCCAATTCGGGTCCGATGCTGCCGGCGCGGCGGACCGCGCTCATGGGGCTATCGGTGCGCGCGCTCGAGATCGGCGACTACCACGACGGCATGGCGGCGAGCCTGCGCGCAGGCGCCCGCGCGGTCGGACCGGTCGAGGGGCTCATGGTCCTCCTGCCCGACATGCCGGATGTCACGCCCGAGGATCTGGGTAAGCTGATTGCGGTCTTCGCCGAAGATCCCACCCGGCCTGTCCGGGCCACGGCCGAGGACGGCACCGAGGGCCATCCGGTGATCTTTCCGAGACGTCTCTTTCAGGAAATGTCGGTGTTGACCGGAGATCGCGGCGGCCGCGTGATTCTTGATGAGGAAAACGTGCGCTTCTGCGCCCTATCCGGCCGCAATGCCGTGATCGATTTGGATACGCCCGAAGACTGGCAGGCCTGGCGCGACCGACGCTAGCCGGTCAGGCTGCGTTCACGAGTGGGGCCGCCTCGTCGGGCGCGGGGCAATGGCGCGCGGGGGTGTAGGCGGCAATGCCGTGGGGATGCCGCAGCTCGGGGAAGATCGTCAGGATCTCGTCGCGCTGCGCCGCATGCAACCCGCCAAGCGCCTCTGCCCCAGGCAGAAAACTCTCGCTCCAGGCGCCGTCGGCCATGACGACCTCATGGGCATCGAACAGAATATGATAGTAGGTCACGCTGCGCTCATCCGAGGTCCGTGCGCAGGCCAGATCGATGGCAGCGACCAGAACCTCGGTATTCTCTTCATCCTGCCCGTACGCGGTGACGAGCATCCGGTGCTGCGGGCTGACCGACAGGTCGCGCTCGGGCACGCCAGCGCCGAGCGCGCCGGTGCGGATCGTCATTGGACGAAGCTCGGGGAATGCCGCAAGCTGGTTCTCGTCGAAGTGCCGGGCACCAATCCACCGGATCGGACGGTAGCCACTGTCGCGCGTCAGAACCCGGTCGCCGACGCGCAGGTCCTCGATCCGGACCGCGCCGCAATCCGTCGCGATCTCAGTGCCTTCGGTGAAGCAGGGTGTGTGCGGCGCGGCGACTGGCGCCGCTGCCGAAGATCGCACGGACATTTCCACCGGCTCTGATGCCGGCGTCCTGCCCGAACTGAGATCACACTGATAACGCACCGACTGAATCTCCCTAACATTCGAACGCGGGGTCACTTGTACACACGCGAATTGAGTAGTCACCGTTTTGGGCCGCATTAAGGCCGCACCGCGACATTCTAGCCATATGAATAAGGCTTTTCAGCCACCGGTTTCAGTAAACGTAACGTAACATCAACCGGTGATTGAATCTATGGCCGGATCGATTCCAGCGCACCTGCCGCCGCCGCGGGGCGCAGCGCTTCTGCCGCAGACCGCTCGGGCGCGACTTCGGCGAGTGCGGTCCGATCGCTCTCGGACAGGCGGCTGATGTCGCCTGGAGCGGCCTCGAAACTCTCGCTCCAGACACCATCTGACAGGACGGCTTCATGCCTGGGCAGAAAGATCTGAAGGTAGGTGACCTCGCGCGGAGTGATCCGCCCGATGCCCGGCCGGCCGACGAGGTCAGCCGCTGGGACGAGCATCTCGGCGTTTTCCTGCCGCAAGAGCATCCGGTGGTTTGGCGACACGGTCAGATCGCGCTCGGGCAGGCCGTTGCCAAGCGAACCCGACGCGAAGCGGACCGGCCGCAGGAGCGGGTTAAGCCCGAGCGCGCGCCAGCCGTAGCAGACGCGGCCGCACCAGAGGACCTTCTGGGCGCCGTTGTCGCGGGTGATCAGCCGGTCGCCGGGTCTCACTGTGTCCGCCGGAACCTCGCCCTGTGGCGTGGCAAGATGGGTGCCGGGCGTGAAGCACGGGATCGAGCGGGAGAGTGTATTGATCTCGTCGCGCCGTGCAATGCGATCGTCACCGTCGAGCATCTCGACGCGGCCGGACCGCTCGTCCTCATCGGCGAAGACAAACCTGAGCGCCGCGGCATCGGCGAGAATCGCATCGTCAGTCATGGCTGCCGCAGTTGTCTCGCTCATCTCTTCCTCGCAAGTCCTGGCCACGCTCAGTCAGGTTCACGCTGGCCGGTCCGAGCCGTTCCACTTGCCTCGGGTTGCCCGTGTCAGGGCCGCAACGCAACCATGCCCCCGGCCCCGCGGACAGCTTTCGGACGAACCGGCTGCACAGGCGGTCTTGCGGAGAGAAGATTGACCCAACGCAACGCTCGCTGTCCAGACTCTAGGCCGCATTTTTTCCTGAATGCCGACCGCAGAAAGCGACGACCGAGCGGCGCCCTTTCAGAACGCGCCGCAGCAATGTTCGTCAGGGCGGCGCCTTTCGCCCCGGAACTGGTAGCCCCTTGGACCCGTTCCAGTCGAAAGAAGCGCCGCCCTTGCCCGCGACATCCGGCATCCTGCGGCATCTCTCAGAGCCGCAATTTGCGCGAAAGCCGTCGGGTGTCCTAGATCCGTTCATGCAGGAGGGATCGGGCAGGCCGTCGTCGCGCCCCGCAATTCCGCGTCGCGTGTGAATTCCTTGCGGCGCGCGGGGCCCCCGGATGCGCACCTCTGGAAGTGTGCGTCTGCCGCCGAACTCGCAACCTGCGTCGATCGCCAAATACCCAACCCCTCGTCGCCCACACCCAGCGTCAATCGCCTACTCAATGCCCGGTCCGCAGGTGTGCGCGGACAAAAAATATCGTCAAGCATCCGGAAACGCAGCATTTCCGGATCCGCTGTGGCGGAACTTCGGTCCGCGCCATTTGGAATTCGGGTGTTCCTCCGCCGCTCGCAGTCCCTACTCCGCGGTTGGCGGAGGACCCGTCACCCAACCCAAGCCACCAACTACGCCCTCAAGGGGCGATTCAGATCTACTGCGCGCCGGCCTATGCGGGAAGGAGAAAGTGACCGAATTGGGCGTCTTCCATCGTGGGATTGTTGCGCAGCGTGGAAGAAAGCGACCCGGCTTACCACGGCACTGTTTCCAATATCAGACAGGTCGCTCACTGCCCTCTCATACGATTTCAATGCGCTACCGGTCGCAGCCATCATGGCTGCCCCGATGCGGTGCGCCGCGTCTTGACCATTTCGACAGGTGAGCGTTCTCAAACCGGAAACGGTGCACTGCTCTCCAGCGCCCGCCTATGCGGAAAAATGGTGAGATTATGGCGTGATGCGCCTGGTCTCCGCCCTGTCATCAAACGCGCCCACAGAGGACGATTGTTCGACCGCGCGCGCCGCAGGCGCAGCGCAATGCGACGCGATTCGGGAGCCTCCGCGTCAGCCGCGCCGAAAGTACCGTGGTGCCCGAGGCGAGAGTCGAACTCGCACGCCTTGCGGCGGAGGATTTTGAATCCCCTGCGTCTACCGTTCCGCCACTCGGGCCACGTCCCGCCGGTCTACCCGTACCGCGCGGGACTGACAAGCGTCTGGCGATCAGAGATCCTGTGCCGCGAAGGTGTCGCAGGCGCCGACCGAACCGGCCTTGTAGCCTTCCGCGAACCAACGCTGGCGCTGCTCGGATGTGCCGTGCGTGAAGGTATGCGGCATCGGCCGTTGACCGGCGTTCTTCTGGAGCGTGTCGTCACCGATCTGCTTCGCCGCATTCATCGCCTCGGCCACGTCGCCTGGCTCGAGCGAGCCGAACCGCGCCTCGGCATGGCGTGCCCAGACGCCCGATAGACAATCGGCCTGCAACTCGATCCTGACCGAGATCGCGTTCGATTCCGCCTGGCTCGATTGCTGGCGGATATTGTTCGCCTCGCCGAGGATGCCAAGCTCGTTCTGAACATGATGCGCGATCTCGTGCGCGATGACATAGGCCGCGGCAAAGTCGCCCCCGGCGCCCAGACGCTGATCGAGCGTCACGAAGAAATCGGTGTCGAGATAGGCCTTCTCGTCGAGCGGGCAATAGAACGGCCCCGTCGCGCCCGAGGCGCCGCCGCAGGGCGACTGGGTGACCTGCTTGAACAGGACCAGCGTCGCCGGATCGTAGGCCCGGCCGAGTTCGCGTTGGAAGATGTCGGCCCAGATCTCCTCGGTATCGGCGAGCGTCACCGAGACGAACTCGCCCGCCTGCACGTCCGCCTCGGTCAGATCGGTGCCCTGGATGCTGCCGCCTTGCGGCGCGCCGCCGAGGAAGGGCGTCACGTCGATGCCAAGGAAATAGCCGACCGCCAGCACGAGGACCACGCCGCCGAGCCCCATCCCGCCCGCGCGGCCCACGCCTGCCCGCCTGCGGTCCTCGATGTTGCGGCTGCCGCGCCGCCCACGCCATTTCATGATCGTCACCCTCCACAGTCAGGGATTGCACACACTTCGGGAACGATACCCTGCCCGATGGGCGGGGCAAAGCCCTCAGCCGCTTGACGGCGCGGCGCGCGCATGGCCTAAGGGCGCGGGGCATTTCGGGCAGGCTCAGATGATCCGCGCACTTTACGACTGGACGATGCGGCTCGCCGATCATCCGCGCTCCCTCAGGGCGCTCGGAGTCGTGTCCTTTATCGAGAGCTCATTCTTCCCGATCCCGCCCGACGTCTTGATGATCCCGATGATCATCGCGCGGCCCTCGCGCGCCTGGGTCGTCGCGACGGTCGCGCTCGTCACGTCGGTGCTCGGCGGGCTTTTCGGCTATTTCATCGGCGCGGTCCTGTGGGAGGCGGTTGGCCAGCCGATCCTCGACTTCTATGGCAAGACGCATGCGGCCGAAGATTTCGCCGCGCGCTTCAACCAATATGGCGCCTGGGCCGTCCTCTTCGCGGGTATCACGCCCTTTCCCTTCAAGGTGATCACCATCATGTCGGGCTGGACCGGTCTGTCGCTGCCGGTCTTCATCGTCTCGGCCATTGTCGCGCGGGGCCTGCGCTTTTTCGTGGTGGCGGGACTTCTGTGGCAATTCGGCGCACCGATCCGTGATTTCATCGAGCGGCGGCTCGGGCTTATGTTCACGCTGTTCATGGTCCTCCTGATCGGCGGCTTCGCCTTGGTGAAATACCTGTGACCTCCCGACGCCTCATCCTGATCGCCGCGGCCGGCTCTGCCGCGCTGCTCATCGGCGCGTTCGTCTTCCAGGCCATGGGCTATGCGCCCTGCAAGCTCTGTATCTGGCAGCGTTGGCCGCACGGTGCCGCCATCGCGATTGGCGCGGTGGCAATTCTGGCGTCGCTGCCGGTACTCGCCTGGGCGGGCGCGCTGGCGGCGGCCGTGTCGGGCGCTATTGGAATCTATCACACGGGGGTGGAGCGGCTCTGGTGGCCGGGCCCCGACACCTGTACTGCAAGCGGAGATCTCCAGGGCTCCGCCGAGGACCTTCTGAACCAGATCATGGAAGCCCCGCTCGTGCGCTGCGACGAGGTCGCCTGGGCGTTCGCGGGCCTTTCCATGGCGACGTGGAACGCGGTTCTTTCCTTTGCGCTCGCGGCGATCTGGATCGCCGCCGCGCGCCGCGCTGCCTGACGCCAGGCTCGTTTCGTCAGATTGGCGCGCCGACCGTGCATTTCGCCGGCATCCGCGGCCCCGCCGCGAAAAGCGACGCTTCCCTTCGACGCGATCCGAGGAAAGACTGCGCCAGGCGACGGCTAACGGAGAGACGAATGAAATCGACCTGCATCCTGATTGGCGCGCCCATCGACACCGGCCAGAAGCGCGAAGGCTGCCTGATGGGCCCGGCCGCCTACCGGGTCGCGGGCCTCGCGCAGAGCCTAAGCGAGCTCGGCCACCCGGTCATCGACCACGGAGACGTGGCGTTGGCGGAGCTTGATGAGCACGACTGCCCAAACCCCGCCGTGCATCACTTGGCCGAAACTGTCGCCTGGACCAAGGCGCTGGCAATGGCCGGCGCCGCGGCGATGTCCGAGGGCGTCCCGATCTTCCTGGGTGGCGATCACTCGCTGTCGCTCGGCTCGGTCGCGGGCGTGGCCGCCCATGCCGCCGAACAGGGCCGCCCGCTCTTCGTCCTCTGGCTCGACGCGCATTCCGATTATCACACACCGCTCACCACGCAGACCGGCAACCTCCACGGCACGCCCGTCGCCTATATCGCCGGCCGATCGGGCTTTGACGCCTTCCCGCCCTTCCCCGCCAGCGTTCCGGCCGAGCGCATCTGCCTTTACGGCATCCGGTCGGTCGACACCGCTGAACATGCGGGCCTTCTAGAGACCGACATGACAATCTGCGACATGCGCGTCCTCGACGAACGCGGCATCGTCGCCCCGTTGCGTGAATTCCTCGATAAGGTGCGCGCCGAGAACGGGATGCTGCACGTTTCGCTCGACGTCGATTTCCTCGACCCCGGCATCGCGCCCGCCGTCGGCACGACCGTCCCTGGCGGTACGACCTTCCGCGAGGCGCATCTGGTGATGGAACATCTGCACGAAAGCGGCCTCGTCACCTCGCTCGACCTCGTCGAGCTCAACCCCTTCCTCGACGAACGCGGCCGAACCGCGCGTCTGATGGTGGAACTCGTGGGCTCGCTCATGGGCCGCAAGGTCTTCGACCGCCCGACGCGGAGCTTCGGATGACCCAGTCCGGTGATTTCAATATCGTGCCTTTCGTCAGCGTCGACAACATGATGAAGCTCGTTCTTCATCTCGGCCCTGAACGCGTGATGACGGACCTCGCCGACTATATCGAGGCCGATTTTCGGCGCTGGGAAAGCTTCGACAAAACCCCGCGCGTGGCCTCGCATTCCGATGTGGGGGTGATCGAGCTTATGCCCACCTCGGATGGCGAGATGTACGGCTTCAAGTATGTGAACGGCCATCCGAAGAACACGCGCGAGGGCTTGCAGACCGTCACCGCCTTCGGCCTTCTGGCCGAGGTCGATACCGGCTACCCGATCCTCCTGACCGAAATGACGATCCTCACGGCGCTCCGCACCGCCGCGATGTCGGCGCTCGCGGCGAAGCATCTCGCCCCCAGGGGCGCCACGACCATGGCGATGATTGGCAACGGTGCTCAGGCCGAGTTCCAGGCGCTGGCCTTCAAAGCGATCTGCGGCGTCACTCATCTCCGGCTCTACGACGTCGATTCGGTCGCAACGCGAAAATGCGAAACGAATCTTGCAGGTTCGGGCTTGAACCTCACAGCCTGCGCGAATGCGGAAGAGGCGATGGAGGGTGCCGAGATCATCACCACCTGCACCGCTGACAAGCAGCTCGCCACCATCCTGACTGACAACATGGTGGGCTCCGGCGTTCACATCAACGCCGTCGGCGGCGACTGCCCGGGCAAGACCGAACTCCACAGGGATATCCTTCTGCGTTCCTCGATCTTCGTCGAATACCCGCCCCAGACCCGCATCGAAGGCGAAATCCAGCAGCTCGATCGGAACCATCCGGTCACCGAGCTCTGGCAGGTCATCACCGGCCGTGCCATGGGCCGCACCGATGCCCGCCAAATCACGCTCTTCGACAGCGTGGGCTTCGCCATCGAGGACTTCTCGGCGCTGCGCTACATCCATGACCAGTTGCAGGTCCTGCCCTACAGCGAACCGCTCGACATGATCGCCGACCCCGACGATCCGCGCGATCTGTACGGCATGCTTCTCAGGGCCAAAGCGAAGGCCGCCTGATCCTGCTGTCTTCTTCTGTTCTCAAATACCTCGGGGGTGCGGGGGCAGCGCCCCCGCCCGGGCGGCATACGCTCTTGCGCGGCGCCGGGCAAACCCCTATTCCGCCGCCATGACACATGCCCATGACCGCCTTCTCATCATCGATTTCGGCAGCCAGGTCACGCAGCTTATCGCGCGCCGGCTGCGCGAGTTGAATGTCTACTGCGAGATCCACCCGTTTCAGCACGTCACCGACGGTTTCCTGAAGGATTTCGCGCCGAAGGCGGTGATCTTCTCCGGTGGCCCCGCCTCGGTCTTCGCCGACGGCGCCCCCATGCCACCGAAGACGGTCTTCGACCTCGGCGTGCCGATTCTCGGCATCTGCTATGGCCAGCAGGTGATGATGCACTGCCTCGGCGGCCGCGTTGAACGCGGCCACAAAACCGCCGAGTTCGGCCGCGCCTATGTCACGCCGACGCAGGCGAATCTGCCGCTCCTCGACGGCTGGTTCGCGGACGGGCGTGAACAGGTCTGGATGAGCCACGGCGACCATGTCTCTGAAATCGCACCGGGATTTTTGGTTTTTGGAACCTCGCCCAACGCTCCTTTCGCGATCACTGCCGACCCCGGGCGGCATTTCTATGCCGTCCAGTTCCACCCCGAGGTGCACCACACACCGAAAGGCGCGAAGCTTTACGAGAACTTCGTGCGCCTCGCCGGTTTCACCGGCGACTGGACGATGGGCGCCTACCGCGAGGACGCGATCGAGAAGATCCGGGCCCAGGTCGGCGATCAGAAGGTCATCTGCGGCCTCTCCGGCGGCGTCGACTCCTCGGTCGCCGCGATCCTGATCCACGAGGCGATCGGCGACCAGCTCACCTGCGTTTTCGTGGATCACGGGCTCCTCAGGCTCGACGAGGCCGAGGAAGTCGTGACCATGTTCCGCGACACCTACAACATCCCGCTGATCCATGCCGACGAGGCCGACCTCTTCCTCGGCGCGCTCGAAGGCGTCTCCGACCCCGAAGTGAAGCGCAAGAGCATCGGCAGGCTCTTCATCGACGTCTTCCAGAAACACGCCAACGAGGTCGGCGGCGCGGCCTTCCTCGCGCAAGGCACGCTCTATCCCGACGTGATCGAAAGCGTGAGCTTCTCCGGCGGCCCCTCGGTCACGATCAAGTCGCACCACAACGTCGGCGGCCTGCCGGAAAAGATGGGCCTGAAGCTCGTCGAGCCCCTGCGCGAGCTCTTCAAGGACGAGGTCCGCGCGCTCGGCCGCGAGCTCGGTCTGCCGGAGAAGTTCATCGGCCGCCACCCCTTCCCAGGCCCCGGCCTCGCCATCCGCTGCCCGGGCGAGATCACCCGCGAGAAGCTCGAAATCCTGCGCGCAGCGGACGCCGTCTATATCGACCAGATCCGCCAGCACGGGCTTTACGACGAGATCTGGCAGGCTTTTGTCGCGATCCTGCCGGTGAAGACGGTGGGCGTGATGGGCGACGGGCGGACCTACGACTACGCCTGTTCCTTGCGCGCGGTCACCAGCGTCGACGGCATGACCGCCGACTACTACCCGTTCACGCACGACTTCCTCGGCGAGACCGCGACCCGGATCATCAACGAGGTCAAGGGCATCAACCGGGTGATGTACGACGTGACCTCGAAGCCCCCCGGCACGATCGAGATGGAGTGAGCGCGCACCTCACCCAGGCGCGACATCGAAGCGGCGGTCTACATTCAGGTCCGCGCACTAGGATCGTCCTGCGATCATCATCCGAGACGTCAAACAGCGATGGTCCGCTCCGGGGTCAAGTGCAGTCTTCATCGCCTCAGTGTTCAGGAAGCAGACCTCGCGGAACAGGCGAACCCGTTCGGCTTGTTCCTACCGGCTTATCCAGCCCCTGACCGCGTCGCCGAACACTTCGCCGCCGTCGGCGGTCACTGCGACCGTATCCTCCAGTTTCACAAGACCCCGGGCCGGGTGCGCCATCGTGGTTTCGACCGAAAGAACCATTCCGGCCTCAAGCGCCAGGTCGCAGTCGATGCCATCGTAGATACGGTTCGACATGATGAAAGGCACCTCATGGCTCACAAGGCCCATTCCGTGAATGACAAGATCGGTGTATTCCCTGTTTGGTCCGTCAGACCGAACCTTGTTGCCGTATTCAAGAAGGTCGCGACCGATCGCTCCGGCGCGAATGTGCGAGAATACGGACTGCTGCGTCGCATCAACCTCGGCAAGCAGGTCCCGAAGTTCGCCGTCAGGTTCACCCAGCACCGCCATTCGGCAAAGGTCTCCGATATAGCCGTCGAGATTGCCGCCTGAATCGATCGACATGCTCTCGCTCAGTTGCCAGGCCTGATCGGACGGGGCTCGGTTGCGGTCGCTTCCCATCGTAACAAGACAGTAGTCGAACCCGAGGCCGCGTCGGGTTTCCTCAAGGCGCACCCGATTGACGATTTCGTTCTTTGTCGTGCCCGGCCCGGCCCATTCCACGGTTGCGACCATCGCTCCTACGATGTCTTCGGATGCCCTCTTCAAGAGCGATAATTCGTCCGGCCGCTTGACCGCACGGAGACGCTCGAGAACCGGGGTCGCGTCGCCGAATGACGCATCGGGAAGTCCGTCCGAGAGGAGGTCCATGGCGTCTGCCGGAAGAAATGCAGGTTCAATTCCGATCCGCCCCTTCGAAAGTCCGCAGGCTTTCGCGCGCTTCACTGCGGCGCCTGCGGCATCCATCGTACCCCAGCTGACAAGGTCCACGTGTGGCGTCCAGAAAGGCCGCAGCGCATGGTCCCAGGCCTCCATGACGCTTGCAACGTAGGTGGCGTCCTGCGGCCGTCCTTTGACATAGATGACGAGCGGCAGATATCTGGAATGCCCAAGGGCTTCCATCGACTGGAAGAAGAAGAAGAACTCGTACCCGCCAAGAAGGTATCGAACATTGTGCTTGGAGTTGACGATGAGGAGATCCAGCTGGTGGCTCTCCATCAATTCATCAGCCAGCCTGTGGTCAAAAGGGACTTGCCCTTCCGCGGATCGGTCGCTCATGTCGCGGGTGCTCTCCTGTTGAGTTGATCCGCGCGGGCGCTCTCAAAAACGCGTCTGCGCTTTGAGATCGGGCAGTCTTTGAATCCAGGGATAGATCAAATGTCCCGTATCGCGCGTTTGGCTATCCTTCGATGTACATCACGATGGTTTCGGGACGCACCCCATCGTATTTCATGGCCTCTGCACCCCTGTCGCTCTTCATCATGGCATCGAGTGCATCCATGTCGGCGACATCCATGGACAGTGCCACCCGGTTCGAGTCTCCCGGGAGTACAAACGTCGTCAGGTCCTTGGCGAGGCCGGCAAAGACCTCGTCGCGTTTTGGAGAGGCAAGCCAATGGGCGACGTCATCGACTTCGTGCGTGGCGATTAGCTTCGGCATGACAGTACCCCCTGCTGAATGTGTGTGTGCGAATGGTCTCACGCCCGGCTCTTTGGAGCAATCTATGTGTTCAGAAGTTGATGCGGCGGGGCTCTCGCTGGGTCGAAATCGGCTCTGTCGGCAAAGAGGATTGCTTCTGATCTTGACCCTGTTTCCGGCCGAGCGAACAAACCGCGCGAAAGGGCCGGGACACAGAGACTTTTCAGCCCGTCACGGCTGCCTTATCGTCGCCTCCATGGCCCGCGTGACCCTGAGAGGCTTCCTGATCGCCCGCAGCCTCGAAGAGGCCGATCGGGTCTCAATGCTCCTGCCCGACCATATCCGCCTAACCCGCGCCGAACTCGGCTGCCTCAGATTCGAGGTCCTGCGCTCTCACGCTGACCCCTGCCGCTTCGCCGTGACCGAGGCTTTCCGCGACCGCGCCGCCTTTGACGCGCACCGGGCCCGTGCGGCCGCGTCAGTCTGGGGGCGCACTACGAAAGGAATTCCGCGCGACTACGAGATCCGCGAGGAACCGCGCGACGGCGGCTGACCGGCTCACTCCGTTCGCCCGCGCAGACTCGCGACCAGGTCGTCATCGAGGTCGAGATACTTCTCCGCCGCATCGAGTACGCCATCATGCGGCTTCTCCGACGCAAGATCGACTCCCTTGCCCAGCCGGTCCGCGATGTGCCCGATCGCATCGAGCCGCGCGCTCTTCTTGTCGTTCGCGGGTACGAGATGCCAAGGCGCGGCCTTGGTCGAGGTCCGCGCAAACATCTCGTCGATCGCCGCCGCGTAATCGTCCCAGCGGTCCCGGTTGCGGAAATCCTCGTAAGTGAGTTTCCAGCGCTTCATCGGGTTCCTGAGCCGCTCCTCGAAGCGCGCGAGCTGTTCCTCAGGCGTGACATGGAAGAAAAGCTTCACGACACGGACGCCGTCGTCGATCAGGAGACGCTCGAACTCGTTGATCTCGCGATAGGCCGCCTGCCAGCGGTGTTCGGGCGTGAGCCCCTCGACGCGCTCGACAAGGACCCGTCCATACCACGACCGGTCGAAAGCCGAGATAGCCCCCGCTGGCGGCAACCGCTCCATGAAGCGCAGGAGGTAGTGCCTCTGAATGTAGTAGTTGCGGGGCGCGCCGATCGGCCACACCTTGAAACTGCGCGGATCGAGCGCGGCCGAGAGCCGTCGGATCGTCCCGCCCTTGCCGGCTGCGTCCCAGCCTTCGAAGACGATCACACCCGAGGCGCCGCCGCGCAAATAGGCATGCTGGATCTGCGCCATCCGGCGCTGAAGCGCGGCCAGCTTCTTCAGATAAGCCGCCTTGCCGATTTTCCGCGACATGTCGGCGTCGGCGAGCCTCGGTTTGCTGCGCGGTTTTGCGGACATCGCACGGCCCCGTCGTTCCGCGCCGCGCACTACGCGCGCCGCCCTCGAAGGAGCCTAGCAGAAAACAAGATGCACGGCATGGCGCTCTACCGGACGCGTCAGCTCCCGAGGATTGCGAGCACGTATCCCTTGGTCTCGGAATAGGGCGGCACCCCTCCGTGCCGTACGACCGCCTCGGGGCCCGCATTGTAGGCCGCAAGCGCGAGCCGCCAGTTGCCGAACCGGTCGTACATCATCCGCAGGTATCGCGCGCCGCCATTGAGGTTGTCATGCGGATCCTCGGCGTTCACGCCGAGCCTCCGCGCCGTCGCCGGCATGAGTTGTGCAAGCCCCCGCGCGCCCTTGTGCGAGACCGCCGTGGGATTCCAGCCGCTCTCCTGCTGGACGAGCCTGAGGAACAGGTCCTCTGGAATCCCGTGCCGCCGCGCCGCCTCCTTCGCGGCGCCGAGATAGAGGCCCCGGTAGCGCCCCGAATAGCTTGGGATCGCGGTTGGCTCCGCACCTTTCTTGCCGTTCGGCGTGAGCCGTGACGAAGCGGAATACTGCGTCGCGGCGCGCGTATCGAGGACCTGCGTCTGCTTGCGGAACATCGCCAGCCGGGACGTGGCCCCGCCGGAAAAGACCAGACCCTCTGCGCGCGCCGGTGCAGAACCGCTTGCCGCAAGCGTCACCGCGGCGGACAAAAATGCTGCTATGGGCTTTCTCATCGGTCCCTCGCCCGGCTTTTTTCTCACCCGCGAGGACTATAGCCGATTTTTCGTCGCGCTGAACAGTCCTGGGTACACCGCTTCCTGGCTACGAGGCTGCGGTTCGGGGCAGCGCCAGATCGCCCGCCGGCGGAGCGTGGAATAGCTCCTCCACGAGCAGGTTCACGAGCTGGCTTCGCCCGCTCACACCGGCCTTTCGGTAGATCGAGTTCAGATGCGTCTTGACTGTGCCCTCGGCCGAACCGCGAAGCGTTGCGATCTCGGCGATTGAGCATCCCTTGATCGTGAAGTTCGCGACGTCCGCCTCGGCAGGCGTCAGGTGCCATTCCGAGAAATACTCCTCCATCACGTCCTGGAGCGCCCCCGAGGCCACGGAAAGCGCACGCTCGGCGCGGGCGTGCCGACGCAGGATGTGAGTCAGGAACAACGCTTCGACCACCAGTCCGCCGATCAGCCCGACATTGGCCAGCGCTTCGAGCATCAGATGCGGTCGATTCCATATTGATGTTGTTTCATCGAAGTAGTCGGTCACCACGTCGCCGACGAAGAAGATCGCCGCAATGGTCTGGAGGCCCATCAGGGCGAGAACCGCGAGACCGATACCGCGCTTTCTTGCTCTTCGACCTGCCATTCACACTGCCCGCCTGCCCGCAACGCTTTATAGCCGGTCAGCATGGATTTCGGAAGATTGATCCCGAGCCTTCGGCTTTCCCACGCCACGCCGGCGAGATGGAACAGGATTGAGGCTTCCGCCCAGGTCACCGCCGCTTCGTGCAGGTCCTCGACCCAGCCGACACCGAAGAATGCGAGCGTCGTCATCATGTAGCCGGACGCGCCAATGACGAGCATGGTGACGATCAGGTTGTAGATCATGAGCGCGCCGAGCGGCGAATGGCCGCGATGGGCGTGGCGGCGCCTCGTCGCCATTTCCGTCAGCTGACCGAGCGCGGCCTTGGCGGATGGCGGGAAATCGGCGAACCGCGCGTGGCGCGGGCCGATGAATCCCCACACGATTCTGAGAGCGACCAGGGCGACCAGAGCGAGGCCGAGATACTCGTGCGGCTTGCCTTCAGGGTCGTTGAGAAAGGCATTGGCTGTGAAGCCGATGACCAGCGACCAGTGAAAGAGCCGCACGAACGGGTCCCAAACATAAATCCGTGACATCATGTCCCTCCGTCGCGGCGGCAGTGTCTCCGCCGCCGCGCGTTCCGTCGGATCAGCTTCCTTCCTTCGTGCGGACGACCTTCAGATCCTCGTCTAGGTAGAGTTCGTACATCTTGCCGTCCCTGACGGCGTAGACTTCGATCATCCCGTCCTCGGTGTCGATTTTCCGGACTTCGTAGCCCTCGGCAGCGAGGTTCTCGGTGATCTTTGCCTGGGTGGCGGCGTCGGGCAAGTCGCTCGCGATCGCCGGCAGCGCGAGGCCGAGACCGAGGAGCGTAGCGAAGGCGAAGGTCGTTTGTCGGGTCATGTCCGTCTCCGGTGTCGTGCCGCGGCGGGGCTGCCGCGACCTCTCGCCCCGCTTTGCCCTACCTGCGCGCCGCCCGCCATTGAACCGGCGGTATAAGGGCGACGATCCGCTCTGCCTGCAACCGGAGTTCTACGCGGCTTCCCGCCGACGCCGCCCGGCGCGAATTATGGGAATCTTAACCATGAGCGCTTTTCTTGACCGGCACCGGATGGTCTAACGGGGCAAACGAGAATCGCGAGGAGGTACCCGGCATGGCGGGATCGGTGAACAAGGTCATTCTGATCGGCAATCTCGGGGCCGATCCGGAGGTGCGCAACTTTCCCAGCGGCGGCAAGGTCTGCAATCTCAGGCTCGCCACCTCCGAGACATGGCGTGACCGCAATACCGGCGAACGGCGGGAGCGCACCGAATGGCACCGCGTGGCGATCTACAACGAGAACCTCGTCAAGATCGCCGAGCAGTATCTGAAGAAGGGCTCAAAGATCTACATCGAAGGTCAGCTCGAAACCCGGAAATGGCAGGACCAGTCCGGGCAGGACCGCTACACGACCGAAATCTCGCTCAGGCCGTATCGCGGCGAACTCACACTGCTCGACGGTCGCAGCGAAGGCGGCGGCAGCTATGAAGACGACCGTTCCGGCGGGTATGGCGGCGGTTCGTCGAGCGACCAGGGCGGCGGCAGCCGCGCCGATCTGGACGACGAGATACCGTTCTGACAGACTCGCCCCCGCAGATGGCGCGGGAGCAAAGCGATGACACTAAGCGAACTCGGCATTCCCCGGACGCTTGAGGATACGGCCGACCCCGCGCGCGCGGCGCTTGTCGTCTACGACATGCAGGCCGGCATCCTTTCACAGCTCCCCCACGGGCCGGAGGTGCTAGCGCGCGTGCTCGATGTGCTCTCATTTGCGCGCGAACGCGGCCACCCGGTCTTCTTCCTGCGCCACATGTCCTTGCCCGCAAAGCTTGCCGGCGTTTTTCAACGGCGCCAGGCGATGCACTGGCAGCGGCTGGAGCGCCAGGAGGACATCCGGCCCTGGTTCCTGCGCGACAGCCCGGGTTTCGCGCTCGCCGACGAACTTGGCCCGCGCGAGGACGAGGCGATCTTCGACAAGATCTCCATGTCGGCGTTCGAGGGGACGCCTTTGGCGATGGCGCTCCGCGATCTCGGCCTCACCTCGTTCATGTTGTGCGGCATCGCGACCGAGATTGGGCTGGCGCCGACGGTGCGCCACGGCTCGGACCTCGGCTTCATCCCGATCGTGATCGAGGACGCCTGCGGCCACGGCCACGCCGAGGCAGGCGAACGCGCGCTTCAGAACATGCGCTTCCTGGGCGACGCGATCATGACAACGACAAACGAGCTGCGCACCGCGTTCGCTTCCTGACGATCGTGGCCGCGCCACGTTCGGCTGCGAAACGCCCGCTGTTTCATATTGGCTTCAAATACCTGCGCCGGAAGCATCCGAGGAGCCGTCCGACGGCCGGCGACGAGAGGGGGTCTTGCGCCGCAGCCGCTCCGCGAAACTGACCGACCGCGCCGCCAGCGCGGGCGTCAGCGCAGCGCCAGAGCCTCGCCCAGAACCGCCAGGACCGCGCCACCCGGCACGTCATCCGCGACGAACGCCTCACCGATGCCCCGCGCGAGGATGAAGCGGAGCTTGCCGTCGATCACCTTCTTGTCCTGCGCCATCAGCGTCATCAGAGCCTCCGCCCCCGGCAGTTCGCCCGGAATGTCGGCAAGATCGGTCCTCATGCCCATGGCCTTCAGATGGGCCCTGACCCGGCTCGGCGCCTCCTGCGAACACAAGCCGAGCCGCTGCGACAGCTCGAAGGCCAGGGCGCAACCGATCGCGACGCCCTCGCCATGAAGCAGCCGATCCGAATAGCCGGTTGCGGATTCGAGCGCGTGACAGAAGGTGTGGCCGAGGTTCAGCAGCGCCCGGTCGCCTTGTTCGGTCTCGTCCCGCTCGACGATGCGCGCCTTCATCTCCACCGACCGGCGGACGGCGTATTGTCGCGCCGCAAGGTCTCCGGCGGCGAGCGCAGGTCCGTTTTGTTCGAGCCAGGCGAAGAATTCTGCATCGCCCAAAAGCCCGCATTTCACGACCTCGCCATAGCCCGACAGGAAGTCGCGGGCTGGCAGCGTGCCCAGCACGTCGATATCCGCAAGTACAAGCGACGGCTGATGGAAGGCGCCGATCAGGTTCTTTCCGTGGACCGAGTTGATGCCCGTCTTGCCCCCCACCGAGCTGTCGACCTGAGCAAGAAGCGTTGTCGGGATCTGCACGAAACGCACGCCGCGCCTGAGGACTGCGGCGGCGAAGCCGGCGAGGTCGCCGATCACCCCGCCGCCGAAGGCGACGACTAGGTCGCGCCGCTCAACCTTCTCGGCAAGCAGCCAGTCGACTGCGCGGGAGAACTGCGCCCAGCCCTTTGTCGCCTCGCCCGCTGGCAGGGCGAGCGCCGACATGGACACGTCGCCGAGTCCGGTCCGCAGCGCCTCGAGATGCAGCGCCGAAGCCGTCTCGTCCGTCAGCACCGCGACGCGCCGCCGTTGCAGGAGCGGTGCGATTTCTACCCCAACCCGCCCAATGAGACCCGCGCCGATCCGCACATCGTAGCTGCGGCTGCCAAGCTCCACCCGGACCGTATCCGTCGCCTCTGTCATCGGGTCTCCAAAATGTCGGCGCGCTCGGCCAGCGCTTCAATCACCTTGCCGGCCATGTCTTCGACGGAATAGGCGGGCCGGGCCTCGACCACAAGACCGGCCAGCGCGTACAGGGGCTCCCGGTCCTCCAGAAGCCGGGCGAGCGTGCCCCTGGGATCGGGCGTCCTCAGAAGCGGCCGCGTCGTCTTGTGGCGCACCCGGCTCCAGAGAAGATCCAGATCCGCCTTGAGCCAGACCGCCACGCCCTTCTGCGCGATCTCATCACGATTGCGGGCCGAGAGGAATGCGCCGCCGCCTGTCGACAGGATGCAGGGCGGGCCGGCCAGAAGCCGCTTCAGAACCTCGGTCTCGCGGTTCCGAAAGAAAGCCTCTCCGTCGCGTGCGAATATCTCGGTGACGGTCATGTTCGCGGCACGCTCGATCTCGTCATCGGAATCGAGGAAAGGCACGCCGAGAAGCCGCGCGAGCGCGTTTCCCACGGCCGTCTTGCCCGCCCCCATCATGCCCACAAGGGCCACGGTCTTCTGCAGTCGCCCTTCCGTCACTCCGTCCTTTCGGCCGTGGCCGTCGGTGCTGCCGCGGCGGGCCCCTGCCCACTCGGAAAACTTTCTCCCCTGAATGGCGTGAACTCAACGAGATTGCCATATATAATCGTCGCGCCGTCCTCTCCGGGGCATGACGTGGCGGGCGCGGCGGCACTAAGAGAGCATAATAAACAGAGCAGACGGCAGGACGAGATGGTGAGACTGATCAAGGCAGTGTTGTTTCTGGCGCTTCTTGGGTTCGTGGGCCTCGCGGGCTATGCATATCTGGGCGACATGACGCCCAATCGCAGCGAGGTCGTAGAGCCGGTTGAGCTGAATGTTGACAGGTAGGGTAGCGCTCCTTTCGGTGTTGGTTCTCGTCATCGCCCCGACACTGAGTGCTCAGGGCGTGGACGGCGACCGGCCTATGTCCGCAATCGACTGGCTGTCGAACTCCATCGCCACGCCCACGGCCCAACCCCTTCCCCCCGGCACGACGATAGAGCCGCCGGTTGCGCCCGGTGTGGTCCATCAGCCAATCACGACGATGTCGATCGACGGCCCCTCGCTCGATGCTTTGGGGCTCGTACCGGTATCCGCCACCGGCCTGCCGCGCAATCTTTGGGGCACCAGCACCTCTGCCGACCTTGCCCGCCTCATCCGGGCCGAAGGGGTGGACACGCTGCCCGCGCTGCAGTCGCTTCTCATGGCGGTTCTTGTCGCCGAGCTCTCCCCGCCGATAGATTCTGACGGGCGCGGCGAATTGTTCCTCGCCCGCGTCGACAAGCTTCTCGATCTCGGCGCGCTCGATCCCGCGCTTGCCCTTCTCGAACGCATCGACGAACAGCAGCCCGAAACCTTCCGCCGCTGGTTCGACGTGGCGCTCCTCCTTGGTGAGGAGGACCGCGCCTGCGATCTGATGCGCAAGACGCCTGAGGTCGCTCCGACTTTTCCGGCCCGTGTCTTCTGTCTCGCGCGTGGCGGCGACTGGAACGCTGCGGCCCTCTCGCTTCGGACTGGTGAAACGCTCGGTTACGTGGAGCCCGAGATGGTTCCGCTTCTCGAACGCTTCCTCGATCCCGAACTTGCGGAAGGTGCGCCCGACCTGCCGATGCCGCCGCGCCCCTCGCCGCTCGTCCTGCGGCTGATGGAGGCCATCGGGCAGCCGCTGTCCACGACGACGCTTCCGGTCGCTTTCGCCCAGTCCGACCTTCGCTCCAACGCCGGCTGGAAGACGCGTCTCGAGGCGGCTGAGCGGCTGGCGCGCACTGGCGCGATCGAGCCCAACCGTCTTCTCGGCCTTTACACCGAACGCAGGCCTGCGGCCTCCGGAGGCGTCTGGGAACGCGTGAAGGTCGTGCAGACGATCGACCGCGCGCTCGCCGACGAGGATCGCGATGGCGTCGCGCGCACTCTGCGGGAGGCTTGGGAAGAAATGGTGGAGAGCGAGCTCGAAGTGCCCTTCGCGACGATCTTCGGATCGCGGCTCGCCGGGCTTGGCCTCGAAGGCGAAACCGGCCGGCTTGCCTTCCGGATCGGCCTTCTTTCGCCGGGCTACGAAGCGGTCGCGCGGGCACACCGGCCGCAGGGCACCGATGACCGGTTCCTGATCGGCCTCGCGCTTGGCGATGCCGAACGGACGACGCCGCCCGACCAGATGGGCGCCGCGATCCACGCGGCCTTCCTGCCCGGACCCAGCCCGGATGCCGATTCCGCCGCGCTGATCGAGGAAAACCGGATGGGCGAGGCCCTCCTGCAGTCGATTGACCGGATCACCGAAGGCGCGCGCGGCGATTTGCGCGAAGTGACGGACGGGCTGGCTCTGCTCCGCCACGTCGGACTCGAGACAACTGCGCGGCGCGCGGCGCTCGAACTCGTCCTTCTGGAACGGCGCGGCTGATCCGGTGGCGGAGGAGCGCTGGATATCGGCCTTTCTCGATGCGCAGGCGGCAGAGCTTGGCGCGGCGCGAAACACGCTTCTGGCCTATGGGCGTGATCTGAAGGATTTCTCCGCGTGGCTTGCCCGCGAGGGCTCTGGATTCGAAACAGCCGGGCAGGATGAGATCGAAACCTACCTCATCTGCTGCGAGGCAGAGGGACTTTCGCGCGCAACCCGGGCGCGGCGCCTGTCCTCGATCCGCCAGCTCTACCGCTTCGCCTATGACGAGGGTTGGCGGCGTGACAATCCGGCGATCCGCATTGCCGGTCCCGCAAAGCCCAAGCGGCTGCCCAAGGTGCTGAGCATCGAGGAGGTCGAGGCGCTGCTCGACGCCGCGCGGCAAAGCGGGCGGACACCTGTCGAGCGGGCCCGCAACATATGCTTGATGGAGGTCCTCTACGCCACGGGGCTCCGCGTCTCGGAACTCGTGGGTCTGCCGGTCGCGGCGGCGCGCGGCGACCCACGGATGCTGATGGTGACGGGCAAGGGTGGCAAGGACCGGATGGTCCCGCTATCTGGCCCCGCCCGCACGGCGCTGCAGGATTGGCTCGCGATTCGTGACGCCGCCGAGGAACGGGCGCGCCTCGAGCGCGGCATGTCTCCCGCACGCCATCTGTTCCCGGCGCGCGGTGCATCTGGCCATCTCACCCGGCAGGCGTTTCACGCGATCCTGAAGGACCTCGCCGCCGCAGCCGCGATTGCACCCGACCGGGTCACGCCGCATGTCCTGCGCCATGCCTTCGCCACGCATCTTCTGGCCGGCGGTGCCGATCTGAGGGCGATCCAGACACTTCTCGGCCATGCCGACATCTCGACGACCGAGATATATACCCACGTACTCGATGAGCGGCTGAAGGCACTGGTCCTCGATCACCACCCGCTCGCGCGCGATGTCCGCGAACCATAGGCAGGCCATCTTGCAGGCGATCCGCGCCGCGCACATAAGGGGTGGAACGAAAGGTATGCATCGATGGAAACGACAACCCTGATCGACGGGGCATTCTGGCTCACTGCGGGGGCTATCCTCGCGCTTCTCATGCTGTCGGCGTTCTTTTCGGGGTCCGAGACTGCGCTGACAGCAGCCTCGCGCGGCAAACTCCGGGCGCAGGCCGACAAGGGCAGTCGGGGCGCTGAACTTGCGCTGGAGGTGACGGAGGACGGCGAGAAGCTGATCGGCGCGATCCTACTCGGCAACAACGTCGCCAACATCCTGTCCGCAGCGCTCGCCACGGCGCTGTTCTCGAAGCTTTTCGGCGCGAATGGAGTGGCGGTCGCGACGCTCGTAATGACGACACTGGTCCTGATCTTCGCCGAGGTCTTGCCCAAGACCTACGCGATCACGGTGCCCGAATCCGCCGCGGCGCGCGTGGCACAGCCCATCCGCGTCGTCATCCTCGTATTGGCGCCCATCGTGACCCTGGTGCGCGCAATCGTCCGGGGCCTCTTGATGCTCTTCGGCGTCAAGACCGATCCCGATAGTCACATCCTTTCATTCCGGGACGAGATTGTCGGTGCGCTCGCCCTCGGCCATTCGGAGGGCGCGGTCCACAAGGAAGACCGCGACCGCCTCCTCGGCGCGCTCGATCTCTCGCATCGGACGGTCGAGGAAATCATGCGCCACCGCAGCCAGATCGAGATGATGGACGCCGAGACCGAGCCGGACCGCATCCTATCGACCGTGCTCGCCTCGCCCCACACGCGTCTTCCAGTCTATCGTGGGGAGCGCGAAAACATCATCGGCGTGATTCACGCGAAGGATCTTCTGCGTGCCGTGGAAAAGACCGTGCGCGGCGAGGATGGCAACCTCGCCTCAATCCGCGATCTCGACATCATGTCGGTCGCCAAGCCCGCCTACTTCGTGCCCGAGACAACGCCCCTGGATGAGCAGATGCGCGAGTTTCTCAAGCGGCGCACGCATTTCGCACTGGTGGTCGACGAATATGGCGACCTGCGCGGCCTGATCACACTCGAAGACATCATCGAGGAGATCGTGGGCGAGATCACCGACGAATTCGACCTCGACGCCGAACATCCGCTGAAGCGGACCGATGCGGGCGACTATGTCGTCGACGGCGCGATGACGATCCGCGATCTCAACCGGGCGACCGACTGGTCGTTGCCCGACGTCGAGGCCAATACCATCGCCGGTCTCGTCATCCACGAAGCCCAGATGATCCCCGCAGAGGGCCAGGTCTTCTCGTTCCACGGCTTCCGTTTCGAGGTGCTCGCGCGGAAGGAGAATCGCATCACCCGGCTGAAGATCCGGCCGCTGTGACAGCGTCGCCGCCTCACACGATGATGATGTGTGACTCCAGTCCCGCGGTATCTGCCAGGTCCACGAGGGTCAGGACGTCGCCTCCGCCGAAGTCGAGCCGCACATCAGTGCCAACGACCGAGGCGAAGGTATTGACGATCTCGGTCGTTGTGAGTGTCCCTGCCCATAGATCGTCGTCGAGCAGGAGCCTGTCGCCCTCGGCCAGCGAGAAGTCGGTCGCAAGGTCGGCACCGTAGCCAGTGTCGAAGACGAAGTGGTCCGCGCCGGTTCCGCCGGTAAGAGTGTCTGCACCTGCACCGCCATCAATGTTGTCGTTCCCTGCCCGTCCGTCGATCTGGTCATTGCCGCCATAGCCGCGCAGGAAGTTGGCGCCGTTGGTGCCCTTCAGGATGTCATTGCCGGTATTGGAGCCGTAGACGCGCTCGAAGCCCGAAATCGTGTCATCGGCCGCCCAGCCACCGGACAGCGCGTTGGTCAGCAGGTCGACGTTCACCCCGCCCGAGGAATAGTAGTAGTTCACGTTGTCGATGCCGTTGCCGCCGATCAGCGTGTCGGCGCCGTTGCCGACGAGGACGGTGTCATTGCCGTCGCCGAGGTCGACGTTGTCGTCACCGCCCCTGTCGTAGACGATGTCATTGCCGCCATAGCCGCGCAGGAAGTTGGCGCCGTTCGTGCCCTTCAGGATGTCGTTGCCGGTATTGGAGCCGTAGACGCGCTCGAAGCCCGAAATCGAGTCGCCGGCTGCCCAGCCGCCGGACACCGAGTTGTTGAAGAGATCGACGTTCACGCCGCTCGTCGAGCCGAAATAGCTGATGTTGTCGATGCCGTTGCCGCCGGCCAGCGTGTCGGCACCGGTTCCGACGATCACCGTGTCATTGCCGTCGCCGAGGTCGACGTTGTCGTTACCGCCCCTGTCGTAGACGACGTCATTGCCGCCATAGCCGCGCAGGAAGTTGGCGCCGTTGGTGCCCTTCAGGATGTCATTGCCGGTATTGGAGCCGTAGACGCGCTCGAAGCCCGAAATCGTGTCATCGGCCGCCCAGCCACCGGACAGCGCGTTGGTCAGCAGGTCGACGTTCACCCCGCCCGAGGAATAGTAGTAGTTCACGTTGTCGATGCCGTTGCCGCCGATCAGCGTGTCGGCGCCGTTGCCGACGAGGACGGTGTCATTGCCGTCGCCGAGGTCGACGTTGTCGTCACCGCCCCTGTCGTAGACGATGTCATTGCCGCCATAGCCGCGCAGGAAGTTGGCGCCGTTCGTGCCCTTCAGGATGTCGTTGCCGGTATTGGAGCCGTAGACGCGCTCGAAGCCCGAAATCGAGTCGCCGGCTGCCCAGCCGCCGGACACCGAGTTGTTGAAGAGATCGACGTTCACGCCGCTCGTCGAGCCGAAATAGCTGATGTTGTCGATGCCGTTGCCGCCGGCCAGCGTGTCGGCACCGGTTCCGACGATCACCGTGTCGTTACCGTCGCCAAGATCGACGTTGTCGTTTCCACCCCTGTCGTAGACGACGTCATTGCCGCCGCCTGCATCAATAGTGTTACTTCCCTTGTTGCCCAGGAGCGTGTTGCTCTGGCCATTGCCCGTCAGTGAAAGGTTCCCCACCCCGAGAAGTTCGGCATCCGCAACGCCTGAGACAAGTGTCAGATTGCCGGACGTACGGAAGAGCGATCCGTCGACGAGGTCGAGCTTCACGTTGCCCGCCGAGAGATCGACCGTCACCGCGGAGGCCGAGCCGCCCTGCGTGACGGTCACCGAAACGGCCGCGCCTGCGCTTGTCGACAATCCGTAGCCGCCCGCTGAGGCGGTCTGAGCGGTGCTGCCGCCGATCTGGAAGCTGACATTCGCGACGCCTTCTCCGATCGAGTAAAAGTCGTCGTTGTCGCTGTCGGTGTAGGCGACACCCGTGAGGAACACGGCACTGCCGATCTGTCCGTAATTCTGCGTCGCGAGCGCGGCATTGTAGGATTGGTTCGTCGTGAACGTGCCGGTTTCGATCCCGATACCGACCTCGCGAAACACGTCGCGCATGATGTTCTGCCGATGCCCTTCGCTGAGAAAGAGACCTTCGTGCAGATCAGCCGTCACCTGATTGAGGTTGATCGTGCCCGTCGTCAGGTACTGACCAAGGTTTTCGCCCCACCAGAAGCCCGACGACGCGTAGCCTGCGGCCTCGATCCGGTCGTCGGCCCCGGACCCTCCGGCGCCGGTATGGCTGAAGGTGTCATTGGCCAACATCCACTGCGAGTGACCCGTCGCCGCCGTCTCGAGCGCGGAATTGGGCGCGAGAACCTGCTTTGCGGCGGACGAGATCGTGCCCGGCGCAAGGCCGTCGTTCAGACCGATCCCGAGTCGCGCCGCCTCCGCGTTCGGATCCAGTCGTGCACGATTTATCAGTTCGAGCATGTACTGCTCTTGCGCGGTCAATGCCATGACCCAACTCCTTCACCCAATCTGAACGCCGCCAAGGCGAGAGAGCCTCCGGCTGCGGCGCTGCTTAGCACCACTACGTGGCAAAACATGGCCATTCCGTGGCGTCCGCGGGGTGCTGTTGCGGGACGGGCGACAGCCCGCCGATTTTGGGCGAATGGTTGCCGATCCGAGGACGTTATCGGGACTTGAAGAGACTGCCGAGAATCCCCCGGACGAGCGCCTGGCCCGTCTTCGTGCCGAGCTGCCGTGCGAGGCTTTTGCCGAAGGCAGTGGCGACACTGTCGCTGCGCGACGAGCGGCGCGAACTCGTCCGCTTGGACTCGGCGCCGTCATAGCGGCGCGCGCGCTTCAGTTCGCGCAGTTCCTCGGCCATGCGTTCCTCTTCGGCCTCGGCCTCTGCGGCGGCCTTGGCGGCGCTGTCAGCGCGCGCCTGCAGCCGTTCGAAGGCCGAGTCGCGGTCGACAGTGGCGCCGTATTTCGCATCTAACCCCGAGGCCGCGATCGCCGCCCGCCGCTCGTCGGCGCCGATGGGGCCGAGCCGGCTCGACGGCGGGCGGATCAGCGTGCGCTCGACCATTCCTGGGGCGCCCTTGGCTTCGAGAAACGAGGTCACCGCCTCGCCAATGCCGACCTCCTTGATCGCGGTTTCGGTGTCGAAGCGCGGATTGGGCCTGTAGTTCTGTGCCGCGCGCGCGAGGTCCTTCTGGTCTTTCGCTGTAAAGGCCCGCAGCGCGTGCTGGATGCGATTGCCGAGCTGGCCGAGGATGTCGTCGGGAACGTCGGCGGGGTTCTGGGTGATGAAATAGACGCCAACCCCCTTCGACCGGATGAGGCGGGCGACCTGCTCCACCTTGTCGACGAGCGCCTTGGGCGCGTCGTCGAAGAGAAGATGCGCCTCGTCGAAGAAGAAGACGAACTTCGGCTTGTCGGGGTCGCCGACCTCGGGCAGCTCCTCGAAAAGCTCCGACAGAAGCCACAGAAGGAAGGTCGCGTAGAGCCGCGGCGAGCCCATCAGCTTGTCGGCGGCGAGGATGTTGATCTGCCCCCGCCCGTCCGGCGCGGTCCGCATCATGTCGGCCAGCTCCAGCGCCGGTTCCCCGAAAAGCCGCGTGCCGCCCTGGTTCTCGAGCACGAGGAGCTGGCGCTGGATCGCGCCGATCGTGGCGGTGGCGACGTTGCCGTATCGCAGGCTGATCTCGTCGGCGTTCTGCCCGATCCAGACGAGCATCGCCTGAAGATCCTTGAGGTCGAGAAGCGGCAGACCCTCTTCGTCAGCGAGCCGGAACGCGATGTTCAGAACCCCTTCCTGCGCCTCGGACAGATCCATGAGGCGCGCGAGAAGCAGCGGCCCCATCTCGGTTACGGTCGTTCGGATCGGGTGGCCCTGTTCGCCGAAGAGGTCCCAGAAGGCGACGGGAAACGACTGGTATTCAAGCTCGTAGCCTATGGTGCTACAGCGCTTCATGAAGGCGTCATGGAGCTTGGCCTCGGTCGAGCCCGCCACGGCAAGCCCCGCCAGGTCGCTTTTCACGTCGGACAGGAAGACTGGTACGCCGGCGGCCGAAAAGCTCTCGGCCAATATCTGCAGGGTGACCGTCTTGCCGGTACCGGTCGCTCCGGCGATAAGCCCGTGACGGTTCCCGTATTTCAACAGCAGTTCCTGAGGCGCAGCGTGTCCCTCCCCGCCGCCGCCCGCGTAAATCCCCTTCTCGGTCAGCACACCGCCCCCCTTTTTTTCTCCTCAGGTTTCGCAGGCACAATACAATCTTAACTCTGGCATGCCAGTCTTGATTGCAGGCGGGCGGGTGTGCTTTCGCCTGAGTGTTACTTCCTCCCTGTCAGACTGGCCGCGCCTTCCGGGCGCGGCTTTTTTCCGAGCAAAATCAAATTTGTGGGACGGATAATATTTCCTGTTGACGCGAAGATGCTAACTGAATAGCGTTCGCACCAATGAGTAAGTCGGCCTGTCCGACAGGGAGCAAGATTCTGGGAAGGGCCCTCGCTGGGCCCTTCTTTTTATTGTGAAATGGGCGCGCGTCAGAACGTGCGCGGAATGCCGCTGAGGCCGGATTGGGCGCGTTTCGCCGCTGACACTCCCCCGAGGCCATGCTAAAGCGCGATCAGACCCCCAAAGGCTCAATGGAAGGACACATGGCCGCATTCCCCAATCACCTGACGCTCGCCCTCGCGCTTCTTGCTGCGGGCCCTCTGGCCGCGCAGGATACGTCGCAGGACACGGCAGCACCCGAAAGCGCCGCGACTGAAACCGAGCAAACCGAAGCGGCGCCGGCAGACCCTGCGACGACCCCCGCTGACGGTATGGGCGAGCCCTATGTCGCCGAGACGCATGGCGACTGGCAACTGCGCTGTGTGAGGACCGACGACGGCTCGGATCCGTGCCAGCTCTATCAGCTCCTGAAGGACAGGGAGAGCGGGCAGCCGATCTCCGAGATCAGCATCCTCGCTTTGCCCGAAGGCGGTGAGGCGGCGGCGGGCGCGACGGTCATCACGCCGCTCGAGACGCTTCTGACCCAACAGCTCAACATCACCGTCGACGGCGGCCAGACCAAGCGCTATCCGTTCACCTTCTGCACCGAGGTTGGGTGCGTCGCGAGGGTGGGTTTCACGGCCGAGGACCTCGCCGGGTTCCGCAAGGGCAAGGTCGCGGTGATTTCGGTCGTACCGGTTGCCGACCCGACTAGGACCGTGGACGTCGACATCTCGCTTGCCGGCTTTACCGCAGGCTTCGCGTCGCTTGCGAAGACTTTGCCGCAAAAGCAGGAATGACGCGGGACATAGGTCACCAAAGCTCGTTAGCAGCGCTGCCCGGGCCGGGCAGCGCATTTCCGTTTCGGGCCAGCTAAACGCAGCATCGATCCGGCGCGGAGCAATCAGGCGCCGGCCCGATCCCACGATGAATCCCGCCCGGCGCGACGCGCTTCAGACCTTCTTCAGCGCGATTACGGCATTGAGCCCGCCGAAAGCGAAGGCGTTCGAGAGCACGGCCGAGACCTTCGCCTCGCGTGCGGTGTTCGGAACCACATCGAGCGCGCATTCAGGATCGGGCTCTTCGTAGCCGATGGTCGGGGCGACGACGCCCTCGCGCAGCGCCATGAGGCAGGCCAGAAGCTCGACCGCGCCGGTCCCGCCGATCAGATGGCCGTGCATCGACTTCGTCGACGAGATCAAGAGCCGGTTCGCGTGGTGTCCGAAGACATGCGCGACGGCGGCGCATTCAGTCTTGTCGTTCGCCGCGGTCCCCGTGCCGTGGGCATTGACATAACCCACGTCGGCCGCGGCCAGCCCGGCATCGGCCAGCGCGCCAGCGATCGCGCGTTCGGCGCCCGCCTGGTTCGGCATGACGATATCGGCGGCGTCCGATGTCATCGAGAAGCCGGCCACCTCGGCCAGGATCTCGGCGCCTCGCGCGACCGCGTGATCCCACTCCTCGAAGACGAAGACGCCTGCCCCCTCGCCCTGCACCATGCCGTTGCGATTGGCGGAGAACGGGCGGCAGGCATCCTTCGACATGACGCGCAGGCCTTCCCACGCCTTCACGCCGCCGAAACAGAGCATCGCCTCCGACCCGCCGGTGACCATCACCCGTGACATGCCCGAGCGGATCATCTGGAAGGCGAGCCCCATCGCATGGTTGGACGAGGCGCAGGCGGTCGCCACGGTGAAGGACGGGCCGCGCAGATTCCATTCCATGCTGACATGGGAGGCGGCCGAGTTGTTCATCAACTTCGGCACGACGAAGGGATGCACGCGGTTCTTCCCCTCCTCGTAGACCGCGCGGTAGTTTTCGTCCCAGGTGTTGACGCCGCCCCCGGCGGTGCCAAGGACGACTCCGGACTCGGCCGACAGCCGTTCACCGAAGACCAGGCCCGACTGTTCGATTGCCTGCCGGGCCGCGAGCATCGTGAACTGGGTAAAGCGGTCGTAGAGCGCCAGTTCCTGGCGGTTGAAATGCGTCTCGGCTTCCCAGTCTCGGACCTGTCCGCCGATCCGGATCGACAGCCGCTCCACGTCGCGAATGTCCAGCGGTCCGATCCCGCAGCGCCCTTCGCGCATCGCGGCAGAGGTCGATGCGACATCGTGACCGAGCGCGTTGATCGTCCCCCCGCCCGTGATGGCGACGCGCCTCATGCCCGTTCGGCGACCAGATTTTCGACCGCGCGGATGATGGCGGACACCGACGAGATGTCGAACTCGTTCTTCTGCGGCTCGTTGGCGTTGAACGGCACCGAAATGTCGAACGCCTCCTCGATCGCGAAGATCGACTCGACGAGGCCGAGGCTGTCGATGCCAAGGTCTTCGAGGCTCATCTCGGGCGATACCTGAGAAACGTCGAGCACCGCCTGTTCGGCAATGATCGCGATCACCTGGTCCCTAACGTTCGTCGTCATCGCTTCTTCCATTCTGCTCTCCTACGCCCAGTCGTGTAACAGCGGCACGAAGCTCCGCGACCTGGTCGACCAGCCGGCCGAGGCGGCGAATCTGCTTCCAGGCGTCGATGTAGCTGTCCATCTTGATCGCGGGATAGCCCAGCAGGACCCGGCCCGCCGGCGCGTTCGAGAGGATCTTGGTGCCGCCGCCTGCGATCACGTCGTCGCCGATGAAGATGTTGTCCGAGACACCGACCTGGCCACCGAGGATGACGCGGTCGCCGATCCGGACCGACCCGGCGATGCCGGTCTGTCCCGCGAAAAGGCAGTCGCGCCCGACCGTCACGTTGTGACCGAGATGGACCAAGTTGTCGAGTTTGGTGCCCGACCCGATCACGGTCGCGCGGATAGTTCCAGAATCGACTGTCGCATTCGCGCCGATTTCCACATCGTCGGCGATCTCCACACCGCCGAGCGAATGGATACGCAGCCACTTCTGCGCCCGGATCTCGGCGCGTTCGCCCAGCGTCTCGCGGATCTCCTCGACGCCGGACTTCTCGGGCGTGGCGAAGGAGAAACCGTCGGCGCCAATGACAGCGCCCGGCTGGCAGATGAAGCGCGCTCCTATCCTGACCCGCGCTCCGATCCTTGCGCCCGCGTGGATCAGCGCCTCCGGGCCGATTTCCGTGTCCGGGCCGATCGTGACGTGCGACGCGATCCGCGCGCCCGGACCGATCCGCACGCGCGCGCCGATGATGACGTAGGGGCCGACCGCCGCATCGGCCGCGACCTCGGCGTCCCATGCGACGATGGCCGTCGCATGGATCCCCGGCGCGATGTCAGGGCCAGGATCGAGCTGGCGCGTGACGCCCGCCATGGCGACACGCGGCCTGGCAACGAAGATCGCCGCGGCGAGCCCGAGCGCCCGCCAATCGGCACCTTCCCAAAGAACAGCCGCACGTGCGCGGCTATTGGCGAAGCCGTTCGCATACTTCTTGTCCATTGCAAGGGCGAGATCTTCGGGCCCCGCCGTCGCGGGCTCTGCCGCGCGGCAGACTGTCAGCGACAGATCGCCCTCGGCCGCCGCGCCGAGCGCTTCAGCGATTTCCCCGACAGTGTGGGACATACTGCCTTCCAGATCCGATGCGGGGCTTCGTCACCCCGTGGAGAGCATTATCCCCGAAGCGCGTCCAAGACCACCCCAGCCGATATCAGTGCTTCGAAAATCCGCTGATCGCGGCCATAGACGTCACGCCGGAATTCGATCGCGCCACGCGCGTCGGGCCAGGCGGTGAAATAGACGAGGTGTACAGGTACCGGCTGCTTCAGCAGAACCGTCGTTTCGCGCCCCGTCCTGAGATGACGGTGGAACTCGCCCTTCGGGTCGTCGGTCTGCCGCGCGAGAAGCGTATAGGCGAAATCGAACGGCGAGCCGAGACGGACGCATCCGTGACTGAAGGCCCGGACCTCCTTCTGGAACAGCGACTTCGTCGGCGTGTCGTGCAGGTAGATGTTCCAGCGGTTGGGGAACATGAACTTCACCAGCCCCAATGCATTGCGCTCCGACGGCGGCTGCGACATCGAAAACGGAAAATTCCGCGCCGTGAACTGCCGGAAGTCGGTGCCGTCGCGGCTTACCACCCTGCCCCGCCGGTCGACAATCTTCAGATGCCCCACGGCACGCGGGTTTCTCTGCAGCATCGGCAGGTATTCCTTGACCGTGATCGAGCGGGGCACGTTCCAGGTCGGGTTGATGACCATATGCTCCATCAAGTCGGAGAATTCAGGGCTTCGGCGGTCATGCTCGTTCATGCCGACGACGGTCGCCGTCTCGAACGTGACCTTGCCGTCATCGATGATCTTGGCGCTGAAATCCGGCAGGTTGACCCAGATATGGCGGCGGCCGAGCGATATGCCGTTCATCCAGCGCAGGCGCTCCATCGCCACGACGACGGAATGAAGCCGCCGCTCGGCGCCGACATTGATCTCGGCGAGCGTGCCCGCGCCTGCGATCCCGTCGGTGTGCAGTCCGTGGTCGATCTGGAACCGCTGGACGGCCTTCTGCATCTCGCCGTCGAACACCGCGCTCGCGCTTCGCGCCAGATACCCCATGCGGATCAGCCGGTCGCGGAGCGCGATCACCTCGGTCCCGGTGTCGCCGGGGCGCAGCGTCTTGGCATGCACCGTTTCACCCCAACCGCCGCGCTCGATCAACCGTTCGAGGTCCATCTTGGCACGGCGGAGCTGTTCGTATTGCGGCATCTGGGGCGGCAATGCACCGAAATAGGCCGACGGGTCAGAGGCCGCCAGCGCGCGCATTGTCGCGAGCCGGTCGCGCTTCGGCACCTCGCGAACGATCCCGCTGTCCACGCGCCTGGGATCGAGAACGCCCGACTGCATGTCCTCGGCATAAGTGATGAAAGATTTCGTCACACGGGCCTCAAGCCGGCCCCGCTGGCGTTCCGAGGCGAGTGAGAGGAAGGCGGCTTTCAGGCCCTCGGCGTCATAACGTTCGGCGGGAAGCCCATGTTCAGGCGCCATCGCCAGCGCCCGGAAGAGCGCCGCACGGCGCTCTGTGTCAGCCGACGAGGTCCAGAGCGGCGCATAGTCCCGTTCGCGATAGAACTCGGCAAGGGCGGGTGTTGAGGCAAGTTCCTCGGCTGCCGCCTGACGGAAGGCGAGATCAGACGATAAAGCGGATTGAGCCAGGATGACCCACACGCCAACGAAGGTAAGGACTTTAAAAATTACCGTTCCGACAAAGCTCGGCCGCACCAATACTGCCGTCATGAAATCCTCTGCACCTTTACCCGTTCCCTGATTAACCAGTGTCAGGGATTTGTGGATTGGTGTCCATTCACGATAGGGCCAGTTCGGCGTGAGCCGCCCCGCGCCTGATGCAGCAGCGCAACAGCGCAAGCGATCTCTGCCCTGCTCACGGGCCTCTTTACCTCGATCAGCGGCATTTCGCCGATCACGGCACAATATCCTTTCAGCGGACAATTGCCCGTTGGCGACGGAATCGTCTTATGCCATAAGAAGTCAGCACTTGGGGACATCGACAGAACAAGCCGCTGATAAGGCGGCGAAATGCTACGGGACAGGCGTATTGCCATGACAAATCACTCAACCTTGAGCTTCACTCGGCGTGGACTTCTTGGGGCGTTTGCGGCGACCGCTGTGGCGGCGGCGCCGACCTGCTCCAGTGCTTTCGGACTCTTGCGCGGGGCGGGCGATGTCCGCCGCATCCGCATGTATTCGGGCCGTACCGGGGAAAGCATCGACACCATCTACTGGATCGAGGGGAAGTACATCCCCGAGGCCATGAACGAGATCACCTATTTCATGCGCGACTGGCGGTCGGACGCGACAAGGACGATCGATGCGCGCACGATCGACATCGCGGCGGCCGCGCATCGCCTTCTGGATGTGGGCGAGCCCTACATGCTTCTCTCTGGCTACCGCACGCCGCAGACCAACGCGCTTCTGCGCTCGCGCTCGCGCGGTGTCGCGAAGAACTCGCTGCACATGAGTGCGCAGGCCGCAGACCTCAGGCTCCGGTCGCGTTCGGTCTCGCAAATGTTCCGCGCCGCCGCTGCCTGCGAGGCGGGAGGCGTCGGCAAATACAGCCGGTCGAACTTCGTTCATATGGATTGCGGTCCGGTCCGCTCCTGGGGCAGCTGACAGGAACGACCTTAAGTCACAGAGCAAGGCGCCCCGCGAGGCGCCTTTTCTTTTGCCTGCGCGCAGATCTTGCAGGTGGTCCGGCGTCGCGCGCTGGGGATTCCGGCTCAAATTGCTGAATCATTGGCGCACCCGACAGGATTCGAACCTGTGACCTCTGCCTTCGGAGGGCTATCTCAAGCCTCTGAAATCACGGCGTTTTTATATAATATCATAGACTTAACCGTCGCCATATGTCGCTGCAGGTCGCCTGAATCGGCTGCTGAGTGTCCCAAAATTGTCCCAAGCGGGCTGAAAGCCGCTTCCCCGGAGCCATCCTCGCCCACACCAAAGCAGGGGCGAGGATGCGAGGAGAACCGGCGCAGTGCTGCTTCCCTGGTGAATCTGAGCCTTCACGGTCCTTACTTCTAAAATCATAAAGCAAAAAGCTAAGCGTTCAATGAGATCGAGTATTTGCACGCTGATGTCTGTGTGCAGGCGGAGTAATTGCAAGAGAAAATAGCTGTTCATATTAACTTAAGAGAAATTGATTATAATATGCGGTATTACTATTATTCTTTTTAATAAGCTGTAACTGTTATGTTTTTTGAGAGGTTCTTATGCGAATTCCAGTAATTTTTTTGTCTACGTTACTAACAGTACTCCTGCTTTGTGCGTTCGCACAGACGAAGCAATTATCTGCGGCTGACCGTAAAGCGGATACCCGCATAGAAGAAGACGGCGAGACTAATGAAATTCGATTCTACGTGGATGGCGAACTCGGTGCTGTGCTGAAAAGCGATGGGCTGCATGTGCGCAACGGTATTCGTTATGGCGGGACTATCGTCGATGCCGGTGCGCAGGGCTATTTTGAGAAGCAACAAGGTGATGATGCGAAGAAATAGTCTGCTGCTAATAACACTGATTGCATTGCTCTGTGTTCCGGCGTTCACGGTGCAGGCACAAATGTCTCTTGACGCAAGCGGCCCCAATGGCGGTTCGATTATCGCGGGCTATGACAGCCGATCCTGTAGTGGTTTGCTGACGGGGGCAATGCGATACAATAGCAGTTCGGGCAAGGTTGAAGTTTGCGCCAGCACCGAACCCACGGATGGTCTCATCGGACACTGGCAACTTGATGAAAGCGCAGGCGGAAGCACAGCATACGATAGCGTTGGCTCAAACGATGGTGCTTGGCAGGGTACGGGTAACATCGACACGCTGACCGGACAAATTGATAGCGCATTCGACCTCGAACATGCAGACGGTAACTACCTCAACCTTGGGTCAGACACGAGCCTTGACAATCTTGGCCCGCTAACCATTGCAGCGTGGGTCAGGCCGGAATCTCTTACAGACTATGGATTTGGAAATGCCGGAACGATTTTTGCAACGACCACTAATTCTGGCGGCTCTGGTTACACCTTTTACGTTTTGAACAACGGCGGCCTAAGGTTTTACGTCTTCAGCACAGGGGGAACAAAACCGCAAAGCGACTCGAATTCCAGCTACGTGGCAACGGGGACATGGACCCATGTTGCGGCAACCTGGGATGGGAACCTGTCATCGGCAGCTATCAAAATATACGTCAATGGCAGTGAGGTCAGCTATGCCACACAAACGGGTGGCAGTGGGGGCACGATTGACGACAGCGGCAATGACAAAGGCATTGGCCAGCCGCCTTCGCATCCAAGCAGTACAGAGTTTGACGGCGGGATTGATGATTTTCGTCTTTACGATCGCGTTCTCAGTAACAGCGAAATTCTTAGTATCTATAACGGCTCAAGTTGGGCGAATTGGGAGGGGTAAACAAAGCAAGGTGGTGATGATGCGAATTTCTTTTCTTATTTTGTTTTTTGGTTTTGTCGTTCCCCAAATCATCAGTGCGGCTCATGCTCAGACGGCTGCCGATTTGCGTGGCGGTGGTGATCCTGGCGGCTCGATCATACCTGGCTATGACAGCCGTACGTGCGACGGCACGATCGAAGGTGCTATTCGATACAACAGCAGCACAACCTGCGCTGAGTTCTGCGACAGTTCAAGTTGGGTTTGTCCGAGTAGCAGCGGAATCGGATATTTTGTTATCAGTAGTACTACTTACGACGGAAACCTGAGTGGCCTAAGCGGTGCGAACAGCACTTGCCTTAGCAACTTGCAGAGCAACAACTGGCTAGGAAAAACTGAAGCGGGCACGTTAACATCGGCGCGAGTTAAAGCGTGGCTTTGCGATAGTTCAACTTGTCAGAACTTGGAAGCGGACACGACATACAAGTTCGCCGTTTCCGGAAGCACAACCGTCGGAGGCTCGGCGTTCGTGACCGACTCGAATGGTGCCGGACCCGGCTATACGACTGACTGGGCTGACTCCAACACATTCGATAACGCTACTGCCCATAGATACTGGACGAATTTCGCAAACAACTCGACATCACTTTGGGGGACTACAGCGAATTCAAACCACTGCAACGACTGGTCTGACAACACAAACTCCTATCAGGGGCAACAAGGGTATGAAAACGGCACTGGAGCAGTACGCTGGAACGACTCCACCGTTATCTGTTCCCAATCCAAATATCTCATTTGCTTTGTGAACCCATAATGCCCAAGAGATAATGATGAGTCCTAGATCGCTATCTGGCCAAGCATAACCACCCGCAATCACAAACAGTTAAGTCTGGGCGCCTTCTTGTTCCTCCTCTGCAAAGTAGCTCAAATGGTTTCGCCTAACTCTGCACCGGCATTTTCCGCCATAGTGCTCGCGTTGCGCGCGTTCTGCTTGCATGCCTTATACATGGCGGCGGCATTGGCTGCGCGCTGATTGATGCCGTCGATCAGTTCTTTTTCGGCGATAGTGAGTTTCATGATTTTGCTCCCACTTTGATGAGGTGAGCATGGGATATCAGGACCGATTTGTCCTGATCACAGGCTGGTCACGGTTTGTCCTGGCGTTCGCTACCTTCGCTCATGATCGAATCTGCCATCATCTGCATCTTGATCCGCGCAAGGCGGTCATCGCTATGAACGCGGATCTCTGGCGGATGAAACCCGCGTTCGCGAACGGCGTCTTCAAGCCAAACCAGCACGTCTATTCCGGTGCCACGCTCGGCATCGCCGAGGTCGTAATCGAGACTGATTAATTCGACATCACCGGTTTCAAGTAGGGCGATAGCCTGCTCCGGCCAGTAAACCCGCACCCAACCTTCCGGTGTCATCCGTATATCATCAAGAAAGACGCGCATGGCTCACTATCCTGCCATGTTGGGCCGAAAAACAATGCAGAAATAGGTAGCACCGATCCTGCTCGCTTTTGGTCACGCCTTTTTGCTGTCATACATCTTGTGCCGGCTGATATCGGTTCCCATATATGTGGTATCGCTTATCGATGGAGACAGAAATCATGGCAAAGAAGCAGAGCCATACCGACTACCGTAGCTCGACCACCGGAAAATTCGTGAAGAAGTCATACGCGGACAAGCATCCGAACACGACGCAGAAAGAGTCGATCCCCAATCCGGGACGCGGAGATACAGGGCGCGGCAAGAAGAAGTAATCGCCGCAAAGGGCGCTAGTCGTCGTCGCGCCGGAAACTTTTGCCACCGCGCCTACCACTCTGGAATCCACGGCCCCTACCCCGCCGCCGCTCTTTAGCGCGCTGTTTCCAGGTGCGGGCGCGTTTCTTATCCTGCTCGTCTTCCAGATCGGCAGCCCGCGCCTGTTCCAGCCCTTCGGCAAACTCGCCCGCATCATTGAAGGCCTCGGACAGTTTGCCCTGCGGCATGTCCGTTGATGTTTTGACGCGCCGGTCCCGCGCCGCTTCGAAGAAGTCCTGCCGGAGCTGCTGCTCCAAGCTTTCTGCTTTCAGCTCTGCCCTCTTCATCCGGCGTTCCAGCGCCTGACGCTCACGTATGCCAAGGCGCTGCGCCATCCGGCGGCTTCGGGCAATGTCGAGCTTCTCGCGCTCATGACGGCGGGCAAGCGATTCCCGTTCTGCGGCTTGACGCTGCGCGGGATCGAGATGAGTGAGCTTCTGGATCGGCCCGAGAACCGAGCGCAGTCCTGGCGTCTTACCGATCAAACCGGCAACGGCCCGCCGCGCCCGAAAGATCAGTCCCCTGCCCTCCCGAAGCTGGGCGGCATGAAGCGCCATGCGTTCTGACTGCTGGCGAGTGAGTAGCTCCTGCTCTCTGCCATTGATTGAAGCCTGCCTGCGCACCTGCTTGTCAGCAAGCCGACGCTCCAGGGCTTTTCGCATTTGCGCGAGCTCTGCCTGATGTTCTTCAGCTTTGCCGGTATTTTCACCTTTGCCTTCACCCATTGCCTGGCCGCGCTTCCGGACCAGGTCTTTTGCCTCATCGACCGACGGCAGCGCGTCCCGATCGAGACCTGCGAGCTTGGCTTTTATGTCCTTGGCCTTGTGGCCTTTGATATAGCGGGTAAGGCTGTGCACATCGCACTGCCGGTCCACGATGACAAAGCCGCGCCGATCACCGCGCGCAAGGACATAGCCCTTTTCTTCAAGCGCGGCGCGGAAGGCTTCAGCGCTATCGGCCTGCTCATAAGCCTGCGTAATTTCTGCGCGGCGCTCTTCCGGGGTAATGCCAGTGCGATCCTGCTGCGCTTTTTCGGCCAGCGTCGGATCGAGCTTTTCGCGGGTATCGTAGCGTTTTTCCTCCCAGGCTTTGAGACCGGGCGGCAATTCCAGATCAAAGCGATGGGCGAGCTCAACCGCGCAATCCATCAGCCTGCGTTTGTCATGGCTCATATGGATCGCTTTCATCGCCTCCAAGTCTATCCGCGACCAGACGACATGGCAGTGCTCGCGGCCAATGCCATTTTCGTCCGGCTTGACGTGAAAGACGACGGCCCGTGGCTGCCCTCCGAGCCCGAGCCGGTCTTCGATGGTGGCGATCGCTTCGAGATATTGATCACGCGTTAACGGCTCGGGCGGGTTGATGGACAGGCTGTAGAGATATTTGTCGGCTTTGGTGCCAGCGGCAACGGCTTCAAACTCGGCAAACGCGCCGTAGAGATCATCGGCGACACTGCCGCGCAGTTCGGCGATCTCGATGCGCTCGTTATCAAAGCCGTTCATCAGGTGGATGGCGAGATCCGATCCGTTCGCGCGCTGGCTGCCTTTGAGGATCATGACGCGCCCTCCTCACGGCCTGCGCCCAAGCGCTTCGAAGAGCACGGCGCGCATTTCGGAAAGGTCCTGATGGGCAGCGTCGATGATCGCATCATCAGTGCGATCGTTTCCTACAGAAGCCTCACGCAAAGCCGTCGCCAGAACGCCTAGCTGACCAAGTAACTGCGCCGCAATTTTGCGATCAAGCGGCGGTGTGCGGGATTTGCGGAGCGGCTTTTCGGCAAGTACGGCATGGCGGATCAGAGCGGCAACAGGCACGCCTGCACGGGCGGCACGCTCTTTGACAAGAGCGGCTTCAGCGTCATTGAACCGCGCGCTGAGCGTGGTCTTGCGCTGTCTTTTTTCGCTGCCGCTGCGCGCCATACTGTTCGCTCACGCTCCTTTCACCATTTGCCGTGCAGGGAGCCTCCCTGCTCGTGGTCCACCAGCGAAACGGTGGCCGGGGTTTGAAGGGGATCGGCATCCCCTCATCAGGTTTCCAAAGGGCGCGAAGGCTCTTTGGTCGATGGGTTTCTAAAGGGAGAGCGAAATCTCCCTTTGGTCGTGGTCCAGGGTGCGAAAACCCTGGTCTATGGGGGCCACTACCGCGCCGCGGGCGGCGCGTGTTCCGCACGCGCTGTTCGCGCTTCGCGGTGTGGTGGGGAGAGAGACTTCTCCCCCTGCCCGGTCTTCTGAGTCCCTCGAAGAAGATCGGCTGCGGCGTGCAAATGCTGAAGCTCACAAACTGGTCACGGACCGTTTGCTCAGAGCTGCAGGCGGGTACGCCGCAAGCGGCACGAAAAGGCTCGATGCCTGATGGTGCCGCTGAGCTGGGGGATGCAACGGGGGGCGGTAGCGCCCCCTTGCCAAGATGGCGCGGTCTCACCGCGCACATCTTGTATTCGACCTTAACGGCCTCTCATTCCATTATGACATTGGGGATATTAACGAAGCCTTAACCAATGGGCCTAAACCCACGGTGAGTGCGGGTTATAGTGCATGATTTCAGTGCGTTGGTCAAATCCTGGTCACGCTCACTGGCGTGCTCGCCGCGTTATCACGCGGCTCGCGGTTCTTAATCTTCTTTCTTCCCGATGGCCTGGTAGAGATCATTAAGCGCTTCGCACGCTTTTTCCGCGAGGGCCTGCCATTCGGGGTGCGCCTGAACAGCCGGATGATCGACCAGTTCTTCTTCCACGGCACGGGCAAAAAAGCTGCTCATGTGCAGGGCTTCGTGATAGGAAAATTTGTCTGGCTCGGACATGGCAAATGCCTTCTGTTCTTTGTGATCGCCGGATCACGCTTGTCATTTGCTCTGAGCGTCAATGAATCGCGCTTCGGCAAGAACGATGTAGTCTGACAGCTCATCACTGACGCCTGCCATTTCAGCGGCAATCACACTCGGCCAGCGCCCGAAGCCATCGGCGAAGAATGCCGCGCCATGCTCTTCGACCAGAGCTTTGGTCAGCTCTATGTTGTTCGAAGCCACCGCCAGGTGAAGCGCCGAAAGCCCGGTCTGCTCATCGGTCATGTTTACGTCTTCGCCGCGTGCGAGCGCCGCGAGAACACTCCCGGTGTCGGCGCGGCGCGCCGCAGCGAGCATGTCGTCTGCGGCGTAGCGCGGTCGATCAAGGGCAATCGGCCTGTTCTGTTCGTCGGTCTCAATCCACAGCATCGCTCGGCCTCCCGGATTCGATCAGGATCGGTTCTGCCCTGCTGATCGTGCTGTCCTTATCATCCACAACGCGGAAGCCCGCTTCGGCGATAACGTGTCCGCGCAGATAGGTGCCAGGATAGCTCTCATGAGCCTTGAGCCGCTCCAGATAATAGGATTTCGGGGAGCCGGTCAGCTTGTCGCGCAGCGCGATGTAGACAAGCCCGCCACTCACGATCAAAGCGCCTTCATGTTCGGACAAGGAAAAGCCGGCTTCGGTCCGGTTGATCTCGTCTGCGATCATGAAGCGCTCGTCTTCTGATGTTGTGATCGTCAATTCAAGCCTGATCCCGTCCTGCGCTGCTTCCCGGCTGCGCACTTCCAGATACGTGCCTGTCAGAGCCTCACGCAGCGCGGCCTTGATCGGCACGTGATCAGTTTCCGCCGCACCGTGGAACCGCGCGAGCGCGGGACCAAAATTCAAAGCAGGGCTTTCGGGAGCGACCGGGAAGTCTTCTGCCCGCAGTAAGTGCACGCACATTTCGACAACCATGTCGGCGGTATGATGCGTTCCGCGTACAAAGCGCTGCAACGTTGGCAAGGAAATTTCACGTTTCTTCGGATCGGCAATGCTGAGACGATCCCACAGGGTCGGCACGCCGATCCTGTTCGCCTTCATATAGGCTTTGATTGCTGCCCGGATTTGTGCCCGGTGCTCGACATCAAAAGTGATCGGAATGTCATCTTCAGCCATGACAGCGGCTATCTCCGCAAATACGCGCCTCCATGATCAGAAAGTGAGCATCGCAGGTCAACCCAAAGGAACGGCGTGACCAGCCTGTGATCAGCGCCTCATCAGCCTTGGGCGGGGCGTGACCTGTCCGTGATCTTCAGCGCCAGCCCTGCCGCCGCCAGTTTCTCCATAAGGCCCGCATCGCTGCGGGCAAGCAGGAGAATAGTGATGGACTTCTCGCAAGTAGAAAGCTGGATCATCGCAGGAGCCGCCTTTGTCACAGTGGCTGCGCTGCTGGCCTGGCGCTTTGATGGCAAGAAGGCAGACACGCACGGCGCGGCCCGCTGGTGCACCGTGTGGGAAGCCTTTCGCGCAAAGCTTTTCGGATCGCAGGGGCTTTATGTCGGCGACTGGAAAGGTCGCCTTGCCGTCCGCTACAACGGCGCGCATGCGCTGAGCGTGGGCGTGACCGGCTGCGGCAAGGGTACATCGGCGATCCTGCCCAACCTTCTTGAGCAGAAATTTTTGTTCGTCGTCGATCCCGGCGGCGAAAACACTGCAACCGCCTGCAAGGCATGGCGGCGCGGAGGCATGAACTTTCGGTGCATCAATCCGTTCGCCATGTTCACCGAAGCCCCCTATGCGCTGCCCGCGCACGGTTTCAATCCGCTTGCGGCGATCGATCCCGCCGCCCCGAGCTTTGCCGCCGATGCGCTGCTCATCGCAGAAATGCTGACACCGCGTCAGGCGAACGAAGGCGGCAATACTTCCTACTTCAAGGACGCCGCGACCAGCGCGAAGCGCGCGATGATCGTCCATATCAAGACGAGCGAACCGGCAGAGCGCCAGAATATCGGCACGCTCTATGACTATGCCTACGCGGATGCCGATGGCTGGGATGCGCTGATTGCCGCGATGAAGGCCAATCCTGCCTGCGGGAGGCTGACCGCCTTTGAAGCGAACAGGCTGGAGCGGACCGAGGCACAGTCCCCCGAAGAGTTTTCGGCGATTATGTCCACGATCCAGCAGGACCTTGCCTTTCTTGCCGATCCGCAGGTGCGGGTAACGCTGAGCGGCAATGATGTTGACTTTGGCATGCTCAAGGGCACCGGCGCGGGCCGTAAGGGCGCTGTCATCAGTGTCGTCATGCCACTACAATATATCGAGAGCCATGCGGCGATCACGCGGCTTGCGATGGCCTGCGCGGTCCTGACGCTTCAGCGCAAGCCCTACGCGCGGCACAAAGTGCTCTTTCTCATCGACGAAGCGGCGGCTCTTGGGCAGATCAAGCGGCTTGCCACCTGGCTTGCAACTTTGCGCAAGTACAATGTGCGCTTCTGGACGATCTGGCAGAGCCTTGCCCAGGTCTACGGCATCTATGGTAACGACTGGCAGGCGATTGTTAGCAACTGCGAGCTTTTGCAGGTGCTTGGCGTCGGGGATCACTACTCGGCAAGAATCCTGAGCCAGATGATCGGCCAGAGCACGATCAAGACCGAGACCAGGAACGCCCGCGGTGAAATCTCGGTCTCGCATACAGCAAGGCCGCTGATCATGCCGGAAGAGCTGCTGCGTACCGCTGGCGGCGAGCAGATTGTCCTGATGGGCAGGATGTGGCCGCTGGTCCTGAAGAAAACGCCCTACTGGAAGCAGCCGCGCTTTCGCGGACGCTATCACAACAACCCGTACTTAATTCGCCGGACGCCTGATCCGAACAGTTTCGATGAGCTCGCTTCGCTGTGGGGCCGCATCTATTACATGCTGGCCTGGTGGATGGCCCCGCACCCGCTGGCCGCCTGCATGATCACCGCCGCTCTGGGTCTTGGCCTGTGGCATCTGTTCGGCGGAGCGGTGTGATGGACACGCTGTTTGGCATCATTGTGATCTGGCTGATCTTTTGCTTCGTCATCGCAGAGTTCGGCCCGATCATCATCGAGCTCATCGGTTACCTGCTGTGCTTTCTGATCGAATGCATCGTGATCGCGCTGCTGGCGATATTAAAGGGCGTGTTCTTCGTTCTTGGCTGGCTGTTCTTCCGGATCGTCATCGCGCCGCTACGCTTCATTCTGCACGTCATGAAATCCGCAATTCTTCTGGGCTGGTTTCTGATCGTTGAGCTCGCGCGCGGTCCGCCGTCAGAAGAAGACGATGAGGACGACGTAGATCCCGATGAGCCAGAAGACATTGACGCAGCCTACGGCGCGGCCTGCGCGCTCCTTGGCTTCGATCCGGATGGCACGCCGGACGGGTTGAAGCGCGCCTACCGCGCAATGATCAGGCGCGCCCATCCCGATGCGGGCGGCAGCGCCGCGCAGACTATTGCGGTCAATGAGGCGCGGGAGCTCATCAGGGGTTTTCGCGGCTGGAACTAGGCGGCGCCCCCCCGCGTGACCAGCTCGTGATCTTCCGGAAATCTCCGCCTGATCCGATGTTGGATGCAGCAACGCAAGACAAATACGGGAGCACGCAAATGGCAAAACTACCGGCCAAAACCAGACAGAAAAAGCCGCGCTCAGCTTTTTGCGCGTGCGATACAGCGCCTGCGCTCACATGGTGAAGCACGGCTTGCGGCGAAGATCGGCTTCGTCATCGATGCGACAGGCAGTCGATCGGCAACTTGGGAAGAAGCACAAATAATTCAGGCCCGAATGTTCGAGTCACTGGCGGGATCGCCCTCGACGAAACTGCGGATCGTCTATTTCGGCGGCGGAGAGGTCTCCGATCTCGGATGGGAACAAAGTGCCGATATCGTAGCGCGGCGCATGGCCGAAGTGAGCTGCAGGCCGGGCTTTACAGACATCCTTCCCTCTTTGGCCCGGTTCCTGGAAAAGGACGAAGCCGGGCCCGCATCAGCGATCATCCTGATCGGTGATGCGTATGAAGAGGGGCCGGGGGACGTCGAGCCGCTCGCGCAACAGCTGAAGTCCGCCGGTATCAAAGTCTTCGCCTTCCTCGAAGGAGAAGGTACGGAAGCGGCGCGGGCCTTCTCAGCCTTTGCCGAAATCACGGATGGCAAGTTTGCCCGGTTCGGAGACGAGTTGCCGCTTTCCGATCTTTGTGAGGGCGTCGCGCTTCTGACGAGCGGCGGGAGCAAGGGCGTCAAACGCATCCGGAACAAGAACGTGCGGCTGCTGCTGAGCGGTCCGCCGAACAAATAAGGAGAATTGTGATGGCGCAGATCGTGATCGACCTAAGCGACAAAGACATGGAAACCATGACTGGCCTCGCGCAGGCGAATGGTTTCGAAAGCGCGGCAGCCTGGATCGATGAGCTGTTACGCCAGCACCTTGCACAGGAATTTCGCAACAGGCGATGGCGCGTAGAGGACCGCCCGAAGGAAGATTTGAGCCCGACATTCGTGACCGATCCCGGCGGCGGGGTCTGGCACGAAGACGACTACCCGGGAGACTGAGCCATGCCCCTTGTGACTTTTCATCTGGACTATCGGGCGCTTGGCTTTGCCGTAGAGCAAGCCGAGCGCTGCGAGATCAAGAGCGCCGAAGCCTATCTTCAGGCGCTGCTCAATGGCGCGCTCAATCACGAGATGGCGCGCGAAAAGGATGCGGAAGATTTGCCGCAGCTCCTGCCCGCGCTGGTCATCCATCCGCGCCATGTGCGCGGTGATGATGGCAGGACAAGAAAAATCGGGATCCCGCCCGTCGATGGTGACATCCCGCTCTAGCAGTACAGCCGGTCGGCGAAACCGACCGGCTGCGGCGTGGGTTAGGAGAGCGCTTATTCAGCGCTCTCTTCTTCTTCGATCATCTTGGGATCGTATTCCCGCAGGACGACGCGGCCAGCGGCGACGGGGACCAGATCGAGCTGCAGGGTGAAGCCGCGTTCGTCTTTGTGATCCCAAGCGGCTCCGATGCGGGTCCAGGGAGCGTTCTCGCGATCGGGAACATGGTAGGCGATCATGGCCGGGGCTTTGGCTTCGGGGGTTTGCTGTTTTTTGTTCGTGCGTTTCATTGGTCTTCTCCTTTTCAAGGTTTCTTCGTTTCAAGATGACCTGCACCGCACGTCAGGGCGTGTCAGGCGGCGTGCACCGCCACGGCGGGGAACTGGCAACACGGGAGCGTAGCGAATGGAGCGGGCAGCCGGTTGCATGACGCCGCGCCCTGCGTAAGCGTCATGGCTTATTGAAACGAAACCTTGGGAAGAGCCGAGAAGACCGACAGCACGAATACAAACCGAAAACACAGATCAAAGGAATCGATTAGTGCTAATTGTCGGCTTCCCGTCGGAGCGGTCCATTATATCCCGCATCGGTCTTGCGCCGTCTGTCAGGTCCAAAGTAGTCGCTGCAATCAATAAAATCTCTCGGCCTGTTGATGACATATGCAAGGCGTTTTGCCAGATCGTTTGCAGAGAACGGCTTGACCATGAACTCGGTAATGCCTGAATCGCGAGCCTCAGAAACGCGCTCGATCGCACTGTATCCAGTGACCAGGATAACCGGCACCATGCGATTGGGTGACATCTGATCATTTCTGATTACTCTGGTGAGCTCGATCCCGTTTACCGGAGCCATATGCCAGTCCGCGAGGACAATGTCGGGATTGCATCTTTTGAATTTCTCGTAGCCTGTCTGACCGTCAGCGGCTGAATAGATGGTGCCGACCCCCATCGTGTCGAGGATGGACTCGACCATTCTCCGCAACGGTGCGGTATCTTCAACGACGAGCACTGATAAGTTTCTAAAATCAAACGGCACACAAAGCTCCTGATCATTCAAAATCACAAGCCCGACGAGTCGGCGGCTGCGTGGCCCAATACCGGCGATTCACTTGCCAGCACGCGTGTGACGCCGTTGCTCGTCGGGCCTTTTGTCAGGCCGAGCCAATTCTTGGCTGACCCGAAACAGAATTACTCTTTCATTATAACACTTTGAGCAAGATGCGGGCAACGAGAGAGCGATGCTGTCCATAGACGTTCTCTCGTCTTGACCGGACGCCGTCCCCGCCGGTTCGCAACCAGAACTTTCGAAAATGGACAGTGGAGACGGCTTAGAAGCGCTCAGCACAAAGGCAGTGTGCTAGGCGGTCTCGGCATGCGCCATTGCAGGGTTGTTCAAGCTGTAGGCGATGGCCCCGCTTTCAGCGTGGTCACACTCGCAACGTGAAAACCCGAGACGCGCGAGCAACCGATGTGATCGCTGATTGCCCGGATCGGCACTTGACGGGACATACTCCCAGCCGAGAACTTGGAATGCGTGATCAAGAATTGCGCTTGATGCTTCAAAGGCAATGCCCTTCCCCCACTGTGAGGAAGAAAGTCCGAAGAGCAGTTCCGGAAGCGGGTCCTGTTCGAACGGCCATAGGCCGCAGAAGCCAAGAAGCGCGGCATCGCCGCGCTGGCGGATCGTCCAAAGACCGCACTCTTGACCGGCGAACAGTTTCTGACTGCGCTGAACAATCTCGCGCGTTTCGGCGAGGGTAAGCACACGGTGGTCCCAAAGATATTCCCGCACCTCGGGCGTCGTCCAGATCGCGTGCAGATCATCGGCATCGGACATCATTAGCGGTGTGAGCCGGAGTCGTTCTGTCTCCATCTCGCCGCTTGTAGTATTCTTTTGTTGCCGGGCCATCGCGCCTCGTTATCCGGAGGAACAGGAAATGTTTAAACTCTTCTGCGCAGCAACCGCTTGTGCGCTCATCAATTTTAGCGCAGGCGTCGCGCTCGCTCAAACTGACATTCAGGATATCAACAGCGTCTTTGCTGCCTTCGGGCTCAACCCCGAGGACTACAATGAGGATGAACGCCAAGTTCTGAGACTTGAGATGGTCGAATGCCTGATGCTCAAGGACGGCAATAGCGAGGAATGGGGAAAATCCATCGACCCGGAAGGTGTCTCGGTCGACTCTTCCGGCTATCACTCGATCGCCGATGTGCGCGAGACGGTTCTGAGCGATGGTTTCCAGCTTATGAGCGCAACACTTGAGGACCCGCGCTTCAAAGCAGTCGGGGATGACGTGCTCATCCTGACCTACCTGACCGCTTCGGAAGTCCTGCTTATGGGAGAAACCCACTCCGGTGACACCATTAACACGACCGTGTATGCGAATAACGGCGATGGCTGGCTGGCCGTCTATCACCACAGTGGCGGTTACGACCGGCAATAGACTCTGAAGAAAATCAGGCTGGTAGCCTTCGCCGAGCGCGAGGGATCGAAGCCGCAGGGCCGAGACCGTGAAAAGCGGTCTTGGTCTACCAGAGCCCAGTCCTGAACGCAGGACGCGCAATGCACGAAAACGACGAAACACAGAACACGAGGCTGGATTTCCGTGCATAACCTCCGGGCGATATCTTGTGGTCCGCCGCCAGAAGGCTAGATTATTTGGTAGAAGCGGCGCATGGAAGCGGGCAGATGATACATTTCGAGTTGAATGGAAAACGGATTCGTCCCGGCAATATCGGCGATGCGATCATGCAGGCCGTACTGGAAAGCCTTGAAGCACAAATCAGGGAGAAGGTCGGCGCGGTACGCGACCCGCAGACCGGCGAGTTCCCGACGGTGGTTGTGCGCGGCGATGACCTGGATAACCTGCAATTCCATGTCGAGGGCTCACCGGAAGTGATTGCACTCGTCCGCGAACGCCTTGGCCTTGAGAGCGAAGATGAGGAGATGCAGGACCGGCAAACCGATGGACCGCCGCGCGCCTTTCTGTCCTATGCCTCGGACGATTCCGAGCTGGCCGAGCGAATTGCGCACAAGCTTCAGTCAAGCGGGATTGAGACCTGGTGGGACCGCTGGTGCATCCGTACCGGCGACAGCCTTCGCCAGAAGATCGATGAAGGTCTCGGCGAATGCACACATTTCCTTGTTCTGCTGACCCCGCAATCAGTTGGAAAGCCGTGGGTCAATCAGGAGATGGATGCCGGTCTTGTTCGCAGGCTCAGGAATGAATGCAGCTTCATGCCGGTGCGCTACAAGCTGGCGGCATTGGATCTGCCGCCGCTGCTTTCCGGCATGCACGCGCCGGAGATCAAGGCTGATGAGGACATCACGCAGCTTATCAATGATATCCACGGGATCAGCCGCAAGCCCCGGCTCGGCCCATCACCGCACGCTCAGGCGGCGGATGCAGCGACACAGACCGGCTACTCGGCGGCGGCCAACACTGTTGCGCGTTACTTTGTTGAAAACACCAAGTATGGCCGTTTCGCCGATCCGATGATCGACGTTGAACCGCTGGCTGAAGCGAGCGGCCTGACGATCGATGATACCAGGGACGCGCTCTATGAGCTTTCCGGCTTCTTCAAGGACACCAAGATTCATGCCCTGGTGAAGGCATCGCTGTTCACGGAATTCGACCGCCACTGGAAACCTTGGGACCCGCGCGAGGATGCCCTGAAACTCGCGGCAGACGTCATGAATGACGATGATTTCCCTGCCGAAAGTAAGGCGATCGCGGAGCTGTACGGCTGGGAACCGCGCAGGCTCAATCCTGCGGCCACGTACCTGTTCGAGCGGGATATGCTCGTTGACTACAAAGTGATCGGCAATCGTGAATTCGAGCTGCACCGCATCGTCGGCAAACCGGATGAACTAAGACGTTTTCTCAAAAGCAGGCGCTAAGGCTTTAATATTTCGTATCAACCAGAAATCCCATGCGACCGCCGCACGGGAACCCGCCGGGGGCCTTGTGCTTGTTCAGCCGCCCGTCCATCGTCTTGCGATTAAACTTCTTCCCGCACATGCCGCACTGATAGACATAGGTCGGACCCGAGCTGAAACTGCTGGTCGTTCGCACGGCGCGGCGCGGCGCGCGTGCCGGACGCACCGGTGTCGCGCCCCAGCCCCCACCCGCGCTATCGCCGGACCGCCGCTCGATCTGCGGAATAGAAACCGGCCCGCTCGGCGTCAGCTCCACGTCATAACGCGGCGCAAAAGTCTGGTTTGTTGTGCGCGCGCCCTGAATCCGGTCCACGCGGTAGCTGCGATGGCCGTCGCTGTCGATATTCCAGGCATGCAGGATAATGTTGTTTTCGCTCGTGCGCCGCAGCGAGTATGGTTCGATCAAACGGGATCTGCGCCGTCCGCGCTCATCCATGTAATCAAGCTCGACGCACAGACGGTTGGCTGCTGCAAAGCGAATGACCTCAAGATGGCTTTGTGCTCGTCCGCCGACCGGAATACGCAGGGTGCGCTCGCGAATGACCGTCTCGCCCCGTCCAAGCTGGTAGGCAGCAGGTGCCGGTGCCGCAGCGCCGCCAAGCAGCCAATCGAAGAAGGCCGGAAGCGCGTCCCAGAACGACTCGACCGGCGGCAGCGACGGCAACTGATGTTCGAGCATCTGGCCCCATGCGCCTACGAGATCGCCGCGGTGCGCTGCAAGATCACCAAGCTTCGGGACCTGTATCCCTTTAAACTCGCATTTCTGGCGCAGCACATCGAGCAACACAGCAGCGGCGGGCCGCGCCTCAGTGTTGCGAAAGAGGTTAATGACATCATAGAGATCGCGCGGTCTGGTACGCTCGGCAAGCGCCCTCACCTTCTCGCCGAACGCTTCTTCATAGGCGTAAGCCAATACAGTGAAGCCGCCATCCGGCGCATCACTGTATGGATGGAAGATCGGCATCTGCACAGGCGGAAGCACCAGCCGCTCATCTGCAGTCAGATCGAGTTTGATGCGCGGCGGTGAGCGCGGCGATACCGGCCCGCGATAGGCCAGCTTGCCCTGGCAGCTGATAGACCCGCGCGGGTTGGTGAAGATATCAAATCGCTGCAGGTCGGCTGGGAATTCAAGACCGCATTGTTCGTAAATCCATTCTGCGATTTCGCCGAACACGCGCCGAAGAAAGGCCTCATCGAGCTGGGATTCGTCTTTCAGCGTGAAGTCGAGATCTTCGGAGAACCGGTAAGTCTCGAAATAGCATTTCTTAAGACATGTCCCGCCCTTGAAGACCCAGCTCGGCGCAAGCTCGGGGTGCGCATATATTCCCGCAAGCGCCCAGCCAAGCGCATAGTCCTTTTCGACGACATGCGGTGTGAGGCTCAGCGTTGCCGCGAGATCAAGGATTTCGCGGCGATCAATCATGTTTTTCCTGCGCCCAGCTTTCCGGCACCCTGAGCCGCCAGCGCGTAACAAGACGCGGACAGGAAAGGGACGGGTCGAGTTTGGCATGACCCTTGGTCAGGTGCCGCGCCGCTTCGCGCGCTATATAGCGCCCCTTCTCATGACGCTCGGCCAGAAAACCGAGCCTTTTGAATATCGCGCCGTTGCCGTTCTTCAAGGCGTATTCAATGAGCGCGCGGGGATCGGCGTCCTTGCGCTGGAGATAGTTCGCAAAGCATTCCGAGACATGCTGAATGCCGCCGCCGACAGTGGGATCGGCCAGCATATCGATGATCGTGCGGTGGACATCGGACACGGCAACCCGCGTATGACCGCGCCACACCGTCTTGGTGCCGAAGATCAGCTCTTCCTTGATATGCCGCAGCGTGAAGATCGCACCCTGGCGTTCAACAGTGCGGCTGGGTATCGCGCGGGCGGTGTAGACCAGCACATCGCGGAATATCTGTTCGGTCAAATCCCAGTGCTCTGCTGCGGTCCGGCCTCCGATGTAGCAGGGACTGAACAGCGTCGGCACCAGAATCCACGGGTCCTGCACGACCTGGCGCGCTTCGAGAAGATCAAGCTGGACGGGAACATAGGCTCCGGCTCCGACGCGGCGCAACCAGCCCTGCTCCGTCCAGCGTGAGAGAAGCTTGGCCGCCTGTGTTCGTGTAATATCAAGGGCTTGAACGGCGTCTTCAATGCGCACGACATCGCCCGCCGCCTGAATAACGGCAGATAGGCGCGCGCGGCCTCGCGGCAGTGATGTTCGCGAATCGTTCATACTATAACATAATAACATAAATTCGCGAAAAACAGGAATTTAATGTAGATTTGTATATCCACACTATAGTTGCTCACATACCGGGAATTTCATTAATTTCGCGAATTTTATATAATACGATGTACCAAGCGTGCTGCTAGCTGGCGACGTTCAAAGCCCCCTGCACAAGAACAGGCTGCTGCATGGCCAAAACCACGCAAAGCTAGGACTCGACCGCCCCGGCTTCAACAGGAGAGCATTGTAGGACGTGCCGGATTTACCTGCAGAAGGTATCAGAAAACGTTACTTTGCGCTTGCGGATCGGGATTCTACTCGCCAGATGCTTTCAGCAGCGCCTTTACTGCCATATATAGCCGTCAAATGCATTTAACGTGCTATATAAGGCATATGAGTTGACTGAGACATCAATATTGTGTATGCTTTAGAAAGCACTTTAAAAACGATAAGAGGTTATACAAAGCAGATGGCGAGAAAGAACCTTCTTGTGGAAGCCCCGCCCTACGAAGTCGAACAGGCAATCGATAGCCTGGGTCGGAACCTGCGCACGGCAAGGCTCCGGCGCAACATGACGATCGAGCAGGTCGCCGAAAAGATCGGCACGGGTCCGCGCGCCGTCATGGATGCGGAGAAAGGCAAGCTGGCAACCGGCATGGCTGTCTACGCCGCCTTGCTTTGGGCCTATGACTTGCTACGGCCTTTTCGTGACCTTGCCGATCCCCTAACCGACAGAGAGGGGCTTGCGCTCGATCAGCTAAGCGGCCGTGAACGCGCCCGAAGCGGCAAAGGGCTCGACAATGACTTCTAAGTCCGGAGCGACCGAGTGCTTTGTCTACATTACGCTGTCCGGGACAAACAGTTTCGTAACTGCCGGACGCTTCGTACTGGAGCCGGACTGGACAGGGGTGCCGGTCGGGCGCTTCGTCTACGGAAAAAGCTACCTGGACAACCCAGACGCCGTCCCGATTGACCCGATCGAACTCAAACTTGCAGGTATAACTTACCAGACCACGGCCCTCAAAGGCGTCTTCGGAGCCTTGCGCGATGCCGGGCCGGACTATTGGGGGCGACGCGTCATCGAAAAACATGCAGGGCTGCCCCAGCTCGGTGAGATCGACTACCTGCTCTATGCGCCCGATGACCGGGCCGGCGCGCTCGGGTTCGGTCTGGGGCCAAAGCCGCCTGCCCCGCAGAGAAAGTTCAACAAGACGCTCGATCTGGAAAAACTGATCCGGCTCGCAGATGCGATTATCGCAGATGAAGAAGTGCCGGACGGCCCCGAGGCCGGACAGGTGGAAGACCTGATGTTGATCGGCACATCGATGGGCGGTGCCCGTCCCAAGGCCGTCGTCGAAGACGAGGACGGCCTGTGGATCGCTAAATTCAACAGGCCTGATGACAAATGGAACTATGCACGTGTCGAACACGCGATGCTGGAGCTTGCGCGCGCCAGCAACGTCCAAACGGCGCAAAGCCGCATCGTCACTGTGGCGGGACGCGATGTGCTTCTCGTCAAGCGCTTTGACCGAGAGCAAAGCGACAAAGGATATTTGCGCGCCCGCATGATGAGCGGGCTCACAATCCTGCGGACCGAGGACACCCACCAACATCGTGAACGCTGGTCATATGTGCTGCTGGCGGAAGAGTTGCGGCGCATCAGCTCACAGCCGAAGGACGACGCCGCAGAACTGTTCAGACGTATGGTATTCAACTCGCTGATCTCGAACACCGACGATCATCCGCGCAACCATGCGGTGATCGCCAGGGACAAGGACTGGAAGCTCTCGCCTGCCTACGACCTGACACCTTCAATGCCGATCAGCCTGGAGAGGCGCGACCTCGCCATGACGTGCGGTGACTTCGGACGCTACGCAAACGCAGAGAACATGCTCTCGCAATGCGCGCGCTTCCACCTCAAGCCCGAGGAGGCGGCTGCGATCATCGACGCGATGGAGGAGCGGGTCAAAGAAACCTGGTACGAAACCGCCCGCCGCGAAGGCGTCCCCGAAATAGACTGCGAGACAATCAGCACGGCTTTTGCCTATCCCGGTTTCCGGCTAGAGCTCCAGAAAAACCAATAGGCCAACCATGTTCGACGAAAAAATCCCGTCAACCTTCCTGCAGTACGCAACCAGGATCCTAGGTGATACTAAACGCGGCTTGACCGGGCGTGTCATCATCGACGAGACCGCAGCTTACGCCGCTGAATATGATGTACAACTGCCCCACCCCATGTACCCGCCTGAATCGTCGAGCAAGCGCCAGGCGTTGCTCGAAAACCTGATGGCGTTCGACGGCCCGCAGCAGTATCGCATCATCAAGGAGCTGTGCGATCACAGCTCGTTTTCGCCTGTCCCAAACAAGGACAGGCAAGAACTCAAGATCAGGCTTGTCACCCGCTATCCACAATTCGCGGGCGGTGCGCCCGCCTCGGACATCAACGAGACGCTGATCGAAGAAACGCGGCATTGGTTGGATGGTCAAAAAACTGCGCTGGAATCATACAACAGCGCCCTGCAAAAATACGAAGCAGGCATTTTTCATCGAAACCTGCTGGATGATCTGCGCCTTGCTCTTGAGCTGCTGCTCAATGAGCTGCTGGGCAACAACAAATCATTGGAAAATCAACTGCCTGCACTTGGCAACTTCATAAAAGACAGTGGTGGTTCAAAAGAACTAGCTAATATGTTCCAGAAGCTGGTCGAGTACTATGCAAAGTATCAGAACAGCTACGCGAAACACGATTCTGCGGTCATCGAGGAAGAGATTGAGTTCATATTCGAAATCACCTCGTCCTTCATGAAACACCTCGTGCGTCTGAGCACAGAGGAGACATGACGGAAAAGGGCCGCCTACGCGGCGGCCCGATCAGCTTTCTGTAAGTCATGAAGGTAATCGGCAGCGCGCTGCGCGTGCGCGGCGGCGCTGAAAATCGCGCGCTTGTCGTCTTTGAGCACCTTCAGCCACGAGCCGATATAAGCAGCATGATCATCACGGTCTTCGAGCACGAGCCCGAGATCGGCACAGAGGAACGCTGCGCCAAGCTCGGCGACGAGTTCTTCGCGGGCATAGCCTTCATCGCCGAAGCGCTTGCGCCCGAAGCTCCGATCAAGCCGGTCTTCATGACGAGTCCAGTGAACACTTTCGTGCGCAAGCGTCGCGTAAAATCGCTGCGCATCAACAAAGGTCTCAAAGGCAGGCATCTGGATATGGTCGGTATCGATCCGGTAGTAGGCAGAATTCCCGCCGGTCTCGATCTGTGCACCGGTCGCCGCGAAGAACGCCTCGGCCTTCGCATCGCGCTCATCGGGATTCTGCTCACCCGCAGCGATCGCGTAGTAATGCGCGGGCAGGCCTTCGATCTGATCAACGTTGAAGACGGTATAGCCCTTCATGAAGGGGATGGTGACATCAACATCGTCTCCGGAAGCCTCATCAACTTCAGTCTTGACGATGGTATTGGCGTAGACGACGGGCGAGCCCTTCTCGCCCTTGCGGACGTGCCCGCCAAGTTCACGCGCCTGCTTGAAGGTCATCCAGATCGGGGCGGCAAATCCGCGCTCCATCGCAGATGCCCAGAGGGTCAGAACGTTGATCCCGCTATAGCCTTCGCCATTGAACCGAAGAGGCCGAGAAACCGGTCCTGCGGCATGGGCGGCGTTCCAGGGCTGGGTCCAGGGCTTCACACCAATTTCCAGTGCCGAGGCGATCTGATCGGTGATGCGGCTGTAGATGTCCTGGCGCGGTGTTTTGGTCGTAGACATGATATTCTCCTTTCGCTGTAAGTCCTTGAGGACGCGAAAGAAGATGGCCGGTGGCACGAGCCGGACGGTCACCGCCACGACAGAATGAGGGGGCGGGTTACGGGCAACACGGGAATGAAATGAACGGAGCGGGCAACCCGTTGACCGGGACGGCGCGACCGGCCAGACAAAGCGTCCACACCTCAAGGACAAAAGCGAAAAGGAGAACAGCACCGGCAACGAATACCGGCATGGCAATCCATCCGCCCAAGCGGTATCGAGCGGACAGGCAAGGCAAGGAAGGTGTGATGGCAGGCGAGTATTCACCGGCGGTAAAGCTGCTCAGCGCGCAAATGGAGGCCCGCGAAAAGGTTCGCATTGCATGGAAAAGGGATGCAGGCGATCTGATCGATGCGCACCAGTTCGCCTTGAGCGCGGTCTACGCCATGATCGACCGGTTTTCCGGGCGGCGCTTTGACAAGCAGCCTGCGGCCATTGAAGGGCGCATGAGCCTGACGGCACAGTTTATCCAGGGCGTTGATATCTGTGAAACATCGATTTCAGAGGGGCTGTATTCGCAGGCAGCCGCCCTGCTCAAACAGCAGCTCGAAACGATCGCGGCCATCGATGAATTTGAAAATGACCGCCGCAAGGACGGCAAAACGCCGAACATCGGTAAGGGCATTACCGCAGGCTTCGGTCCGATCTATGGCGATCTGAACGGGATTGCGCATGTCTCGCGGCACGAGCTCGCGCGCCAGCTCATCACCGTTGAAAACGGCGATATCTGCGCGCCCAGCCTGATCCCGCAATATAACCGCGATCATGCGCGGTTCCTTTACGGGTATCATGTCTATTTCATCGTCGAGATCGGCAGGCAGACCGCGCGCATTTTTGAAGAGATATTCGGCAAAGGCTTCTCCAAAGAAGAATCCGAGCTGAATATCCTCGCCATGATGGTCCTGCTCAGGGAAAAGGTGATCGAGCTTCCGTCCGAGGTAAAAAAGCGCTTTCCGAACATCGATTTCGACAAACCTATAAGGGCTTGAGCGTTACCGCGACATCCTGCCAGGAGCCCTCGCCGCGATCCTGCGGAATATGCGGCTCCATCGCAGTAGCGGGAACTTCCTGCAAAGCACGCGCAGGTAACCGCCAGACGTGAAAGACCGTGCGCGAGGCAGCACTCGCAGCGTTTTTCCACTCGCCGCGCGTGAGGATAATCGTATCCGAAAGCGTGCTCTTGACCTCAATGAGGCGGGTTACGATCTGGCCCGCATCCAGATCGTAAGAAAGAATGTCATAGCCAAGCCCGTTATCTTCGAGCGCCATCCATTTAGGCTCACGCGCAATGCCAAGACCGGCAAGGCGCGCGCGTTCATGCTCTAAAGACAAGCGCTCGGCCAGGCGGGCGCGTTCCATCTTTTCCTGATCGGCGGTCCCGCGCATCAGTGCGGCGATCTTGTCCCACCAAATGATCGCATCATCGTCAGGCGTGTTACTAAAAAGCCCCGCCTCGCGAAAACACTGGACTTCATTGGCTGTGAGGGCGGCACGCACATACTCCCTGCCCCTCGGCACGGTTCGCAGCCATGTAGGCTGGGAAAGCCGCACCCATTCATAAACAAAGAGCCGCAGCCCTGACCTGGTCTGATCCCACGGCAGATCGGGATCAAAGGATTCAAAGAGCGCCGTTGCGCCATGAAAATCAAGGTCCGCCGCGCCGGATCGCAGCTTGCGCAGACTGCCGAGCGCATCAGCAAGAGAAAGCGATGGATGGGCCGCGCTGTATTCGCGCAGTTCAATAAAGGCGAGGAACGCCGCCATTGAAAAACAGCGCTCCAGACCCGGCGCTGCCATCAGATACCTTCGTCTTCGCTGTAGCTCGCGCGGCCTTCAAGCTCTTCGATCAAATCGATCAGGTCCGCAGGCTCGATATCGTAGTCGATGGGCTCTTCAGATTCCTCTTCATCGAGCGCGATCTGGTGCAGGTCGGTATCATCGAGCAGTTGCTGCATGGCCCGTAGCTTTGTTGCAAGGCGGCGGCTGACCGAGTGATCGACGCATCCGAGCCCTTTAGGGGCCATTGTCTGGAAGATGTGGACATGGGTCTGCGTGCCCTCGGGCAGACCGAGGCGATGAATACGGTCGATCGACTGCAAGTAGTGTGTCGAGTTGTAAGAGCGGTCGAGATAGATGGCATCGTGACAGACATGGTGCAGGCTGATGCCTTCGCCTGCCGCCGCCGGATTGGCGATAAAACTCATGCAGGTAGGGTCTTCGTGGAAGCGGCGCAGCCGCCCTTCGCGCGTTGAAGGATCGGTAGGATCACCGGACGGCACCGCGCCATAGACGGTTACCGGGTTAAGATCGGCAAGCATGCGCTCCAGCTGCTCGATCGTATCGGTGAATATGCTCCAGATAACGGTTTTGCGGCCTTCGGCTGCGAGTGTGCGGGCAAGATCGCGGACCTCGATCATCTTGGGCGACGGGCCGTCATCGAGCACCTGCTGCGCGATCCCGGAATCAACATGCGGCGCATCGCGTGTCATCGCATTAAGCGCGAGTACCGGATTGGCGGAAAGCTGCAGCAGGCGCATCACAGAGCGCCGCGCTCTGACAATATCAACGCCGCTGCCCGAGCGCAGGGAGCTCAGATCGCGCAAGGCTTCGCTGCGCACGATCGCGTAAAGAGCGCTTTGCCCCCTGCCCATACCGACCGGTCTGAAGTGCCGCGTGACCGGGGGCAGGCCAAGATCCTGCTTTGTCGTCCTGACGTACAGATTGCCGATGACATCGCGCGGCGTGCGCCCGGCGGCGATCTGCAGGCCAAGCCCTGTGCCGGGCCACAAAAAATCGAGCTGCGAGCGCAGATCATTGGGCGATTGCGGCATCGGCGTTCCGCTCAGAATATCGCGGCGGACCGGAAGCGAGGCGGCATTCAGCAGGACGACCCCGCGCTTGACCGCAAGCCCGCCTTTCATGCGGTGCGACTCATCAAGCACGAGATGCACCGGATGTTGGGAAAGATATGTGGCGAACAGATCCGGGATCGACAGAAGCTGCTCATAGTTGATGACAAACCGGTTGGCACCGGAGAGCAGGCCGCGCCGAACCGCGTCCGCGCCGCCCGTCAAGATGGTGAAAGGCTCCTTCACCCACTCCGACGCATCATCAGCGATACACTCGGCAACGACCTCGCTCCAGGCGGTAAAGGCACTCTTGGGACCGATGACGATGAGCTTTTGCCCTTCCTGCTTTGTCAGCAGGTGAAGCGCGAAGGTCACCGTCGTCTTGCCCGCGCCGGGAACCGAGAAGTTGGCACCGTTCTGCAGGGAAAGAAGCCGCTTGAGATCGCGAATCTGAAAATCACGAAGCGCGCGCCTGGTAAAACCGATCGCCTTGAGCCGCCCCGTGATTTCACTTTCCTCAAGCGATGGCGGCGGCGCGGCCTGCGCAGCTTTGACAGTCTTGAACTGCGCAACGAATTTGTCGATTTCTGTCTTGGCAGCCGGGCTGGGTTTGAAGCGGAATCCGCGCTTTTTTTGAAGCGGTGCAAACTCGCGGATTAGTGAGAGCACACCGGGCCAGGGCAAGGTAATGCCCGTTTCCGAAAAGCTGTAATCATCCTTGGCGGCGGCAGATTGCCGGATACGATCCCAGAGCGCGCTTCCCTGATCGCCCTCGATGGTCAGTGTCCCGGCAAGCCTCCCCGCATCATAGTCAACCCGGATCGGTGTCGGCTCACTCATCGCTGCTGCCGTCGCCGCCTGCGGCGCTGCCCGCCTTAAAGGGCGCAAGCGCTGCTTCAAGCGCCGCCACCCTGTCCTTGACGGCAGAAAGCTGCGCCTCAATAGCGCCGTATGTGCCTGTATCGGCCTTGGAAAGATCGACGCTCATCAGCTTGCTGTTGGCGGCCTGGATTGCCTTAAGGGCCTGCTGGCCGATCGCATCCTCGCGGCCCTGCTCCCAGATCGAATCGCAGACTTCGATTAGTTCGCTTGCCGTCGCATCACGCTGCGAGAGATCATCAAACGCCTCGATGAAGGCATCGAGCGAAACCTGATCATCGTCGTCATCATCGCCAAGATCGATATCGAGATCATCATCACCGTCATCGTCATCGCTATCATCGCCGTCATCGTCACCGTCGTGGTCGGCGGGGTCGGACTTCGGGCTCAGATCGATCGAAAGACGATCGCTCAGAGCCGTGATGACTTCATCGGTCTTCTTGTCGAAGCTGAAATTATAGTCGTAGATCCGGCGCTTAAGATCCCCTGAATTCGACACAAGTGCCCATGCAATCCGCCGCTTGGCTTCCAGCGCATCGCCTTCGATACCATCGAGCGCTTTAGCCAAATCGTTGAAGAACTGCTCTGCGTCTTCGACAAGCTGGTATTCGCCGGGCTCGCGCAGCCAGTCCTTGAGATAGATATCAACCTCGGTGAGCGCGCGGGCCATGCGCTCCACGTCCTTTTTCTTCTTTTTCATCAGATCGGCGACATAATCGGCCTTCTTGCCGCCACCGATCATTTCCTGGATGGCGATGGATTCATCAATCCAGCCATAGGGCAATTTCGTCTCGGGCCGCATTTGAAGCCGTACTTCGATCTCGCGGATTTCTTCCGGCGTCACGCTGGCAGGAAGCACGGCGCAGTCCACGTGCGAGAAGTGCTTGAATTCACCGGGGCGCTCGGCAAAGAGCTCGCGCATGGCAGCAAGACGGCGGTTGCCGTTTACAACGACGCCGCGGTCAGTGATCAAAAGCGGCTCGCGCTGCTCTTCGGTTTCCAGCTCTGTCATGATCGGAGAGACCGATGTCGAGCGCCCCTGCCTGGCAAAGTAGGTCAGAATGTCGTGCTGCGCCTGCTGCGCCGACTCGTTCTCCTGCCCTGCGCTAAAGAAATCATCGGCGACCTTGCGGTCATGGATGTATTTGAGCTGCGACGTGCGCGTGCGGTAGTTCGCCATACGGTAAATCGGCACCGTGATATCGAGCCGGACCACCGGCAGCTCTGTACGCTTGTTCTGGTATTCGTAGAAGGTGTGTTTTTCTTTGGAGGCTTTTGCGGCATCACCAATCAGGGTCTGGCGCTCGTGCGGCACTTTCGTATTGGTCTTGTACATGGGTCTCTCGCGCTGCGGGCGTTTGATTTAATGCGGGCGGTTATTCAAAAGCGATCAGCATTATGGGAAGGGTGATGATACGATCGAAGATGTTAAGCTCATTCCAGATGCGCTCGTCATTGGCGATATTGCTGCCGATTTTCACTGCAGCCGCCTTGGTCGGAACGGCAAGGATCGCGCTTTCGATTTCGCGCTTTATATAAAGATGCTGAAGCTTTATCAGATCGTAGGCATAGCGGCTGATATTGCCGGTCTGCAACTGAAAGGCGAGATCGCCCTTGCGGGCAAAGACAGTGAGATCGACCTCGGCGTCAATGCGTACGTTGAAGGCCCAGCCGTCGGTCTCAAGCTCGCCCTTCACATGGTCGCGGATCACAGTTGTCGAAACCTCGCCAACCTTGATCTTCGGTGCTTCAAAGATGTCCGTTGCCCATTCGTAGAGATCGCGCTCTTGCCAGAGATCGACCCCGTTATGGTGCGAGTAAGTCGCATCGAGCTTCATGTAGCACAGCCCTTTGTTGGAGGCTCATAGACAGGCTTGTTCATCGGACGAGTGCGCAGCGTACCGGCACGCAGCTCGTGGATCCGCTCCCACGCCGTATCGATGTATTTTTTCTCAAGATCGCAGCCGTAGGCCGAGCGATCATGCTTCAGAGCGGCAATCGCCGAAGACCCAACGCCGACATACGGATCAAGGACACTATCGCCCTCATTTGTGAGACCGAGAACAAGACGTTCGACAAGGCCGACCGGAAACTGACAGGGATGGTCGGCCTTTTCGACATGGTTATTCTTGACGTTGGGGATTTCCCAGACATCCGAGGGGTTCTTGCCGAGCGGATTGCTGGAGAGCTGTCCCTTGTTCGGCCCCTTGAAGTGTTTCTTGTTCGGATATTTGGACGGCACCCGGATTGGATCGAGGTTGAAGACATAATCGTCGGTCTTGGTGAACCACAGGATCGTCTCATGGCGGCCAGACAGACGCTTGGAGCAGTGCAGGCCGTGCCCGAAGGTCCAGACAATCCGGTTGCGCAGCCGCAGGCCGTGGTTCTTGAACAGATCATACAGGATGATGTCGAGCGGGAAGACCTCGCCGTTATCAACGTGGTTGCCGACCTGCCAGCAGATCGAACCTGACGGGTGCAGGACGCGCACGGCCTGGGCGATGCACGCGGCCTGCTCTTCGATATAGCAGTCCAGCGAGGTGCGGCGCTCATATTCCTTGCCGATATTGTAGGGCGGTGAGGTGACGATGAGCTGCATGGACTCATCATCAAGACGGCGCATGTATTTGAGATTGTTCTCACAAACAACATTGGCCTGGGCATCAACAGGGAGCCGGGAGATACGTTCAAGTGCTGCAGTCCGGGTCATCAGGCCAAGTTCCGCGATAGATCAGATACAGGACGCAGCCGCAGGCGAACCCGTGCTCGCCGGGCAGTTCTACATCCGTAGCCGCAGTTTGCATAACAAAGGACTAATTGTGAAGGGGGTACGCAAGATAAAGCAGACTGAAGAGCCCGTATCACGAGATACTGTGAGCATAACAAACTGTCGCGGGCCGGGAGCAGCCACGTGGCAGATTTGCCACAAACTTGCCACAAGGAATCCCAGAGAGATTCAGAGAACGGCGGATTCATGCGGGTTACAGCGGGGCGAGGATTTGTGGCAAAAACGGCCCCGAAGGGCCATTTCTTAACGTAATCATCTGCTAAATTATTGATTTTGTTATGGTCGGAGTGGAGGGATTCGAACCCCCGGCCCTCTGCTCCCAAAGCAATAAAAGTCGCAGATTTATGCGCATCTTAGGTGTTTTTTGCCACAGATTTGCCACAACTTTCGTCGCTCAGATATCGAAGTATACCACCCTCCTCGTCAATTTCATCAATTTCCTTCCTTCTGATAATGTGGCCGTATACATCGAATGTCATCTTAATATTTTCGTGTCCCATTACAGACTGAATAAACTTTAAACTTTTCTTTTGCTCTATCAACATTGAAGCAAAGAAGTGCCGTAGCGAGTATGGTCTGTAACGTCGTATCAATTTGACCGATTTGCCATCGCGTCTCTCACTGACCATGCCTGCTTCATCCATCAGCTTGTGAAATCCGCGTCGTACATAGACGTTGTATCTTTGAAAATCACCTTCTCGCCGAGTAGGAAAGGCAAAGCCTCCACAATTGTCATGTTTAGAGGCATAGTGGCGGACCATATCGAGCGTGGCATCACCAACGGGAATATAGCGTCGCCCGGCTTTAGTCTTCGGCGGTCCTATTCGATTGCTGCGGTCGAGTGCCTGAACGACCCGGACGCCACGCTCGTCAATCGCCGCAACTGGGAGAACGAGGTACTCCTGGGGGCGCATTCCGCTGTCCGCCGCGAGATAGATCATAGGCCTGTACCGCTCCCATGCGGCTGCAATTTCGTTGTTTTTCGAATTCGCCAGACGATCCGCCGCCCGTAGTATCTCTTGCATGTCTTCAAGTGTAGGGATACTCACCGGCTCCTTGTGACGCGCACTTGTTCTGAGCGTCACATTCTCTGCCGGGTCTGCTGAGATATAGCCGCGACGCTTCATCTCGATGAGAACGGAATGAAAAGAAGACATGACCTTCTGCCCCTGATCAGGTGTACAGTTGCGTTTGAGCCAGGACCGAAAGGCAATGACGTCTGGCTCTTCAACTTCGCATAACTGCTTGTCCCAGTTGAATTTCTTCATTGTTCTCGCGCGCCAACGGTAATTCTCAAGGGTGGCTGGGGAAACAGGTTCACGCTCGTCGCGTCCCTCTTTCTCACAGACGTCCAGCCAAAAATCGATCGCATCACCAACAGACGTGACGCCGCTTTCCCGATTCTGGCACGACAGTTTAGTGTTCCCACCTTCCAAGAAAGCGCGCGCCTCCTTCTGGGTGCTGAATGTTTTGTAGGCATAACCCGATTTTGTGGCGCTGCTCGGATAACGGACCTGGTAGGTCGTTCCCTTCGCGCCTGTTCTTTTTCTTATGTCAGACATTGCAAATCCACCGATCTCCAATCACTCGTTAAACAAATTTTCTGAAATAGGATAATAAGTTATCAGAAGCGCGTATTGTTTTCAGCTTCTATTTGCGCTTCGCGGTAGATACGCACAAGCGTGCCTTTTTCAATCTTCAGCTTGCCGTCTACCGGATCGACGAAAAAGGGAAGCTTACGCGTTCCTGCCGCGTCTTTCTCGGCGGCGCGCTGCATCTGGCGCTCGTTGACCTGGACGCCCATGTCGGCCAGTACCTGCCGCGCCTCGGTGATGTTGATGTAAGTCGGTGTTGGGAACTTCATGGCGGTATCGCTCCTTTCAGGATCGCCGTGATACGCACAGTCCCGCGCACCGCTCAAAGCTCGTAGTCTTTGCAGGCGGGACGGTAATGGTGCGTATTCATGTAGTTGATGCGACCACCACCGGGTCTTCGAACACGTAGCTCTTCGCCATACTCATTGGTGACGTAGAGCTTGAGCCGCGTGTTCTTCACGTAGCGTACATTGTAGATGTCACGAAGGGCTGCCAGGTCTTCAAGAAGGGCATCGCGTAGCTCTTCGATGCTGATGACACCGAGCTGCCGGTAGGCAACAAGCAGGCCTTCGGACCCGGTCGGGTCCTTGCGGGTACTCATAGCGATCAATCTTTAAATGATTTAACAAATCCGCTGCTTAAGCAGTTCTCCTTATACTTTCATTTTATCAATTCCGGCGCTCTCCCGTCAAACTTTCGAACCACTGCGTTTCTTGCTGGAAGCGGGATAGCGGCGACTCACGATACCATCTCCACCTGCCAAACGGCATGTTCAACCTTTCCCCTTTCTCCCTCCTTGCCTGATCGGCCTTCCGCCCATCAGCGGGCCTTTCCCTACTGATTGTGGGTGTGGGCGGGCAAGAAAGGCCGTGATGGGAACGGCCTCCAGACAAAGGAGAGGACAATGCGAAAAGTCTTCACACAAGCCGCCCTGGCAGGCCGCAGCGTTACCGAGCTTCGCGCGCTGTTTGCCGCCGTCCAGCAAGAGCTGGTTAGAAGCGAGGCGGGATCGAAAGAATGCCGTGATGCGCTTGCCAGCCTTGATAACATCAGCTGCGCGATCAAACACCGTCTGCGCGGTCCCGGCTTCTAGCCCTTCGCCCCGCGGCCAAAATCAGGCTGCGGGGCTTTTTCTTGTTCGGGAAGATCGCGGCGTGACCAGATCGTGAGCTTCAAGCAAGCAGGTGCCGAAGTCATATCATACTCATGACCGGAGACAGACATACGGAGCGCAGCATCAAGCTGTTGCTCGACTACCCTGCGGCGGCAAATGCACTATCAATGTCGCGCGGGGCGCTCCGTGATCTAGTCTATAAGGGCCGCGGCCCTGTCGTCACGAAGATCGGCAACCGGACATTCTTCGCTGTTAGCGACCTTGAAACTTTCGTCGACGCACATCGCGAATGCCCACAATCTACCAACCGGACCTGACCAAACTGGCGTTTGACCATGTTCAACGGTAGCATCTCTCGCAGCGAGAGAGTATCCGGAGGACTTCATTATGGCCGAACACGCGTTTATCTCCTATGTACGGGAAGACAGCGCAATCGTTGACCGACTTGCAACCGAACTTCGGTCAAATGGTGTTATCGTCTGGCTTGATAGGGACGACATACTTCCCGGGCATTTTTGGAAAGACGCGATTAAGAAGGCGATATCCGAGGGAGGCTATTTTATTGCCTGTTTCTCTCAAGAATTGCAAAGCCGCGAAGAAACGTACATGCATGGCGAATTGCGCCTTGCAATCGATCGGTTGCGAGGCATGCCTCGCGAAAGAACTTGGTTCATACCTGTATTACTTAACAAAACAGAAATCCCCAATCATCCAATTTCCGATTTCGAAAATTTATCTGAAATAAACTTTATTGAATTGTATGACAACTGGGATGAATCAATTGTAAAATTGCTTACCTCAATGGGCATAACAGACACCGATGCAAAGTCTGTAAGACAGATTGCCAATCTAATAAAAATCGATCCTAATCAGAAGAAACACGCGATTCGGAGTTTGATGGAAATCCTGAAAACTAATGGGGACGATACGTCAATAAAATATGCTCTACTTTCGAAGAGCGCAAAAGTACGCGATGCAGCGCTAAGATATTTAACGGAGCAGGGGCGCGGGAAGAAAGAGGCGATCGAGCTTTTAAAAACGATTATGTCTGATGTCGCAAGCTGCCAACTAGAAGAATTGAGTGATCAAGAACTTCGAGAAGAACTTCAAATTATTGAGGAGTTCTGCAATCTAGCAGATGGCTTTGTACCGCGTTTGGCATCGATCGCAGAACAATCTACGTCAGAGAGTATTACAGGCGCATTATTGAGCACTATCTCGAATGTTGGAACTATCGAAAGTAACTCTATCACATACCTTTCGAGATTTCTGCAAAACACTTCACCGTATGTAAAGGACTGTGCGATATTCTCGGTATCTCGGTTTGGAAGACTAGCAGATAAGGTCTGCTCAGAGATATCAGCGGCCACCGGAGACGTTCAAATAAGAGAGAGTACTGCATATGCGATCGGTGAGCTATTCTCCGGCAAAGCGTATCAAATATCACGGTTGAAAGAACTACTTCGTGATGAGAACGGGGAAGTTCGCAGGGCGGCACTGCATGCAGTAGTTCGCATTCATAAACATTACGTGGTTTCTGAGAAATTCTTGAATGAAGTTCGCACGTGCCTAAGAGATGAGAATGTAAAGGTTGTTTCGGAGGCGCTTGAAGCACTTTATTATGGTCGGTGCGTCTCAGTTGACGAACTAGAGACACTCATAAATCTGCTCTCCAGTGATGATGAAAAAATAAGGTGCGACGCATGTGATCTTATTTCAATGCTTGGCCCTGAGGCGGCACCAGCAACATCTGCATTACTTTCCAATCTTTCGCATGAAAACCGGAATGTTGTCCGTGCGGCCATCAATGTATTAGGCTCGATAGGTCCCGATGCGTCGGAAGCGAGTGAACGCCTTATTGAACTGATTATGGACAATGATCGGGAAATCGCTCGGGCTTCTGTTCTTGCGCTCGGTAGTATTGGCGCGTAGCGTTTCGAGCTAACGCTTTTTGCCTTCTGAACCCGACTCGTCGCTTCTCAGGTTATCTTTCAGCTTCCTTTTTTCCAACTTCGCAAGTTCATCAGCCAGATGGTCGGGGCGTAGATTGGCATAGCGCTTCAGGCTTTTCGGGTCTTTGTGGCCGCTCAGCGTCATAACGGTAGTATCCGACCAGCCCGCCTCGAACAGCGAAGACACGCGCTCGTGGCGCGTATCGTGAAAGCGGAAATGCTCCAGCCCCGCCTTCTTACGCGCGCGGTTGAAAGCCTGCCGAAAGGCGTTCGGAGTCATCGGAAAGACGCGTCCATCTACACTGCGGGGCATTGACTGCAGCACTGCGATCGCGCGCGGCGAAAGCGGCACAGTGTGATCAATCACCTTGTCCGGATTGCGGCTATTCTTCACGCCGCGGAAAATCAGCTTGCGCCCGGCAAGATCAACGTCCTTCCATTCAAGGCTCAGAAGGCTGCCCCGCCGTCCGCCGGTTTCAAAACCGAGTTCGACGAACGGGCGCAGCCAGGGATTTCGGACTTCACCGCAGGCTTCGAGTAGACGTGCTATCTCTTCACGGGTCAGCCTGACATCGCGCTCGTCATTGACGGCGGGCCGCGCCACGTCGTCAGTGTTCAGTGGATTGATGAGCAGTCCAAGGCGACGCTTGCGATAATCGATCACGCGTTTGAGCAGGGTCAGTTCCCGTTTGACCGTACCTGCGGACAGGGGCTTGCCGCTGCGATTGGTGTGGGCAAGACGGCGGTCGCGATAGGCCTCGAAATGCTCGGGGGTCAGATTGGCCACCGCATAGGCGCACAACTCGCCTTCCTCGCGCAGGAAGCGCTCAAGCCGCGAGCGCTCGGCGATGCGCGAGCCTTCACCTGGGCGCTTGTCGGTTACGTCGCGAAGATAGAGCCCGATCAGTTCGCCAAACGTGGTGCGCTGGCTTGGCGTGCGATCGACGAAGTGACCGGCGGCCATTTCGCTCTCGATACGGTGCGCCCAGTCTTCGGCCAGTTTTTTGGTTTTGAAGGTGCCGGAGCGCGCAGGCCAGCCCTTGCGGCGAATCTTCACCTGCCACTGGCCGTTTGCGCGTTTGGTGATGGACGCCATGCCGGATAACCACCCGAGTGTCCCAAAATTGTCCCAAACAGCATACAGCACAACGCGCTCAAACCCAAGCTGAGCGCTAAATACCAGTGATTATTGGCAGATTTTGGCGCACCCGAGAGGATTCGAACCTCTGGCCTCTGCCTTCGGAGGGCAGCGCTCTATCCAGCTGAGCTACGGGTGCGTCGGGGCGAGCTATAGGGCAAAGGCCATGCTCTCGCAATCGGTTTTCCACCGGGTCAACGCGCTACGCGAAGAGTTCGCGGCACAATTCCAGCGCCTCGACGAGCGCGTCGACTTCGGCCTTGGTGTTGTAGAGGCCAAAGGACGCTCGGCAGGTCGCGGTGACGCCGAAGAACTCCAGAAGCGGCATCGCGCAGTGGGTACCCGCGCGGACCGCGACCCCCTTCTTGTCGAGCACTGTCGAGATGTCGTGGGCATGCGCGGGGCCTTCCAGCGTGAACGAGAATATTGCCCCCTTGCCGACCGCGGTGCCTTGAAGGTTCAGCCAGTTCAGCCCTTTGAACCGGCCGGACGCATAGTCTCTGAGCCCCGCCTCGTGGGCGGCGATGTTCTCCATCCCGAGCCCCATGAGATATTCCAGCGCCACGCCCATTCCGATCTGCTGGACGATGCCGGGCGTGCCCGCCTCGAACTTCATAGGCGGGTCGTTATAGGTCACGGCGTCGCGGTAGACGTCGCGGATCATATCGCCGCCGCCGAGGAAGGGGCGCATCTCCGCCATCCGCTCCTTCGCGATCCAGATAGCTCCCGAGCCCGACGGGCCATAGAGCTTGTGCCCGGTGATCGCGTAGAAGTCGCAGCCGATATCGGGAATCGAGATCTTGCTGTGCACCGCGCCCTGAGAGCCGTCGACGAGGACCGGGACACCTCTTTCCTTCGCTCCCCGGCAAATCGCCGCTACATCGACCATGGTGCCGGTGACGTTCGACATCTGCGTGACGGCGACGAGTTTCGTCCGGGGTCCGATCGCGGCGATCACCTTCTCCGGGTCGAGGGCGCCATCGGGATCGGGTTCCACCCATTTCAGGATCACACCCTGCCGCTCGCGCAGGAAGTGCCAGGGAACGATGTTTGCGTGATGCTCCAGAACGCTCAGCACGATTTCATCGCCCGCCTCCATCCGTGGAGCCGCCCAACCGTACGAGACGAGGTTGATCCCCTCGGTGGTGCCCGTCGTGAAGACGACCTCTTCGGGATCGGGCGCGTTCAGGAACCGCGCGACGATGCCTCGCACGGCCTCGTACTTCTCGGTCGCGACGGTCGACAGGTAGTGAAGCCCGCGATGGACGTTGGCGTATTCCATCTCGTAGGCATGAGTCATCGCGTCGATCACCACGCGCGGCTTCTGGGCTGACGCGCCGTTGTCGAGATAGACGAGCGGCTTGCCGTTCACCTCGCGTGAAAGAATCGGGAAGTCGGTGCGGACCGTTTGGACGTCGTACATATCAGACAGCCTCCACCGGCGGGGAAACCCCGAGCAGCATGAGCAGGACGGCAAGGGCGACGACAAGCGTGACGAATCCGACGAGCAGCCCGAAGAAAACGAGCGGCAGGTTGGTGAAGTCGTGCAGCGCGGCGGTGAAGTGAACGAGGAACCAGAGAAACACGCCGATCGCCGCGAAAGCGATGAGTGCGCCGAGCGGCGGCAGGATCAAGAGCGCAAAGAACTGAACTGCCTGCAGCAGCGTCAGCATCACCTGCAGCCATACGACCAGCAAAAGCGCGTCGGCGAAGCGACCGGTGCCGCCGAAAATACGACCGCCGCCCGCGATCCCCGCGGCCATGACGACCATCGACCCCGCCTGGAGCGGTATGCCGAGCCAGGGATGGGCCAGCATCGCAAAGAACTGCGGTTCGGTCCCGGTGGGCATCGTGAGAATTGCGACCCGGGTGATCAGGAGCGCGAGGATCGTGACCAGGAATAGCCCGATCCAGCGTGCCTCCATCGGTGGGTCGAGGGCGATCAGCCGCCGGGCCGCGCCTTGCGGGTTGCGGATCGTCTGCCGGACGAGGTCTGCGAACAGGGGGCTGAGTCCGGCCGTCATCGTGTTTCTCCCCATTCGGCGGCGGCGAGGCCCGAGAGCCAGAACCACAGGAAAGCGGCAAGCGCGAGGCTCCCGGTCGCGGTCAGGGCCGGACCCGCGCCGGTAAGTCCCGCGACGAGCCCGCGCAGCAGCATGAGTGGCGTGACCGCCAGGAAGGCCCAGAAAAGCGCGAGCCGCGCGGCATAGAAGCTGCCCTGCCCGCCAAGGATGCGCGCCGCGATGTGGCTGAGGGCGGCGACAAGGTAGAAGGCCGGCAGAAGCGCGAAGACTCCGAGGAAGGCGGCCACCATCCGCTGGGTGAAGGGCACGGGACTGTCCGGCCCGGCCAGCACGTCGGCGCGCGACAGGGCCGGCCACTGCGCGATGTAGACCACGATCAACGCCGCGATGAGATAGGCGAGCGGCCGCGCCTCGTGGGCCTCGGCGGCAAGTAGCCGCCTGAGCACATGCCTTGGCCGCCGATAAGTGGCGACGATATCGTCGGTGACCGCCATCAGCCCTTCCTGCGCTGAACCCAGCCTTCCAGCCGCGAAACGATCTCGGCCGCGATCGCCTCATCCTCGATTTCCTCGATCGCATCGGCGAGGAACGACAGGATTAGAAGCGCCGTCGCATCCTCCTTGGCGATCCCGCGAGAGCGCAGGTAGAACAGGGCCGTCTCGTCGATCGCACCGGTCGTGGAGCCGTGCGAACATTTCACGTCGTCGGCATAGATCTCCAGTTCCGGCTTGGCCAGAAACTGGCTGTCCTCGTCGAGAAGCAGCGACTGGCTGATCTGGTAGCCGTCGGTCTTCTGGGCGTCCGGTCTAACGAGGATCTTGCCCTGGAAAACGCCGGTCGCGCCGTTCTTCAGGACCTTCTTGAAGACCTGCCGGCTTTCGCAGTCCACCGCGTCATGGGTGACGAAGACCGTGTCGTCATGATGGAACTTGCCGTAGCTGCCATCGCCAAGCGCGACGCCCGCGACGTGGGCGACGGCGTTGTCGCCAGCGATCTCGATCACGCATTCGTTGCGCGTCAACTGACCGTTCACGGTTGCGGTGAAGGACTTGAAGAGAGCGGCATCGCCGACGCGCGCGAATGTGTGTGTCACCGCGCGGCGTTCGTGGTCGCGCCCCTGCGTCCGGACGTGGTGAAAGCGCCCGCCATCAGCGATATCGACCTCGAGTACGTTGTTAAGCCGTGCCGCCGCCGGGCCGCTTTCCAGCAGCGTCAGCTCCGCCCCGGCCTCGACTTTCACGCAGTGATGCAGGACCGCATCCGAACTGTCAGAGGCATGGCGGTAGATCAGGTGGACCGGCTTGGCGGCCTTGCCCGACGCCCGGATCAGGACTCCATCCGTTGCCGCGGCGGTGTTCAACGCGGCAAGCGGCCGGACGACCGGAGACTGGCCCCGCGCCTCGAGCATGCCGTAAAGCTCCTGCGCCCAGTGGATGTCCGCCCTGCCCGCTTCGGACAGAAGCGCAATCTCCACGCCGGCGAGCGATGCGTCGTCCGAGGCGGTCGCATCGAATACGCCGTCGACGAAGACGAGTTTCAAGCAGTCGATCGCGCCGAAGACGGGCGGTTCATCGCTCTCGAACACCGCCGCATTCGGCGCCTCCGCCGTGATGAGTGACGTCGGGTCGGTCCATTTCCAGTATTCGTCGCGCCGCGTCGGGAGCCCCATCTCTTCGAGCCGAGCGCGCGCGCGCGACCGTGCCTGAGCCGTGAAGCCACCCACCGGCAGGTTGAGGGCGTCCAGAAGTGCCTCGGTCGCCGCCGCGCGCCGTGGGTCCTTTTTTGCAGGTGCTGCCATCAGGCCATCTCCGCCAGGATGTCGGCGTAGCCGTTTTTCTCGACCTCCAGGGCAAGCTCCGGCCCGCCGGATTTTACGATCCGGCCATCGACCATGATATGGACCACATCCGGCGTGATGTGGTCGAGCAGCCGCTGGTAATGCGTGATGACGAGAAAGGCCCGGCCCTTGTCGCGCAGCGCGTTGACGCCCTCGGCCACGAGCTTCATCGCATCGACGTCGAGACCGGAATCGGTTTCGTCCAGCACGCACATGCGCGGCTCCAGCACCGCCATCTGCAGGATCTCGTTGCGCTTCTTCTCGCCGCCCGAAAAGCCCACGTTCACGGGCCGCTTCAGCATCTCGGCGTCGATGTGCAGGGTCTTGGCCTTCTCGCGCACGAGCTTGAGAAACTCGCCCGCGCCGATCTCCTCCTCGCCGCGCGCCTTGCGCTGCGCGTTGAGCGCGGTCCTGAGGAACGTCATGTTGCCCACCCCCGGGATTTCGACCGGGTACTGGAAGGCGAGGAACAGTCCAGCGGCCGCGCGCTCCTCCGGGTCCATTTCCAGAAGGTCCTCGTCGTCTAGCGTCGCGTCGCCGGCGGTCACCTCGTAGCCGTCACGGCCGGACAGGACGTAGGACAAGGTGGACTTGCCCGACCCGTTCGGCCCCATGATCGCATGGACCGAACCGGCCTCGACCTTCAGGTCGACGCCCTTGAGGATCGCCTTGTCTTCTTCTTCAAGTTTGACATGCAGGTTCTTGATTTCGAGCATTTTGCCTCTCTCAAATGCAATCTGCGGCCGGCGAGCGCAAAGCCCGGGCCGCGTTGTCACGGAATGGGATGAAGGTCAGCCGGCGGGTGTGATCCGGTAGTCTTGGCCCTTTTCGGCCATGAGCGCGGTGTATTCCGCCGAGAAGAATTGTGACCAGACTTCGGGAGCGTTCGAGGCCACGGCTGCTTCGCCGTAATGCATCACGACGCAGCCGACGAGAAGCGCGGGAAACCGCGAGCGCGTGGACAGATGGAAGATTACCAGCAGTATTGCGGCGAGCACGAAGGCGAACAGCACCATGCCGCGCGCGCCCAGATCGTAGAAGGCGTCCGGCAGGCCCTCCAGCTTCGACATGTGGAAGTAGGCCAGCCGACCGATCAGTACCGAGCTCATGCCGCAGAGGAAGGCAATCAGCACCATCACCTTTTCGAAGAGCGTGCGCTTGGGGCGCTGCTGCTTTCTCTGGTGTTTTGTGCCGAAGGCGCGTTCGTACCGCTTCTGTGTGCTGTGCCCGATCACGTCGACATGTTCGTACTGCTTGCCCGACTCGATACGCTTGATGCGTTCGGTGAATGCAGATTTCTGATTGACCAGTGCGGCCATGTTCAAGCCCCGATTCCTTCCACTCCGGGCAGCAATTTGTCGGCAGTTTGCGGCGGAATTCGGATCGGAAAAGAGGGCTTTCCGCGACGGAAACGCCCTGTTTCCGCCGCAATGAGGGCTCTGGCGCGCGGCCTGGAGCTATTGCACCTCTGTCGTGTCTCATCAGATCGTCACAGCCGTGCCCGACGCCGATACCATCAGCATGTTGTTGATCACCTCGTAGTCGAGATCGACCCCCACGATGGCGTTCGCGCCCATCGCTTCGGCCCGTTCGCGCATCTCGGTGAGCGCCGTCTCGCGCGCACGGCCAAGCTCCTGCTCGTAGGCCGCCGAACGGCCGCCCACGATGTCGCGGATTCCGGCGAAAAGATCGCGGAATATGTTGGCGCCCAGGATTGCCTCGCCGGTGACGATGCCGTGGTACCGGCTGATCTGGCGTCCCTCGACCGAGGGCGTTGTCGTCACGATCATCGCGGGATTCCTCACACCTCGTTCAGGATCATTGCGCCGACCACACGCCGGACGAAGGGCGCCATGCCCGTGGGCCCAGAGGCCCGGTCCTTGAGATGAATCGTCACATCGGGCCGGATTGCCGCGATGACACCGATCAGATCGCCCCGGATATTGTCGTCCAGCCCCGCCCCCATGATCACGCAAGCGATCTTCGGCTCGGATTCGAGCTGGCGCACGACTTCGCCGTGATCATGCGCGCCGAGCCAGCGAATCTGCAGATCCTCGAGCTCGTCGGCGAGATGGCCGACGATGCCTGGAAGCTTGCCGATGAGAAGGACGACCGGTTTCATCACCCCACACTCCCTTCGAGCGAGATCGCCACGAGGCTTTGCGCCTCCATCGCGAACTCCATCGGCAGCGCCTGCAACACCTCACGGCAGAAGCCGTTGACGACGAGCGCGACCGCCTCCTCCTCGTCCATGCCGCGCGAGCGGCAGTAGAAGAGCTGGTCGTCGTCGACCTTAGAGGTCGTGGCCTCATGCTCGACCCGGGACGAATTGTTCTTCACCTCGATGTACGGCACCGTATGCGCCCCGCACGTGTCGCCGATAAGCAGCGAGTCGCACTGGGTGTAGTTGCGGCTGTTCTTCGCCTTTGGGTGCATCGACACCAGGCCGCGATACGTGTTCTGCGCCCTCCCGGCGGAAATCCCTTTGGAAACAATGCGCGAGCGGGTGTTCTTGCCAAGGTGGTGCATCTTGGTCCCGGTATCGGCCTGCTGGAAATTGTTGGCGATGGCGATCGAGTAGAACTCGCCCTGGCTGTCGTCGCCCCTGAGGATACAGGAGGGATACTTCCAGGTGATCGCCGAACCGGTCTCGACCTGCGTCCACATGACCTTCGCCCGGTCGCCGCGGCAATCGGCGCGCTTGGTGACGAAGTTGTAGATGCCGCCCTTGCCTTCCTCGTCGCCGGGGAACCAGTTCTGAACGGTCGAATACTTCACCTCGGCGTCTTCCAGAATGACGATCTCCACCACGGCCGCATGCAACTGCGCTACGTCGCGCTTCGGCGCCGTGCAGCCTTCCAGGTAGCTGACGTACGATCCCTTGTCGGCGATGATCAGCGTCCGCTCGAACTGGCCCGTATTCTCCGCGTTGATGCGGAAATAGGTGGACAACTCCATCGGGCAGCGTGTGTTCGGCGGGATATAGACGAATGACCCGTCCGAGAAGACCGCCGAATTCAGCGTCGCGAAGAAATTGTCCGACTGCGGCACGACCGAACCCAGATACTTCTTCACCAGTTCGGGATGCTCCCGGATCGCCTCGGAGATCGAGCAAAAGATCACGCCCGCCTTTGCAAGTTCGTCCTTGAACGTCGTTCCGAGCGACACCGAGTCGAAAACCGCATCCACCGCCACCCGGCGCGCATCCGCCGGGGCCTCGTCCGCACCCTCGACGCCCGCCAGGATCATCTGTTCTTTCAACGGGATGCCGAGCTTTTCGTAAGTCGCCAGAAGCTTCGGATCGACCTCGTCGAGCGACTTCGGCTTCTCGGTCATGCTCTTCGGCTTGGCGTAGTAGTACTGCGACTGGTAATCGATCGGCGGATAATGAACCATCGCCCAGTTGGGCTCCTCCATCTGCTGCCAGCGGCGGAAGGCATGAAGCCGCCACTCGGTCATCCACTCCGGTTCGCCGTTCTTCTCCGAGATCAGGCGGACGATGTCCTCGGTCACGCCCTTGGGCGCGAATTCCATCTCGATCTCGGTTTCCCAGCCATACTTGTAGGCGCCCATGTTCTGAACGGTCTCGACCGTCTCGCGGTCGACGCCTTCACGGACGTCCACATCGGCAACGGCCTGGTCGCTTTCCGGCGTCATCGTCTTTTCATCCGTTTTTTCCATTGCTTGCATTCGCCTCCTCAGGCGGCTCTGGCGCGGAACCGCGCCTCCGCTTCGATCCACGCGGATGCGAAGCCGTCAATTTCCTCTTGCCGCGTCGTCGGTCCCAGCGACACCCGGATCGCCGAACCGGCCGCGGCATCGTCATATCCCATCGCGCTCAGCACGCGGCTCGTGCGGACCTTGCCCGACGAACAGGCCGACCCGGCCGAGACGGCGAACCCCGCGAGGTCCATCTGCATGACCTGCGTCTCGCCCTTCCAGCCCCGTGTCAAGAGGCAGGACGTGTTGGGCAGGCGCGGCGCGCCCCGCCCGACAAAGATCGTTTCGGGCGCCGCCGCCGCGATCCGCGCCTCGAGCCCGTCTCGCAATTCGGCGACACCGGCCCAGACGCCGGCGTCGAGATCGCGGAGCGCAGCCTCTGCCGCCGCGCCAAAGCCCGCGATGCCCGCCACGTTCTCTGTGCCCGAGCGACGACCCTTCTCCTGTCCCCCGCCGGTCTGGAGCGGTGCGATGTCGAGCCCGTCGCGCACGATCAGCGCGCCCACGCCTTTCGGCCCGCCCAGCTTGTGGGCCGATACGATGGCGAGATCCGCGCCGCTCCAGGAAAACGCGAACGGAATGCGGCCTGCGGCCTGCGCGACGTCCAGCAGAAGCCAGTCCGCGCGCCGCGCCCCGAACGGATAGCCATCCTCGGCCTTTCCGGGCGGTTCGGCGATCACTCCGGTCTCGCCATTGGCGAGCCCCCAGGCGAGCGTATGACCGCCTTCGGCCGCGCCACCCATCCTGACATGCGCCATCAGGCAGTCATGCGCGGTGTCCTGGACATAGACGTCATGTCCCTCGGGTACCATCTCAAGCATTCCCGCAGCTTCCGTCGCGCCCGAGGTGAAGACCACCTCGCCCGGCCGGCAGCCCAGAAGGGCGGCGACCTGATCCCGTGCCCGCTCGACGATCGCGCGCGCCGCCCGCCCCTCGGCATGGACCGAGGACGGGTTGCCCACCGCATCCATCGCGGCGACGACGGCGGCCCGCGCCTCCGGCCTCAGGGGCGCGGTAGCATTCCAGTCGAGATAGACCCGCTCCGTCACGCGCGCACCCTCACTTTCTGTCCTGAAATACTCCCGCCGGAGGCGCTCCGAGCCGGAGCCGCTAGGCGGAGGCGAGACGAAAGGCGTGGCGCGGAACGCGCCGCAATCGGATTACACATGTTCTTCGTCCACCACCTGGAACAGCGCCGGCACCGCCGGACAGGGCTTCAGCTCGTTGTTGATCACATCCGACAGCCGCGTCTGATGCAGAAACACATAGACATGCGCCGAGAGCCCCTCCCACAGCCGGTTGGTCATCGACTGGGCGCGGCTGCCAGAAACGCCGCCGGTTGCGCCCGCGCCGGTGTGAAGCGCGTTCACCGTCTCCTCCACGGCCTCCAGCACCTCGCTTACCCGGATGTCGGCGGCCCTCCGCGCCAGCCGGTATCCGCCGCCGGGCCCCCGCACCGATTCCACCAGCCCGCCGCGACGGAGTTTCACGAAGAGCTGCTCGAGATAGGGCAGCGAGATGTCCTGGCGCTCGGAAATCTCGGCAAGCGTCGTCAGCCCATCCGCGCCCGCGGTCGCGAGATCGGCCAGCGCCACCATGGCATATCGTCCCTTCGTCGAGAGTTTCATGGGCCTTAACCCCGCAAAGACATTGACGCCGGGCGGCAGGCTGCTTAATTCCTTGCCACCCGGTCACCGGCCCACGCCGGTATTTAGAACAATTCTAGGGTGCCCGAGTAAAATCGTCAAGAATGGCTTTGCCACAATTGACGCGACCGGGTCCCCCCGCGAGAGAGTAGACAGGCGATGCCCGAAGTTATCTTTGCCGGCCCTGAAGGCCGGCTCGAAGGCCGCTACCATCCCCAGAAGCAGCCCGACGCACCGATCGCGATCATCCTGCATCCGCATCCGCAGTTCGGCGGCACAATGAACAACCGTGTCGTGCACCGGCTGCACTACGCGTTCCACGAACTCGGATTTACGGTCCTGCGCTTCAACTTCCGCGGCGTCGGGCGCAGCCAGGGCGAATACGACCAGGGCGTAGGTGAGTTGTCCGACGCGGCCTCCGCGCTCGACTATCTCCAGGCGATGAATCCGAACTCCAAGCATTGCTGGGTCGCGGGTTTTTCCTTCGGTGCGTGGATCGGGATGCAGCTACTCATGCGCCGGCCCGAGATCACCGGCTTCATAAGCGTGTCGCCGCCCGCCAACATGTACGACTTCTCCTTCCTCGCGCCCTGCCCCTCCTCGGGCCTAATCATCAACGGCACCGCCGACCGCGTGGCGCCGCCCAAGGACACGGCCTCGCTCGTCGCGAAGCTTCGCGAGCAGAAGGGCATCACGATCACGCACGAAGAGGTCGAGGGCGCGGGCCACTTCTTCGAGAACGAGGAGGACCAGATGGCCCCCATGATCACGACCGTGCAGGAATACGTTCGCCGCCGCCTCGGCGAACAGACGCGCTAGAGCCATGCCCACGACCGAAGAGCTCGGGATCGCGCTTGCCGCAGACGTGCTGAAAGCCGTCGATGAGACAGGTGACGAGGCGCTTGTCACCGACATCAACAAGATCATCGAAGCCTCGTCGTCGGCACTGCAGGAGGCGTTCATGGCCGCGGTCCGCGCACAGCGCGCCGAGGCCAAGGCGCGCCAGCTTCTGAACACGCGCATCGCCAGAGCCAAGGCGGCGGCCAAGGCCGCTCAGGGCTGAGCGAGCGGCGCGGCTCCGGCAGACCGTCAGGGCAGCGACCGCCCGCGTCTTAGAAGCCTGACAGCGTCGACGGGCGTGCGCCCCTGGGCGAGCCAGGCCAGCACCGCGCAGGCCGAGGCCTTGTAGACCGGCCCCGCGCCCTGCCCGTTCTGTTTGGAAAGCGCGGTGAACGCCGCCCGCGTCGGCGGCAGCTTCCAATTGGCGTAGGCTCTGCATTCGCTCCGACGCGCCGGATAGCCGACGGAGCCGGAGATCACCGTTGCCATGCCTTCGTCGAACCAGTTCGGCAGAGCGTTCTTGCGGCGCCCCGCGAAGCCCTCGGCACGATGCAGCTCGGCATGGACGCGTTCGTGGACATAGGTCTTTGCATCCGCCACGGCCCTCGACGAGACCGTGATGACGAGCCCGCCCAGCGTCATCGCCCGCGTCGTCATGCCGTTGCGCTTGTCGCAGGTGGGCGTCACACAGACCTGCCAGACCGGCGCTGCGCCGAGCCGCCCGAACGTCAGACCCACCGCCTGCTCGGCAGCCGCGATGCGCCTTCGAATGGCTGCCAGGTCGTTCTGGCTGGCGGCGCTGTCGACCCAGAGGTCGCGCCTGACCGGCACCATCCCGATCGGCAGTCCGGGCAAGCCGATGCCCTGCGCAGCGGCCGGCTCCGGGATGGCCGGGGGCAAAAGCACAAGCGCGCAGAGAAGGGGCCATGGTCGCATGTCCGCATCCTATCCAAAGTCCGGACGGATGTAAGCGGGTCGGTATTGTATACTGTCGCATACTATCTTTCCCCGCCCCCGGAATTCCGCTATGACGCCGCCAACGAGTCACCCGGAACGGAGAGGACAATGTCGAAGATCAAGGTAGCCAACCCTATTGTCGAGCTGGACGGCGACGAGATGACCCGGATCATCTGGGACTTCATCAAGAAGAAGCTCATTCTGCCCTATCTCGACGTTGACCTGAAATACTACGACCTCGGGATCGAGGAGCGCGACCGCACGAACGACCAGATCACCATCGACGCGGCCAACGCGATCAAGAAACACGGCGTCGGTGTGAAATGCGCGACGATCACGCCGGACGAACAGCGCGTCGAGGAGTTCGGATTGAAGCAGATGTGGCGGTCGCCGAACGGCACGATCCGCAACATCCTCGGCGGCGTGATCTTCCGCCAGCCGATCATCTGCCAGAACGTACCCCGCCTCGTGCCCGGCTGGACCCAGCCCATCGTCGTCGGCCGTCACGCCTTCGGCGATCAGTACCGCGCCACCGACTTCCTGTTCCCCGGCAAGGGGAAGCTGACGATCAAGTTCACCGGCGAGGATGGCAAGGTCATTGAGAAAGAGGTCTTCGACGCCCCCGGCGCCGGTGTCACTATGGCGATGTACAATCTCGACGCCTCGATCATCGACTTCGCCCGCGCCTCGATGAACTACGGCCTGAACCTTGGCTGGCCGGTCTACCTTTCGACCAAGAACACGATCCTCAAGGCCTATGACGGCCGCTTCAAGGACCTCTTCCAGAAGGTCTACGAGGAGGAGTTCGAAGCCGAGTTCAAGAAGAAGGGCATCACCTATGAGCACCGCCTGATCGACGACATGGTCGCCTCGGCGCTGAAGTGGTCGGGCGGCTATGTCTGGGCCTGCAAGAACTACGACGGCGACGTGCAGTCCGACACCGTGGCGCAGGGCTTCGGCTCCTTGGGCCTCATGACCTCGGTGCTGATGACGCCCGACGGCAAGACAGTCGAGGCCGAGGCCGCCCACGGCACCGTCACCCGCCACTACCGCCAGCACCAGGCTGGCAAGGAGACGTCCACGAACTCCATCGCCTCGATCTACGCCTGGACCGGCGGCCTGAAGCACCGCGCCAAGCTCGACGGCAATGCGGAACTCGCGAAATTCGCCGAGACTCTGGAAAAGGTCACCGTGCAGGCGGTGGAGGACGGCTTCATGACCAAGGACCTCGCGCTGCTCGTCGGTCCGGACCAGAAATGGCTGACGACGATGGGCTTCCTCGAAAAGATCGACGAATATCTCAACAAGGCGGCGTGACCGTCAAAGCGAAGGGCCGGAGCGATCCGGCCCTTCGTCATTGCTGCGGCCAAAGGGGATATCGGTGTGGAATGACCACGGCGCGGGCTCGTAACGGGCGCAAGTGGCATTGCACCATCGTGTTGCGCCCTCGATACCCGACACGGCAAGCCTGAGATTCTCCGTGCCTCACGCCATGGCCAGAACCGGTCCGTCGAGCAATCGCATCAGGTCGCCGAAATACCCGCCCGACCGCGCCGGTTCGGTCGGATCCGAGGTGATCGTGACCGCGAGGCCCCGCGCGGCATGCGCCGCGATGATCTGACCGCCGTAGCCGCGCGCCAGCGCGTAGCCCGAGCGCGACAGAAACCAGCCGTATCCATAGCGCAAGCCGGAAAACGGTGACCGTGCGCGCGGCACGAGCGAGGCGCGGATCCACGAATCCGGGATCACCGCCCGCCCGTCGAACCGCCCGCCGTCGCGCAGCATCACCGCGAGCTTCAGCATCGCGGCCGGGCTTAACGCCATCTCGTTACCGCCCATGTAATAGCCTCGCGGATCGCGCGTCCAGGGCGGGATGTCGAACCCCATGGGATCGCCCAGTCGTTCGCGCGCCTGCGTCAAGAGGCTCTGCCCCGAGGCCACGGCGAGCGCCGCGCCCAGCAGATGGCTCGAGCCGGTGGAATAGAGCATCCGGCCGCCAGGCTGGGCGACCATTGGCCGGGTCAGCACATAGGCGATCCAGTCGCGGGAACTGACCCAGGCGCCGTAGTTCGACCCCGAGGTCCGCTCGAGCCCCGCACGGAGCGTCACGAGGTCTTCCATCGTGATGTCGGCAACACCTTCCGTCGCATCCGCCGGGATGAGCGCAGGCGCGACCGTGCCGAGACGCGTCGTCACGTCGGTGATCTCGGTGCGCTCGATAGCCGCGCCGAGCAAGAGGGCGACGATGCTTTTCGCGCAGGACTTGATGTTCGCCGCTCGATTCAGCCCAGGCCCGCGCGGCGCTTCGGCAATGACCAGATCGTCGCCGCGCCGCACCTGGATCGAATGCAGCTGCGACAAAGACTCGGCAACTTCCATGACTCCAACCGCGGGCTGGGCTGAAGCGGACGAAACGAACGGTGCGGCAAGGCTGCCGGAGAGACAGGCGGAAAAGGCGCGGCGCGTGAACATGCCCGCATCATGAGCCCCGATCGCGCGGGTTCCAAGACCGGCCGGATCACATCCGCGCGCGGACGCAAAGCATCTGGCCCCGCTCCGGCTCCACCGATTGCGTCCGGTGTTCGGCACGTCTAGAGCGGAGCAAAGGAGTCGCGCCATGCCCATGCACTACGTCTACCTATTCTTCGCGGTCGCCGCCGAAACCATTGGCACGACCGCGCTTCAGGCCAGCCAGCAGTTCACCCGCCTTGGCCCCTCGATCCTTGTGGTCATCGCCTACGGCGTTGCCTTCTTCCTGCTCGGTCTCGCGCTCAAATACATACCCGTCGGCATCGCCTACGCGATCTGGTCTGGGCTCGGCATCGTGCTCATCGCGCTGATCGGCTTCGCCGTCTTCGGCCAGCGGCTCGACCTGCCCGCGCTCCTGGGTCTCGCGCTCATCCTCGGCGGCATCCTCATCATCCACCTCTTCTCGGGCTCGGCGACCCACGGTTGAACCAATCGGGGCTGGCCTTTGGGCGGATTGCGCGGTAAGGGCCGCGCAACCCGAGTAAAGGCAGACCAATGGACCTTCGCAACATCGCGATCATCGCGCATGTCGACCACGGCAAGACGACCCTGGTGGACGAGCTCCTCAAGCAGTCCGGCGCGTTCCGGGAGAACCAGCAGGTCTCCGAACGTGCGATGGATTCGAACGACATCGAGCGTGAGCGCGGGATCACGATCCTCGCCAAGGCGACCTCGGTAGAATGGCAGGGCACGCGGATCAACATCGTCGACACGCCCGGCCACGCCGATTTCGGCGGCGAGGTGGAGCGCATCCTGAGCATGGTCGACGGCGTCGTGCTATTGGTCGATGCCGCCGAAGGCCCCATGCCGCAGACGAAGTTCGTGACCTCGAAGGCGCTCGCCCTCGGCCTCAGGCCTATCGTCGTCCTCAACAAGGTCGACAAGCCCGATGCCGAGCCCGACCGGGCGCTCAACGAGGTCTTCGACCTCTTCGCCAATCTCGGTGCGGACGACGACCAGCTCGACTTTCCGCACCTTTATGCCTCCGGCCGCGCGGGCTGGGCGGATGCGGAACTGGACGGGCCGCGCAAGGACCTTGCGGCGCTCTTCGACCTGATCGTCCGCCACGTGCCCGCCCCGCGCCAGATCGCGGACGCGGAAAAGCCGTTCCGGATGCTCGCAACGACGCTCTCCGCCGACCCCTTCATAGGCCGCATTCTCACCGGCCGCGTCGAAAGCGGGCGGCTGAGGGTCGGCGACCAGGTCAAGGCGCTGTCGCGCAAGGGCGAGCGGATTGAGCAGTTCCGCGCGACAAAGATCCTCGCCTTCCGCGGCCTCGCCCAGCAGCCCATCGACGAAGCGCAGGCGGGCGACATCGTCACCGTCGCGGGGATGTCGAAGGCTACCGTCGCGGACACGCTCTGCGATCCGGCTATCGACGTGCCGCTGCCCGCCCAGCCGATCGACCCGCCGACGATCTCGGTCACCTTCGGCATCAACGACTCGCCGCTCGCCGGCCGCGACGGCACCAAGGTGCAAAGCCGCGTCATCCGCGAGCGGCTTATGAAGGAGGCCGAGTCGAACGTCGCCATCAAGATCGAGGACACGCCGGGCGGCGAGGCCTTCGTCGTCTCGGGCCGGGGCGAGTTGCAGATGGGCGTCCTGATCGAGAACATGCGCCGCGAGGGGTTCGAGCTTTCGATCTCCCGCCCGCGCGTCATTTTCCGCGAGGAGAACAGTCAGCGGCTGGAACCCATCGAAGAGGTCATCGTCGATGTCGACGACGAGTTCTCGGGCACCGTCATCGAGAAGCTGACCGGCCAGCGCAAGGGCGACCTCGTCGAGATGAAGCCTGCCGGAGCCGGCAAGACCAGGCTCATCGCCCACGTCCCCTCGCGCGGGCTCATCGGCTATCACGGCCAGTTCCTGACCGACACCCGCGGCACCGGCGTCCTCAACCGCGTCTTCCACGGCTGGGCGCCGCACAAGGGCCCGATCGAGGGGCGGCATGTCGGCGTTCTGATCTCAATGGAGAACGGCGTCAGCGTCGCCTACGCGCTCTGGAACCTCGAAGATCGCGGCAAGCTCTTCATCGGCGCGCAGGAGCAGGTCTACGAGGGCATGATCATCGGCGAACATTCCCGTGACAACGACCTAGAGGTGAACCCCCTGAAGGGCAAGAAACTGACCAACGTCCGCGCCTCGGGCACCGACGAGGCGGTCCGCCTGACCCCGCCCGTTCGGATGAGCCTCGAAGAGGCCATCGCCTACGTTCAGGACGATGAACTGGTCGAGGTCACGCCGAAGATCGTGCGGCTGAGGAAGCGCTTCCTCGACCCGCACGAGCGGAAGCGGCAGGCCCGGGCGGGGTGAAATCTCAGGCGTGAGTTTTAGCTCAGGCAATTAAAATCGTGTGGGTTTGGGTTTTGCATTAGTTTGAACTTAACCGTTTCGCGCGGTGATGCTGACCCGTTTGGTGTGCGTTCATGCGCTTGCCGGGGTGTGCCGGCAACCCCTAGACCAAATTTTTCTCATTTGGTGGCGGCGAGTTCAATGCCTACGGAACCGGAGGCGGCGCTACAGAATTCACGTACATTGTGTTACATTTATCAACACACCGTCGACCAATCAGCATCAGTTCCAAGCTGTTATTTACGCACTTATCTGCTGGAGAAAGCCATGATGCGTTTTATCATCCCCGTTCTCGTCACACATCTGAGCGCCACTTCCGGTTTCGCTCAAGTAACCGCTGATCAGACTCCTCGCTCGATTACAGACAACATCTCAAAGGGCTGCGAGTTTCGAATACAGATCAAGCGAAGTGAAGAATACGTGTCAGTGGGGTCGAACGGCAACGTACTTCGATGGTCACACTGGCCGGACGGCGATCCAAATTCAAACACTCAAAGATGGGTTCTTCACGCGGAGGATTCCGGGTATCGCATCGTCACTGTCTCCAACGGAGAATATATGGGCGTCGGCACCAACGGGAACATCGTCCGTTGGTCGAGGGACGACACGACGCAGATCTTTCAGTTTGTCGACCCCGATGGCGATTGGGTAAGCCTCGTTGAACCAACCAAAGGCGAGCGGGTCGCCGTCGGCTCCGACGGCAATGTACTGCGGTGGGGTCCGACGGCAGGCGACGAACAGAAGTTCAAGTTTGTTCCGGTTGAAGGCACCTGCAAGATACCGCCCGAACCAACGCAACGAACCGACGCGGAGATTGCGCCGCCGCCGGGACTGACGTCGGCTCAGCCCCCCGCCGTCCAGAAAACACAATCGGAACTGATCAGCACTGAATTCTTGCCCGCAGCGCTTGTAGACGACCCGTCCTATCAGAACCTCGTTCTGCAAAACCGAGACGTGCCGTTTTACCGGCTGGAACGGCGGCGCTATTGGGAACTGCCTAACGACGCCTATACACATATTCGCGCGAATTCAACAATCGCCAAGGTCCGCTCGGTCTCGACGAGTTTCGAAAAGAGTCGTTTCGACGAACAGACGTCGACCATCGCATTCCGTGCCGGATACTCGGGAACGATTCAAGGCAAGGCGGCAGTTCCCAACGTGGGCGAGGTGTCGGCCTCTCACACGTTGAGTGCGTCTTTTGAGAAGACCGATCAAACGCGTAAAGGATCGTCGGAAAAATCCGCCGGTTCGGAAAGCGATACAATAACGGTGAGCTTTCCGAATGCGCTGCAAGAAGACACGCTTTGGGTAACCTGGCGGCTCGTCGATGAATATACGCTCTATCGCGGCCCCGAGTCAGACGAAGTCGTCTGGTCAAAGCCAGTTACGGTCCCATCGCGGGTGTTTTTCGACGCATTTCCGAGGGGCGATTCCGCGGTTCAACAGGCGCTGACCGACGAAAACGCGAAGGCGGCGAACTGACGTCGCGCCCAGCAAGCAGTTTCACGGTCTGGGCCCCACCTCCACCACCTCGAACCCGTGCGTCAGCTCGGCCGTCTTCGCCATCATCGCCGAGGCCGAGCAGTATTTCTCGACCGACAGGTTGATCGCCCGCTCGACCTTCTTCGGATCGAGCCCCCTGCCCTTGACGATGAAATGCATGTGGATGCGGGTGAAGACCTTGGGGTCGGTCTCGGCCCGGTCGGCGTCGAGCTCGACCGCGCAGTCCTCCACCGACTGCCTGCCCTTTTCGAGGATCGAAACGACGTCATAGGCCGAACAGCCCCCAGTCCCGATCAGCACGAGCTCCATCGGGCTCGGCCCCGGTTTCGGCTTGTCGCCATGTGCGGTGCCGAAGGCGATCTTGTGGCCGGCTTCGATCTCACCCACGAAGGTGCGGTCCTCGGCCCATTTGACACGCGCTTTCATCTTGCCTCCCGCTCTCGAATCCGCGCGCATCATGCGGCGACGGCGCGGCGGGTTCAATGGCGGTGGACTAGGGCGAAAAGCTCGACGAGAGCGGGTCCCAGAACGATAAGTGCCGCCGACCAGAGGACCACGTAACCGAAGGGCGCCATGTCGAACGGATCGAACAGGGGCCAGACAAGCACCGTGGCCGCGCCGACGACGTTGATGGTGAGCGCTCGGGCGAGACCGATACCCCGCCACTGTCCCGCAGCTCGGACAAGAGCGCGATGCCGATCCCGAGGAGCACCGGGACCAGAACCGAGACATAGAAGTGACCGTCGGTCGGCGGCAGGCCGACGACCCGGGTCGCCGGTCCGGGCAGCGCCAGCAGGCAGAAGCCGAGGACGAGGTTGATGACCGCATTGACGGCGAGAGGGGTTCTCCGGCACCGGTCAATCATGTCCGAGTCGCACCCCTGTCGGGTGTGTGCGGCAAGCTTTCGTCCCGACAGATGTCGGGACGGAAAACCGACAGGGGCCGTACGGCTACTGTACGCCTGCGGTACGGTCGACTTCAGTGCAGCCGGAACTCGCCCACGACATTCCGCCATTCGCCGGGGGCGATCAGTTTTCGGTGACAGAAGCGGACCGAGTGCAAGGGCCCCTCGATTTCCTCCTGCCAGAATTCGATGAATCTGAAGAGTTCGGGATAGTCCGGCGCCAGGTCGTATTCCTGCCAGATGAAGCTGTTCAGGACGTGCCTGTAATCCGGCATCCGGTAGTAAAGTTCTGCCGTCGTGAGCCCGTAGCCCTTCAGCATAAGCTCCGTTTCGGCCTGCTCTCCGCTTGCGCGCATGGCTGCCTCCGTCAGTGCCTTCCGACATCCATGATACGCGAGTCGCGGTTAACGACAATGAAAACAATGTGTTATCATTTTGTTATCAGGAATGCCGATGAGGATGGCCGGCATTGCACCCCATGTATGGCATGGAGTATAGTCACGCCCAACAACATCTAGCCCTTTCGCGGGGCCAATGACCAGAGGGCGAGCATCCTTGACCGACACCCCGGAAATCCCTGATAACGAAGGCGAATTGCCTCCGCGCCCAGCCTATGACGGGCCCACGGTCGACATCGCGGAGGAGATGAAGACCGCCTATCTCGACTACGCGATGAGCGTGATCGTCAGCCGGGCGATCCCCGACCTGCGCGACGGGCTGAAGCCGGTTCACCGGCGCATTCTCTACGCGATGCACGAAACCGGGAACGGGCACGACAAGCCCTACCGCAAGTCGGCCCGCCCGGTGGGCGACGTGATGGGGAAATATCACCCGCATGGCGATGCGGCGATCTATGACGCGCTCGTCCGGATGGCGCAGGACTTCTCGATGTCGCTGCCCTTGCTCGACGGCCAGGGCAACTTCGGCTCGATGGACGGCGACAACGCCGCGGCCATGCGCTACACCGAGGTTCGGATGGACAAGCCGGCGGCCGCCCTGCTGGCGGACATCGAGAAGGACACAGTCAACTTCCAGGACAACTACGACGGCAAGGACAAGGAGCCGACGGTCCTGCCGGCGCGCTTCCCCAACATGCTCGTCAACGGCGCAGGCGGGATCGCGGTCGGCATGGCCACGAACATCCCGCCGCATAACCTGGGCGAAGTGATCGACGGGACGCTCGCGCTGATCGAGAACCCGGACCTCTCGACGGAAGCGCTGATGGAGATCATCCCGGCGCCGGATTTTCCGACGGGTGGCATCATTCTTGGCCGGTCGGGCGCGCGAAAAGCGTATCTGGAAGGGCGCGGCTCGGTCATCATCCGCTCGAAGACCCGCGTCGAGGAGATCCGCAAGGACCGCTACGCGATCGTGCTGGATGAAATCCCTTACCAGGTGAACAAGGCCACGATGATCGAGAAGATCGCCGAGATGGCGCGCGAGAAGCGAATAGAGGGCATCGCGCATGTCCAGGACGAAAGCGACCGCGTCGGCGTGCGCGTCGTCGTCGAGCTGAAGCGCGACGCGACGCCCGAAGTGGTGCTGAACCAGCTGTTCCGGTTCACGCCGATGCAGACCTCGTTCGGCTGCAACATGCTTGCCTTGAACGGCGGGCGGCCAGAGACACTGACCTTGCGAGATTTCCTTGCCCACTTCATCACCTTCCGCGAGGAGGTCGTCGCCCGGCGCACGGCGTTCGAGCTCCGCAAGGCGCGGGAGCGCAGCCATATTCTCTGCGGCCTCGCCGTGGCGGTGTCGAACGTCGATGAGGTGGTGCAGACCATCCGGTCGTCGGCTGACCCAGCCGAGGCGCGCGAGAGGTTGATGACGCGGCGCTGGCCGGCTTCGGACATCGCCGACTACATCAAGCTGATCGACGACCCGACCCACACGATAAACGAGGACGGGAGCTACAATCTCTCCGAGACCCAGGCCCGCGCGATCCTCGACCTGCGACTGCAGCGCCTGACTGCGATCGGCGTGAAGGAGGTCACGGATGAGCTGCAGGAGCTCGCCGGCAAGATCCGCGACTACCTCGACATCCTCGGGAGCCGAGAGCGGATCATGGCGATCATCTCGGACGAGCTGAAAGAAGTGAAGGAGCAGTTTGCCGTCCAGCGGCGCACCGAGATCGTCGACTGGGCCGGCGATATGGACGACGAGGATCTGATCGAGCGCGAGGACATGGTCGTGACGATCACGTCGGGCGGCTACATCAAACGCACGCCGCTCGCCGACTTCCGCGCGCAGCGCAGGGGCGGCAAGGGGCTTTCGGGCATGGCCACGAAAGAGGACGACGTCGTCACGACGCTCTTCGTCGCCAACACACATACCCAGCTTCTGTTCTTCACGACGGACGGGATTGTCTACAAGCTGAAGACCTGGCGATTGCCCTTGGGCGGACGCACGGCCAAGGGCAAGGCAATCGTCAACATCCTGCCGATCCCGACCGGAGTGTCGATCGCCGCGATCATGCCGGTCGACGCACCCGAGGAGGAGTGGGAGAGCCTTCAGATCTTCTTCGCGACTTCGGCCGGCGACGTGCGCCGCAACGCGCTTTCGGATTTCACCAACGTGAAGTCCAACGGCAAGATCGCGATGAAGCTGCCCGAGGGCGTGAGCCTCGTGAACGCGCGCATCTGCGACGAGAGCGACGACGTCATGCTCGTGACCGCGATGGGCCGCGCGATCCGCTTCCCGACAACAGAGGTGCGCGTCTTCAAGGGACGCGATTCCACCGGAGTCCGGGGCATCCGCCTTGCGACGAAGGATCACGTCGTGTCGATGTCGGTCATCCGACACTTCGCGGCGACGCCCGAGGAGCGCGCGGCCTATCTCAAGCAGCGCCGCCTGATGGCGGGCGCGATCGACGAGGAGGTCGAGGCCGATGAGGACGAGGAGGCGGTGGCCGAGGGTCAGCTTTCGACCGAACGCTACGCCGAGATGTCGGCGGCCGAGGATCTGATCCTGACGATCTCGGCCAAGGGCGCGGGCAAGATCTCTTCCTCGCATGATTACCCGGTGCGCGGGCGAGGCGGTCAGGGCGTGATGGCCATGGACAAAGCAATGCGCGGCGGCCCGCTCGTGGCATCGTTCCCGGTCGAGCCGGACGATCAGATCATGCTGGCGACCTCCACCGGCCAGTCGATCCGCTGCCCGGTCGAAGGGATCAGCTTCCGCTCGCGTTCGGCGGGCGGCGTGAAAGTCTTCGATACCGGCCGCGGCGAAGAAGTCGTGTCGGTGGCGCGGATCGCGGAACAGGGCGAGGAGGAGTAGCGCAGGGCGCAGCCATTGTGCCCGGGCTTTACCTCCATACCGCCGTTGGGCGGGCGAGATCGTTGCGCTGGCCCGGAACCACGGAACCGGAGCCTCTGGCGGCGAATCGTTCGTCGCTGCCCGGCCCCAATTTGAATCGTCCCAGTTTTACAACCGTGGCGAGAAAGTTCGCTTATCGCAACAATGCTGCTGTCAGAACCATATTGACCCGTATTTGGCAAATGACTCGCCTTATTCGGGAATATGGTTAACGGAACTTGCCACATTCTTAACCAAATCGTGCCCTATTCCACCGACAGTGTCATCGGGTGGTAGGTGACTGTTTCCAGCTGACGCGCGTCGCGCCACTCGACGCGTCGTCAGTACAGAAGGGATGAGACATGCAGAAAGACGCAGGTGCCAGCAAACAACTCAACCAGAGCGGTCAAAACCTCGTCCGCATCCTTATCGCGTCCTACTTTCTTGCGGTTTCTGTCGGGTTCATACCGGGCACAGTCGCCACGCCGCTGACCGCCTGGCTCCTGCCGGCCGCCGACGCCGAACTGGCCGCGCGCGTGATTGTATTCGCGACCGCCTATCTCGTGCTCGTAGGCGCCTGGCTGCGTCTTTCAGCGCTTGTCCTGGCCAATCTTCTCTTCTGGTCAAGCTATATCGGCAACGCGACGGCGGGCAATGTCGAGGCCTTCTGGCGCGACATCGCGCTGATCGGCGCCCTGATGCTGACCTATACGCAGACCCTGCCCCGCGCCGCGCGCCATCGCGCCGCCTTGCACTGGACGCCGCGGGTCCGCAAGCTGCGCCCCTCGCGCGCCTCCGAGACGCCAGTGACGCCGGTGATGCCCCGCCGGGTCGTCGTGGCGCCTCGCGCCGAGGCGCCGCGCCCCGACAATACCAAATTGATGACGCAGTCGGGTCGCGACGAGAACATTTTCCGTGACGATTATGAACTTGCGCTCGCTTCATGAGCGGAATGCCAGGGAAAGACGAAACTGGCACGGCAAGAACGACACAACCAAGAGTTTAGATGCGCGGGTTAACACAATCTAAAGAATCTCGGCGCACTCTGAGGGAAAACGTGGGCGACTGTAGGCGCCCGAAACAGAAAACGACCGGTAAATGCCGGCACCACTCACGAAGGGGATAGAGTAATGAGCTTGTTTGACGTCACCAGCCACGCGCCCGCCCAGACCTCGGGCCGTCCGATGATCGCCGGTTTCTTCGCCAGCGTCTCCGCCGGCCTCTCTGGTGTGCTCCGCGCCGTCGAGCGTGAAGAAGCCAAGCCCGACCCGCGCGAGTTCGATCCGAACTACCTGCGCGACATCGATATGCAAGTCGACTTCTGATCGCGCCCCGCGACCCGCGGGGCCTTTCAAATCACCGCCACTTCGCCTAAGTCGCCCGACATGGGCGAGACACTTCACATCATCGGCGGCGGCATGGCCGGGTCCGAAGCGGCCTGGCAGGCGGCAAACATGGGCGTCAGCGTGGTCATCCACGAGATGCGCCCGAAAACCGGCACCTTCGCCCACCGGACCGGCCACCTGGCCGAGATGGTCTGCTCGAACTCCTTCCGGTCGGACGATCACGAACGCAATGCCGTCGGGCTTCTCCACTGGGAGATGCGGCAGGCGGGCGGACTTATCATTGATACCGCAGATTCCCACCGGCTGCCTGCAGGCAGCGCGCTGGCGGTCGACCGCGATCCCTTCGCCGAAAGCGTAACAGCGCGGCTTCTTGCGCATCCCCTCGTTTCCGTGACCGGTGACGAGGTGACGGGACTGCCGTCGTCTGGCCACTGGATCGTGGCGACCGGTCCTCTCACTTCCCCACCGCTCGCCGCGGCGATCCGGGCCGCGACGGGCGCCGATGCGCTCGCATTCTTCGACGCGATCGCCCCCATCGTCTACGCCGAAAGCGTCGACATGTCGGTCGCCTGGCGCCAGTCACGTTATGACAAGGGCGAAACCGAGGAAGAGCGCACGGCCTATGTCAACTGCCCGCTCGACCGCGAGCGCTACGAGGCGTTCCTCGATGCGCTCCTGGCTGCCGAGACGGCCGCATTCCATTCCGGCGAGGAGAGCTCCGCGCCTGATGCCACGCCGTATTTCGACGGCTGCCTGCCGATCGAGGTGATGGCCGAGCGCGGCCGCGACACGCTGCGCTTCGGCCCGATGAAGCCCGTCGGCCTGACGAATGCGCACAGGCCGGAGACTAAGCCCTACGCGGTCGTCCAGCTGCGCCGCGACAACGCGCTTGGCACGCTCTACAATATCGTCGGCTTCCAGACCAAGATGAAGTACGGCGCGCAGACCGATGTGCTGCGCATGATCCCAGGGTTGGAAGCCGCCCGCTTCGCGCGGCTTGGGGGCATGCACCGCAACACCTTCATCAACTCTCCGACGCTGCTCGATGGCGCGATGCGGCTGAAGGCGCGCCCAAACATTCGGTTCGCCGGCCAGATCACCGGGGTAGAGGGCTATGTCGAAAGCGCAGCGATGGGGTTGCTTGCGGGCCGCATGGCGGCGGCCGAGATACTAGGCCGCGGCATTCCGCCCCCGCCGCCCGATACCGCGATGGGCGCGCTCGTCACCCACATCACCGGCGGCGCGGAGGCGAAGACGTTCCAGCCGATGAACGTGAATTTCGGACTCTTCCCGCCGATCGACGCGAAGGGCGGACGCCGGGGCCGGAAGGACCGCTACAAGGCCTATACTGACCGGGCGAAATCGGCTTTCTCGCAATGGGTTGCGGAGCAAGGATGAGGTGATCACCCGGTTTGCGCCCTCGCCCACCGGGCCCTTGCATCTCGGCCATGCCTATTCGGCGATGCTCGCGCACGACCTCGCGCTCAACGCGGGCGGTGAGTTCCTCCTGCGCATCGAGGACATCGACCGCATTCGTTCGCGTCCCGAATGGGAAGAGGCGATTTACGAAGATCTCGCGTGGCTCGGGATCTCTTGGGAAGCACCGGTCATGCGCCAATCGGACCGCATGGAGGTCTATTCCGAGGCGCTTGATGGGCTCTGGGCGCGCGATTTCCTTTTCCCCTGCACGTGCACGCGCAAGGATATCGCCGCGGCCATGTCGGCCCCGCAGGAGGGCGCGGCGATGGGCCCCGACGGACTCATCTATCCTGGCACATGTCGAAGGTCGCATACCGGTCTGCCCCATTCGCTCGCGCCCCGACCGAAAGACCAGCATCTGCGCCTCTACATGTCGCTCGCGGCGTCATCGGTCTGCGAGCATCACGTGAACCGTTCCGGAGAGACACTGTGGTCCGTCGGCTTTGCCGAAGAGGGCGCAGGCCCGAACGACGAACATGGCTGGATCGAGACGGATTGCGACACGCTCACGAAAGGTATCGGCGATGTGGTGCTTGCGCGTCGCGACATGGGCACATCCTATCACCTCGCGGTCGTCCTCGACGACGCGGCGCAAGGTGTTACGCATGTCACCCGCGGCCAGGACCTGTTCGAGGCGACTGCGATCCATGTGGTGTTGCAGCGGCTCTTCAGCCTGCCGACGCCGATATATCACCACCACCGTCTGATCCGCGACGAGACCGGCAGGCGGCTCGCCAAGCGCGACGATGGCCGCTCGATCCGCAGGTATCGTGAAGACGGCGCCACGCCCTCCGATATCCGCCGCCTGGTTGGGCTGGAGTGAAACCTCAGGATTCGGGCTTGAGGATCTCCACTTCCGCCCCCCCGCGCAGGGCGGTGTAGAAGCAGGATCGCCTATTGGTGTGACAGGCCGGGCCGGTCTGGTCCACCACGACGAGAAGGCAGTCCCGGTCGCAGTCGATCCGCATTTCCACGAGCTTTTGCACGTTGCCGGAGGTTTCGCCCTTCACCCAGAAGGCGTTCCGCGAGCGCGACCAGTAGGTGACACGGCCGGTCTCAAGCGTATTTGCGACGGCGTCGGCGTTCATCCAGGCGAGCATCAGGACATCTCCCGAGGCGTGATCCTGCGCGATCACGGGAAGAAGGCCGCGCTCGTCATAGACCAAAGTCCCGGGATCGAAGCCCATCGGATCACCTTTCCATTCTCGCGCGCCCGTCCTATCTAGGGGGGAACGGCCCGCAGGGAAAGCCATGAGCGACACCGATCTCATCAAGCTTTATTCGCAGCGCATCCTGGCGCTGGCGGCCGACATTCCTCATACCCGTCGGTTGCAGAATGCGACCGCGACCGTGCGCCGTCGTTCGCCGCTGTGCGGCTCGACCGTGACGGTCGACGTCGTCGTGAAGGGCGGCCGGATCGCGGATTATGCTCAGGACGTGAAGGCATGCGCGCTCGGCCAGGCGTCGGCCGCAATCTCCGGCTCGCACATGATCGGACGAACGCGCGCGGAAATCGAACGCGCGCGCGATGAGTTGCGTGCGATGCTGAAGGAAGGCGGCCCGGTGCCGTCGGAGCCCTTCACCGGCTACGAGGTTCTGGAACCGGCGCGCGATTACAAGAACCGTCACGCCTCGATTCTCCTGGCGCTCGAGGCTACGGCCGAGGCGATGGCGGAGGCGGAGGCGGCGGCTTGAGGGCCGCGATGCCGTAATTTGGCTTGCCGCGATTGTTCAACGCACGCGCGATCGAGCTGACGCCCGCGCCGAAAGCGGCCGACGGAAATGCATGGTATGGTAGGGCCCAAGGGGAGGTGCCAACATGCTTCGATTTCTCTCGGCGTTTCTTTTTGGACTATGGGCCACGGGTGCGGCCGCGCAGAACTGCTCGGAAATCAAGTTCAGTCCAGGCGCATCGGCCGGGGAGGTGACGGGGCAGGTGACCGATGGTCAGCCGATGTGTTTCGTTTTCGGCTCCGGTGCCGGGCAGACGGCCCGGTTGCAGCTTTTCGGAAGCAAGAATACCTGCTTCACGTTGACGGACGTGGTCGATTGCCGGGACGATTTCAGCTTCCCGACGGAACTCCGCACCTACGAGGTCAACGTGTTTCAACTATTTCGCAGCACGGCCTCCGAGCAGTACACGCTGCGATTGACCATCCGCTAAGAACCCGTTTCCTTCAAAAAAAACCGCCGCGTTCCTTGCGGAAGGCGGCGGCAGGAAGCGATTTCCGTGATCCGGGCGCATCGGCTTGGGGAGAGCCGGGGGACAGTGGACAGGCGCATGTACCGGGCAGAAAACCGCGAGGCAGTGACTGGAATCAAACGAGTCCGGGCAGATGCAGTCCGACGATCAGCATCGCGACGAGCGCGGCGAGACCGGCGGCGTCCTGAGCGAGCGTGAAACGGGCGCGGGACAGAACGGATTTCAGATCGAATTTCATCGGGCACCCTTTTGTCTGCGTCTGTGTTGCCTATTTGTTCTCATACCTGGCCACGCTTGTAAAGAACTTTTTAAGAACATTCGCGAACAAAGCCAGATTCGTGCCTGCGCCGTGTCGGACGACGGTTCAGCCGACCTTGATCAGGCGCACCGCCCGGTCCTGCTCCATCAACCACAGAAGGACGCGCGCCGCCTTCCCTCGCGCGCTTTCGAGCGCGGAATCCTCGGCCAGAAACTTGCGCGCATCGCTTTGCGCGATCGCCATCAGCGCGGCCTGCCGTTCCAGGTCGGCGACGCGGAAGCGCGGCAGCCCGGACTGCGCCGTGCCGATCAGATCGCCCGCTCCGCGTATGGCGAGGTCCTCCTCGGCGATGCGGAACCCGTCCTCGGTCTCGCGCAGGGTCTGGAGGCGCCGCTCGGCGGTGTCGCCGAGCGGCGGTCGGTACATGAGAAGGCAGGTCGAGTCGGCGTGCCCGCGCCCGACGCGCCCGCGCAATTGGTGAAGTTGCGCGAGGCCGAAGATCTCCGCCCGCTCGATCACCATGATCGTGGCTGCGGGCACGTTCACCCCGACCTCGATCACCGTCGTCGCGACAAGAACGCGAGTCCGCCCGGCCACGAAATCGGCCATTGCGGCATCCTTTTCGGCCGGCGGCATCTGGCCGTGGACGAGGCCAACGACGCCCTCGCCAAGCGCGGAGCGGAGCGCCTTGAAGCGGTCCTCGGCGGCAGTCAGGTCGCTCGCCTCGCTTTCCTCGACGAGCGGGCAGACCCAGTAGGCCTGACGCCCCTCGCCCACCGCATGCCGCAGGTGATCGACCACCTCGTCGTAGCGCCCCGCCGAGATGAGCGCTGTCTTTACCGGCTTGCGCCCCGCAGGTTTCTCGTCGAGGACCGAGACGTCCATGTCACCGTATTGCGCGAGGCTGAGCGAGCGCGGGATCGGCGTCGCGGTCATCACCAGCACGTCGGCCGTCAGCCCCTTGGAGGCAAGCTCCATCCGCTGCGCCACCCCGAACCGGTGCTGTTCGTCGACCACCGCGAGGCGGAGGTCGTGAAACACGACATCCTTCTGGAAGACCGCATGGGTGCCGACGAGCACCTGCAGCTCGCCCGAGGCAAGTGCCGCGAGCTTCGACGCGCGGTCGCCGCCCTTGTCGCGGCCTGTCAGGATGTCGAGCGTCACGCCGGCATCCTCGGCGAGCGGACGGAGGCTTTCGAGATGCTGGCGTGCGAGAATTTCTGTCGGGGCCATCATCACCCCCTGCCCGCCTGCCTCCACCGCGATCAGGAGCGCGAGGAAGGCGACGAGCGTCTTGCCCGAGCCGACATCGCCCTGCAGGAGCCGGCTCATTCGCTTCTCGCCCGCCATGTCGGCCGCGATCTCGGCGACCGCACGCCGCTGTGCGCCGGTGGGTTCATAGGGAAGCGCGGCCAGGACCCGGTCCTGCAGCACGCCCGTGCCCTCGCTCGACCGGCCCTTGCCGCGCCGGAGAGTCGCGCGGGCAAGCGCGAGGGTGAGCTGGTGAGCGAACAGCTCGTCATAGGCGAGCCGCTGGCGCGCGGGCGCCTCTGCTATCAGATCAGCCGGGCTGTTCGGCGCGTGGACCGCACGCACGGCGTCGGCCCAATCGGGCCAGCCCTCGCGCGCCTTCAGCGCCGGGTCGATCCATTCGGCAATATCGGGCAGCCGGGCGAGCGCGGACTGCACCGCCCTGTGGATCACGCGTTGGGTGATCCCGGCGGTCAGCGGGTAGACGGGTTCGAAGTCCGGCAGGTCCTGCGCCTCTTCGGCCCTCAGGATATGATCGGGATGGACCATCTGGGCGAGCCCGTCGAAGATTTCGACCTTGCCCGAGACGATGCGCCTCTGGCCGGTGGGGAGTTGCCGCTGCAGGTAGTCCGCCCTCGCGTGAAAGAAGACGAGCTGGAATTCGGTCTCGGCGTCGCGGACGAAGACGCGCGCAGGGCCGCCCTTGCGGCGGGGGGGCAAATGGGCTCCGACCTCGACCTCGACCGTCACGGTCGCAGGCGGCACGACATCGCGGATCGTGCGCCGAAGCCTCCGGTCTGTGCCGGAATGGGGCAGTGTGAAGAGCAGGTCGCGCGGGCGTTCGACATCCATCTGGGCAAAGTGCTTCGCGGTCTTCTCGCCCACGCCCTCGAGCGTTTCGAGCCCGGCGAATAGCGGGAAGAGGACGGCCGGGCGGCTCATGCGCCGATGAGCCTCAGCCAGGCATCCTCGTCGATCATCTCGATGCCGAGCGATTCGGCCTGCTTGGCCTTCGACCCCGCCCCCGGACCGGCGATGACGAGGTCGGTCTTGGCGGAGACCGAGCTGGCGACCTTTGCGCCCATCGCCTCGGCCCGCGCCTTGGCCTCGGCCCGCGTCATCTTTTCGAGCGTGCCGGTGAAGACGAGCGTCTTGCCGGCGACGGGGCTGCCCTCGGTTGGCGCGCGCGCGCCGTCCTGCACATCGAGCTCGGCCACCAGCCGGTCGATCGAGGCGCGCTCCGCCTCTTGGTGGAAGCTGTTGACGACCGAGGCCGCGAGCACGTCGCCGACGCCGTCGATATCCGTCAGCTCGCCCCATTCCGCGCCCTCGCCGACCGTCGCCGCGGTCATCGCGGCTTCGAACGCAGCCCAGCTTCCGTAATGTCGCGCGAGCAGGTTGGCAGCACTTTCGCCGACATGGCGGATGCCAAGCGCGAAGATAAGGCGGTTAAGCGGGATCTTCCGCTTCTCCTCGATGGCCTGGAAGAGATTGGCGGCCGATTTCTCGCCGAACCCGTCGCGGCTCTTCAGCTTCGTGGGATTGTCCGCGTCGCGCGCCGCGAGTGTGAAGATATCCGCCGGCTCGCGCACCGGCAACGCGTCGTCGCCGTGGAACATCTCCACCTGCTTCGCGCCGAGCCCCTCGATGTCGAAGGCCCCGCGCGAAACAAAGTGCTTCAGCTTCTCGACCGCCTGGGCCGGGCAGATGAGCCCGCCGGTGCAGCGGCGGACCGCGTCGCCGGGCTCGCGCACCGCGTCCGAGCCGCATTCCGGGCAGACCGTGGGGAACTTGTACGGTTCAGTGCCAACCGGCCGCTTGGCGAGGTCGACATCGGCGACTTTCGGGATAACGTCGCCGGCGCGATAGACCTGCACCCAGTCGCCGATGCGGATGTCCTTGCCGTCGCGGATCGGATTGCCCTTTGCGTCGCGGCCGGCGATGTAATCTTCGTTGTGCAAGGTCGCGTTCGAGACGACCACGCCGCCGACCGTGACAGGGGTCAGGCGGGCCACGGGCGAGAGCGCGCCGGTGCGGCCGACCTGAATGTCGATCGCCTCAAGCCGGGTCCAGGCGAGCTCGGCCGCGAACTTGTGCGCGATTGCCCAGCGGGGCGTCGTCGAGCGGAAGCCGAGGCGGCGCTGAAGGCTCAGATCGTCGACCTTGTAGACCACGCCGTCGATGTCGTAGCCAAGCGTCGCGCGCTTTTCCTCGATCTCGCGATAGGCGGCGAGAAGCGCGTCCGGACCGTCGCAGCGCCAGGTGAGAGGGTTCGTTGCGAAGCCGAGCGTGGCGAGCCGGGCGATGGCATCGAACTGCGTTTCTGCAGGCGGTTCGGAGGTCTCGCCCCAGGCATAGGCAAAGAACCTCAAGGGCCGGGAAGCGGTGATCTCCGCGTCGAGCTGGCGGAGCGAGCCGGCGGCGGCGTTGCGCGGGTTGGCGAAGGTCTTGGCCCCGACCGCCGCCTGGCGCTCATTTAGCGCAGCAAAGTCGGCGTGGCTCATATAGACCTCGCCCCTGACCTCAAGCACCTTCGGCGCAAGGTCGAGCGTCTTTGGAATGTCGCCGATCGTGCGGGCGTTCGCGGTCACGTTCTCACCCGTCTCACCGTCGCCTCGCGTCGCGGCCTGGACGAGCCGTCCGTCCTCGTAGCGCAAGGAGAGCGACAGGCCGTCGATCTTGGGTTCGGCCGTGTAGGTGAGCGGCGCGTCCCCGGAGAGGTTGAGATAGCGGCGTATGCGGTCGTCGAAATCGGCGATCTCGTTCTCGCCGAAAGCATTCTCGAGGCTCAGCATTCGGACCGCGTGGCGAACCTTGGCAAAGGTCTCGGACGGCGCGGCGCCAACCTCTTTCGTAGGGCTGCCGGCTTCGGCGAGCGCGGGAAACCGCGCCTCGATGGCGACGAGCCGGCGCTTCAAAGCGTCATAGTCGGCATCGGAAATCTCGGGCGCGTCCTCGGTGTGATAGGCCCGGTTGGCGCGGGCGACTGCCTCGGCGAGCCGCGCCCATTCCGCCGCCGCGGTGCCGCGGTCAAGTTTGGCCACCGGGGTCTTGCCGATGTCTGGACGCGCGGGATCGGAATTGGAGGATGGGGAGCCGGGCGACATGGAAGGACCTCCGCGAACCGTCCCCGAAAGTGTTAGGGTGCCGGCCCGCCGAGGTCCAGTCCTCGCCTGCGTGACGGGCCGCGACGTCGCCGCACAGCCCGGTTCCGCCCCGGCCGCCCCCGGACCGGAGCGGAACCTTCAGGCGCCGATGGCGAGCTTCTGGTCCGCCGTCGCAGGTGCGGGCTCGCGCAGGACATAGCCGCGCCCCCAGACCGTCTCGATATAGTTCTCGCCGCCCGTCGCCTCCGCTAGTTTCTTCCTGAGCTTGCAGATGAAGACGTCGATGATCTTGAGCTCCGGCTCGTCCATGCCACCATAGAGATGATTGAGGAACATCTCCTTCGTCAGTGTCGTGCCCTTGCGAAGCGAGAGAAGCTCGAGCATCTGGTATTCCTTGCCGGTCAGATGCACGGTCTGACCATCGGATTCGACTGTCTTTGCGTCGAGATTCACGCTGACCTTGCCGGTCCGGATGATCGACTGGGCGTGACCCTTTGAGCGCCGGATAATGGCGTGGATGCGGGCCACCAGTTCTTCCCGGTGGAAAGGTTTCGTCATGTAGTCGTCCGCCCCGAATCCGAAGCCGCGGATCTTGTTTTCCGTGTCGTCGGCGCCCGACAGGATCAGGATCGGCGTGTCGATCTTGGCGAGCCGCAACTGGCGCAGCACCTCGTGCCCGTTCATGTCGGGCAGGTTGAGATCGAGAAGGATCAGGTCGTAGTCGTAGAGTTTGGCGAGATCGACCCCCTCCTCGCCCAGATCTGTACAATAGACGTTGAGATTGGCGTGGGTCAGCATCAGCTCGATGCTGCGCGATGTGGTCGGATCGTCCTCCACCAACAGGATTCTCATCAGGCGTACTCCACTTTCATCCCTCGATTACCCCGACAGTGGCCCACAATGGTTAACCGCAAGTTACCGTGGCAAGGACATCCGAGACTTCTACCTATGGTTGACGGTATTTCTGGATCGCGGTGACTTTCAAGCCCTTTTCGCCGTGCCGTTCCACCGCCGCGCGCCAAAGGTCGAATTCCTCCTCTGACAGGTCGTAGCGTTCGAGGGCCTCTTTCAAAGGCAGCAGCCCGAATGCCACCGCCTTCACGACCTTGACCTTGCGGCTCGCGACCCAGCGGCGTGTGCCGACCGGCGGCAGGTCGGCGCGTGTCATGATGGTGCCATCGGGCATCGTGACGGCCCTGGGGCCGTCGATCTTCTTCAGAAACATGGTTCACCCCTTTGTCTTCTCCCGCCGAAAAACGTGGCGAAGCAGCCTTAAGGAGCGATGAAACACCGGGTTGTGAGTAGTTACGATTTTCCTATATTCCTCACCACCAGCCCACCGGAGAGGATCATGGCGCTCGACCGCACATCGCCGAATTCGCTCGGCTTCGCCAAGCCGCCCCGCGACACGCGGGTCGTCGTCGCCATGTCAGGTGGCGTCGACAGTTCGGTCGTGGCCGCGATGCTGGCCGAGGAAGGCTATGATGTCGTGGGCGTAACGTTGCAGCTTTACGACCACGGTGCGGCGCTCGCCAAAAAGGGCGCCTGCTGCGCCGGACAGGACATCCACGACGCCCGCCGGGTTGCCGAAGCGATGGGCTTTCCGCACTACGTGCTCGACTACGAGAACATGTTCCGCGAGGCGGTTATCGACGAGTTCGCCGACGCCTACCTGGCGGGCGCGACCCCGGTGCCGTGCATCCGCTGCAACGAACGGGTGAAGTTCAAGGATCTTCTGGGGACCGCAAGAGACCTCGATGCCGATTGCATGGCGACGGGGCATTACATCCAGCGCAAGATGGGCGCGCAAGGGCCTGAGTTGCATTGCGCGGCGGATGCAAACCGCGACCAGTCCTATTTCCTCTTTTCGACGACACCGGAACAGCTCGACTTCTTGCGATTTCCGCTCGGGCATCTCGCGTCGAAGGCCGAGACGCGGGCGCTGGCCGCCAAATACGGGCTAAGCGTGGCCGACAAGCCAGACAGCCAGGACATCTGCTTCGTACCTAACGGCGACTATGCCGCGGTAATCGAGAAGCTGCGCCCCGGCGCCGCCGATCCGGGCGAGATTGTGGATCTGGAGGGCAACGTGCTCGGCACGCATCGGGGCGTGATCCACTACACGATCGGACAGCGCCGGGGGCTCGGCATCGGCGGGCTGGACGACCCGCTTTATGTCGTGAAGCTCGACCCCGAGACGCGGCGTGTGATCGTCGGTCCGAAGGAAGAGCTGGCGACACGTTTGGTTCCGGTGCGCGAGATCAACTGGCTGGGCGATGCCCACTTCGACGCCCGCGACGAGTGGCACGTGAATGTCCGCATCCGCTCCACGCGGCCGCCCAAGCCCGCAGTCGTACGGCCGCTTTCGGCGACCGAGGCGGAGGTTGAGCTTCTCGACCCCGAAGAGGGCGTGAGTCCCGGTCAGGCCTGCGTTCTCTATGCACCGGGGGGCAGCCGCATCCTTGGCGGCGGCTGGATCTGGCGCGGCGCCGCGCGGAGCTAAGCGAAGGCGGGGTCAAGTCCGCCTTCGCTATCCGGCGCGCGGCTTGAGACCGCCACGCTCACGCATACACACAATTCCGAGAACCACGGCTTCGTGCGGTCCATGTGATCGCGCTTTTCCTTAGGCTCGCCCCATCTGCCAAGGAGGACAATATGACACGCCACATCAATCGCCGCACGCTTCTGAAAGGTTCCGCGTTGACGCTTGCCGCGACGCCCTTTGCGGGCGCGGCCGGGGCTGCGGTCGTTCCCGGGCAGGATGATTTTGACTACGAGGTGACGCGGAGCGAAGCGGACTGGCGCGCTGAGCTCGACGAGAACGAGTTCGAGATCCTGCGCATGGGTGGAACCGAAGAACCGAAATCGAGCCCGCTCTGGAACGAGACGCGCGCGGGCACTTACGCCTGTAAAGGGTGCAACCTGCCGGTCTATAGCTCACATTGGAAGGTCGAGGTCGACAAGGGCTGGGCCTTCTTTCGGCAGTCGGCGCCGAATTCGCTTCTGATGAACATCGACTGGCCGGCCGACAGCGGGGAGGACCCGATCTTTGCCCGGTTCACGACGATCGAAGCCCATTGCCGCCGCTGCGGCAGCCATATGGGTCACATCCTGATCGTCGAGAACGAGTGCCTGCATTGCATCAACGGCGCGAGCCTCGTCTTCACCGCGGAAACGACCTGACGCGGCAAGGGTGAGGCGTCAGCCACTCGTCAGCCGGGCGAGGACCGACCGCGCGGCCCTGAGACCCGGCGCCTCGCCGCCCCGGCCCAGAAGCTCCATCGTCCGGTCCATTGCGTCCAATTGCGCGGCGCGCGCGTCGTCGTCGTTCATGAGCTGGGCGAGCGCCTGCGCGATCGGACCGGGCCGACAGGCCGGGCCGAGAAATTCAGGCACGGTCCGCGTGTCGGTCACGATGTTGACGAGCGTCACCGTGTCGATGAGGGCCGCGCGCTTCATCATCCACCAGGTGATCCGGTTGAAGTCATGCGCGATCACCATCGGCACGCGGTTCGCGGCCAGATCGAGGCTGACCGTGCCCGAGGCCGCGAACGCGAGGTCCGCGGCGGCGAAGGCGGAGCGTTTCTCTGCAGCATCCTCCAGGACGAGCGGCGCAACCTTCCAGCGGCTGGCGAGGTCGCGGACGAGGGGTGCGACACCCCTGACAGTCGGAATTGCGACCCGGAGACCCGGTTCGCGGTCCCTGAGCCGGGCGATCGCCTCCTCGAACCGGGGCGCGAGCCGCATGACCTCACCACGCCGCGATCCGGGCAGGCAAAGCAGGAATGGCTGATCGGGCGCGATCATCTGCGCCTCGCGGAACGCCGCCGCCGCGTCGGCGTTAGCCCGCGGCTCGGTCGCGGCCGGATGGCCGACGAAATCGCAGGTCATGCCTTTGGCTTCCATATAGGGCGGCTCGAACGGGAAGAGAGCGAGCACGTGGTCGATGACCTCGGCCATCTTTGCCGCGCGACCCGGGCGCCAGGCCCAGACGGTGGGCGCGACATAGTGGATCGTGCGCAATTCGGGCGCCTCGGCCCGGGTGGCACGCGCGACGCGCAGCGTGAAATCGGGGCTGTCGACGGTGATGAGCGCGGCCGGATCGAGCCGCACCGCCTCGGCGGCGGTTTCACGGATGCGGCGCTTGAGGTGGCGGTATTTCGGCAGCACTTCCATGATGCCCATGACGGACAGCTCTTCCATCGGAAAGAGGCTCGTCAGCCCCTCGGCCTCCATCAGCGGTCCGCCGACGCCGTGGAATTCCACATCCGGGCTGAGCGTCTTCAGGCCCGCCATGAGTGCCGCGCCAAGAGCGTCGCCCGATGCCTCGCCCGCAATGAGGAAGAGTTTCACGGTTCCCGCGCCCAGAGGAAGATACCCGCCCGACCAGCCGCCTCGATCATCGCGGCGCGGTCGAGTAGGAGCGCGCCGCCAGCCTCCCACGCAATCCCGGCGAGGCCTGCCGCCGACACTGCCTCGAGCGTCGCGGGGCCGAGCATCGGCAGGTCGATGCGCCGGTCCTGGCCGGGCTTCGGAGCCTTGTAGAGCACGCCCTTTGCGCCCTTCGTGTCGGGGCGGAGATCGCCGTGCCGGGCGACGAAGTCGAGCATCGCGTCGGTGCCCGGAAGCGTCTCGACCGCAAGGCAAAGTCCCTGCGCCACGACCGCGCCTTGCCCGATGTCGAACGTGCCGAGGCCCGCGACGATCTCGGCCGCGCGCGCGGCGTCGCGGCGGTCGGCTTCGGACGGATCGCCCGCGAGCACGCCGGGCCCGGGCACGAGCTCGGGGGCGACCGCATCGGCGCCGATCACCTGGAACGACCACTCCTCGAAGATCGAGATGACGGCGCGCAAGGCCGCGTCGTCGCCTCCGGCCATGCCGGTCATTAGTCGCGGCAGAAGCGTCGCCGTGCGCGGATCGATGAGTTCGGGCTCGAGCCGCGGGCGGCGGATCGCGCCGCCGAAGACGACGCGCGACACGCCCTGATCGGCGAGCTGGTCGAGGAAGGGGGCGAGTCGCTCTAGCCGGAAGCGGATCGGGGATTCTCCGGGCAGATCGGCGGCGAAGCCGTCGAGCTCGGCCGTGACATACGGCATTCCTTGCGCTTGCAGCGCGGCGGCGAGGTACGGCGGAAGCGCCCCCTGCCCCGCAATGATGGCGGTGACGGTCATCGGGGTGCCAGGAACGACCGGTCGGAAGGGCCGAGGATGAAGTCGAGAACCTCGCGCACGAGCGTGCTGTCGGCGCCGTTCTCGGCGCGCGCGCGGGCCGTGTCGCGGAATGTGCCCTGCCCGAGCGCCGCGACGAGGTCGCGGAGCGCTGCGATGTCCGCCCGCCCCGCCCCGCGCCGCTTTAGCCCGACGAGGTTCAGCCCGTCGAGCGTGCCACGCGGGCCCTGGACGAGCCCGTGCGGGATCACGTCCGCCGTGACCATCGTGACCGCGCCGATCATCGCGCCGCGCCCGATGCGGACGAATTGGTGGACGCCGGACAGGCCGCCCACGATCACCTCGTCCTCGAGCACGCAATGCCCGGCGAGGGCGGCATTGTTCACGAGGATCACGCGGTCGCCGATCTGACAGTCGTGCGCGACATGGCAGCCGGCCATGAACAGGCAATCGTCGCCCACCAGGGTGATCCCGCCTCCGCCATCGGTGCCGGTGTTCATCGTTACGTGTTCGCGGATGCGATTGCGCGCGCCCAGAACGAGGCGCGTCTCTTCGCCCTTGAACTTCAGATCCTGCGGAACCTCGCCCAGCGTCGCGAATGGAAAGACGACTGTGTCCTCGCCGATCTCGGTCCGGCCGGTGATGACGGCATGGCTCTTGACTTCGACGCGGGGGGCGAGCGCCACATCGGGCCCGATCAGGCAGAACGGGCCGATGCTGCAATCCGCGCCGATCGTGGCGCCCGGCTCGACGATGGCCGAGGGGTGGATGTCTGCGCTTGGCGCGATGGTCATGCTCAGTCCCTGAGATCCATCATCGCGGTGACCTCGGCCTCGCAGGCGAGCGCGTCGCCGACCGTGGCCCGGCCATCAAACTTCCAGATCTTGCCGCCGCCGCGCTTGACGGTCATGTGCAACTCCAGAACGTCGCCGGGCACCACCATGCGGCGGAACTTGCAGTTTTCGATCGACATGAAATAAGTGAGAAGTTCGCGCCCGACCACGTCCATCGATATCCCGACCAGAACCGCCGCCGACTGGGCCATCGCCTCGACGATTGTGACGCCGGGCATAATCGGCTTGGCCGGGAAATGCCCCTGGAAATGCGGCTCGTTGAAGGTGACGTTCTTGACGCCGACACAGCCCTTGTGGGGCACGATGTCGCGCACCTTGTCGATCAGCAGGAATGGGTAGCGATGGGGGATGATGCGCTGAATGAGGTGAATGTCTGCCTCGGTCGGTGCTTCGACGGTCATGCGCTCTCCTTTTGCCCTCGCCACTCCCTCGCGCCTTGCTAGCAACTCGGCTCAAGGCTGGCAAGAACGCCGGTCAGTTCTCGGGGACCGGCTCTGGCTGGGGCAGTTCAGTATTCTCAGGGGTTTCGGGCGTCACCGGTGCGTCATTTCCAGCGCCGATTTCGACGTCAATGCGCGCGATCATCTCATCGGTGACGTCGATCACGTCGGCGGCGAGGAAGATCGCGCGGTTGTCGAGAACGACGACGGCGCCACGATCGCGCAGAACCTCGCTCATCACAGGCAGCGCCTCGGTGAAGAAGCGCTGGCGCTCGGCGTCGCGCAGCCGGCCGATCTCTCTGGCCTTGGTGTCCTGGGTCTGGCGAATTTCCGTCACGCGGGCGTCGAAGGCCTCTGCCGCAGCGCGAAACTCGTCAACCGGCAGATCGGCGCGCTGTTTGGTCAGCGCCCGCTCCTCGGCGATAAGCTCGGCTTCGATCTGCCGGTTCTCGGCGGCAAGCTCGGCCGAGGCGGCCTCGATCCGCTCGGCGGCGCGTTTGCCCCAGAGCGTCTCGGTAAAGAGCCTCTCCTGGTCCAACGTCAGGATCGGGCTCTGCGGCGGCGCGACAGCCTCCTGCGCGGCAAGCGTGATCGGCGCGCAAGCAAGGCCAAGTGCCAAGAACCCCGCGCCGATCCAGACCCTGGCGCACCTTTCGGCCATCAGAACCGGGTGGAGACGGTAAAGTCGAAGCTTTGCTCTTTGTCGTAGCTTTGCTTTTCGAGCGCCTTAGAGAAATTGAAACGCAACGGCCCGAGCGCGGTGTCCCAGAAGATCGAGACGCCGACGACAGAGCGCAGGTGCAAATCGTCATCAATCGTGCCGCCGAGCGTATTGTCGAGCCCCCAAACCGACCCGACATCCGCGAACAGGCCGCCCGTGATCCCGTATTCCTCGGGCAGTCCCAGTGGGAACTCGGCCTCGAGCCGGGCGACCGCGAAGAAGTTGCCGCCGACTGCATCCTGGTTGGGCACGGTCAGGTCGCGCGGGCCAAGCCCGTTCGGCTCAAAGCCGCGGATCTTGCCATTGCCGGTGAAGCGATCCAGTAGCCGCGTATCGCCGCTTCGCGCGAAGACCGCGCCGCCCTCGATCTCGGCCCTCAGCGTCAGCTCCTCGCGGAACGCGCGGGTCTGATACCGAGCGAGCGCTGTTGTCGTGACGGTCTCGATATCGCCGCCGAGCCCGGCGAAATCCTGACCGAAGTTAAAGAGGAACGCGCTGTTGGGGTCGAGCCCGCCGATGCGCGTGTCGTAGGAATAGGTGTAGCCGATCGCGCTCGAGACCTCCGCGCCGCGCATCGCTTCTGCCTGCAGCAGTGCCGAGGAACTGGCACTCACCCTGAAAAGCTCGTCCTGCGCGATCTTATAGCGCAGTTCGAGGCGACCGAATTCGCTGAGCGGGAAGTCGATCGAGGGCGAGAAGCCGATGCGGCGCGTCGAGTAGAACGCATTGTCGTTGTCAGTCGTATTGTAATAGGCCGTCAGACGGAACCGCAGATCACGGTCGAGGAAGGCGGGTTCGATGAAGGTGATCGAGCTGTTCTGGTTGTCCGTCCCAGCCGAGAGGTTGACGCTCACGAACTGGCCGCGGCCGAGGAAGTTGGATTCGCTGAGGCCGATATTGAAGCCCACTCCGCTCGAGACCGAATAGCTCGCGCCGAAAGTCAGCGAGCCGGTCGGCTGTTCTTCGACATTCACGTCGACGATGACCTGGTCCGGCGCCGTCCCCTGGCGCGCCTGGACATCCGCGGTCGAGAAAAAGTCGAGCGCGCGGATCCGTTCGGCAGCCTGACGAATTTCACGCGGGTTGAAGGGATCGCCCTCGACGGTGCGAAACTGGCGCCGGATCACACGGTCGAGCGTCGTGGCATTGCCCTCAATGTCGATCCGCTCGACAAAGACGCGCGGGCCCTTGGTGAGCGCGAAGACGATGTCGAGCGTCTGGTTGCGTTCGTTGCGAGTGATGCGGGGCACGACATTCATGAAGTCGACCCCCTGCCTCAGCGCGACATTCTCCATCCGCGCAATCGTCGTGTCGATGGCGAGCGGCGAATAGGTCGCCCCCGGCCGAATGCGGATGACGTTCCGGTACTCGGTCGCGTCGACGCCTTCGTATTCGCTGACGGCGGTGACGTTGCCGAACTTGTAGCTGAGCCCTTCGCGCACGGCGAAGGTCAGGAAGAAGGCGTCGCGTTCGCGCGAGAACTCGCGCGAAACCGATAGGACCTGGAAATCGATAAACCCGCGCGAGCGATAGAAATCGGTCAGGAGTTGCTTGTCGAACTCGATCCGGTCGGCGATGAACGTGTCGCGCTGGATGATCTGGCGCAGGAAGCCCGCCTGCTTGGTCTCCAGCACCTGCCTGAGCCGGCGGTCGGAGAACGAGCGGTTGCCGGTGAAGCTCAGCCGCTCAACCTCGGTCACGCGGCCCTCACGAATTTCGAAGACGAGATCGACGCGGTTGCCGTCGCGCTCGATGATGCGCGGCTCGACCCGCGCGGCGAGCCGGCCAGCATCGACATAGGCTTGCGTGATCGCTGCGGCGTCGGCCTCGGCTTGCGCGGGCGAATAGACGCGGCGCGACTGCGACTGGATGACGGTGGAGAGGTCTTCGTCCTTGAGCCGACGGTTGCCCTCGAAGCTGATGACGTTGATCGTCGGATTCTCGACGACGCGGATGATGAGCGTGTTGCCCGAGGGCACGACGTCGACCGAGGCGAAGAGGCCGGAGGCGACAATCCGCTGCACGGCATCGTTCAGTCCGGCCTCGGTGATCGCCTCGCCGCGGGCGATTCCGGCGAATTTCACGATCGTTGCAGGTTCGATCCGGTCGTTGCCTTCGACAACGACATTGGAGAAGCTGTAGTTCTGCGCCCGCGCCTGGGTAAAGAAAAGGCCGCAAAGCGCTGCAACCAAAAGGAAAACCGTTACTTTCGCAAATCTATGGAAATCCTGTCCGAGCGCACCTGTTCCTTGCCCGCCAGCCAACATGATCCGCCCCCTGAAATTCTTGTCACTGTCCTGCGAAATTGACTACCGGGAAAGGGGGGGCTTGTCAAAAGGCGCGACGCGGCCCCAAGGAGGCCGCGCCGGAGCTCTGGGCGACAGGAGGATAGGCCCAAACGGTCAGTGGATGCCTTGGCTCGCAGGTGCCTGGAACCGGGCCAGTTCCGACCCGATCATGGCGCCGCCGGCCAGGCCGACCACGATAGCCAGCGGGATGATGATGCGGTCCAGACCGAGGTCGAGGACCAGCCATAACCCGCGATAGCTTCTCTGGATCGTTTGCATGGCCGTTGCCCTTGTACTGACGAATGGGACTATGCGATCGAAGATAGGCGGCGATTGTGGCGGTATTGGGGCATGGGCGCTACGTGCACACGCTTGCCCAGCCTTGCCACTCATGGACAGAACAGATCGTTCGTCAGCCCAAAGACCATGAGCGACAGGACGAGAGCCAGGCCCACAGCCATCGCAGTATTCATCACCCTGTCAGGCGGGGGTTTTCCGAATGCCCATTCATACGCGTGAAACACGAGGTGGCCGCCATCGAGGACGGGGATCGGGAAGAGATTAAGCAGCCCGATTGCGGTCGACAGCGCCGCGACCAGCCAGATGAATGGGGTGAGCCCCTCTTCGGCTGCCTGCCCCGTCGCCTGCGCGATCCCAACCGGCCCGTTGATGTTGCAGGTCGAGATGCGCCCTGCGACCATCGACGAGATGCCCGTAAAAGTGCCCCGGATGATGCCCCAGGTTTGCGCGACGCCGACCGTCGCCGCCTCGCCCAACCCCGGGCTGCGGGTCGCTGGCTCGAACACGAAAGTGGAACTGATGCCGATAAGGTAGCCGGTCTCAAGCCCACCATCGGCGGCCTCCACGGGTCGCTCGCGCGGGGAAAGCGTCGTCTCGAAGGTCTCGCCGTCGCGCCATACGGTGAGCGTGACGGGTGCCCCCTTCCCCTCGCGCACGACTTCCTGCAGGTCGGAGAAGCGCGGCGTGGGCTCTCCGTTCATTGCGAGGATCACGTCGCCGATCTCAAGGCCGGCATCCTGCGCGGCGCTACGCGGCTGGATGCCGAGGATCAGGGGCGGCATCAGGGTCGGGCCGGCGATCGATATCTCCCGCCCGTCGCGCATCACCCGGTAGTCCACCGTTTCCTCTGGTGGAAGCGTCTCGGCCACGTCGCCAAGCGCCGAGTAATCCGGTGTCTCCTGCCCGGCCACAGCCAGGATCCTGTCGCCGGGACGAAGGTCGTGCTGATAGGGCAACGGCTTGACCGAGGCGACCTCGGGCGTATCTGTGGCGACTCCGCTTGCGAAGAGAAGCGCACCGAAGACGATGATCGAGAGGATGAAGTTAAACAGCGGCCCCGCGAAGACCGTGGCCGCGCGGGCCCAGAGCGGTGCACCGTGCATCGTGTGGCGCCGTTCCTCGTCCGAAAGCCGCGCCATCGTGCCCTCGTCCGCGCCGGCAGACGCCGCGTTCGCGTCGCCGAGGAACTTGACGTAACCGCCGAAGGGCAGTGCCGCGACCTGCCAGCGCGTGCCGCGCCGGTCGACACGGCTCCACAGCACCGGGCCGAAACCGATCGAGAACACCTCTGCATGGATGCCCGACCAGCGGCCGACGATGTAGTGTCCGTATTCATGGACCGCGACGATGATCGAAAGTGCGACGATAAAAGCGAGGACCGTGCCCCCGGTATCGGCGAGGCCAGCCAGAATTGCGGGTATTTCCACTGCTCAGATCCTGTGCGTCTCTTTCATGACCTCGTCCGCGATGCGCCGCGCGACCCGGTCGGTTTCAAGCACGATATCGAGGTTCGCGGGCGATTTGCCAAGGTCGGAGTCTGCGGAAAGCCGCGACAGAACCTCTTCGACCACACCTGACATTTCGGTAAACCGGACATGACCGGCGATGAACGCATCGAGCGCCGCTTCTTTCGCGGCGTTGAAGGCAGCGCCCGCCAGACCGCCCGTCGCCATGACCTCACGTGCGAGCCGTAGGGCGGGGTAGCGTGCGGGATCGGGCGCCGTGAAGGAAAGCTGGCCGATCTCGGCGAGGTTCAGCCGCGCGACGGGCAGGTGCGCGCGGTTGGGCCAGTTCAGCGCGTACCCGATCGCGTGGCGCATGTCGGGCGCGCCGAGATGGCCGATCATGCCGCCATCTCGGAACCCCACTAGTGCGTGGACGAGGGATTCGGGATGGACGAGAACCTCGATCTGTTCCGGGCCAACTCCGAAAAACTCCTTGGTTTCAATAACCTCAAGCGCCTTGTTAAACATGGAGGCCGAGTCGATCGTGATCCGCTGGCCCATAATCCAGTTGGGGTGGGTCGAGGCTTCGGCCACCGTTGCGCGCGAAAGCCGATCAAGCGGCCAGTCGCGGAATGCGCCGCCGGATGCGGTGATGGTGATGCGTTCGACCGCGCCGATGTCTTCGCCCGTGAGGGCTTGGAAGACAGCCGAATGCTCGCTGTCCACCGGAAGGATGCGCGCGCCGTGGCGGGCAGCCTCGGTCATTAGGAGCGGACCGGCGGTCACGAGGCTTTCCTTGTTGGCGAGCGCCAGCGTTCCGCCATGTGCCAACGCGCGGAAGCCCGGCATAAGTCCGGCTGCGCCGACGATGCCCGACATGATCCAGTCCGCCGGACGGTTGGCGGCCTCGGTCACTGCGCGCGCGCCGCCCGCCGTCTCGATCCCGGTGCCGGCGAGAGCCTCGCGCAGCGCGGGCAGACGCGATTCGTCGGCGACGACGGCCAGCTCGGCGCGAAGTGCACGGGCCTGTTCCGCCAGGCGCCTGACATTGCGTCCCGCCGTCAACGCGACCGTTCGGTAGGTATCCGGCCCGCCCTGCCGCATCAGAAGGTCGAACGTGCTTTCTCCGATGGAGCCGGTCGCGCCGAAGATCGAGACACTGCGCATGAAATCAGAACCTGACGACGGGCACATCCGTCAATTGCGCCACGAAAAGCATGAAGAGAGCGGCGCCGAGAAGCCCGTCGAATCGGTCCATCAGCCCGCCATGGCCCGGGATGAGGTTCGAGGAATCCTTCACGCCCGCGCGCCGCTTGATCGCGCTTTCGGCAATATCGCCCATCTGCGACGAGAATGCGAGCAGCGCGGAAATCCAGAGCAGATCGATGCCGGCCGTCGAGACGCCGAGGAAGATGATGCCGACCGCCGCCGCCGCGACCCAGCCCGCCGCCGTGCCCGACCAGGTTTTCTTCGGGCTGATCCGCGGCCAGAACTTCGGCCCCCCGAAGATGCGTCCCGCGAAATAGCCCGCGACGTCGGTGACGACCACGACAAGAATGAGCCACAGAAGCCAGAGCATCCCGTAGCCTTCGCGGAAGGCTACGAGCCCGTAGCTCGCGACCATGATGGCTAGCGAATAAAGCCCGTATTCGAGCTTCATGGGCCGTCGCGGCCGAACGACCCCGGCAAGAGTCGGCAGGGCAAGAAGCACGAGAAGCTTCGGATCGGCCCGCGCCGCGAGAACAAGCGTGAGCGTGAAGGCCGCGAGAAGGCCTAGGAGTAGCGCCTCGGCCGGCCGGCGCGGGTGCGTCATGGCGGCAAGTTCCCAGACCATGATGCCCGCCGCGACGATCGCGAGCGCGGCGAACCACGGACCGCCCAGCCACACCAGGAGCAAACCGCCCACCGCCATGCCGAGGCCGGACAGGACCCGCGGCGCGAGATCGCCCCATTTTCCGGGTGCGCTCATGCCTGCAGGGCGCCGCCATAACGCCTCTCACGCCCATGAAAGCGCGACAGGATCGAACCAAGCTCGGCCGGCGTGAAATCGGGCCAAAGCGTGTCGGTGAATTCGTACTCGGCATAGGCTGACTGCCAGAGCAGGTAGTTGGAGATCCGCGTCTCGCCGCTTGTCCGGATCACTAGGTCGGGGTCGGGCAGATCATGGGTGTCGAGCCGGTCGGCGAGCGCGTCCTCATCCACCTCGTCGGCTGACAGCTTGCCCGCCGCGACGTCGCGGGCGATCCGCTGCGCGGCGCGGGAAAGTTCGTCGCGGCCGCCATAGTTAATCGCTACGGTCAGGTGCAGCCGGTCATTTCCAGCCGTCCGCTCCTCGATCCCGGCCATGAGCTTCTGAAGCTTCTTGTCGAGACGTTCGCGCCCACCGATGAATCTCAGCCGTACGCCCTCGGCCGACAGCCGCTCGGCCTCGGACTGGATGTAGCGGGCGAAAATTGTCATCAGCCCGATGACTTCCTCGGTCGAGCGCTTCCAGTTCTCGGTCGAGAACGCGTAGAGCGTCAGATACCGGATGCCCAGTCCCGGCGCGGCCTCGACAATCCCGCGCACGCGTTCGGCCCCGCGTCGGTGGCCAACGAGACGCGGCCAGCCGCGCGAGGTCGCCCAGCGGCCGTTGCCGTCCATGATGATGGCGACATGTGAGGGCGCTGTGCCCGTGATGTCCTTCGCGGCCATTTGGCCCTGCCCTTTCCGCCCCGTCGAGGTCGTCAGACCTGCATGATCTCGGCCTGTTTCTCCTCAAGCGCCTTGTCCACGTCGGAAATGTGCTTGTCCGTCATGGTCTGCACTTCGTCGTGCCAGAACTTCTGGTCGTCCTCACTCATGCCTTCGCCCTTGGCCTTCTTGATCTGGTCCATGCCGTCGCGGCGCACGTTGCGGATCGCGACGCGCGCCTGTTCGGCATATTGCGCGGCAACTTTGGTCAATTCGCGGCGACGCTCCTCGTTCAGCTCGGGGATCGGCAGCATGATGATCGTGCCGTTGAGCTGCGGGTTGATCCCGAGGCCGGATTCCCGGATCGCCTTTTCCACCTTGCCGACAAGCCCCTTGTCCCAGACATTGACGGTGATCATGCGCGGTTCGGGCACGTTGATCGTGCCAACCTGGTTGATCGGCGTCGGCGCACCATAGGCATCGACCATGATCGGCTCGACCATCCCCGCGGAAGCACGGCCCGTCCGAAGGCTTGCGAATTCATGGCGGAGAGCCGTCATCGCGCCGTCCATGCGTCGGGTAATGTCGTCCAGGTCGATTTCTGTGTCGTCGGACATGGGAGGTCTTCCGTCTTGGTCGTCAATTGGATCTTGCCACGGCCCTTTAGCACGATGCCGGGCCGATGGGTAGGATTTCACGGACCCACGAGCGTATAGGTGCCGTCACCGGAAAGGATGCCGCGAAAGCCCCCCGGCTCGTCGAGCGCGAAGACGACGATCGGCAGCCGGTTATCACGCGCGAGCGCGATGGCCGAGGCGTCCATCACGCCGAGATGCTTCTGGAGCACCTCGTCATAGGTCACCTTGTCGTAGCGTTTCGCATCGTCGTGCTTCTTGGGGTCCTTGTCGTAGACGCCGTCGACCTTCGTGCCCTTGAAGATCGCCTCGCAGGCCATTTCGCTGGCCCGGAGCGTCGCCGCCGTGTCGGTCGTGAAATAGGGGTTGCCGGTGCCGGCGGCGAAGATGCAGACGCGCTTCTTCTCGAGGTGCCTGACGGCGCGGCGGCGGATATAGGGTTCGCAGACCTGGTCCATGGGGATCGCGCTGATCACCCGGGTATGGACGCCGAGTGCCTCGAGCGCCGACTGCATCGCGAGCGCGTTCATCACCGTGGCGAGCATGCCCATGTAATCGGCCGTCGTCCGCTCCATGCCCTGGGCGGAGCCCTGAAGGCCGCGGAAGATGTTGCCGCCGCCGATCACCATGCAGATCTCGACGCCGATATCGTGGACCGACTTCACCTCTTCGGCGATCCGGGCGACGGTCGGCGGGTGGAGCCCATAGCCTTGATCCCCCATCAGCGCCTCGCCGGAAATCTTCAGGAGGACGCGTTTATAGGTGACCCTGATATCCGTCGCGCCTTCCATCTGCCTGCTCCGCTTGCCGCCGCTTTTGTTCCGGCGCAAAATGGAGGAATTCGCGGGCGGGTTCAACCTCGGTCGGCGGGAAACTGGGCGAGGCTCGCGAAGCGTCGCAGAAGAACTCTGAGGAGCGGCGGACAAAATACTGAACATACTAGATGAAATTGATCCGCATCGCCCCGTTCTGATCGCTGGGCCGACGGCTTCGGGAAAGTCCGAGTTAGCGCTAGCGATCGCCGCGCGGGCGGGCGGTGTCATCGTGAACGCCGACGCGCTACAGGTCTGGTCGTGCTGGCACGTGTTGACTGCGCGTCCGAGCGCCGAGGAAGAGACACGCGCGCCGCATCTGCTCTACGGCCACATGGCTCCGGGGGCGCCTTATTCGGTCGGCCACTGGCTACGCGAAGTGGCGCCGCTTCTGGGCGCGGCGGAGCGTCCGATCATCGTGGGCGGTACCGGGCTCTATCTCAGCGCGCTGACCGAAGGTCTCGCGGATATTCCTCCCACGCCTGCCGAGATCCGGGCAGAGGCCGACGCAATAATGGCGAAGGCGGGGCCCGGGCCGATGCTGGACGCGCTCGACCGCGCGACGCGGTCGCGGATCGACACCCGTAACCCGGTGCGTGTCCAGCGCGCTTGGGAGGTTCTGCGCTCCACGGGACAAGGTCTTGCAGCCTGGCAGGACGAGACGGGCTCTGCGCTACTTCCGCGCGACAGGGCCACGACACTTCTTCTTGACGCCGACCGCGACTGGCTGGCGGATCGGATCGACCGTCGTTTCCGCCGTATGGTCGCCGAGGGAGCGCTCGACGAGGTGCGGGCGAACCTTGACCGATGGGATCCGGGCCAACTTTGGGCGCGGGCGATCGGAGCGGCCGAACTCGTGGCGCATCTTCAGGGCCAGACATCGCTGGAGGATGCGATCACCGCAGCGCAGGCAGCGAGCCGGCAATATGCCAAGCGCCAGCGCAGCTGGTTCCGCGGGCGCATGGCCAATTGGCTGCGCATCACCCCGCCCTAATCTATCGGCCACGCGGCGCGATCCCGCTGATTTGGAACATTATCCTTGGGTTTCGATTGACGCACGTCTAAACTCGCGCGCGTTTGAGCGAGATGGCACAACGCGCCGCGCGGCGGCCCGATCTTGAGGAATGCCCTTGAAACTGTTCACCGGCCCGCCGCTGTCGCAGTTCTCCGACAGGCCCGAAGAGGCGCGCGCCGAAACGGCGGATGCCGGCTTGGCCCGTCAGGTGTCTACCCGGCCAGCGCGGGTTATCCAGATAGCACGGCTAGTATCGGGCGGGCGCTGGCGCGTCGAGGCCATGCGCTCGATATCTGAGCCGCTTCTGATATGGTTCACGCGCGGTCAGGGCCGGATCACCGTCGGCGGCGTCACGCGCGGCTATGGCGCGCACAACGCCGTCTTCGTCCCCGCGGGCGTCATGCATGGCTTTGAGGTCAGCCCGCAGACCCACGGCGCGGTCGTCTTCTTTGGTCATGGCGCGCCGGTTGCGCTGCCGAAAGAGCCGCAGCATCTGCGTATCCGCGAGGTCGCCCCGCAGGTCGAGGTGTCAGGTCTGATCGACAACATACAGCGCGAGCTCGATAGCGGGCGGGCGGGATCGGACCGGGCCGCGCATCTTCACCTGGGACTGCTCGGCGTCTGGCTCGAGCGACACATCGATACGGCCCAGGACAGCCGCCGGAAGCCCGACGCGGCGCGCAAGCTCGCCACGCGCTACACTGAAGTGCTGGAACGGGAGTTCCGCAGCGGCAAGGGCGTGGCGCAATATGCCCAGACTCTCGGCGTAACGCCGACACACCTGACGCGGGTCTGCAAGCAGACCTGCGGGCGCTCCGCATCGGACATCCTGCATGACCGCGTCATCTTCGAGGCGCGGCTTTTGTTGTGCGAAACGACGATGCCAATCGCCCAGATATCCGAGACGCTCGGATTCAACTCGCCGGCCTACTTCACCCGTGCCTTCCAGCACCGCACGGGCAAGACCCCATCCGCCTTCCGGCGCCAGGGCTGAGCCGGACGCGGCCTGCGGCCCATGTCGTAAAATTCGCGTTTTCTGCCGGATTCTAACATTGACGTGACGCGGAAAAAGGGGCGCAATGCGCGCGTGAGCAATTTCGTTGCGGCGATCGGGGTCGCCTTCTGCGGTCTATTGCGCAACGACAACTAATCGCCACTCAGGGAGAAAAATAATGACGAACTACGACACGCCGGAACAAAGAAGTCATCCGGCGGCAAGGATGTATGCTGACGAATGCCTCACCGGCTCGCTCAGCCGCCGCGAATTCTTGACCCGGGCCTCCGCGCTCGGCGTCTCGAGCGCCGCCGCCTACGGCCTGCTCGGCCTGACGGCACCGAAGGCCGTCGCACAGGAAGCCCAGATGGGCGGCACGATACGTTGCCAGCTTGAGACCAAGGCGCAAAAAGATCCGCGGACCTGGGACTGGTCGGAACTTGCGAACTTTGCCCGTGGCTGGCTCGATTACCTCGTCGAATACAACGGCGACGGCAGCCTGCGCGGCATGCTGTTGGAAAGCTGGGAAGTCAACGACGACGCCACCGAATATACGCTGAAGGTCCGTCAGGGCGTGAAATGGAACAATGGCGACGACTTCACCGCCGCCGATGTGGCCAACAACATCACCCGCTGGTGTGACGCCAATGTCGAAGGCAACTCCATGGCCGCGCGCATGGGCGCCCTGGTCGACGAGGAAACCAAATCGGCCCGCGAAGGCGCAATCAGCGTGGTCGACGACCACACCGTGAAGCTGGTGCTTCCGGCGCCTGACATCACCATCATCGTCGGCATGGCGGACTATCCCGCCGCCGTGATGCATTCGTCCTACGACAATGGCGACCCGTCGGCCAACCCGATCGGCACCGGCCCCTACCTGCCGGAGACGAACGAAGTCGGCGTCAAGCAGGTTCTGGTCAAGAATGCGGATCACACCTGGTGGGGCACCGAGGTCTATGGCGGCCCCTATCTGGACCGGATCGAATATATCGATCTCGGCACCGACCCGTCGTCGTTCCTCGCCGCCGCCGAAGCGGAAGAAATCGACATGCTGCACCGCACCGACGGTGACTTCGTCGACATCTTCGACAGCATTGGCTGGACCAAGTCCGAAGCGGTGACATCGGCCACGCTCGCCGTGCGCTTCAACCAGGACGCAGACTTCTACAAGGATGTGAACGTCCGCAAGGCGCTGCAGATGGCGGTGGACAATTCCGTGGTGCTGGAGCTTGGTTATGCCAATCTCGGCAGCCCGGCCGAAAACCACCATGTCTGCCCGATCCATCCGGAATATGCCGAACTGCCGCCGCTGGTGGTCGACCCGGCCAAGGCGAAAGAGATGATCGACGCGGCCGGCCATGCCGATACCGAGTTCGAGCTGATCTCGATCGACGACGCCTGGCAGGCCAATTCCTGCGACGCGGTTGCGGCACAGATGCGGGATGCCGGCATCAACATCAAGCGGACGATCCTGCCCGGCTCCACCTTCTGGAACGACTGGGCCAAGTATCCGTTCTCGGCCACCGAGTGGAACATGCGCCCGCTTGGCGTGCAGGTCCTGGCGCTCGCCTACAAGTCGGGCGTGGCCTGGAACGAAACCGCCTATGCCAGCGCCGATTTCGACGCGCTTCTGGCTGAAGCCATGTCGATCGCCGATGCCGATGCGCGGCGCGAGGTGATGGCCAAGATCGAGAAGCTGATGCAGGACGATGGCGTCCTCATCCAGCCCTACTGGCGGAACGTCTACCGTCACTTCCGCGAGAACGTGAAAGGTGCCGAAATGCACCCGACGTTCGAGCATCACCACTACAAGTGGTCGATCGAGGCCTGATCGGTCTCATGGCGGCGCGCGGACACATTCCGCGCGCCGCTTTTTGTTGACGCGATGGCCCGTGCACTCCAACCTACCCCTGCGTTCTTTTGGGGGGGAAGGACATGAAAAAATGCTGATATTCCTGCTCCGGCGGCTGTTGACCATGGTCCTGACAGCCCTTTGCCTGACGTTTGTCGTCTTCTTTCTGACAAACCTGCCACCAAATCTCGAAAAACTCGCGAAAACCGAAGCCGGCAGCCGCATCACCGATGAAGAGGTGCAAAGCTGGCTTGACAAGAACGGTCACGGCAGCCCGCTGCTTGTGCGCTACGGCGAATGGCTGGGGGTCGTTCCCGGCTGGACGCGGGAGGAAGGCGGTGTCACGACCGGCCGCTGTATAGAACGCGGGCAGGACCCGGCGACGGCTTCCAGTTTTTGCGGCGTGCTTCAGGGGCAGTGGGGATTCTCCTCGGTCTTCAAGGACGATGTCTCCTCCATCATCGGCACAAGGCTTTCGCTGACCGGAATTCTCATGTTCTGGGTGATGGTTGTGATGGTGCCGGTCTCGCTGATCATCGGCGTTCTGGCGGGCATGCGCGAGGGATCGAAGCTCGACCGGTCGCTCTCCACTTTCTCTATCGCAACGACGGCGACACCGGAATACGTCTCCGGCGTCATCCTGATCGCGGTTTTCGCGTCCTCCATGGTCGGACTGAAATGGTTCAAGGGCACGGCATCGAGCGCGATGGACAATATCACGTTCGAAAACTTCTTCCTGCCGGTCATGACGATCGCGCTCTATGGCATCGGCTACATCGCGCGGATGACGCGCGCCTCGATGACCGAGGTCATGACCGCACAATACATTCGCACCGCGCGCCTGAAAGGCGTCTCGTTCGGCAATGTGGTTATGAAGCACGCGCTGAGGAACGCGCTGATCGCGCCCTTCACCGTGATCATGCTCCAGTTCCCCTGGCTTCTGAACGGCGTCGTCATCGTCGAGACGCTGTTTAACTACAAGGGCTTCGGCTGGACCCTCGTCCAGGCGGCCGGCAACAACGACATCCAACTCCTTCTTGGCTGCTCGGTCGTGGCGGTCTTCGTGGTTCTGGTGACGCAGCTGATCTCGGATATCGGCTACGTGTTCCTGAATCCACGCATCCGCATTTCGTAAGGGAGAGAGAAAATGGACCCCTTGACCTGGACAGGCTCGCTTTCCTTTCTGAACCCCGTCACGATCGGCGTCGCGGTCGCGTTCGCCATCGCGGCTGTGGCGCAAATCCTGCTGTCGTTCACCGCGTCAGAGCCCTCGATCATCGCAAATCCCGACGGCACGGTCGTCGCGCGCGGCGGCGCCTACGGCATCGCCGAGAAGTCGGTGCGCTGGCTGTTTCTCGCGCTGATCGTGCTCGTCGCGATTTACATCGTCGGCGGCGCCATCATGTCTTACGGCTCGGCAGGGATCGTGGGCGGGCTCGCCAAGCGCTTCCTGCCGGTTTGGGCCGCGCTGATCCTGACCTTCGCCCTGTCGATACGCTACAAGCGGCGGCTCGGCCTCTACGGCAAGCTCTTCGACTCGACGATCGGCATGATCGGCTTCGGCATGGTGATGTTCTGGGTGTTCACGGCGATATTCGCCGACCTCGTCACGACCCATGACGTGCTGAGCCAGATCAGCCGGATGAAGAACAAGATGCCGGGCACGCCCACGCCGGACGAGATGGGCTGGTACCTCTTGGGCGGCGATCATCTCGGCCGCGACGTCTTCAGCCGCGTCGTGATGGGCAGCCGGATCGTCGTGCAGATCGCGCCGCTCGCCACGATGTTCGCCTTCATGGTAGGCATTACGCTCGGCCTGCCCGCGGGCTACTACGGCGGCAGGCTCGACACCGGCCTCTCTTTCCTCGCAAACCTGATCCTAGCCTTCCCGGTGATCCTTCTTTTCTACCTGCTGGTCACACCGGAAATCGTGGAAACCGGCATGCCGCAATACATGGCGATGGTCCTGTTCCTGTTCCCGATCGTGTTCCTTCTGATCCTCGTCAACTCGCGCTTTTACGTCGTGCCGGCGCTTCGCAACAAGGTGATGCTGATCATCGCGGTCGTGGGTGGATACCTCTACCTGTCGCTTATCGGCGAGGTCGGCACCAAGGTCGCGGTCCTGCCGAATGCGCTCGACCTGATACATGTGCCGGGCAACATCCTGATCGTTTTCGTCTCGGTCGTCTTCGTGAATTCGCCCACGGTTTTCCGGATCGTGCGGGGCATCGTCCTCGACATCAAGACCCGCGACTATGTCTCGGCCGCTCAAACCCGGGGCGAACGGCCCTGGTACATCATGCTGTGGGAAATGTTGCCAAACGCGCGCGGGCCCTTGATCGTCGATTTCTGCCTCAGGATCGGCTACACGACGATCCTTCTAGGAACCCTGGGCTTCTTCGGCCTCGGCCTGTCGCCCGAAAGCCCCGACTGGGGATCGACGATCAACGCCGGACGGAAACTGATGACCGTCGCGCAGCACCCGGCAATCGTGCCGGCACTCGCGCTGATGAGCCTCGTTCTGGGGCTCAACCTGCTCGCTGACGGGCTGCGCGAAGAAAGCATGAAGGACTAGGGGGCAACATGACCAAATGGGACTATGACGGCCCGATCCTGGAGATCGAGAACCTCTCGATCAGCTTCTTCACCCGGCTGAGGGAGATACCGGCCGTGATGGACTTCTCCTGCGTCGTCCAGCCGGGCGAGGCGATGGGGTTGGTCGGAGAATCCGGCTGCGGTAAGTCGACCGTCGCCCTCGCCGTGATGCGCGATCTCGGCAAGAACGGTCGCATCGTCGGCGGCACGATCAGGTTCAAGGGCCGCGACCTCACGACCATGCCGGAGGATGAACTGCGCGACATCCGTGGCTCCGAGATTGCGATGATCTACCAAGAGCCGATGGCCTCGCTGAATCCGGCGATGAAGATCGGCCGGCAGCTCATGGAAGTGCCGATGATCCACGAAGGCGTCGGGGCTGACGAGGCCTACAGGCGCGCGCTTGAGGTGGTCAGCGACGTCCGGCTGCCCGACCCTGAGCGCATCCTGAAGTCCTATCCGCACCAGCTTTCGGGCGGCCAGCAGCAGCGCATCGTCATCGCGATGGCACTGATGTCGAAGCCCGCGCTCCTGATCCTCGACGAACCCACGACGGCGCTCGACGTGACGGTCGAGGCGGCAGTCGTTGATCTGGTCAGGGACCTCGGCCACAAATACGGCACGTCGATGCTGTTCATCTCGCACAATCTCGGGCTGGTGCTCGATGTTTGCGACAGGCTCTGCGTGATGTATTCCGGCGAGGCGGTGGAGACAGGGTCCATCACCGACGTTTTCGACAAGATGCAGCATCCCTATACGCAGGCCCTGTTTCGTTCCATCCCGCTGCCAGGGGCGGACAAGAATGCCCGCCCGCTCATCGCGATTCCGGGCAACTTTCCCCTGCCCCATGAGCGGCCGCAGGGCTGCAACTTCGGGCCGCGCTGCGACTATTTCGTTGCCGGTCGATGCGATCAGGGTGACATTCCAATGATCCCGGTTGAGGGCAACGAACGGCACGACACTCGCTGCATTCGCGTGGAAGAAATCGACTGGAACGCGCCGCCCGAGGTCGCGGAGAAAACCGAAAAGACGCCGATCGGCGATGTTGTCCTCAAGATGGATGACCTTCGCAAATACTACGAAGTCTCGCCCAACGCCTTGTTTGGCGGCGGCGACAAGAAGGTCGTAAAAGCCAACGAAACGTTGAGCTTCGAGGCGCATGAGGGCGAAACGCTTGCCATCGTCGGCGAATCCGGCTGCGGCAAGTCGACTTTCGCCAAGGTGCTCATGGGCTTGGAAACCGCGACTTCGGGGCAGATCCTGCTCCATAACCACGAAATTCAGGACACGCCGATCGAAGATCGATCGACCGAAACCATTTCAAGCGTGCAGATGGTTTTCCAGAACCCGTTTGACACGCTCAACCCGTCGATGACGGTCGGGCGGCAGATCATCCGGGCGCTGGAGATCTTCGGCGAGGGCAATTCGGACGCGGAGCGCCGCGAGCGGATGCTGGAGCTTCTCGACCTCGTGAAGCTGCCGCGCGAATTCGCGACCCGCATGCCGCGCCAGCTTTCCGGCGGCCAGAAGCAGCGCGTGGGCATCGCGCGGGCGTTCGCGGGCGGCGCGAAGATCGTCGTCGCAGACGAACCCGTCTCGGCGCTCGACGTGTCGGTCCAGGCGGCCGTCACCGACCTCTTGATGGAGATCCAGCGCAAGAACAAGACGACGCTGCTCTTTATTAGCCATGACCTCAGTATCGTGCGGTACCTGTCGGACCGGGTGATGGTGATGTATCTCGGCCATGTGGTGGAGCTTGGCACGACCGACCAGGTCTTCGCGCCGCCCTACCATCCGTATACGGAGGCGTTGCTGTCGGCGGTGCCGATCGCCGACACGCATGTCGAGAAGAAGCGCATCGTGCTCGAAGGCGACATCCCCTCGGCGATGAACCCGCCGCCCGGCTGCCCGTTCCAGACGCGGTGCCGGTGGAAGTCGAAGGTGCCGGGCAATCTCTGCGAGAAGGAGGTGCCGCCCTTCAAGACAGTCGCGGGCGGGCACCAGGTCAAGTGCCACCTGTCCGACGAACAGCTCGCGGCGATGGAGCCGGTCATCAAGATCGCAGCGGAGTGATCGCGGGCGCGCGCGCCTGACCTGGCGCGACGCGCAACGGGGCGCATCGCGTTAAGCCTCGGGAAACCTAGCGCGGGCCTAATGGCGGCATGAAGCCGATTCCCTCTTGCCCACGGGGCCAGCCCCGCCTCCGCCAGTCCGGCGCGTTCTGTGCCGCAATGGCGATGTCATCCTCCCTTCTTGCCCTGATGGCGGGCTTCACCTTCGCGGTGATCCTGATCTGGCCGGGCTGACGCGTTCAGGGCTCAGCGATAATGCAACGACATTTCGTCGAGGAAGAGGTGGATCTTGGCCGGATCGGCAGTCAATAACACTTCCTTATGCCGCAGCTGCGAATGGATACCGGGCAGTTTCGCGATGACGGCGGGCGCGCCGCCCTCGCGCGCGAAATAGAGCAGCGTCACCTCGCCAAGCGCCTCGGTGATCTCGACCCGGCCGCGATAGACCGGATCGGAACCGTTCGCGGGAATGAAATCCTCCGGCCGGATTCCCACGCGCACCTTCAGGCCCTGGTCCCCTAGCGTGGTCGGAATGGCGGCGCGCACCGTTCCGCCGGTCGATAGCCGGACGGCCGTCTCGGGCCCCGTCGCGACGATCTCGCCGTCGAGCAGGTTCATCGCGGGCGAGCCGATGAACTGCGCGACGAACTCGTTCTGCGGGCGCTCGTAAAGCTCCAGCGGCGTGCCGACCTGCGCGATCCCGCCGCCGGCGAGAACCACGATCCGGCTCGCGAGCGTCATCGCTTCGACCTGGTCGTGGGTGACGTAGATCATCGTCGAATCCGGCATCTTCTCCTTGAGCTGCGCGATCTCGATCCGGGTTGCGACGCGAAGCGCGGCGTCGAGATTCGAAAGCGGCTCGTCGAAGAGATAGACCTTCGGGTTGCGGACGATCGCCCGGCCGATCGCCACGCGCTGGCGCTGGCCGCCCGACAGCGCCTTGGGCAGCCGGTCGAGGAAGGGCGTGAGTTGAAGGATCTCTGCAGCCTTCTCGACCGCCGCGCTGATCTCCGCCTTGGGCTTCTTCGCGATGCTGAGCGCGAAGCCCATGTTGTCACGCACCGTCATGTGCGGATAGAGCGCGTAGGACTGGAAAACCATCGCGATGCCGCGCTGCGCTGGCGGCACGGCGTTCATCACGTCGCCCTCGATCTCAAGCGTTCCGCCCGAAATCGTCTCGAGCCCCGCGATCATCCTGAGAAGCGTGGACTTCCCGCAGCCCGAAGGGCCGACGAAGACGATCAGCTCGCCGCGCTCGATCTCGAGGTTGATGTTCGTCAGGACCTGCACCTCGCCATACGACTTCGAGATCCCGGTCAGCTTGAGTTCCGCCATGTCCTCAGCCCCCGCGCCGGAGCAAGGCGCATCCCCACGGCCCGAGCGCGACCGCGCCGTCGGCGTCCGGAACCGCCGCGCCAAGCTCGTCTCCGATCGATTGCCGGCCCGCGCCCGGCCCCGCGATGGTGGCCGGCCGATCCGAGAGGTTGACGGCCACGAAGATCTCCTCGTCGCCGTGCCTGCGGATGAAACGGATCACATCCCCCTCGGCCGTTATCTCATCCTGCGCCCCGCGGGCGAGCGCCGGATGCGCGTGACGTAGCGCGATCGCGCGGCGATAATGGGCGGGCAGTCCCTCCGGGTCGTCGCGCTGGACGGATGCGGACCGGGCGAGATGCTCGGGCGGCACGGGCAGCCAGGGCTTCGCGGCGCTGAAGCCACCATTCGGCGCCTCCGCCTCCCAGACCATCGGCGTCCGGCAACCGTCGCGCCCCTTGAATTCCGGCCAGAACTCCTTGCCGTAGGGGTCGTGCAAGTCCTCAAAGGCGATCTCGGCCTCCGGCAGCCCCAGCTCTTCCCCTTGGTAGAGGCAGGCCGACCCTTTTAGACACATGAGGAGCGTCGCATAAGTCTTTATGGCGTCGCCGGAAAGCCTCCAACGACTCGCGTGCCGGACGACGTCGTGGTTGGAGAAGGCCCAGCACGGCCAGGCGTCGGGCGCGGCGTCGGCGAGCCGGCCGAAGGTCTCCGCCACGCGGACAGCGGTGAGAGGGGCCTTCGACAGGAACTCGAAGGCATAGCACATCTGCATGAGGTCGTCGCCCGACGTGTACTGCGCCATGATCTCAAGACCGCGCTGCGCGTCGCCGACCTCGCCCAAGGCGGCGGCGCCGTACTCGTCCATGACGCTGCGAATTTTTCTCAGGAACTCAAGATTCTCCGGTCTGTTCTTCGAGTAAACGTGCTCCTGCCAGTTGTAGGGATTGACCAGCGGCGCAATTGAATCGTTCCTCAGCTGCGGCAGCAGCGCGGGATTGTCGCGCAACTCCTTGTCCGCGAAATAGAAGTTGATCGTGTCGAGGCGGAACCCGTCGACACCGCGATCGAGCCAGAAGCGGGCGACGTCGAGAAGCGCCTCCTGCACGTCGGTGTTTTGGAAGTTGAGGTCTGGCTGAGAAGTCAGGAAGTTGTGCAGGTAGTACTGCATGCGCCGCGGTTCCCAGTGCCAGGCGGGGCCGCCAAATATGGCGAGCCAGTTGTTCGGAGGCGTGCCGTCGGGCTTCGCGTCGGACCAGACATACCAGTCCGCGCGCGGATTGGTGCGGTCGGCGCGGCTTTTCAGGAACCAGGGATGCTGGTCCGAAGTGTGGCTGAGGACGAGGTCGATCATCACGCGCAGGCCAAGCTCGTGCGCGCGGGCGACGAGCGCGTCGAAATCGGCGAGCGTGCCGAACATCGGATCGACCTCGCGATAGTCCGAGACGTCGTAGCCGTAGTCCTTCATCGGCGAGGTGAAGAAAGGCGAGATCCAGATGGCATCCGCGCCGAGCCCGGCGACATGGTCGAGCCGCCGGGTGATCCCCGGCAGATCGCCGATCCCGTCACCATTCGAATCCTGGAAGCTGCGCGGATAGATCTGGTATATCACCGCGCCCTTCCACCAGTCGCGGTCTCCAGCCAGTTGCCTCTGTCGCGGCTTGGTCTGCGAGGCCACGGTCATCCCCCTTTCACGGACCCGGCGAGAAGACCCCGCACGAGGTATTTCTGCATCGCGAAGAACACCAGAAGCGGCACCGCGATCGAGACGAAGGCCGAGGCCGCGAGGATCTCCCAGTCGCCGCCGCGGCTCCCGAGAAGGTTCACGAGACGCCCGGTCAGCACCAACTTGTCATCGGTCGGCCCGAGGAAGACGAGTGCGACGAGCAGGTCGTTCCAGGTCCAGAGGAACTGGAAGATGGCAAAGCTCGCAAGCGCAGGGAACGACAGCGGTAGGACGATTTTGGTGAAGATCTGGAAATCCGTCGCGCCGTCGACGCGTGCCGATTCCATCACCTCGCGCGGGAGACCCGCCATGTAATTCCGAAGGAGATAAATCGCGAGCGGCAGCCCGAAGCCGGTATGGACAAGCCAGATACCGACATAGCTTTTCGGATCGATACCAAAGGTTTGCCCGACATTGTTGTAGATGGTCAAAAGCGGGATCAGCGCCATCTGCAAGGGTACGACCAGAAGACCTACGACGGCGGCGATCAGAAGCGAACGGCCGGGGAACGGCATCCAGGCCAAGGCATAGGCGGCGAAAGCGGCGATCAGGATCGGGATCACGGTTGCGGGCACCGCCACGGTCATCGAGTTCAGGAACGACCGGCCGATGCCCGCCGCCGTCAGGACGTTTCCGTAGTTCTCGAGCGTGAAGCGCGGCGACACCTCGGCGGTGTAGAAGATCCGCTGGCCGCGTTTGTCCTTGAAACTTTCTGGGCCGGAGAGCGTGTAGCTTCCATCCTCGGCGACCGTCAGCGTTGCCCCGCCCCGCAGGTCCGCGACCGCGCCGGGCTCGAAGGCCGCCGGCCCGCGGCTGGAAAAGCCGAAGGCGGAGACGTTTCCGGCCGCGCCGTCCAGGACGTTGCCGGAAAGCACGAAGCGGCCGTCGACCATTTCCTCGCCATCCCCGGCGGGCGCCCGGGCGACGAGGTTCTGTGACGCGCTCGACAATGCCGTCCACCAGCCTGAGACGGCGATCTGGTCCTTGTCGCGGAACGAGGAGACGAGCAGGCCGGCGGTCGGCAGCGTCCAGAGAAGGACGAAGACCACGACCGACAGATGCACCGCCCAGGCGAGCGGGGTTTTGGGACCGGAGGCCATCAGCGGTCCCTCATCTCGGCGCGCGCATTGCGGATGTTCCAGACCATGATCGGCACGACGAGCACCATGATGACGAGAGCGATCGTCGCGCCCCGCCCGAAATCGCCGCCGCCCCGGAACATCCAGTCGAACATCAGGTTCGCGAGCACCTGGCTGTTCCACTGGCCGTTGGTCATGGCGAGCACGATGTCGAAGACCTTCAGCACCGTGATCGTGATTGTCGTCCAGACGACCGCGATCGTGCCCCAGATCTGCGGCACCATGATCCGGAAGAAGATCTGGATGCCGCTCGCGCCGTCGATCACGGCGGCCTCGATGGTCTCCTCGGGGATGCCGCGCAGGGCGGCCGAGAGGATCACCATCGCAAAGCCGGTCTGGATCCAGACCAGGATCGCCATCAGGAAGAAGTTGTTCCAGAACGGCAGCGCGATCCAGGCTTGAGGCTCGCCGCCGAGTGCCACGACGATCGCGTTCAGCAGGCCGATCTGCTCGGAGCCTTCCGCGCGGTAATCGTAGACGAACTTCCAGATCACCGCCGCGCCCACGAAGGAAATCGCCATCGGCATGAAGATCAGCGACTTCGCGATGTTGCCCCAGGCGATGCGGTCGGTGAGCGCAGCGGCGACGAGGCCGAGGAAGGTCGAGGCGGCGGGGACGACGAGGAGCCACATGAAGTTGTTGAACATCGACTCGCGGAAGCCCGGATCGGACAGGAGCCAGCGGTAATTCGCGAGGCCGACATAGCTCTCTCCCGTCCGGTCATGGAAGCTGAGCCAGATTGAGGCGAAGACGGGGTAGACGAGATAGAGGCCAAGCGCCGTGAGCGCCGGGCCGAGGAACAGCCAGGGCCGGATCAGGTTCGCCCGGGCGACGTTGCGGGACGCCCTGCGCATGTCGGCGGCACGGGCGGGGAAGATCCGGTCGAGAAGCCAGTTCGACCCCCAGAAGTAGAGCGCCGCCCCGGCGATGCCGATCGCGATCGTGCCTAGCGCGGTCCAGAGCTGTTCCATCCCCGCCCCCTCGTGATAGCCGGGAGCGGCGCGCCGCCCCCGGGCCGCTGCAATCGCTCACTTGTTACTTGATCGCATCCCATTCGGCCTGGATCTGGGCCGCGACCGCTTCGGCGGGCTTGCCGCCGGCATAGTCGACCATGCCGGTCCAGAACGCGCCCGCGCCGATCTTGCCCGGCATCAGGTCCGACCCGTCGAAGCGGAAGGTCGTGGCGTTCAGCAAGATCTCGCCCTGCTTCTTCAAGGCGTCGTTCGCGTAGGCCTCGGCGTTCACCGCCTTGTAGGGCGTCAGGAACCCGGACCGCGCCATCCAGACCTCATGCGCGATGGGCGTCTTCAGCCACTCGATGAAGGCGCGCGCCGCTTCGCCGTCCTTGGTGATCATCGCGAGCGTCCCCGCACCGAGCACCGGTTTGCCGAGGTCCCTTTCCTCGTAGGCCGGGAAGTAGAAGAAGTCGGCGTCGAGACCAAGTTCCGTCCCTTCGGGAAAGAAGGACGGGATGAACGAGGCCTGCCGGTGCATGTAGCATTTCGGCGGCGAGGCGAAGAGACCCGCCGGGCTGTCGCGGAAGTCGGTCGTGGCGACCGCCGCCGCGCCACCGTCGACGAAGGCGTCGTTGCGGGCGAACCAGCCGAATTCCTCGATCGCGCCGACGACGGCGGGATCGGTGAAGGGAATTTCGTTCGTCACCCACTGGTCGTAAACCTCAGGAGGCTGGGTGCGGAGCATCATGTCCTCGACCCAGTCAGTCGCGGGCCAGCCCGTCGCGCCCCCTGAGCCGAGCCCGATGCACCACGGCGTCTCGCCCTCTGCGGCGATCTCTTCGGTCAGCGCCTTCAGCGCCTCCATCGTCTCGGGGACTTCGTAGCCCGCATCTTCGAAATTCTCCGGCGAGAACCAGACGAGAGACTTCACGTCGATCTTGTAGGGGAAGGCATAGAGCGCAGTTGCTCCGTCCGCCCCCGCGTAGGTGCCAAGCGCGACCCAACTGTCGCCCGCCGCGTAATTCTCGACCAGCCAGGCCTGCGTCTCGTCGCCAAGCGGCGTCAGCAGCCCCTTGGAGGCGAGATCCGCAATCAAGCCGGGCTGCGGAAGGATCGCGATGTCGGGCGGCGAACCGGCCTGCGTGTCGATGACGATCTGCTGTTCGTAGTTTTCCGACGAGGAATAGTTGATGGCGACGCCGCTTACGGCGGTGAAATAGGCGAGCATGCTTTCAACCAGAACCTGGTCCTCGCCGCGCCACGGGCCGAAGATGGTGAGCGACTGCCCGTCGAGGTTGTAGGCGGCATCGAAATCTTCGTAGCTTTGCCAGTTGAACCGGGCGTCCTCGTTGGGCGGGAATATCAGTTCCTGCGCCGAAACGCCGCCGCAAAGCACTGCGAGCGCGCCCGCGCTGGTTGTCAGATATCTTTGCATGTGATCCTCCCAACCGGAGCCACTTCGTCCGGCGATTCTGTTTTCCGCACACGGAATTTAAGGCGCTTTGAACGGGAGCTACAATGCGCAGGCGCTCTTTCATCTCAATTCTGAGCGTTGAGATGCTGATACAGTCCCCCATGGATGCGACGTCTCCATCTTCAAGCATGCAGTAGCTGATCCTTCGCGTGTCAACGGGGCCGGGGGCGGCTTCAAGAGGGCGCAGGGCTTGATGGGCGGCGGCGCGCGGCCTATCACGCACCCACCGCCCCTGCCCCGAGAGGACGCCGATGACGACGCTTCCGACCATCGTTGCCGATATCGGCGGGACGAACACGCGCGTCGCGCTGGCTTGGAACGGACAGGTGAAAAGCGAAACGATTCGCCGCTTCGGGAACGCCGAGCATCCCGACATCGGCGGTGTGCTTCGGACCTATCTGGCAGAGGCGGGAGTTTCGGGATGCGCCTCCGCCTGCGTCGCAGTCGCGGGACCCGTTGAGGCCGGCACCGCGCGGCTGACAAATCTCGACTGGACGATCACCGAGGATGAGGTCGGCGACTCCACGCGCGCGAAACGCGTCGCCGTCATCAACGACATGCAAGCCCAGGGCCATGCGCTCGCCCATCTCGCGCCCGCAAGCCTGCGCCCGGTCGTGCCGGCGCGCCAGACGAACGGCCGCAGCCGCACGGTCCGGCTCGTCGTCGGCGTCGGCACTGGCTTCAACGCGGCGCCGGTTCACGAGACACCCACCGGTATCCTCGTCGCTGCGTCCGAGTGCGGCCACGCGAGCATGCCGGTGCGCAGCGACGCGGACCTGAGCCTCATGCGGTTCGTGGAACGGACGCACGGCTTCGCCGATGTCGAGGACGTGCTGTCGGGACGTGGACTCGAAGCGGTCTTCGCGTGGCAGGCGCGCGAGGCGGGGCGTGACGGGCGGCGCGAGGCGGCGAAGATCATGGCCGCGATCACGGATGGCGGCGATGCCGTGGCCGAAGCGGCGGGGCGCACGTTCGTGCGGCTGCTTGGGACGGTCGTCGGCGATCTCGCGCTGACCTATCTGCCCTTCGCGGGCGTCTATCTCATCGGCGGCGTCGCCCGCGCCTTCACGCCGCATCTCGAGCACTTCGGCTTCGCCGAGGCGATGCACGACAAGGGCCGCTTCTCGGATTTCGCGCGCGAATTCCCGGTCTTCGTGGTCGAGGACGACTATGCCGCGCTGACCGGCTGCGCGCGGTATCTGCGGGCGACGGCAGACGCGTAGCCGCCATCAGTCCTCGGAGCGCAGGTAGTCGACCATCATCCGCGTCGAGGCGTCCTTGCCCGCCGCATCCTCGCGCCCCGACAGGATCGGCTCGAGCGCACCCGCCAGTTCCTTGCCGAGCTCCACCCCCCACTGGTCGAAGGAGTTGATGCCGAGAATGACGCCTTCGACAAAGACGCGGTGTTCGTAGAGCGCGACGATCTGACCGAGCGTGAACGGCGTGAGCTTCGGGTAGAGCAGCGTCGTGGACGGGCGGTCGCCGGGAAAAACGCGATGCCGGGCCTGGCGCTCGAGTTCGTCGCCATTCAGCCCCTTCGCCTCCATCAGCGCACGCGCCTCGGCAAGCGACCTTCCGCGCAGAAGCGCCTCGGCCTGCGCGAGGCAGTTGGCGGCAAGAAGCCGGTGCTGATGGGCGAGGTCGGGCTCATGCCCCTCGCGGGCGAGCAGGAATTCGCACGGCACGATCCGCGTGCCCTGGTGGATGAGCTGGTAGAAGGCGTGCTGGCCGTTGGTGCCGGGCTCGCCCCAGACCACCGGCCCGGAATGGATGTCGAGCGCGGTCCCGTCCATCGCGACGCGCTTGCCGTTCGATTCCATCTCGAGCTGCTGGAGATAGGCGGGCAGCCGCGACAGCCGCTGGTCGTAGGGCAGCACCGCCCGCGTCGCATGGCCGCAGATCTGGTTGTGCCAGATGCCGACGAGCGCGAGCATCACGGGCATGTTCTCGGCGAACGGCGCGTCGCGGAAATGCGCGTCCATCGCCGCGCCGCCCTTCAGGAACGCGGCGAAGTTCTCCGGCCCGACGGCGATCATGAGGCTCAAGCCCACCGGCCCCCAGACCGAATAGCGCCCGCCGACCCAGTCGGCGAAGCCTAAGACCCGCTCGGCCGGGATGCCGAATTCCGTCGTTCGGTCGAGCGCTGTCGAGACGGCGGCGAACTGCGCCGCCGGTTCGGCCACCTTCGCCGCCATCCACTTGCGCGCCGTCTCGGCGTTCGTCATCGTCTCGATCGTCGTGAAGGTCTTGGATGCGACGATGATCAGCGTCGTTTCGGGGTCGAGCGGCGCCAGCACGTCATGGACATGCGCGCCGTCGACGTTCGAAACGAAATGCGCGCGCGGCCCGTCGGCATGAGGCGCGAGCGCCAGCGCCGCCATCGCGGGGCCAAGATCGGAGCCGCCGATGCCGATGTTGACGATGTCGCTGATGCGCCCGCCCTGCCCCGTGACGCGGCCCGCGCGGACATCGCGCGCGAAGGCCTCCATGCGCGCGTAGGTCTCGCGCACCTCGGGCATGACGTCCTTGCCGTCCACCTCGATCGCGCCGTCGAGATTTCGCAGGGCAGTGTGCAGGACGGCGCGGCCCTCGGTCTCGTTGATCTTCTCGCCGGTGAACATCGCCTCGCGCCGGGCCGCGACGCCCGACGCCTCGGCGAGCCGGATGAGCAGGTCGCGCGCATGGGCGTCGATCGCGGTCTTGGAATAGTCGAACAGCATCCCGTCCGCACGGATCGAGAAATGCGCCGCCCGGTCGCCGCGCTCGAAAAGCTCGAGGATCGGCCGGCCGGCATGGGCGGCATGGTGGTATCGCAGGTCGTCCCAGGGGGTCATGGTCGCACCTCTGTCAGGGGGCCCAGTGAACGGTCGCGTTGGCGAGCACCGCGCGGATCGGCGCTTCTTCGGGCGGCAGGTCCTCGGACCGTTCGAGCGCCTCGCGCTTCTCGGCACCTGTGATCACCACATGGGCGCTCATCGCGCCCGCAAGGACTGGGGCGCTCAGCGTCACCCGGGGCTCGCCCGCGCCGGGCGCGCGCATTGGCACGACCACGGGCGCGTCATCGTCGAGCGCCTCGGCCAGCCGGTCGGCGCCCGGAAAGAGCGAGGCGGTGTGCATGTCCGCCCCCATCCCGAGAAGGAGCACGTCGATCGGCAGGTGCGGGGTGATCGCCTCGGCCAGCGCCTCGACCGCCGCTTCGGGCTCGGGCGTGTCGGCGTAGAGCGGCAGGAAGGTCGCCGCCGCCGCGCGTCCGGTCAGCAGCCGCTGCCGGACGAGCCGAGCGTTGGAGCGTTCGTGGCTCTCCGGCACCCAGCGTTCGTCGCTGAGCAACACCGTGACCCGGTCCCAGTCGAGCTTGACCCCGGAGAGCACGTCGAAGATGGGCCCGGGCGTGGTGCCGCCGGGCACGCAGAGACAGGCGGCGTCGTTCTGGCGAAGCGCAGCCGCAAGCTCGCTCGCCAGCATGTCGGCGAGGTCGAACATCATCAATTCCGTGTCGGGGTAGTCGACGAACTTCATTCCCGTATCTCCCGCCATCTTCGCTCGTCGCGATGGAGCAGCATCAGCGCGTCTTCCGGCCCTGACGATCCGGCATCGTAGCCCTTGGGCTTGTCGCCGCGCGCCTCCCATGCCGCGATGAGCGGGTCCGTCCAGGCCCACGCGGCCTCGACCTCGTCGCCGCGCATGAAGAGCGTCTGATTGCCTCGGATCACGTCCATGATCAGCCGCTCGTAGGCGTCGGGAATGTCGGCGCCGTCCTCGCCGAGCGCCTCGGCGAACGACATGTCGAGCGGCACCTCGGTCAGGCGCATTCCGCCCGGGCCGGGTTCCTTGATCATCACGGAAAGCGTCATGCCCTCGTCGGGCTGAAGCCGGATCGACAGCACGTTCTCGCGCCAGCCCTCCTCGTCGCCGAAGATCGAATGCGGCACCTCCTTGAAGACGATCGCGATTTCAGAGGCTCGGCCACGAAGCCGCTTGCCCGTCCGCAGGTAGAAGGGCGTTCCCTTCCAGCGCCAGTTCGCGATGTGGACCTTCATCGCAATGAAGCTTTCGGTGGTCGAGCTCGGATTTTCCGCATCCTCGGAGTAGGAGGCCTGCTTCGGCGATCCCTTGCCCGTCCGGCCACGATACTGTCCGCGCACGATGTCTTCGGGCGCGGCGGGCAAAAGCGCGCGTATGACCTTCAGCTTCTCGTCGCGAACCGCGTCGGGGTCGAACCGGTAGGGCGGCTCCATCGCTATGAGGCAGAGAAGCTGCATGAGGTGGTTCTGCACCATGTCGCGCATCGCGCCCGACGTATCGTAGTAGGCCCCGCGGCCGCCGACACCCACCGTCTCTGCCACGGTGATCTGGACGTGATCGACATGGCGGGCGTTCCACAACGGCTCGAACAGGATGTTGGCGAAGCGCACGGCCATCAGGTTCTGGACCGTCTCCTTCCCCAGATAATGATCGATGCGGTAAATCTGACTTTCGTCGAAATGCTCGGCGAGCGTGGCGTTCAGCTCCTTCGCGGTCTCGAGGTCCCGGCCGAAGGGTTTTTCGACGACGATCCGCGCCTCCGGCCCGGCGATGCCATGGCGGTGCAAACGCTCAGCCAGATCGCCAAAGAGCGAAGGGGCGACGGAGAAATAGAACGCTTGGACGACATCTGCGCGCACGCGCTTGGCGAGGTCCGGCCAGCCGTTTTCCCCGCGCGCGTCGGTTGGGACGTAGTACAGATGATCGAGAAATCGTGCGACGCTTTGCGGATCGCGCTTGGTGCCGTCAAGGAACTCGCTGATCGCTTCGGACGCGAAGTCGCGGTAGCCCGCGTCGTCCATGTCACCCCGGGCCGAACCGATGATCCGCGAGCCTTCCGGGATCTGGCCTGCGACATAGCGGCGATAGAGTCCGGGAAGGATCTTGCGGCGCGCCAGGTCGCCGGTGCCTCCGAAAACGACAAGGTCGAACGGATCGACCGGAATCACGCGCGAGACCATGAGTACCTCGTGACCTTTCAGTTAGTCTGTTAGCGCTAACGGTCGCGTTCTTAGCTCCTTGTCCTGCGCAAGTCTAGCACCCCTTTCTCAACGCGGCCATGACAGCCCACCTCGCGTGCGCTCAGAACCACATGTCGGACACGCAACGCCCGTCACGCGGTAAGTCGTCGAAACTGTCGAGCCCATCGAAACGTTCCATCGCGATGACGCCCACTACCTCCGGCGAGGCAAGCCGAAGATTCACGGCGATTCGGCGTCGACCGTCTTTGCCGGATTCGCAGGCGCGCCAGTAAGCGACGCAGCCGCATTCCGGGCAGAAATGAAAGCCGATCGTCCGTCCGTTCCAGGCATAGATGCTGGTTCGACCCGAAGCCTTAACGCGCTCACCCTCGTAGTCATAGGCCCAAAGGGTGCCATAGCGCCGGCAGATCGTGCAGTTGCAGGAGGTCGCAGAGTCGGGAATGCCGTCGAAGCTCCACCGCACCGCCCCGCAATGGCAGGCACCCTCGATCATTCATGACCTCACGCGTTCACGTCAACGACAACCCGTCCCCGCACCTTGCCCTTCAAGATGTCCGCGCCGAGCCCGGGCAGATCGGACAGAGTCGCATTCTGGATCATCGCGTCGAGATGGTCCATCGGCAGGTCGCTCGCGATCCGCTCCCACGCGCGAACGCGGTTCTTGTAGGGCTGCATCACGCTGTCGATGCCAAGCAGGTTGACGCCGCGCAGGATGAAAGGGGTAATCAGCGCGCCCTCGATCGCGGCGCCCCCGGCAAGGCCCACCGCCGCGACGGACGTGCCATATTTCATCTGCTTCAGAACGCGACCGAGCATAGCACCGGCCACCGCATCGACACAGCCCGTCCAGGCTTCGCCCTCAAGCGGCTTCCGGGACACCTCGGTCAGCTCCTCGCGCGCGACGATCTGCGAGGCGCCCAGACTCTTGAGGTACTCCGCCGTCTCGGGCCGGCCGGTCACGGCGGCGACCTCATGGCCGAGCTTGGCGAGGATCGCTGTCGCGACCGAGCCCACACCGCCGGCCGCGCCGGTGACGAGAACCGGCCCGTGGCCCGGCTCCAGCCCGTGGTCCTCGAGCGCCATGACCGCCAACATCGAAGTCAGACCCGCCGTGCCCACCGCCATCGCCTGCCGCGTCGTGAGCCCCTTGGGCAGCGGAACAAGCCAGTCGGCCCTGACACAGGCCTTTTGGGCGTAGCCGCCCCAATGCGCCTCACCCACACGCCAGCCGGTCAGAACGACCTTGTCGCCGGGCTTGTATCGGTCGTCGGTGGATTTCTCGACCGTGCCCGCGAAGTCGATGCCAGGCACGTGGGGGTAGTTCCTGACCAAGCCGCCGCCTGGACCGATGCACAGCCCGTCCTTGTAGTTCACTGTGGAGTAGTCGACGGCGACCACGACCTCGCTATCGGGCAGCCGGCTTTCGTCGATCGCCTCGACCGAGGCGCTGGTCTTGCCGCTTTCCTCGTCCTTCGTGACCACGAGTGCATTGATCATGAGCTATCTCCTCAAATCCAGAATTTAGGCTGCACGACGGCCTTGCGCAGACCTTCGCCAGCGTCGACCTCGAGCTCGGTGCCTGGGTCCCAGTGCGTCATCCGGACCATGCCGATGGCTACGTTGGTGTCGAAATCGGGCGACGCGGCGGCCGAACTGACGCGACCCACGCGCTTGCCCTTGGCAAGAACCGGCCACCATCGGTCGCAGGGCGGCAGTGCCGGCCCCTCGATTGCGATGGGCCGGATCTGTTGCACCGGCCCCTCCTTCGCCACGCGCAAAAGCGCGTCGCGCCCGATGCAGCCGATCGCCGTCTGTGTATCGCAAAACTTGCCCAACCCGCATTCGTGCGGCGTGTTGTCGTCGGTCATGTCGTTGCCGTAGGACAAGAGCCCGCCCTCGATCCGCTCAATCAGGTTGGGACAACCGGCCCAGACGTCGAGGTCGCGGCCCGCCTCCATCAGCGCATTCCAGAGCGGCATCCCGATATCGCCGCCCTCGACGTAGATCTCGAAGCCACCTTGCTTCGAATAGCCCGACCGGGCGACGACGAGCGACCTGCCCTGAAAATCGAACAATCCGAAGCGGAAGAAGCGGACGTCGCGCACCGCGTCACCGAAGACGCGTGCCAAGAGATCCTCGGCCTTCGGTCCCTGGACCGCCAGCGGAGAGACGTCCGGCTCGTCAACCAGCACATCCAGACGCCATCCCTGCACGACACCCTTTACCCAATACAGAAGGTCGCTGTCCGCGATGGATATCCACCAGCGATCCTCGGCCAGCTTGACGGCAACCGGATCGTTCAGCATTCCCCCCGTCTCGTCGACGATAGGAACGTAATAGCATTGCCCCGGCAGCATCGCCCGCAGATCGCGCGGCGTCAGCATCTGCATCAGTCGCGCGGCATCGGGGCCGCGCAGTTCGACCTGGCGTTCGCAGGCCACATCCCAGACCTGCACGGCGGTCTTCAGGTGACGGTAGTCTTCCTGCACGGAGCGAAAGACGGTTGGCAAGAGCATGTGATTGTAGACGGTGTAGGCTTTCACACCGGCGGCTTCCACCCCTTCGGAGAAGGGAGTGCGCCGGAGTCGGCGCGACGGAGAGATGAGGGCCATTGGGCTGCTCCAGTTCAGGCGTTCAATTCGGTCCGTGCCAGTCGATCTGGCAGATCTCGGCCGAGCGCCCGTCGAAGTCCCAGACACGACCGAAGGCGCGGACGCGGGCCTTGTCGGCCTTGGCCACTGTGATATCCGGCCCCATCCAATATTCGGTGTTGGTGATGACCATGTCCTTGCCGCCATGGCCTGGCACCGGGGAAATCTCGCCTCGGATCGCCTTGCCGACCGTGAGGCGGCGGGTCTTGCCCTCGGTCTCGAACTGCACCGGCGCACGTTCGGCCCCAAGGAATTCGCTGACGAGCACCTTGAAGAGCCCTGTCGTGCCGCGCGCCTGGCCGGTGAAGACTTTCAGAAGCCCCTCATAAGCCTTGTCCGACGCGCGTTCGTCGATATAGGCCGCCGCCTTCCAGTTGCCGCGTCCCATCTTGCCGGGAATCTCCAGAAGAAGGCCAACGTTGAGACCGGACAAGTCCTCGCCGTCGTAGTTACCCTTGTCGATGCGGATTCCGGCCCAGCCCATGCAGTAGCCTTCGGTCGGCGGGTGGTCGCCGAGCGAGATCACGCAGGGGCAGAAAACGGTGCAGTTGCAGTTGAGGATCAATTCCCCCTTGATGGCCCATTCGGGCAGGTCTTTGGCCATGTCGTTCCTCCCTCAGACAGTTCAGATTGCACGGAGCGCCACTGCGCCGCCCGCGATGATCAGGGCCCAGCCACTGGGCCGGGTAAGCCAGCGCCCGATCTCGGGCAGTTTCTCGATGGTCATGAATACAGTCGCCGCCCCCATCCAGATCAGATTCATCGTACCGCCGATGAAGCCGAGACCCATCAGCGCCCAGCAGCAGCCGAAGCAAAGCGCGCCGAGGCGCAAGCCCATTCCGAAGGCGACGGGCGCGCCGGGGCGCCAGTGCTGCATGAAGAAGGTCAGCGGCATCCGGCAGCGCGACAGGCAGGCATGCTTGAGCGCAGAGAACTGGTAAAGCCCCGCCCCGACCAGAAGCGTCGCGGTGAGCCACGGCGAAAGGCTTGCCCCGAACGGCGTGAGAGCCCCCGCGCGTGCAAGCGTCCACTGAGCGGTCGCACCAAGCACTGCGCCTCCCAACCAGACCACCAGATAGCCGCCCACGAGAGCAGCAGCGCCGGTGCCGGTCGTCGCGCCGGCCGCGGAAAGGTCAACAAATGTCCTAAGCGCAGGCACGAAGGTCGGCAGCATCATCGCCGCCGCCATAAGCGCCCACATCGTCCAGAGCGCCAGCGGTTGAGCCTGCCCTGCCGATATGCAAAGCGCCGCCCAGAACTCCGACGGGACGGACTTGAGTTCTGCGCCGGGCATATCCCGCGCCATGAGCGCGACCGCAATCCAGGCAGCAAGCACCGCGCCGTAGAAGCCGAGCCAGCCCATGGCGCGAACGGACAGCCGCGCGTGCGCGAGCTTTTCGCCATGCAGGATGGGTGCGGACATGGATGCCCTCGGGCGACTCGAAAAAGGATGGACGGACGCCGCCGTCGCGCATAGGGTCACGCCGATGCGCTCAAATGTCAAACAATTAATGTCTGACAATTGAATGGGCATGGAGGCGGCATGGAAAAACTGGAGCTCGGTCCAGACGGCGAATTGCCGGTGCGTATCGCACGGGCGATCCGTGACGCGATCGTCGAGGGGCGGCTGATCGTCGACCAGCGCCTGCCTTCGGAGCAGGAACTGGCCGAGCAGTTCGGCGTCTCTCGTCCAACGGTGCGCGAAGCGCTGAAACGGCTCGCGGCGCAAAGCCTCATCCGCACCCAACGCGGAGCCACGGGCGGTGCCTTCGTCAACCGCATCTCCTACGAGGAGGCGGCGGACCAGCAAATCACCACCTCTACCCTCCTGCTGTCGATGAACGCGGTCGACTTCGAGACCGCATGCGAGGCGCGTTACGCGCTTGAGCGCGCCTGTGTGCCATTCGCCGCCGGCCGGAGGGAGGCCGATCATCTTGCCGCGATGCGCGCCGAGATCCACCGACAGACGCAGCGCGGGCTGTCCGACGAGGGCTTCTGCGCCTCCGACGTGGCGTTTCACCGGGCGCTCGTCGATGCGGCGGGCAACCCCATCCTCTCCTATCAGCTCGCGGGTGCGGTCGAAGCGATGCAGCCCCTGATGAACATGATCACCTTCACGGCCCGGTCGCGCGAGAGGATCGTCTCTTTCCACACCGCCATCGCGGATGCGATCGAGGCGCGGGACGCGGGTTCGGCCGAGGCGGCGTTGGCAAAGCTTGCCGACTACACGGTGAAGCTCGTCGACGATGTGCGGGCAAAGCGGCAGGCGCGGCGATAGCGCCTCGCGGGAAAGCCCATTGCCATGGCCGAACGACGCCTCCGGCCTCAGCAGCACGGGTGCCGGAGTTTCGTCTTCCGTGCCGCATGTGTATGATGCCGAGAGCAGGCGCCGCTTGGATCGGGGTGGACGGAGCAACAATGATCGATCGCCGCAATCGGCCGAGCTCGATCCTGTGCTACGGGGTTATCTGCGCCGTCCTGGCGCTCGCGGTTTGGTTAGCAGGAACCGCACGCGCGGCCGAACACTGCGGAGAAGTGAATGCCCTCGTGAATGCGGCGCGGTCGAACTTCCAAGGCATCGCGACTGGTGGAACAGCCCCGGCAGCGCCGCAGGCGCCGGACGCTGTCGCGAATTGCGCCGTCAGCCCGTCACTGTCGGGGGCGAACGTCTATCATTGCGCATGGCAATACCAATATCGATCAACACGAGCCCATCGGGCATTCGATGCGCTCCAAGGCCTGATCCGGGACTGCTTCGGGAATCGCGCCCACATGCGCAAGGATCAAGGCGTCAATCACCCCGATTCTTACGACCTGCGCCAGTACCGGCTGGACAGCGTCGAAATGTCGGTCTCGATCAAGGATAAGGCGGCGCAGCAAGCCACCTTCGTGTTCCTCCGCATTCTCGGCGAAGCGGACGGCTGATGACCTGTCCGTCATTGCGCCCCTCCCGGCAGAGTGCGCACCCGTGCGCATGCCTGCCCAACCGGTCGAGCGCGAACCCTACCCTTGGGCTTTCGCCGCCCGTTCCTTCAACAGCTTGGTGAGCCAGTCAGGGTCCATTTCGGGGACCGACGACAGCAGAAGCTCGGTATAAGGGTCGTGGGGCGGTTCGAACATCTCGTCCTTCGGCCCCTGCTCCACTACGCGGCCGTTCTGCATCACGACGACCTCGTCGGCGATGGCGCGCACGGTGGCGAGGTCGTGCGTGATGAACATGTAGGCGAGGTCGAACTCGGTCTGCAGCCGGTCGAGCAGCTTAAGAATGCCCTCGGCCACGAGCTGGTCGAGGGCAGACGTCACCTCGTCACAGATGATGAATTCCGGCTCTGCCGCAAGCGCCCGGGCGATGCCGATGCGCTGTTTCTGACCGCCCGAAAGTTCCGACGGCAGGCGGTCGATATAGATGTCGGGTTCAAGTTCGATGAGGTGCAGAAGATCGCGGATCCGTTCGGTGAGCGCCTTGCCGTGCAGCCTGAGATACATTTGCGCCGGGCGCCCGATCAGTTCGCGCAGCCGCAGCTTGGGGTTTAGCGCGGTGTCGGCCATCTGGTAGATCATCTGCGCCTGGCGCAATTGATCGCGGCTCCGCTGGCGGTAGTCCGGCGGCAGCGGCTTGCCGTTGAACAGGACCTGGCCCTGACGCGGCGGCAGAAGGCCGGTGATGACCCGCGCGGCGGTAGACTTACCCGATCCGCTTTCGCCGACGACCGCGACGGTGCGTCGCCGGTGCACATCAAAGTTGATGTTCTTTAGAATGTCCGCCGCACCATAGCCCGCCGTCACGCCTTTGACCGAGACCACGGGCACCGTGCCTTCCGCTACGGGCGGCTGGACGGCACGTGCGTGACTTCGCACGGCCCAAAGTGATTTCGTATAGTCGTCCTTTGGGCTGGATAGCATCGTGCGCGTGTCGGCCTCTTCGACCTCGTCGCCGCGCAGAAGAACCTTGATCCGGTCGGCCATCTGCGCCACGACCGCGAGGTCGTGGGTGATGTAGATCGCGGCCGTATCGAACTGGGCGACGATGTCACGGATCGCCGACAGGACCTCGATCTGCGTCGTCACGTCCAGGGCCGTCGTCGGCTCGTCAAAGATGATCAGGTCGGGTCGGCAGGACATCGCCATCGCCGTCATGGCCCGCTGAAGCTGTCCGCCCGAGACCTGGTGCGGATAGCGGAATCCGATCTCCTCGGGACTGGGCAGCTGCATCCGGCGATACAGTTCGAATGCGTCGCGTTCCGCCTCCGCCCGGCTCATCACGCCGTGCTGGACCGGCGCTTCACTGTACTGATCGATCAGCCGGTGCGCCGGATTGAAGCTGGCTGCCGCCGACTGCGCAACATAGGCAATGCGCTTGCCACGCAGGGACCGCTTTTCGGCCTCGGACGCCTTCATGAGGTCGGTGCCGTCGAAGTCGATCGTACCGCCTGATATCCGGCAGCCGTCGCGGGTGAAGCCCATCGCAGCGAGGCCCAGAGTCGACTTGCCGGCACCAGACTCGCCGATCAGCCCAAGTACTTCACCTTTGTGAAGCGTTAGATCGACACCCTTGATGATCGGCGACCACGTCTCCTCCGACCGGCCTTCGATATGAATGTCGCGCATCGTCAGAAGGACGGGCTTGTTGGTCGTGTCGTCTTTCATGACCTTACTCCTTCAGACCGCTCGCCCGGTGCAGCATCCAGTCCACGACGAAGTTGACCGCAACCGTTAGCAGCGCGATGGCGCCGGCCGGCAATAGCGGCGTGACGTCGCCGAATGTGATGAGGGCGGCGTTCTCGCGCACCATCGAGCCCCAGTCCGCCGTCGGCGGCTGTATGCCGACGCCGAGGAATGACAGCGCCGCGATGGTGAGAAAGACGAAGCAGAATCGCAGTCCAAACTCGGCGACCAGAGGCGCCATGGCATTGGGCAGTATCTCGCGCGTGATGAGCCGCCAGAGCCCCTCGCCCCTCAGCTTCGCAGCCTCGATGTAGTCCATCACAACGATGTTCATGGCGACCGACCGGGCCAGCCGAAAGACGCGGGTGGAGTCGATCGTCGCGATGACAAGGATCAGCGTGACAACCGATGTGCCGAATATCGCGAGAAGCAGGAGCGAGAATATCAAAGACGGGATAGCCATGAGAATATCGACAAGTCGGCTCAGCGCCTGGTCTATCCAGCCGCCGACCGTCGCGGCAAGCAGTCCCAGGATGGAACCGATTGCGAAGGCGAGCGCCGTCGTCGCGAAGGCGATGCCCACCGTGTTGCGCGCGCCGTAGATCAGGCGTGAGAACATGTCGCGGCCGAGATTGTCTGTGCCGAAGATGTGAGTGGAATCCCAAGGAAGGAACTGGCCACCCACCACGGCCCGCTCGGCGTAGGGCGCAATCACCGGCGCGAAGATCGCCGTCAAGATATAGAGCACGATCACCAGCATGCCGAAGGCCGCCGTGATCGGTGCGGTCCTGAGAGCTCGCGCCGTGGGACCCCGGGTGACTGACACCGCAACGGTGCGGAACAGCCATCCCGCGCCCATGGCAAGCGCGATGGCCACCGCGATCCAGAACAACGTTATCAGAGTGTTCATGCGCCCCTTCCTACTTGCGGTGGATGAGACGCGGATTCGACAAAGTCGACAGCACGTCCGCCGTGAGGTTGAGAAGCACATAGGCCGCCGCGAAGATCAGCGCGACTGCCTGCACAACGGGAATGTCGCGCTTCGACACCGAGTCGACCATGAGCTGGCCGAGGCCGGGATATACGAAGACCACTTCGACGACGACGACCCCGGTAATGAGGTAAGCGAGGTTCAGCGCAACGACGGTGATGATTGGTGCGAGCGCGTTCGGCAGCGCGTGCTTCAGGATAACGCGCATCGGGTTCATGCCCTTCAGCCGCGCCATCTCGATATAGGGCGAGGCGAGAAGGTTGATGATCGCCGCCCGCGTCATCCGCATCATGTGCGCGGTGACAACCAGCGTGAGTGTGAGCGCAGGCAGGAAGGCGCGATAGAGCGACTCGCCGAAGCCCGTATTTGCGTCGATCCGCGTCATCGAGGGAAAGAGCCCCGCCTGGGCGAGCACGAAGATCAGGATGTAGGCGACGAAAAATTCGGGGAACGAAATCGAGGTCAGGGCCAGCGCGTTGGCACTCCGGTCGAAGAAAGTGTTGCGGAAGAGCGCAGCGAGGACGCCGAGCGTCAGGGACAACGGCACGGCGATCGCCGCCGCGTAGAGCGCGAGGAACAGCGTGTTGCCAAGCCGCGTGCCGATCAGATCGGAAATAGGCCGCTTGTTGGCGAGCGACGTGCCGAAATCGCCCTGCAACGCGCCCGCGAGCCAGTTGAGGTAACGCGTGTGGGCCGGCTGGTCGAGCCCGAGCTCTCTGCGAAAGGCCGCGAGCGTTTCCTCGGTCGCGGACTGTCCGAGGACCGCCCGGGCAAGGTCGCCGGGCAGCATCTCGGTCGCCGAGAAAATGATCAGCGATATCACGAACAGCGTCAGCACGCCGAGTGCCAGACGTTTTGCGATCATTGTCCAGATTGCGGACACGTTGAGCCCCCCTGGTCCTTGTTATCGGCCGACCTCGCGGGCCGTTCTTCTTGGCCCCTCGAGGGGCAGAGAGGCTCCGGCGCAAGTTGCGCCGGAGCCGGTCAGCTTCAGGCGAACCACCACCGTTCGAGGGCGCGGAAGCCGTCGAGCGTCCAGTTGGCCGCAACCTGTTCGTCATGGGCAACCTTGTCGGTCATCGCCATGACGTAGCTCGCATACATCGGGACGACAGTGCCGCCCTCGTTCGAGAGGATGGCCTGCATCTCGTAGTACATCTCACGGCGCTTGTCCTCGTCGAGCTCGGAGCGCGCGGCGGCGAGAAGCTCGTTGAAGCGCTCGTTCTCCCAGAAGCTCTCGTTCCACGGCGCACCCGACGCGTAGGCGGTGGAAAACATCCAGTCCTCGGTCGGACGGCCGCCCCAGTAGGAGGCGGTCCAGCCCTTCTTCATCCAGACATTGTCCCAGTAGCCGTCGTTTGGCTCGCGCACAACCTCAATTGTGATGCCGGCGGCAGCCGCCTTTTCGGAATAGAGAACCGCGGCGTCGACCGATCCCGAAAACGCCGCGTCGGCGGCCGAAAGCTGGACGGTCAGACTGTCCATGCCAGCTTCCTTGAGGTGGAATTTCGCCTTGTCGGGGTCGTAGGTGCGCTGCTCCAGATCGGCGTTGTAGAAGCGGTTCGACGGGCCGATCGGGTGGTCGTTACCGACGCTTCCATAGCCTTGCAGGATCTTGTCGACCATCTCCTGCCGGTCGACCGCGTATTTCAGCGCAAGGCGAACGTTGTTGTCGCTGAACGGCGCGGCGCGCGTATCCATCGGGAAGACGTAGTGCTGCGTACCCGTGGTCGAGAGAATGACGATCCCCGGCGCGCGCTGCAAAAGCCCCACGGTGTTAAGATCGACCGGATCGATCACGTCCACCTCGCCGGTGATGAGCGCGTTCTGGCGTGCGGCGGCGTCGTGGATCACGTTCATCTCGATCCCGTCGAACCAGGCGCGTCCCTCTTTCCAGTAATTTGGGTTGCGCGTCAGGCTTGCAGAGACGCCCGGCTCCCAGGCATCGATGACGTAGGCGCCGCAGCCGTCGTTCGAAGTAGGGTCAATCTTGCCGTCCGCCGAGGGCAGGATCGGCAGGTGATAATCCGACATGATGAACGGGAAGTCGGCGTTGCCCGCATTGAGCGTGAAGATCACGACGTTCGGACCGTCAGCCTTGATGTCGACGATCGGATCGACGATCGGCTTGGCCGCCGATTTCGAGTCTTCGCCGCGATGGTGATTGATCGAGGCTATGACGTCATCCGCAGTCATCGTCTTGCCACTGTGGTAGGTAACGCCTTCGCGCAGCTTGAACGTCCAGGTGGCCGCATCCGCCGAGGCTTCCCAGCTTTCGGCGAGCTCGCCGACAAGCGAATGGTCCGGCGCAATCTCGGTCAGATAGGCGCAGCGTGCGGTGTGCAGGACCTGGACGAACTGCGAGTCCCACGTCGCGGGATCAGAGCTGTCGGTCGTGCTGCCGCTCGCCTGCGCCAGCCGCAGGATGCCGCCCTTCTTGGGCTCTGCCGCCGCGCGGCGCACGCTTGCGGGCAGAATCAAGCCCGCGGCGCCTAGGGCTGTCGCCCCCTGAAGCAGCCCGCGGCGGCTGAGCCCGCCCATTCTGCGATCGTGTTCGGTCATGATATCCTCCTTGTTGTTCGGGTTCTGTTTGTGTTCGATTACGGCCGCGCGGCGGCGCAGCGTCAACCCTCAATCTCACTCTTTTGATACGCCGCTGCGTCAAGCCAGGCGGGATTGATCTCGACCCCCCACCCGGGGCCGTCCGGAATGCAGAGCTTTCCGTCGTGCACGGCAAAGGGATCGCCCAGGAACAGGTTCTGCTGCCAAGGATAGTAGTCCGCACCCTCAATGGAAAACTCCAAGTACTTCCCGGCATTCGGGATCGCGCCCAGAAGATGCATGGTGCAGATCGTCACCAGTGACAGGTTGGCGCTGTGCGGCGTACAGGATAGGCCCGCCTTGGCCGCCATCCTCGCGACGAGCAGCGTGCGCGCGATCCCGCCCATATACATCACGTCCGGCTGGACGATATCGACCGCGCGCATCTCGATCATGCGCGCCCATGTCGCAAGGTCCCAGTCCTGCTCGCCGCCGGTGACGTCGATGTCGAGCGCGTCCGTAACCTCTTTCGTCTGAGCAAGCTCCCAGTACGGACAGGGCTCTTCATAATGCGACACACCCTCGGCCTCGAGAAGGCGACCCACCTCGATCGCGCGAGCTGGCGAAAAGCCTGAATTTGCATCGACGAGCTTCGCCACCCCATCCCCGAGCGCCCGGGCGACGGTTGGGACGACCGCCTCTGTCCGGCCCGGCCATTCGTCCACGTCGCGGCCGCACTCCGCGCCGACGCGCCACTTGAAGGCGTCAAATCCCTGCTCGTCGCGCAACCGGCAGAGCCGGGCCGCTTCGTCCTCGGGGGTAATGTCGCGCTTCATCGACGACGCGTAGGCCCTGATTGCACACGGCTCACCGTCCAGCAATTCAACGACGGGCCTGCCCACTCGCCGTCCCTTCATGTCCCAAAGCGCGGTGTCGAGCCCGGCGAGCGCTCTGCAGCGGTACGAGCCGGGAAACTTGTGCTCCTTCTCCTCGATCCGCTGGACGAGACCAAAGATGTCGTCCGTCGCCTGCCCAAGCGCATGCGGCGCGACCTGGCGGTGAAAGACCTGCGCCGTGATGTCGGCGTTGTAGGTGGAGCACTGCCCCCAACCTGTGGCGCCGCCATCCGTCGTGGCCCGGACAAAGCAGACGAACTCATTCGAGAAAGTCTCGAGACGGGAGATATTGCCCATCAGGAATGGTTCCCCAGCGGATTTGTCATTCTTGTTGCTTGTCATCCCCGGCCGGCGCCCGACCATGGTCGACTATGGCGCGCGGTCGCCCGGCAAGGAACCCAAAAACGACATATCATGAACTGCGTACGACATTTTTCACGCCCGTTGTTGACTGACCAATCAATTAAGCGAAAACGCCCAAGACGCGTGCCGCAGGCGAGGAGAGCATCGCGATCGTCTCGCCCCCCTACTTCGAGACGTGTTTCAAAGCCGGCAAGTACCGGGCCCGGATCGCCACCCGCCTTGTCGCTGAACGCAGTGGTCCGACCTGGCACCTGCAGCTATGGGAAAACCACGAAAGCAACGTGATCGGCGTCGTCGCGCGCTCCATCAGCAGGATCGTGGCCTCGCGCCCCATTCGACCCAGAATTTCCGCGGGCCGCATGGTCCCCTTTTCTCCGTTCCCGGGCCGCCGGCCTATTGGCGAAGTGCTCTCACAGGAAGAACCCTTCAAGGCGTGTGGCGGAAGAACCGGCATGGGTTTTCAGTCTTTCGTGACGCACGCCTCTTCAGTGCCGGGTTTGACCGGCCCCGCTCACGCAGTGCTTGACCGGCATCGGTAACAGGTTCATTTTTTTGAAATACAATGCCGCGTTGGAGGCTCTCCGGTTCATGTTGGGCAAAGGCATCACGCTCAGAGCGCTCGAGCTTTTCGAGACGATTGCGCAGACCGGAACTGTGGCCGAGGCCGCGCGGCGAATGAAAATGAGCCTGCCCGCCGCCTCTCAGCAGCTCTCCAACCTTGAAACGGCGATTGGGTGCACGTTGTTCGATCGTGCCCATCGTCCGCTCAAGCTCACGGCCGCTGGTCGCGTCTTCCTGTTTCGTGCACGCGAAGCACTAAGCCAGATCCGGCAGGCACAGACCGAACTGACGGTGCTCGACATCTCGCATCTGAAAAGCCTGCGGCTTGGAATGATCGACGATTTCGACAGCCAGATCACGCCCGACCTCGTGGTCGCGCTGGCCAAGAACCTAAAGAATTGCGAGTTCCGGCTCACGACCGCGCCAAGCCACGAAGCGATTGAAATGCTGGTCAGCCGCGCGCTAGACGTGGCCGTGGCCGCCCGTCCGCAGGATGCGGTGCCCGGCATGCGGGAATACGGGCTCTTGCGCGATCCCTACGTGCTTGCCGTGCCGAAGGGATTCGCGCTTCCCCGCCGCCGCGAACTTGATGCGCTCGCGAAGCTGCCCTTCCTGCGCTACGATCGCGGCACGCTCATGGGGCGCCAGATCGAAGCACATCTCGCACGCCACGATCTTACGCCGCTCGACCGGTTCGAGATCGACAGCAACCAGTCGATCATGGCGCTTGTCGCCAACGGGACGGGGTTTTCGATCACCACTCCGCTCGCACTCTTGCGGGCGCGGATCTTCCTCGACCAGGTCGATCTGCATCCCCTGCCATTGGCCGCGATGTCGCGCACGATCTCGCTGTTCGCGCCGACTGACCAGGCGGGCGACAGCGCCGCCGAAATCGCGCGCACGCTGCGCACGATAATGACGACGCGTCTTGTCGGGCCCGCCAAGGACCTCGCCCCATGGCTGGGCGATGCCTTTGTTGTGTTTCCGTCGTAGGGCGAGTCGCCGCCCCGGGGCACAGACTATCCTGCTCAGACCTTGGCAAACCCGCGCCGGGATCAGCGCCGCCCGTAATAGAGCCCGACGACGTGCTCCGCTTCCGCGAAGAAAAGCCAGCGCGCGGCGAAGGCTCCAACGACATGCAGCGCGGCTGCGAGCGCAGTGAAGACAAGACCACCAGGCAGAAACAGGAGAACAAGCGCAGGCAGCGCCGAGGCAAACGCAAGCGCCACAACGCGCAACCGCGCCGCGTGCTTACGCCCAACAACATGGATCATCTCGCGCAAGAGATAGTTCGACGCGGTATGGGCCGGAGCGAATTCGCGCACATCACCGATCCGCCCTAACCCGGTCGCCGAGCCGAGAGTCGTGCCTTCCGCTTGGAACCGCTCGTCGCCCAGCCGGAAGGCCGCCCAAAGCAAGAGCCCGAGAAGAAGTGCCAGCCCTCCGGCAAGCGCCCGCTGCCCGCTCAGGATCGCGCCGCCGGTCAGCGCGAAGGCGAAGAATACCGCTGGCGTCGTCCAGTGGCTCCAGCGCGGCACGGTGCGAAGCTGCGCGTAAATCATCGACGTCGCTCCGATCGTCGCGAGGCAGGCCAGCGCGCCCAACGCGCCGAACACGGGCGGCAACCCGCCGCCCAAGACCGCCGCCAGCGCGACGGGCGCAAGCAGCAAGAGCGCGCCGGCGGACGCCCAGGCCTCGCGGCTGAGCCAGCTTGTCCGCCACTGGGAGAAGGCCATGAGCGCGCGCTGCGGATTGCCGAGATGAAAGGCCGAGGCAAGAAGCCCGATGACTGCGAGCGCGTAGCCAAGTCCCCAAAGGAGGAAGGCCGCCGCTCCGTAGACCTCCGCAGCCCCGAGGCCGAGGAAAGCCAGAAGCCCGAACCCCGCGCCCGACAGGACGGTGAAGACGATGACCGAAGGGGCAGGATGCATCAGAACCTCTCGAGAAGCCGGTCGAGCCAGCCCGCGAAGCCGGTCGACTCCACGTCGAGAAGCGGAGCGAGTACAGAGACTTCGTCGGGTGCCCCCTTCTTTCTCGGCGGCAGATACTTGTTGACCGGCCGGGTCTCCATCTCGGGCATCAGATCATATCCGCCCCGTTCGGCAACCAGCCGGCTCACGTCGCTCTCCGGATCGCCGAGGTCGCCGAAATGCCGGGCGCCTGTCGGGCAGGTTTTCACGCAGGCGGGCTGGCGATCCTCTTCGGGCAGGTTCTCGTTGTATATCCGGTCGACGCACAGTGTGCATTTCTTCATCACGCCCGCCGCCTGATCGAGCTCCCGCGCGCCGTAAGGACAGGCCCAGGCGCAGAGGCCGCAACCGATGCAGGCATCCTCGTTCACCAGGACGATCCCGTCCTCGGCGCGCTTGTAGGAGGCGCCAGTGGGGCAGACCGTGACGCAAGGCGCGTCTTCGCAGTGCAGGCAGGATCGGGGAAAGTTGACGATCTGCGCCGGGCCTGACTCGGGCTGAACCTCGTAGCTGTGAACGCGGTTGAGGAAAGCGCCGGAAGGCTCTGATCCGTAAGCGTTCTGATCCGACAGAGGCACGCCGTAACCCTGATCGTTCCAGCCCTTGCAGGCGGTCACACAGGCATGGCAGCCAACGCAGGTGTCGAGGTCAATGACGAGACCGAGTTTCTTGGCGGAGGGCGGCGGAAGTGCGGTCATGGCCGGTTCCTCCGGGCGGGCGGCACTGGCGACGGGATCGCTTCGAAGGCAGGCAAAGCTTCGTCGGGCGGATCGGCCTTCTCGATCCTCACCCTGAGGTCGAACCAGGCGGCCTGACCGGTGATCGGATCGGAGTTCGACCAGCGCAGGCCGTCGCCCTTCTCGGGTAGAAGTTCGTGGATCAAGTGATTGAGAAGAAATGCCTTCGTTGCCTCGGGCGCGTCAGGATCGAGCGCCCAGGCCCCTTTCCGCTTGCCAATCGCGTTCCAGGTCCAGATCGTGTTGTCGTTGAGCGCAGCCATATGCGCGACCGGCACCACGATCTCGCCGGTAGGCGAAGTCACGCGCGCCCAGTCGCCGTCATTGAAATCCTGCTCGTTCCAGATCTTCGTCGGCACATAAAGCGGGTTCACCCCGTGTATCTGCCTCAGCCAGGCGTTCTGCGAGCCCCAGGAATGGTACATCGCCATCGGTCTTTGCGTGAGCGCGTGAACGGAATAGTCTGCTCCAGCCTCATCGCTGAAAGGCTCGTACCAGATCGGCAGCGGGTCCATCCTCCGCTTCAGCCGTTCACGCAGGTGATCGGGCGGTTGTCGCTCGCCGTGCCCCTCGGCAGCCAGCCGAAACTTCTGCAGTGGCTCGGACCAGAGCGAGAAGAGATAGGGCTGCGGCTTGTCGTAGAACCCCATCGAGACGGCCCAGTCCTGGTAGGCGGCGTTCCAGGGCTTGAAGAAGGTGGCCTCGTCCGGGATATGTTCCACGCAGAACCCGCCATTGTCGATGTAACGCCGAAGCTGGTCCGGGTTCGGCGCGCCGCGCCCGGTCTGGTCACCAGTGCCGCGCCAGCCCATCAGCGGGCCGACGCCTGGGCGGCGCTCATGTTTGACCATGTAATCGGCGTAGTCCCGGTACTTTGCGCGGCCTTCCTCGTCCACGAACCCGGGCAGTTGCAGCCGGTTTGCAAGCTCGACCAGAACCGACTGAAAGCCCCGCACCTCCCGATCCGGTTCCACCACCGGCCAGCGGATGGCGTCGGCCGCCGCCTCGGCCTCGCAGATCGGCCGGTCAAGAAGCGAGATGCAGTCGTGGCGTTCCAGATAGGTGGTATCGGGCAGGATCAGGTCGGCGTAGGTCACCATTTCCGAAGCGTAGGCGTCGGAATAGATGATGCGGGGGACCTTGTATTCGCCGTTTTCGTCCGTGTCGGTCAGCATCTTCATGACCGCGCCAGTGTTCATGGACGAGTTCCAGGACATGTTCGCCATGTAGAGCAGGAGCGTATCGATCTTGTAGGGATCGCCTGCGTGGGCGTTCGGGATGACCATATGCATGAGCCCGTGCACCGAAAGCGGGTTCTCCCAAGTGAAACCCTTGTCGATGCGGGCCGGGCTGCCGTCCTCTTTCAGCGCGAGATGCTCAGGCCCCTGAACGAAGCCCAGATGCGGACCATTGAGCGGCTTGCCGGGTACATAGGCGCAATGCGGCGTTGGATGGGCCTCGATAGGCTTCGGATATGGCGGCTTGAAGCGGAACCCGCCGGGCACTTCAACCGAGCCGATGAGGATTTGCAGGAGGTGCAGCGCTCGGGCAGTCTGAAAGCCGTTCGAATGGGCCGAGATACCGCGCATCGCGTGGAAGGCGACTGGGCGGCCGATCATCTTCTCGTGCCGTTCGCCACGGAAATCGGTCCAGGTTTGCTCAATCACGACCGGTTGGTCGAAGGCCGCGCGGGCGATCTCGGCGGCGAGGCCCTTGATGCGGGAGGCCGGTATTCCGGTGCGCTCTGCCACCGCCTCGGGCGCGTAGTCGTCCGAGAGGTAACGCTCGGCAAGATGCTGAAAAACCGTACGGCAGCCTTCATGGCTCGCGCCCAGATCGGGCTTCACGGCCTTGCGGTCGAATGGCGTGGGTTTGCCCGTCCTCCGGTCGATGACCAGAAGCTTTCCGTCTTCGTCCCGGAGGAGAAGCCCCTTCCCCGGTCCCTCCGTCTCGTCCACGAGGCAGGGCGCGTTGGTCCAGCGCGCGAGGTAGTCGAGGTCGATTTTCCCGGCCTGCAGAAGTTCGTGAACGAGGGAGAGGATCAGGAGGCCGTCCGTACCCGGCGTGATCCCGTACCAGTCGTCGGCGACACCGTTGTATCCGGTGCGGATCGGGTTCACGCCGATCATCCGCGCGCCGCGTTTCTTCAGCTTTCCGATGCCGATCTTGATCGGGTTCGAGTCATGATCCTCGGCCACGCCAAAGAGGATGAACAACTTCGCGCGGTCCCAGTCCGGCTGACCGAATTCCCAAAACGCGCCGCCCATCGTGTAGATGCCGGCCGCCGCCATGTTGACAGAGCAGAAGCCGCCATGAGCCGCGTAGTTCGGCGTTCCGAAACCCTGGGCCCAGAAGCTGGTGAACGACTGCGACTGGTCGCGGCCGGTGAAGAAGGCGAGTTTCTCGGGGGCACGATCGCGAAGGGGTTTCAGCCACTCGACGGCGGTCTGTAGCGCCTCTTCCCAGCTGATCTCCTTGAACGCGCCGGAACCGCGCGGACCGACGCGCTTCAGGGGCGCGCGGAGCCGCGAAGGCGCGGTCACCTGCATGATGCCGGATGCCCCCTTGGCGCACAGCACGCCCTTGTTGACCGGGTGGTCTCGGTTGCCCTCGATATAGCTGACGTTGCCGGATTTCAGGTGCACGTTGATCCCGCAGCGGCAGGCGCACATGTAGCACGTCGTCCTCCGCACTTCGTCGGAGACCTTGGGAGATGTGTCCAGTGTCGGCTGCTGATAGCCCATTTCGTTTCCTAATCCTGCCCGCAATCGGAACGTTCGTTCCGATATGCTCGCATTGCAAGTCGTATGTACTGATCGGACCGCATCAGCACACGCCCTGCCCCAGAACGTTCAGAACCTCGCCCGCTATGTGGCGTTCCTCTTCGGCGGGGACGATCAGGATCGGGACCGCCGATCCACCCACCTCTAGCCGCGTCGTCCGGGCCTCATTCGCGTCCTGGTCGAGCGCGGCGCCCAGAAAGCTCAACCCCTGGCAGATCCGCGCCCGGACTTCCGCATCGTTTTCGCCGATACCGCCGGTGAAGGCGATGCAGTCGAGCCCGCCCATCGCCGCTATCATGGAGCCCGAGTGCCGCACTGCCCAGTAGCAGAAGTGATCGATGCCAAAGCGCGCTTCCTCGGTCCCCTCCGCGTGCAACGCGCGCATGTCCGACGCCCCGCCGAGTCCCTTGAGCCCGCTTTCGCGATTTAGGATCCGTGCCGCGCCGTCGATCCCGTGATCCTGCGCCATCCTGAGCACGGCGTTGCCGTCGATGGTGCCCGTGCGGGTACCCATCGTCAGCCCCTCGAGCGGCGAATAGCCCATCGTGGTCGCGACCGACCGGCCGTCGCGGATCGCCGCGAGCGACGCGCCGTTGCCGAGATGCAGGGCCAGCACGCGTTCCGGCAGGGCCGAGCCGAGCAGCGAGGAAAGCCGCGCCGTCAGGCTCGCATACGAAATGCCGTGAAAGCCGTAGCGGCGGATGCCCTTCGCTTCTTCGCCAGCAGGCAGCGCGTAGCGTTGCGCGACTTCGGGGTTGGTCGCGTGGAAGGCGGTGTCGAAACAGGCGACCTGCGGCAAGCGGGGCGCAAGACGCCCGAGCGCACGGATCGGCGCGAGGTTGTGCGGGTTGTGCAAGGGCGCAAGCGGGATGCAAGCCTCGATCGCGGCGAGCACATCGGCATCGACCCGGGCCGGCCGCGTCAGCGCCCGACCGCCGTGAACGACGCGGTGGCCCGCCGCGCCGAACCGTTCGACCGGATGGCCCGCGTCACGTATCGCCGCGAGAATCAGCGCCAACGCCGCGTCGTGGTCGGGCGCGTCGGCCTCCTCGTCGCGCGCCCCGAGCTTCAGCCGCGCCCTGCCGCCGATGCCCGAGACGGCGCCGTCCAGCACCTCGGTCAGGTCGGATGCGAAGAGCGCGACCTTGATCGACGAGGAGCCGGCATTGACGACGAGGATCATGCCGCACCCGCGACAATGGCGCCGAGTGCCGCCGAGGCGATGCGCGCGGGCGCGGCCTGCGACCGCGAGGTGAGCAGGATCGGCACGCGCGCACCCATCACCACGCCGCCCGCGCAAGCCCCCATCCCGAGCACCATGAGCTTGAAGAGCGCATTGCCGCTCGTGATGTTCGGCACCAGCATGATGTCGGCGTCGCCCGACACGTCGGAGACGTATCCCTTCACCTCGGCCGACGCGCGCGAGAAGATGAGGTCGAGCGCCATCGGCCCCTGCACCACCGCCTCCGGAAGCGCGTCTTTCGCCCAGCGGGCGATCTCGGCGGCTTCCTCGGTGTTGGGGATCGACGGGCTCACATCCTCCGACGGCGCGAGAAGCCCCGCCTTCGGTCGCGTCACACCCAGGATCTCGGCAAGCCGCACCGCTTGGGTCAGACAGGCCTGCCGGGTCCGCATGTCGGGGTCCACGTTCAGCGCGGCGTCGGTCACGAGAAGCGGCCGGTCCGACGTCGGCGCCGTGATGTGAAAGACATGGCCGCAGCGCGCCTCCTTATCGCGCAGCCCCGCCGCCGAGGGCAGAAGCGCCTTAAGGAAGGTCGTCGAGTGGATCTGCCCCTTCATGACCGCATCCGCCTCACCCTCCCGCGCCAGCCGCGCGGCTTCCGTCGCCGCCGTCTCGCGCGGCGCATGGATCAGCCGCAGGCCCCCGATATCCCAGCCGATCTCCTCCGCTGTCGCGGCGATCTTGACCCGGTCGCCGATCAGGATCGGCTCCGCGAGGCCGTGGTCGGCCGCCTCGCGGATGCCCTGGAGCGGGTGGATTGCGCCGGCGTTGACGAGCGCCACGCGCGGGCGCTTGCAGCTTCGCGCCTGGGCCAGAAGCCGTTCGGGGCAGTGCGGCTCGATTGGCGAAAGAAAAGGGAACGGGTCCCGCTGTTCAACTTTTGTCCTTGTCGCGCCGGCAGCGCGGGTATCGCGATGCATATTGGTGCCCTCCTCTGGCGCGGACATAACAGACCTCACATGACCGATCTGGCAAGGCCGAGCGTCGCGAGCGCGGTCAGGAGAAGGATCGTCGCCCGGCGGAAATCCTGCGGCGAGGCGGCGAGGAACCGCCGCCCGCCAAGCCAGACGCCGAGCGCGAGAAGCGGCAGCGCCGCGACGAAGATTGTGAGCGTGTCGCGGGTGACGAGGCCGTTCGCCCACATCACCGGCAGCGCCACGAGGTCGATCGCGGTGAGATAGGCGACCATCGTCGCGCGAAAGACGGGCGCCGGGATCGGTTGGGCCGCCATGAAGGCCGCCACCGGCAGCCCGCCAACCGCCGCGCCGTTGGCGACGCCCGAGGCGACGCCGACCGCGCCGTGACCCGCCGCGCCGAACGGACGCCGCAGCGTCCAGCCGGACAGGAGCACAAGGCTCATCGCGAGAATGAGCGCCGAGATGGCGAGCCGCGCAGGTTCTTCCCCCACCCGCGCCAAAAGCGTAACCGAGACAGGCATCGCCACCGCCGCGCCGGCGAGCATCGGCCAGATACGGCGCCAGTCGATCTGGGCTCGGATGCCGCGCGACTGGACGGCTGTCATCGCAATCTCGCACAGGATCACGACCGGCACGAGCAGGACCGGGTTGGTCAGGAGCGCCGAGAAGGCGACGACGAGCGCCGAGAAGCCGAAGCCCGAATAGCCCCGGACGAAGGCCGCGGCGAGAAAGGCGAGGCCGAGCGCCCCTGCCGCCCAAGGGGCGAGCCCGAGCGGCAGGGTCATCGCCTCAGACCCCCTGCTGCGGCCGCATGTCGGCGGCGTCGATCCCTGCGACCTCTACCGGCTTCTTCATCGCGTCGCGGCGGAAGGGCTCGCCCAGTTCCTGGTTGATGAGCGCCTCGATGAAGGTGGTCTTGCCGGCCTTCTGATCCTTCAGAGCCTGGTCGAGCGCGTCGGTCAGCTCATCCATCGTCTTGGCCTGAACGCCTTTCAGCCCGCAGGCCTTGGCGATGCCTGCGTAGCTAACGCCCTCGTCGAGCTCGGTGCCGACGAAATTGTCGGCGTACCAGAGCGTGGTGTTCCGCTTCTCCGCGCCCCACTGGTAGTTTCGGAAGACGACCATCGTGATCGCCGGCCATTCCTTGCGGCCGATCGCCACCATCTCGTTCATCGAGATGCCGAAGGCGCCGTCACCGGCGAAACCCACGACCGGCGTATCGGGGTTGCCGATCTTGGCGCCGACGATCGAGGGGAACCCATAGCCGCACGGGCCGAAGAGGCCGGGGGCCAGATACTTCCGGCCTTCCTCGAAGGACGGATAGGCATTGCCGATGGCGCAGTTGTTGCCGATGTCGGAAGAGATGATTGCCTCTTTCGGCAATGCGGACTGGAGCGCGCGCCACGCCATGCGCGGGCTCATCCAGTCGGGCTTGGCCTTGCGCGCCCGCTCGTTCCAGCTCGTGCCGGGATCGTCCTGTTCGTGATCCATCGAGGTGAGTTCCTGCGCCCAGGCTGACTTGGTCTTCGAAATCAGTTCCTTGCGCTCCTTTCTTCCCGCATCACCCGCATGGTCCCCCAATTGCGAGAGGATCGCCTCGGCCACCTTTTTCGCGTCACCGACGATGCCGACGGCGACGGGCTTCGTCAGGCCGATCCGGTCGGGGTTTATATCGACTTGGATCAACTTCGCCGTCTTCGGCCAGTAGTCGATCCCATAGCCCGGAAGCGTCGAGAAGGGATTGAGCCGCGTCCCGAGCGCCAGCACCACGTCGGCCTTCGAGATCAGCTCCATCGCCGCCTTCGAGCCGTTGTAGCCCAAGGGGCCAGCAAACAGGGGGTGCGAGCCTGGGAAGGCGTCATTGTGCTGGTAGTTGCAGCAGACCGGCGCGTCGAGCCTCTCGGCCAGCTTTTGCGACGCCGGTATCGCGCCGCCGAGCACTACCCCTGCGCCGTTCAGGATCACCGGAAACTTCGCCTCGGACAGCAGCTTCGCCGCTTGGGCGATCGCGTCAGAGCCGCCCGCAGGCAACTCGAAGTCGATGATCGGCGGCAGCTCGATGTCGATGACTTGCGTCCAGACATCGCGCGGAATGTTGATCTGCACAGGCGCCGACAGCCGTTTGGCCTTGGTGATCACCCTGTTCAGCACCTCGGCGATGCGCGAGGCGTCGCGCACCTCTTCCTGATAGGCGACCATGTCCTTGAAGGCGGCCATCTGCTCGACCTCTTGGAAGCCGCCCTGCCCGATCGTCTTGTTCGCGGCCTGCGGCGTCACCAGGAGCATCGGCGTGTGGTTCCAGTAGGCGGTCTTCACGGCGGTCACGAAGTTGGTGATGCCTGGTCCGTTCTGCGCGATGATCATCGCCATTTTGCCTGTGGTGCGGGTCAGGCCGTCGGCCATGTATCCGCCGTTACACTCGTGAGCCACGTCCCAGAAGGTGATGCCCGCGCGCGGGAAGTAGTCCGAGATCGGCATGAAGGCCGACCCGATGATTCCGAACGCATGTTCGATCCCATGTCTTTGCAGAACCTTAACGAAGGCTTCCTCGGTGGTCATCTTCATGCGCGTTCTCCTCCGCCGCAGCCATTCCGTCGGGGCGCTCGCCCCTCCTTTGGCGCTGTTTCTACGTCGCCCCGGTTCCGCCCTGTAGGGCCAGTCACGCCGCCTGACTAGGTCCAGATTCCGCGATCGTCTCGGCGATGATCCCAATCCCTTCCGGGATGCGGTTCTGCGGGATCGAGGAATAGGCGAGGCGATAGTAATTGCGCGGTGCCGTGCCCGGCGCGAAGAACACTCGCCCGGGTTCGATCAGAACACCGCGCGATCTGAGCCGAGCGGCCAGAAGATCGGTGTCGACCGACTCGGGCGCGCGCATCCAGAAGCTCGATCCTCCGAACGCGCCCTGCCCCGCGATGGCGAGCCCATGGGCGCTGATCGCCTCGTCCATCACCGTCCGGCGGCGCTTGTAGGCCTGGCCCAGCCGGTTGATCAGCGCATCGTAATGGCCGAGCGACAGGAAGTAGGCGACGGTGCGCTGGATATGGCCCGGCGGATGGCGCAGCATCGCGGCGCGGAGCGCGCGAACCTCGCGCACGAACGCTTCCGAGGCCACGAGATAACCGAGCCGCAACCCCGGAAAGAGCGACTTTGAGAACGATCCCACGTAGATCACCCGTCCGCCCCGATCTAGCGACTTCAAGGCCGGCACCGCCGATTTCAGGAACGACATTTCGAATTCGTAGTCGTCCTCGATGACGAGGAAGTCCTCGCGCCCCGCCCGTTCGAGAAGTGCGCTACGCCGGGCGATCGGCATCGTTGCATTGGTGGGGCAGTGATGGCTCGCCGTGGTGAAGACGACCTCGACGCCAGCGGGAAGCGCGTCAGGCGGCAGGCCCTCGGCATCGACATCGACTGGCGTGACCTCGGTGCCGAGCTGATCGAGGATCGCCCTGAGGCCCGGATAACAGGGATTCTCGACCGCAGTCTTCCGGCCTGAACCGATCAGAACCTGTGCGGTGAGCCAGAGCGCATTCTGCGCGCCCATGGTCAGAATGATCTCCTCGGGCCGGGCGCTGATCCCGCGCCGAGGCAGAATTGAGCGCATGATGTACTCAATCAGCATCGGATCGTCGCGCTCGTAGAAGTCGTCGGTCAGGACCTCGAAGTCCCGCTTGCCAAGCGCGCGCAGGGCGCATTGCCGCCAGTTCTGGTGATCGAAGAGCGAGACATCCACCTGCCCATAGATGAAGGGGAAGGGAAATTCGTGCCAGTTCTGTGGCTTGGCGGGCGCTTCGTGGCGGGAGAACCGACGGCCCACGACCCGTTCCCAGTTCACGTTGTCCTGGCGTGGCCGGTCGTCCATTTTAAAGTCGGGCTGCGTTGGCGCTGTCTCGGACACGTAATAGCCCGAGCGCCCGCGCGCGGTTAGATAGTCGCCCGAGACCAACTCGGTATAGGCGAGCGTCACCGTGATCCGGCTGACGCCGAGATGCCGGGCGAGCCGCCGGCTCGACGGCAGCTTCTCCCCCGCCCGGAACCGGCCCCTGAGGATGCCCTCGGCCACCATCTGCTGGATCTCATGCTGCAGCGTCCCGTTGAAGCCGGGAGTGAGGAAGAACGCCTCTGCCGGAATTGACATGTCTGGCCTTATCCAAGCGCGTAACTGGACCTAACACCAGAATGCGGAAACGGGCGCAGCCGTCAAGCCGCGCCCGCCGCTTCTTTATTGCCGAAACACCTCGGGGGAGTCGCCGCGGCGCGCGGCGACGGGGGCAGCGCCCCTTTCCCTTGCCTCAGGAAAAGACCTTCGTCAGGGCCTTGTCGATGGCAGCCGTGATCTCGTCGATATCGTCGGCGGTGGCGATCAGCGCGGGCGAGAGACACAGCGTGTTGTTGAAGCCCGGCACCGACCGGTTCGTGGCCCCGATGATGACGCCCTGCGCCATGCAGTCCGCGACGACGGCCTGGACCTTCTTCTCCTCCACCGGCTCTTTCGTCTGCCGGTCCACCACGAGCTCCGCTCCGCAGAACAGACCCTTGCCGCGCACGTCGCCGATCACCCGGTGCCTGTCCATCAGTGCGCGGAGATTGTTCACCGTCCGCTCGCCCATCTTCACCGTGTTGTCGAGAAGCCCCTCATCCTCGATGATCCGCATGTTCTCGACCGCCGCCGCCGGTCCCGCCGTGCAGCCGCCGAAGGTGGAGATGTCGCGGAAATAGTTCATCGGATCGTTCGCGTCGTCCTTGAACATCTCGAAGACCGCCTCAGTCGTGACCATGCAGGCGATGGCCGCATAGCCCGACGCCACGCCTTTCGCCATGGTAACGAAGTCCGGCTTGACCCCGTATTGCTGGTAGCCGAACCACTTTCCGGTGCGGCCGACGCCGCAGACGACCTCGTCAATATGCAGCAGGATCTCGTATTTCTTGCAGATCTCCTGCACCCGCTCCCAATAGCCTTCCGGCGGCGTGATGACCCCGCCGCCTGCCGTCACCGGCTCGAGGCAGAGACCGCCCACGGTATCGGGGCCCTCGCGCAGGATCACTTCCTCGATCGCGTCGGCAGCGCGCTCACCGTAGTTCTCGACGTCCCACTGCTTGCGATATTCCATGCAGTGCGGAACCTTGACGAAGCCCGGAACAAAGGGTCCGTATTGCGCATTGCGCTCATCCTGGCCGCCCGCCGACATGGTGGCGACCGTGGCGCCGTGGTAATCGCGGTCGCGATAGAGGATCTTGTGCTTCTTGCCGCCGTGGCGCTTGTGGGCGATCTGGCGGATCATCTTGAAGGCCTTCTCGTTCGCCTCCGAGCCCGAGTTGGTGTAGTAGACCCGGCTCATTCCCGGCATCTTCTCGATCAGTTTCTTGGCGAAGATCGAACCCGGGATGGAGCCCGCCGAATTCGCGAAGTAGTTCATCTTGACGAGCTGGTCGTAGACCGCCTTGGCGATCGTCTCGCGCCCATAGCCCACGTTCACGGTCCACACCCCGCCCGAGACGGCGTCGAGATGTTCTTTCCCCTTCGCGTCCCACACGCGCATGCCCTTGCCCTCGACGATGACGCGGGGATCGTTCGTCTCGAACGGCTTGTGCTGGATGAGATGGTGCCAGAGATGCGCGCGATCGGCCTCGACGATCTCTGAAATATCGTTGGAATGAAGCGTGCTGTTCATGTGCCTTGCCTTCCAGGGATACGGGCGAGCCGCCCGGGGCACGCCTTCGCGGCAGCAGGGCGGTGTCGCAACGCGAACTTCTCGACGAAATCATCACGAAACGGCGCGCACTCGTAGGGCCAGATCGGACGCGCCGTTAGAACCAGTTTGCGCGATCTGCCCACATGTCCGCAACCCGGCACGGGCGCGCGCCTGAATTAGTATCCGGGCGATCCGAAGCTCGGCACCGGCCCGTTCACCGCCTCAAGCCGCTCCAAATTGACGATCGTCGACAGCATGATGCGGTCCGGGCTCCAGTCGCCCGGCTTCTGTATCGCGACCGACGCCGCCAGCGTCAGCGCAAGGATCGGCAACGTAAGAGCGGCGCAGATGACAGTCGGATGCCGCTCCGCCCGTCCCTCTATCACGCTCATCATGCGCCGCTTGAGAAGTGCGGCGGAGCGGCCGCCGAAGATCCAGTTCTCCGTGCGGACGAGCGCCACCGCCGGCGCACCCGCTGACAGGAGGCGGCGACGCCGCAACCCGTCGTGGCAGACGCTGAGCAGGCAGTCGCAGTATTCGGCCACCCGGTAACGACGCCGCGCCATGACCTGGCGGTCGCACGACAACTCGCGCAACTCCTCCATCCGTGCCTTCCAGAGATAGAACGCCGGATTCCAGAACAGGAACGGCCGGATCAGCCCCAGCGCGATCTCCCATTCCACATCGCCCTGCCGCAGGTGCTGCAATTCATGCGCAAGCGCGATCCCGCGGTCGCGCTCATTGGCCAGCATCGTCGACGGCAGGACCACGATCCGTGTCCGAAGGCCCCGGGTCGAGAACGGCACGCTGACCGTATCGGACAAGCGCAGTTCCACCCGCCCGATCCGGCGCCACGCGTAGCTGTCGGCCACGATTCCGCGCAGCGTCACGACGCCCAAGGCGAGCCGAATCGCGCAGACAAGAAAGCCCGAGGCGAGGAACGCAAGAAGCCCCTGCCCGACCGGTCCCGCCATCGCGTCGACGACGCGGCCCCTGGCGCCCAGAAGCCGTTCGACCTGGGAGGCCTCCATGTCGATGTTTCCCTGAAGATATTGGGCGACGATGAAATCGGACAGGTTGACCGCATGGTCGGCGGGCACATAGCCCGACCGCATCCCGAGCGAGACGAGCGCGACGAAGGCAGGACTGAGAAGCACAGCGAGAAAGAGCGCCCTCAGGAAACGCAGACGCGCGGTGACCGCATGCGAAAGCCCGACAAGCGCTAGACCGCGCCCGGCCAACAGCCACAGCGCAAAGACCAGAACCAGAAGCAGGTTCACGTCCAGATAGGCGTCTATGAGGGCGCTAGCGATTGTCATCCCTGAGCCTATTGTCTATGAGCGCCCGGATCTCGTCGAGCGCCTCCTCGGACAGGTCGTTGTCGTCGACGAGTCGCGCCACGAGGCTGACGGGCGTATTGTCAAAGAGCTTCTCCGACAGGTTCCTGAGCGATCGGGACTGGTATTCATCCTTCTCGAGCGCCGGACGGTAAACGAAGGTCTTGCCGTCCTTGGTGCTCGTCACGAATTCCTTCTGCTCGAGAATGCGCAGGATCGTGGCAGCGGAAGTGTAGGCGAGCTTACGCGCCGGCGCGAGCGCGTCCTGTACGTCGCGCACCGTCGCCTCCCCCAGTTCCCAGAGCTTCGACATGAACTCCAGCTCCACCTCGGTCAGGAACTTCACCTTCCTCTTGCGGCTCATCTCGGCGTTCTCATTTTTTTGCTGCACGATCCTCGTTCCGATCTTGTAGCAGATTTCCCTTTGGTTTTCATGCTTTCCCGCGCGTTCAGACTTTCCAGAAGCAGAACAGGCCCCAGGCGATGGCGATCGCCAACGGCCACCAGAGCGGCATTCCGAAGAGCCAGAGCCACGCCATGAAGATGTAGGACGTACCCAGAAGCGTCATGAATAGTCGGTCGCCGCGTGTTGTCACCAGCCCGAGAACACCCTTCCGTTCGGCCCCGCCGGGGCGCACGATCTCGAGGACCGTGAGCGCGCCCATCGCGCCGAATATGCCGATGAAGACCGCGAGCGTCGCAGGCGTCCAGGCCATCCAAAACGATGGCCAGAGCGGCGCGGTCCAGGAAAAGCCCTTCTCTTCGGCTTTGCCCAGATCGCCCCAGCCCTGCGTCTGGGCGGCGGCGGCGAGGGGGGCGAGGCTGAATAGGATCGCAAGCAGGCGCATCATACCCTCCCCAGGGCGAAGCCCTTGGCGATGTAGTTGCGGACGAACCAGATGACGATGGCTCCGGGGATGATGGTGAGCGTTCCGGCCGCCGCCAACAATCCCAGCTCGTAACCGGCCGAAGACGCCGTCCGCGTCATCGTGGCGGCGATCGGTTTGGCATAGACCGCGGTCAGCGTCTTCGCCAGCAGAAGCTCGACCCAGGAGAACATGAAGCAGAAGAAGGCGGCAACGCCGACGCCCGCCTTGATCGTCGGGATGAAGATCGTGGCGAAGAAGCGTGGGAACGAGTAGCCATCGACGAACGCGGTCTCATCCAGCTCCTTCGGCACTCCGCGCATGAAGCCTTCGAGAATCCAGACCGCGAGAGGGATGTTGAACAGGCAGTGCGCGAGCGCGACCGCGATATGCGTGTCGAAGAGCTCCATCGCCGAGTAGAGTTGGAAGAAGGGCAGCGCGAAGACCGCCGCCGGCGCCATCCGATTGGTCAGGAGCCAGAAGAACAACTGCTTGTCGCCGAGGAAGCGGTAGCGCGAGAAGGCATAGGCCGCCGGCAGCGCCACCGTGACGGAAATCACTGTGTTTATCGTTACGTAGATGATGGAATTGATGTAACCCCAGTACCAGGTCGGATCGGTGAATATCGTCTTGTAGCTCGCCAGCGTCCAGGTCTGGGGAAAAAGCGAGAACCCTCCCAGAATCTCCTGTGTGGTCTTGAAGCTCATCGCCACGAGCCAGTAGATCGGCAACATGAGGAAGAGGATGTAGAGGATTGGAATGATTGATCGCTTCTTCATCTTGATCCCCTATTTCACGTCGTGCCGCGTCATCAGCGTGTAGAACAGCCACGAGACGAAAAGCGTGATCGCGAAGTAGATCAGGCTCATCGCCGCCGCCGGGCCGAGGTCGAACTGGCCAAGTGCGATCTTCACGAGGTCGATCGACAGGAGCGTCGTGGAGTTGCCGGGCCCGCCCCCCGTCAGCACGAAGGGCTCGGTGTATATGTTGAAGCTGTCCATGAAGCGCAGAAGAATGGCGATGGTCAGCACCTGCTTCATCTTCGGCAACTGGATGTAGCGGAACACCGCCCAGTTCGACGCCCCGTCGATCTTCGCGGCCTGGTAGTAGGCATCGGGGATTGAGACAAGCCCCGCATAGCACAAAAGTACGACCAGCGAAGTCCAGTGCCAGACATCCATGGTGATGATCGTGACCCAAGCCGCTATCGGGCTCCGCGTCATGTTGTAATCGATGCCGAGCGTGTGGTTCATCAGGTAGCCGAGCAGACCGATGTCGGGGAGCGTGAAGATGTTCCACATCGCGCCCACGACGTTCCACGGGATCAGCATCGGCAGCGCCATCGTGACCAGGCAGACCGGCACCCAGAACCCCTTGCGGGGCATCGACAGGGCGATGATGATGCCCAGCGGCACCTCGATCACGAGGATCATGAAGGTGAACAGGAACTGACGCCCGAGCGCGGCGTGGAACCGTTCGGAGCGCAAGATATCCTGGAACCATCCCAGTCCGTGCCAGAAGAACTGGTTGTTGCCAAAGGTTTCCTGCACCGAGTAGTTCACGACCGTCATCATCGGGACGAGCGCGTTGAACGCGACGAGGATGAGGACCGGGAGGACGAAGAGCCAGCCCTTCTGGTTGACCTTGCGCATCAGGCGGCCCTCCCTTTTTCGCTGGCGATCCATCCGTCCCGGTACAGCCGCGTCTGCTCGGGCTTGAAGGAAAGGTGAACGGTGTCGCCCTGTCCCGGCGCCGCACCTTCGACCACGGCGCTGATGCGCGCATCGCCCGCGACAGCCTCGACGACCGAGTGGCGGCCGAGGTCCATTACCTTGCGCACGGTCGCCGGAACGCCTGCCTCGGACAGCGCAACGAATTCCGGCCGGACGCCGATTTCGTGGCGGCCCGATCCGGCTGAGATAGTTCCTTCAAGCACGATCCGCTGACCAGCGAAGAAGGCCGCGCCGTCCCGAACTTCGGCCGGCAGGACATTCATGCCGGGCGAGCCAATGAAGTGGCCCACGAATGTATGCGCCGGGCGTTCGAACAGCTCCACGGGCGTGCCGATCTGCACGACCTCGCCTTCCTGCATCACCACGACCTGATCGGCGAAGGTCAGCGCCTCGGTCTGGTCGTGCGTGACATAGATCATCGTCACGCGCACGCGCTGGTGCAGCTCTTTCAGTTTCGACCTGAGTTTCCATTTCAGGTGCGGATCGATCACGGTCAGCGGCTCGTCGAACATGATGACGTTGACGTCGTCGCGAACAAGGCCGCGGCCCATGGAGATTTTCTGCTTGTTGTCAGCCGTCAGGTGCGCGGCGCGGACGCTCAGCATCTCCGTCACTTCGAGCATCGCGGCGATCTCTTCGACTCGCGCTTTTACATGCCCCTCGTCGACCCCCCGATTCCTGAGCGGAAAGGCAAGGTTGTCGTAGACCGTCATCGTGTCGTAGATGACGGGAAACTGGAACACCTGCGCGATATTGCGCTTGTCCGGCGGAAGCTGCGTCACGTCATTGCCGTCGAAAAGGATCCGCCCTTCCGTAGGGTAAAGAAGTCCGGAAATGATATTCAGAAGTGTGGATTTCCCGCATCCTGACGGACCGAGAAGAGCGTAGGCGCCGCCGTTCTCCCAGTCGAGATCAATCTCCTTCAGCGCATAGTCCTCGGGGCCTTTCGGATCGGCCATGTAGCTGTGGCGCAGCTTTTCAAGCGTGATCTTCGCCATCTCTTCCCCTCAGGCCACGAGCGCGCCGTCGGGCGCGAAATAGAAGCAATGCGCGGGGTCCATGAAGAACTCATGATCCTCGCCGACGCGGTAGGGATGGACGCCAGAGGCGAGCGACACCCAGGTCTCTTCCCCCATCCGGAAATGCGCGGTCGACTCTGAGCCCGACAGCTCGGTGATCTGCACGGTTCCGGTCATGGGCACATGCGCGGTTTCCGTACGCACGGGCGAAACGTAGTTCGGCCGCACCGCGACGGTGTAGGTGCCGTCCTTTAGTTCGGCCGCAGGGCCGATAAGCCGCCAGCCGACGCCGTGTCCAAGCTCGGCCCGGTCGCCTTTTTTCGCGACCATCGCCGAGTTGATCGGCGGGTCGGAGAAGACGCGGGCCGACGTCAATGTGTTGGGGTGCCGGTAGATCTCGGCCGTCGGGCCGAATTGCGTGACGTATCCGTCCTGCATCAGCGCCGTCTTGCCGCCGAGCATCAACGCCTCGGCCGGTTCCGACGTCGCGTAGACGACCACCGCGCCACGACCGGCGAACAGCTCGGGCAGCTGGTCGCGCAACTCCTCGCGCAGCTTGTAGTCGAGATTGGCGAGCGGTTCGTCGAGAAAGACGGCGGTGGATTCCTTGGCGATAGCGCGGGCGAGCGCGGTCCTCTGCTGCTGCCCGCCAGAGAGTTCATGCGGACGGCGGTGGAGCATTGGACGCAGCTGCAGCACATCCGCCGCAGCCTCAACGCGCCCCTGGATCTCGGACTTCGGCAGACGCGCCACCCGGAGCGGCGAGGCGATATTGTCGAACACCGTCATGTGGGGGTAATTGACGAAGAACTGGTGGACGAGGCTGATGTTGCGCTTCTGCGGGCTCATCCCGGTGACGTCCTGCCCATCCATGAAGATCTGCCCGGAAGACACCCGGTCGAGCCCGGCCATCAGCTTGATCAGCGAGGTCTTGCCCGATCCCGTCTCGCCGAGGAGAATGTTGAATCGTCCCGGCTCCAAGACAAGCGAGGTTTCCTTGATATGCGTCACCTGGCCCACGCGCTTGGTGATCGCCTTGAGTTCGAGCGCCATGTCCCCTCCCCGGCACGATCCGCGACGGCCGCTCGCGGGTCGCGAAGGCCGGGGCGCAGCCGCCCCGGCCGGACCCGCCCGGCGCGATGGCCGGACGGGAGTTTCGCTTGGTCTCAGTTCTCGGCCCAGCGGGCCACGAGCTCGTCGTAGTTGACGGTCTCGCCCTGGGGCTTCTCGTTATCGAGCTTGGCCTTCGGACCGTCCGGCTTGCCGAGCCATTCCGAGGGATCGACTTCGGGGTTCAGCCGGGGACCGCAGCCGCCGTATACGCCGGCAGATTCGTCGGCCGCCTGCATCCGGGCCATGGTGATGTCCATCTCTTCGGCCAGTCGGTCCATCGCTTCCTGCGGCGTGAAGGCGCCGGAGTTCACGTCACCGATCTGCTGCCACCAGATCTGGGCCAGCTTCGGATAATCAGGCACGTTGATCCCCGTAGGCGACCAACGCACGCGGTCCGGCGAGCGGTAGAATTCCACCAGACCGCCGAGCTTCGGCGCGCGTTCGGTGAAGCTTTCATGCCGGACAGTGCTGTCGCGAATGAATGTCAGACCCACATGCGACTTCTTGGTGTCGACAGTCTTCGACGTCACGAACTGCCCATAGAGCCAGGCCGCCTTGGCTCGGTCCTCCGGGGTCGACTTGAGGAAGGTCCACGATCCCACGTCCTGATAGCCGACCTTCTGGCCTTCCTGCCAGTAGGGGCCGTGCGGCGAAGGCGCCATCCGCCACAGCGGATTGCCCTCGTCATCGACGGTGTTGTTGCCCTCGGATTTCGGCTTCACCATGTCGGCGGTGAAGGCCGTGTACCAGAAGATCTGCTGGGCGACGTTGCCCTGAGACAGCGCCGGCAGCGACTGGTAGAAGTCGTAGGAGGCCGCGCCCGGAGGTGCGTACTTCCTCAGCCACTCGTCCCATTTGGCGATGGCGTAGACCGCCGCGGGACCGTTCGCCTCGCCGCCACGGCTCACGCTCGCGCCGACGGGGTTGCAGGTGCCCGCTTCCATGCGGATGCCCCATTCGTCGATCGGCACGCCGTTCGGCTCGCCCTGGGTGCCGGCACCGGCCATCGACAGCCAGGCGTCGGTCATCCGCCAGCCGAGGTCCGGGGCGCGCTTGCCGTAATCCATGTGGCCGTAGATCTGGACCCCGTCGATTTCCTTCACGTCGTTGGTGAAGAACTCGGCAATGTCCTCATAAGCCGACCAGTTGACCGGCACACCGAGATCGTAGCCGTATTTTTCCTTGAACTGCGCCTGCAGGTCCTCGCGGTCGAACCAGTCCTTGCGGAACCAGTAGAGGTTCGCGAACTGCTGATCTGGAAGCTGGTAAAGCTTGCCATCCGGGCCGGTCGTGAATTGCTTGCCCATGAAGTCATCGAGGTCGAGCCCGGGGTTGGTCACGTCGGCCCAGCCCCCCGCCATCATGTCGCTGAGCGGATAGGCCAGCTGAAGGCGCGAATGGGTACCGATGAGGTCCGAGTCGTTGACATAACCGTCATAGAGGTTGCGTTGCGTCTGCATCTGCGTCTGCACCGCCTGCACCACCTCGCCTTCGCCGAGGATCTGGTGGTTCACCTTGATGCCGGTGATCTCCTCGAACGCCTTGGTCAGGACCTCCGATTCATAGGAATGTGTCGGAATGCCTTCCGACAACACGTTGATCTCCATGCCCGCATAGGGCTCGGCGGCGCTGATGAACCATTCCATCTCGGCCATCTGCTCTTCTTTCGAGAGCACCGAGGGCTGGAATTCGTCGTCGATCCATTTCTGTGCGGCCGCGGCATCGGCAAAAGCCTGCCCAGCCCCCGCAATGACCGCAGAAACGGCCACCGCGGAGAGAAGATACTTCCGCATCCTGTCTCCTCCCTGTTCATGTTGGGCCAGCGGAAACTGGCCGACAGATCATCCATGGATGCGCCGGCGTTTGTCAAACTAAATATTTAGTAGACGCGAGCCTGCTTTGGCCAAGCCTGTATATAACTGTTTTGACTAACTTTTCTCGCCGCCTTTGGACAACTTTCGGGGCGGAAAAGCGTTCATGTCAGTCGCCGCAACCACGGCAAGACTTAGCAAAACCTCGGCGGAAGTCGGGGATAGTTGAGGCGAATAAACCGGCCTAAACACAACTATACCGAATAATCGCCCCGGTTCCGGCACATTGTCGCCACATCTCGATGGCGGGATGGCTGCGAAAGCTGCCACTTTCGCGAGACCGCCACCATGATGCTGCCGCTCTGGACTCGCGGACCGATTGACGTATCGCTCCGCACAATCGCTCTTTGCGCGCTCGTCGCGCTTGGCCTGCCCCACGGCTCTCAGGCCGCTTCGCGGATCGATCCCGCGCGGCTGGCGCCGAAAAGTGCGATCGCCGCGCCATCGGGCGCCGCGACCCTGTGCCACCGCTACGGCTGGGCCTGTTCGGGTAGCGGCGCTGCAATTGCCCCAAGCGACCTGCTTCATCATGCCCGCCGTGTCAACACGGCCGTAAACGCTCGGACCCGCGAGTTGTCGGACCGGAGCCAGTACGGCATCGAAGAGATGTGGGCCCTTCCCACCCGGCGCGGCGGCGACTGCGAGGATTTCGCGCTCGAGAAGAAGCGTCGGCTGATCGCGGCCGGTCTTCCGGCGCGTTCTCTGCTGATCGCCACGGTTCTCGACCAACGGCGCAACTCGCATGCGGTTCTGGTGCTGCGCACCGAACAGGGCGACTTCGTGCTGGACAATTTACGGTCCGGCATCCTCGACTGGCGTCGCACGGGCTACAGCTTCCTCAAGATGCAGAATCCCGAGCGGCCGGCACGCTGGGACGCGATCCTGGCCGGCGGCGTCTTCGGGCGGGTGTAAATCCGGCAGGCTGCGGCACTAGTGAGGCTCGACCGTCACCGCGTCTGCGCAAATGCAGACCAAGACCTCGAGAAACGCGTCGAGCATCGCAACTCACCAGTGATTAGTTGCGCTTCGTGATGTAGCCCCAGACTTCTCCAAGCGTCCAGGCCGAACTCAAGAGCATCACGAAAGGCAGCGCGCGAAGATAGCGCCCCGCCCTTCCCTTCGACGCCTGGATGCGGAAATGCCGGAACCAGAGAACCGGGGCGATCAGCGGGCTTGCCAGGATCAGCACCCAGCGCTTGCCCGCGGGCATGTCGCGCACCCGGATTTCTCCGAACAGCCGGCCCCAGCCAAAGCGTTCCGGCAACAACTGGCGAAACGTTGTGGGCGGGCGCTGATGATGCACGACCAGCTCGTTCGAAAGCCACAGCGCCTCTCCCTTGTCGATCAGGTACCAGTGCACGATCGGCTCATGATAGCGATCCTTCCAGAGATGCCGCGTCTCCTCCAATGCCCACCGGGAATAGCTGAGATTGACGTCTGAAACCCAGTCGGCCGGGCCGCTGTCGAAGGGACGCCCGTAACGGCCGAAATCGGTGACGTAGAAGGACCAGTTGAGAATGCTCGCCGGCTCCTTGCACTCGATCGCGCCGCCGATGACGTTCTTGCCGGTCTCGGCATAGAGCCCGACAAGCACCCGCGCCCAATCCTTCTGCGGCCGCCCGCGATCCTCCAGAATGCCGATGATGTCGCCGGTCACGGCCGCAAGCCCAGCCGACCGGCGGCGGTCGTAAAGCTCGTGCTTGCCTGCCTCGCTGGTGATCGGCCTCTTCGGCACGATGCGGCCGAGGGGCAAGAACTTCACGTCCGGAAACTCGTCCTGATACGCGGCGATGTCGGCGATGCTGTCGTCGTAGGGCACGATGACTTCCAGTGGCGGCGGGTTCTCGAATGCCGCGACGTCGCGCAGAAAGTCGCGCACATATGTGCCGCCTTCGACGACCGTGAGCACGATCGACAGCTTCGGATCCTCGTCCATGTCTCTTCCCCCGCCTGTCCTGTCCTGCGCCACGATCACACCCGCATCGGCCCAAGGTTCTCGAGCTCGACCGCCTGCCCGCTGCGTGTCGATTCCGCCACCGCCGCGGCGACCTCGATCGCGCGGAGACCGGCATGTCCGTCGGCGATCCGCAGTTCCGTCTTGCCCTCGACGAGGTCGATGAATTCGGAAAGCTCGTCGGCGAACGACTTCACCGCCGTCGTCTTCCACGACTGCAGTTTCTCGCGCACCGCGATGTCTAAGTAACGCTTCGTCGTCCGGCGCTGCGCCCCGCCCGGCCGATCCATGACGATCAGGTCGTTGCGCATCGGCGCATAGGCCCCGCGCACCATGCCCTTCGTGCCGTAAGCCTCGACCATGCTCTTGTAGCCGTTCCAGTCGTTCCAAGAGGCTTGGTAGATCGCCGAAAGCCCGGACGGCGCGGTGAAGACCGCCATTGCGTTGTCCTCCGACCCCTCAACACCCCAGACCTTGTTCGAGGAGACGCCGTAGACCCGCGTGATCTCGCCCATCAGATGGCGGCCCATGTCGGTCATGTGGATTCCCACATCCCACATCGCGCCCCCGCCCGAGAGTTCGGACTTGTACTCCCAGTCATGCGCGAAGTTCGAAAGCCCCGCGTGGCCGCCATAGATGCGGACATGGTCTATATCGCCAATCTCGCCGCTTTCCATCACGTCCTTCACGTAGGCGAAAGCGGGATAGTAGCGCATGTTGAAGCCGGCCCCGAGGTGCCGTTTCGCCGTCTTCGCGGCGGCGAGAATGCGGCGGCTTCCCTCGACCGTGTTGTGCAGCGGCTTTTCCGACAGCACGTGCAGGCCGTGCTCGAAGGCGGCAAGACACAAGGGTTCGCGCACATGAGCAGGCGTGGAGATCACGACGGCGTCCATGGGCACATCCAGGAAGGCGTCGAGATCGGTGAAAGCCGGGACGCCGTGGGCATGTGCCTTGGCTTTCTCAATCGTCATGTCCATGACGGCCACGAGTTCCGCCCGCGACTCTGAGAGGACCGTCGCAACGCGCATTTGGCCGATCTTGCCAGCCGCCCCGATCACTCCGATCCGCATGCCCGATCCTTCCCGGCGCGCCACCCAAAAAGCGCCAACCCAATCCGATAAACAATGCAATGGCGCTAGCATAGCCGATGGATTCGGGCCAGCTTGGGACCCGGTGACAGTTTCAATGGCGCGGCGCTGTGTCTATTCTGCGCCGCAGCGGCAATTGGGTGAAGCATGGAAACAGACGCGATTGTGGGGCTCAAGGGGCGCAAGGTTTTCGTCACCGGTGCGACGGGTTTCATCGGTCGGCGCCTCGTCGCCGCCCTGGCCGAACACGGCGCGGAAGTGACAGCGCTGGTCCGCAGCCGCGCGGGCGTGCGCGATCTTCCCGTAGAGATCGTGATGGGTGGAATGGAGGACGAATCTGCCCTCGCCGCCCAACTCGCCGGGCACGAGGTGTTGTTCAACCTCGCCTATGACGTCCGCGCCACTGCGGCCGCGAACCTTGACGCCTTCGACCGGCTCTTGAAAGCGGCCGATACGGCCGGCGTGAAACGCATCGTTCACACGAGCTCCATCGTCGTCTACGACGACTGGCCCGACCATGACATCGACGAAACCGGGTCGATGGAGCGCCCCGGCGGCAGCGCCTACCGGCGCGCCAAGGTCGCCATGGAAATGCGGCTCATGTCCGCGCCGATGTCCGTGGCGATCCTTCAGCCAACGATCGTCTACGGCCCCGGATCCTCGCTCTGGACAGACGGCTTCGCCACCGCTCTCGCGCAAGGCGGCGTCGTTCTGCCCGAGCCGGAGGGGCGCTGCAACGGCGTCTTTGTGGACGATGTCGTTCAGGCAGCGCTTCGGGCGGCCGTGCTGCCAGATCTCGGGCGCGAACGCTTCGTGATCTCGGGGCCGGAGCCATTCCCGTGGTCGGCGCTTTTGGAGGGCTACGCGCGGATCATCGGTCGGGGCGAGGTCCGGCACGTACCTCTTCAGCAACTGACTGCGGGTCTCGGGCCGAAACCCGACGAAAGCGAGGACGCGCCGCCATCGCTTGCGGCGCGCGTCAGCGCCCTCGTGCGGCGGATCATCGGCCATCAACGGTTCGAGGCAATGGTGAGGGGGCTGAAGCGGCGAGTTTCGAAAGGCGGTATGCTCCATCCCAACCATCATCTTCTCGAGGAGTTTTCCGGGGCAGGTACATGCCGCATCGACCATGCGCGCCAAAGGCTTGGCTACGCGCCGGACTTCGACCTCACCTCGGGCCTCGCCGCCAGTGCCGATCACCTCAGGCGGCTGGCGGGCTGACCCCGCGCCCCGCAAGCGAGAAATAGGTTTTCTCGAACTGCCTGTGCACCCAGTCCGGGTCGAACCGGTCCAGCTTCGATTTTGCGAGCGCCGCTATGCCCATGGATTCGGGAAGCGTATCATTCGTAAGGATTTCCGTGACCGCCGTGGCAATCGCGTCCACGTCACCGATCGGCACGACGCGCCCCACCTCGTCATCGATGAGTTCGACCACCCCGGAACAGGCCGCCGACACGGAGGGCGTTCCCGCCTGGAACGCCTCCACGATCGTGAACGGCAGCGCCTCCCAGCGAGAGGTCAGGAGGAAGAGGTCCGCAGCGCGCAAGTAGAGATGCGGGCGGCTCACGCGGCCGAGGAAGCGAAGATGGCTCTCCACGCCCCGCTCTTTCGCCAGCGCCTTCAGCTTCGCTTCGTCCGGCCCGTCGCCCGCGACCACGAAGCGGAGTTCAGGATGGTCGCGCATGATCCGGGCGACCACGTCGATCAGGATGTCGATGCCCTTCTGATGCACTAGTCGCGCGACGGTAATGACGAGCTTCTCGCCGCCGGCCAGCAACTCGCGCCTCAGCGCCGCGATCTCGTCGGGCGGGTCGTCCGGCGCCGGCGTAACGCCGAGGCCCAGGACCATGATTTTCGCCTCGGGCACCCCGCCGATCTTCGCCAGATCCTCCGCCGAACGGTGCGAGGGCGTGATCACGAGATCCGCCTTCGACGCGATTTTGCCAAAGGAAGCGATGCGTGAGGGGTCGGAGCCGTGATAGGTGACCGCAAGCGGGATGCCGGTGCCCATCCGGGCAAGGTTCGCAGCGAGCATCGGCGCGGATTCGTGAGCATGGATCAGGTCGACCCGATTGGCCTTCAGCCAGCGGCGAAGCGTCCAGGCGGCGCGGCAGGCGTTCGTCAGCCGCGCCGGAACGGACCCGCCAAAGTCCGAGATGAATTTGATGGGCAGCTCCAGATAGTCGGACTCCGTCTCCGGTCCGGCCCACGCGTCGGACGTGCCGGCGAGCGTGATCCGGTGGCCCCGCGCACGCATCCAGTCCCTGAGCGACAGGACATGCCGCGTGATCCCGCCCACGCCGAACTGGGTTTGCATCTCAAGGACATGAAGCCTGCCCAAACCGGGATCATCACTCGTCATGCTTCAATCCGATCCTGAAAAACGCGTCCCATCGTCCTTACTCCAGCCGCCACGGGATGGCACGTCCAAGATCGCCGCTTTGGGGGCGGATCGGATGACTGGAGCCGGAATGGAAACGACGTGACAGAATTGCAACCTTTGCAAACGCACGACGATCGGCACTACGAAGAAGGTTCGCGCCGGTTGGGCTCGCGCGCGGGATCGGTCATAGGGGAACGGAAGGAACAGGAGGAGCGGCCATGCACGTCGCCATCGACGCGAGCGCCTGGGATAACGATCGCGGTTTCGGCCGCTTCACCCGCAGCCTCGTCGCCGCCCTCGCCGCACGCGACACCGGGTTCCGCTATACCCTCCTCTTCGACCGCGCCCCAGAACGCGCCGCGCCCGAAGGTGTCGATGTGGTCGTCGCGGGCGCCGGCCAGTCCATGTCCGAAGCCTCGTCCGGCACGAGCGCACGGGCCGGTGCGGACATGCTGACCCATTCGCGCGCCGCCGCCAGGCTCGACTGCGATCTCTTCTTTTTCCCGGCGAGCTATTCATTTTATCCCATCCTGTCGCGCGTGCCGAAGCTCGTCTGCTTTCACGACACCATCCCGGAGCGTTTCCCGGATCTCGTCTTCCCGACCAAGCGGAACTTCCGACTGTGGCAGATCAAGACCTGGATCGCCAAGGCGCAGGCCCGGCGGATCCTTACCGTCTCCGACGCCTCGGCCGCCGACCTGTCGCAGATCCTCCGCATCCCGCGCGACCGGATCGATGTGACGACCGAAGGCGCCTACGAGGCGTTCCGCCCGATCGAGGACGCGGCCCGCATCGCCGCCATCCGCGACCGTCACGGCATCGCCGAGGACGACAAGGTGCTCCTCTATATCGGAGGCTTCAACCGCCACAAGAATGTGCTGAGGCTGATCGAAGCAATGCCTGCGGTTCTCGCCGCCGAACCGCTCGCGCGGTTGGTGATCGTCGGCCGCACGACCGGCGCGCGGTTCTGGGACAATGTCGACGAACTCAAGGCCGGCGCGTCGCGAGATGCCCGCACCTCCGACCGCATCACTTTCACCGGCGAGATTTCCGACGAAGATATGGCCGAGCTTCTGAACGCCTCCCACGCGCTCGTCATGCCGTCCTTGTGGGAAGGCTTCGGCCTGCCCGCGCTCGAGGCGATGGCCTGCGGCACGCCAGTCCTCTCGTCGGACCGGGGCAGCCTGCCCGAGGTCGTGGGCGACGCCGGCCTCTTCTTCGACCCCGAAGACACCGGAGCGCTTGCCGCCTGCGCGATCCAGCTTCTGAGCGACGAGGTGCTGCACGGGCGGCTGTCGGCGCAGGCGTTGGCCCGGGCGTCCACGTTCACTTGGGAGAAGAGCGCGGAACTGACGGAGGCGTCGTTCGGAAGGACCGTCGCGAAAGGCTGACAGGGTCGCCACAACGCACATTCAGCCGGCGCCCCGCCGATATCCTTGGAGAATTCGAGCCGAGTTCAGGCTGCGCCTGACACCGCATTTCTCTCCGACGGAACCGCTCGTTGGTCAGCAGGTTCCCTATTCTGCGTGCACCAGTCGCGCGCCAACCCAGGGAAGGACGATCCGCTCCAATCGCTCTCCGACGTGCTCACGATGGTCTCCCTCGTAGACGTCCAGGCGATGAGGTATGCGCTCTGCTCCAAGACGCTGCGAGAATGCGAGCGTTCCAGGCGGAATGTGCAGAAACTGATCGCCAAGACCGACGCCGATAGCAAGTCCGCGCAAGCTGCGAAGCGCTTCGCGGGAGTCGTCCACCCGCCGCACTGGCAAGGCATCCAAGAAGCGATCGTAGGCTGCATCCTCGAGAACCACCTCGCCGCGAACGATATCGAACGGAAAATCACCATAGGTTGGCGGATTATCGGGATCCGGGCTGAAGGCGGTGACGATGCCGAGCGAAGCGATCGGGTAGAAATCCCTGCTCTCGAACAAGGATTGCAAGTCTTCTTCGGACGCGACCTCGGCCGCGCGTTTCCATGCGTCATTGCCGAAGCCAAAGTCGTCGGTGGCAGCCAGACAGCACGGACTCAGGGCCCAAACAACAGAGAACAATCCGGGACGCGTCATCGCTAAATGCAGGGCACCGTAGCCGCCCATGGAATGGCCAACCACGGCGCGGCTGTCTGCGCTGGCCTTGGTGCGATAATTGGTGTCGACGAAAGCGACGAGATCGGTGGCGATGTAGTCGCCCCAGTGTCCACTGACCGCCGAATTGCGATAGAAGCCGCCACCGTACTTGTTTCCAGCATTCGGCATGACCACCACCAATTCTGGAATGTCTCCTGCCTCAATGAGGCGATCCAGAATTGCCGGCACCTCGAAGTGCTCAAGCCAGACGACATAGTCGTCGAAGATGCCGTGCAGCAGATACACAACCGGATATCGGCGCTCTGGTTGGCTGCCGTAGCTCGGCGGCAGATAGATGGCGGCACCTTGGATGTCCGGAGTCCCGAGCAGGTTGCCGGCCAGCGACGGGGCTGAAATCTCGACTTCGACGACACGACCGGCAGTGTCGCCGGCCGATTGCGCTGTCAGAACGCCAGGCGTCGCAAACATAATCCCGATCTGGAACAAACCTGCGCAGAGAAGTTGAAACCTCATCGAAGCCTCCATGTTTACCAGATTAACATCTAGGGTCGCGGGATTGCTCGAACAAGTACATTGAAGATCCGGACGCACCCGCGCGTCGCCCATGGCTCACGCTTGGAAGTAACCGCCAGATCTTCGCACCAGCGGTTCAACAAGGCAATCGCGAGGCCATGCCGCTACACGCGGCCGAACTCGTCCTCGATCCGCTCGATATCGTCCTCTTCCAGATAGGTGCCGGTCTGCACCTCGATGATCTCGACCGGGATGCGGCCGGGGTTGGCCAGCCGATGGATTCCGCCGATCGGGATGTATACGCTTTCGTTCTCGTGCAGGACCGAAACCTTGTCGCCCAGCGTCACCTCGGCCGTGCCGCGCACGACCACCCAGTGTTCCGCCCGGTGGTGGTGCTTCTGCAGCGACAGCCGCGCGCCCGGCTTCACCACGATCCGCTTCACCCGGAACCGCTCACCCAGGTCCATCGTCTGATACCAGCCCCAGGGCCTGTGATTGCGGATGTGCTCCTCGGCCTCGGGCCGTCCGTCAGCCTTCAGCGCACCGACAAGCGACTTGACCTCCTGCGCACGGCCACGCGGGACCACCATGACCGCGTCCGGCGTCTCGACGATGGCAAGGTCGTCGACGCCAAGCGCGCAGACGAGCCGCCCCTCGGAATGGATGAGATTGCCGCGCCCCTCCATCACCAGCCCGTCACCGCGAATCGCGTTATCGGCAGCATCCTTGCCAAGAACCGACCAGACCGCGTTCCAGTCGCCGACGTCGGACCAGTGGAAATCGGCTGGCACGACATAGGCGTCCTTCGTGGTCTCCATGAATCCGTGGTCGAAGGATATCGCGCGGGCCTTCGCGAACGTAGCCCCCGGAATCAGCATCCCGAGATCGGGCTTCAGAGCGCGCACGGCCTCGGTCACGGCGGCAACCGTCTTCGGGTCGACCTCGCGCGCGGCCTCGATCAGCCAGCCCGCGCGGAAACAGAAGATGCCTGCGTTCCACAGGCAGCCGTCAAAGATCAGCCGGTGCGCCCGTTCCGCGTCGGGTTTCTCGACGAAGCGCATGACCGCAGCGGCTCCCTCGCCCGCCGACGCGCCCGGCTTTACGTAGCCGTAGGCGGTCGATGGTTCGGTGGGCGTCACGCCAATCACCGCAATCCCTGCCTCGCGGACCTGGGTGGCGGCCGTCACGACTGCGGCGCGGAAAGCCTCGGTCTCGCGGATCAGATGATCCGACGGCATAACCGCAAGGACGCTGTCGGCATCGTCGTCCGCCGCGATCGCAGCCGCGAGAAGGACAGCGGCGAGCGTATCGCGCCGCTCAGGTTCGATCACCACGCGCGCGCCCGGCGCAACCGCTTCGACCTGGTCGCGGATCGTGAACCGGACGGGATGGGCGCCGATCACCATCGGTTCGGCAAATCCATTGCCCGCGACGCGGCGCAGCGTCATCTGCAACAGGGTCTCCTCGCCTGCGATGGGAAGGAGCTGCTTGGCCATACCCTCGCGCGACACCGGCCAGAGCCGCGTGCCCGTGCCACCGCAAAGGATCACCGGCAGGATCTTGTCGCTCATCGTGGGTTCCTTCGCGCTATCGTGCCCCGGGCGCGCCCGAAGGGTGCCGTCTTTTGCTCGGGCTGCCGGGAAGCCGGTGCTCGGCACATTCGGCATGCACTGTCGGGTTCACGGGGGGCTGCTCGCATGCTGCTCTGTCGCGTTCTCCTGGGCAGGATAGGCCGAATGACGGGGCACCGCGACCCTCAAACGCATGGCTGGGCGAATTGGTGGAAAGTGCGAAACAATGGCCGCCCGGCGAGAATACTCCTGCCATGCATGGTCGAATACCGCGCCGTTCAATGCGCGTCGCACCACGCTCCAGCCGCCTGCCGCCTCCGGCCCGCCCCGCGCCCGTTCCGCAAGCCGCGCGGCGCGTGCGGCCCCCTGCCGCGACGACTATACATCTGCGTCCGATCTGTCACAATTGCCTCTCGTAAACCACTGAAAGCGTGCGAGGAAAATGGTACCGAAATTCGGAACGAGCGGGCTCCGGGGCCTGGTGAGTGAGCTCACCGACGGGCTGACGGCGGGCTATGTGAACGCCTTCCTGAAGTCGGTCCCGCATCGCGGCGTCCTCTTCATCGGACGCGACCTGCGCCCCTCCTCACTGCGCCTTGCCGAGGCGGTCGCAGCGGCGGCCGAAAATCTCGGGCTCGACGTTGTCAATTGTGGTGCACTGCCGACCCCGGCTCTCGCGCTCGCCGCCATGTCGGCGGGCGCGCCGGCGGTGATGGTGACCGGCAGCCACATTCCGGCCGATCGCAACGGGCTGAAGTTCTACAAGGCCGATGGCGAAATCACGAAGGCCGACGAGGCCGCCATCCTCGCCTCCTACGACGGCGAGGCCGTTCTGCCATCTGCCCAACTCGGCGCCGCGCCCGATGCCCTTCAATCCTATGCCCGCCGCTATCTCGGCTACTTCGCGGCCGGCGCACTTTCCGGGCTGCGGGTCGGGCTGTGGCAACACAGCTCGGTCGCGCGCGACCTGCTCGACCGCGTGCTGATCGCTCTGGGGGCCGAAACCGTGCCCCTCGGTCGTTCGGAGGAATTCGTGCCTGTCGACACCGAAGCGGTCAGCGACGAGACGCGCGCACTGCTTGCGTCCTGGGCGCACGAGCACCGGCTCCACGCGATTGTCTCGACCGACGGCGACGCGGACCGGCCGCTCGTGGCGGATGCCGAAGGCCGGGTCGTCCCCGGTGACGTGCTGGGTCTTCTGACCGCATGGGCGCTCGGTGCAGGCACGGTGGTGACGCCGCTTTCCTCGAACACGGTGATCGAGGCGTCCGGCGCGTTCGCGCAGGTGATCCGCACGCGGATCGGCTCGCCATACGTGATCGAGGCGATGGAGGTTGCGCGGCGCGATCCTGCGGCCCGCGTGGTCGGGTTCGAGGCGAATGGCGGCTTTCTTCTGGGCTTCGAGGCATCGGGCTCGGGCGACAGTGTGGCGCCCTTGATGACGCGTGATGCATTCCTGCCGATCCTCGTGCCGCTGGCCGAGACGGCCGCAAGGGGAAAGCCGCTGTCGGCACTCGTCGCCGCCCTGCCCAACCGTCACACGGCGAGCGACCGGCTTCAGAACACGCCGTCGGAACGCTCGTCAGACCTGGTTGCACGGCTTGCCGCAGATGCGGAGGAACGTGCCCGGTTCTTCGCCGGTCTTGGCCCCGAAACTGCGCTCGATCTGACCGACGGGCTCAGGGTGACCTTCACCTCCGGCGCGATCGCGCATCTACGACCGTCAGGCAATGCGCCGGAGCTCAGGGCCTATGCCGAGGCGAGCAGCGAGAGCAACGCCGCCGCGCTCGTTCGCCAGCTTCTGAGCCGTGCCCGAGACGCGCTTACCTGACCCCGATCCCAGCCGTCTCCGGCGTGTGAATGAGCCGCGTGCCTTCCTCGAATCCGTCCAGGGCGAAGCGCCAAGACGCACCGGGCCAGCGCAGTTCCATCTCACCCAGGCGTGGCCGGTAGACGGCGGTGTAGAGCGTTCCGAACCCGTGCGCGAAGGCGGTCGAATAGATCGGCGGGCGCAGGAAGGCCGAGATGAACTTTTCCTGCGCTTCGATATGCAGCGTGAGGCGCTGTAGCAGGAAGCGCTCACGCTCCACCGTCGCGGTCATGCGCGCATGGCTCGTCCACTCCACTGTCTTCTGGTGATTGGTGGCGACCGCCGCATGCGTGATCTCGGCCGGGCGGTCGGGCGCCATCATCACGGTCAGGAAGCGCCGCTTGGCGTCAAGGACGGTGACGTTGTAGCTCATATGCGTGGGGATGCGGGCGAGCGCCGCGCCCGCCTCTTCGGCGGTCTGGCAGGTCTGGAGCACGTAGCGCAGGATCAGCGGCACGCCGAAGCCCTCCCCCACCACCTGTCTTCCACCGAAGGTCAGAGATGCGGCGAGCCCGGCGTCGTTCACGCCATCGACGAGCCCCCAGAGCCCGTCGCTCGTGCCGAGCACGCTCCGCCCCAGCCACTCCGTACGCATTATGATCCTGTCGAACGCGTTTGGATTGTAGTCGTAGTTCCGGACCATGACCGGCTCGCGCCCCGGCCAGATCGCCTGGCTGCATCCTGACAGGTAAGGCGGCGGGCGGTAGAAGGACAAAAACCGCGCTGCGTGATCTCCACCGCCGGCAAGCTCGCAGAGCCGGTCATAGAGCGGAACGAGTTCCGGCATGTGCTGCTTCAGCGCCTGCCGGCTTTCCCAGAAAGGCGGGCGCGGCCCCTCGCCCTCCCTCAGCCACCAGCGATGATAGTCCGGCCAATACTCGGCAAAAAGCGCGGCCCATTTCGGGCCGGGCTTGGGTTCGTCGATGGCGCGCCAGGGAAATTCCATGTCGGTCCGGTCCTCGGGTGCGGCGCACGCGCCGGACCCGGCATGGGCTACATAATCTTGAACACGGGATCGGCAAGCGCCGGACCGGCCTGCGCCATGTCCAGGGGCCGCGCGGCGAAGCCGTGCTTGATACCGTGGATCCACTTCTTGGCGCGCTCGTTGAGCTTGAAGCCCGCGGTCATCGAGCGTCCGCGCGTGACGAGAATGCCGAGATCGGCGCCTTCGTAGCGGTAGTCGCCGGGCTTCAGGATGCGCAGGAAGAAGGCCTCGTTCTCCGATTCCACGGCGCGGCGGTGATAGTCGAAGCGGTCGAAGACGACCCGGCCGTCCTCCAGCATCTTGTAGATGCCGGTCTGCGGCGCGTGGGTGACGATGTCGACGCTGTCCTCGGTATGCTTGATGACCATCTGGCTCCATGAATCGATCATGTCGGCATCGGCCCAGCGGGCGTTCAGCTCCTTGATGCCGAGGTGGAACTTCTTTCTCGAGAACTCGAGCAGATGGAACAGGAAGAGCGGCGCGTCGGCATGGGCGAAGGCGGCGTGGTTTGTCATTGATGACGCCCCGGTAATGCGCGGATTTAGCTCGCCAAGCCAGATGTCGCCGGTCTTCTTGTCGATCAGGAAATCAAGCTCGAAGTAGCCGCGATACCCCTCCTTGCGAAGCTGCTCGCCGAACTTGAAGGTCAGCTCCCGCGCCTTCTGGCGGGTCTTCGGCGGGAAGGCGGTCGAGAATATCTCGTTGCCGCACCAGCCGCCGCGATAGGGGGTCAGCTCCTTGAAGCCCACGAGCTCGGTCATCAGGGGCCCGACGATCGTGCCCTCCTTCGTCGCGCAGGCTTCGATCGCCGATCCGCGGCAATCGATGCGCTTCATGATCTTGATCTCGCCTTCGCCGATGATCTCGTGTTCGTGGCGGCGGAAATCGGCCTCGGACTTGATGAAGAATGTGGTATGGCCGGAATCGCCGAACGCCGATTGCAGCACGAGGTCATGGCCGATCCCGGCCTTCTCGCACGTCTTGCGGAGGTCGTCGTAGCTCTTGACCTCGGCCAGCACGTTCGGCACCGAGGGCACACCGGCCTTGTTGCCGATCCGCACGGTCTCGATCTTGTTGTCCATATTGGTCCGGAGCTTCGCCTTCGGGAACCAGACCTCGGCGCCCAGCTCCTTGGCCAGCCGCTCGGTCTCCTCGTCGAACATCAGGAAGACGAACTTCGGCTTGCCGCCGCGCCGCTTGATGAGGTCGATCACCTCCTTGTGCTGGAGGAGGTAGTTGTTGATCTCCTCGATCGACTGGAACTCCGCATGCGGCTGCTCGGACGGGCAGAACACGTTCGGATGACGGCCGTCATAGCAGTCGATATAGCATATGTATTTGAAATTCTTGCACCATTCGTCGATGCCCAAGAGGTTGAAATTGGTCGCCGAGATGAAATAGATCGGATCTTCGTTGCGGTGAAAATGCCGGCGGATTTCGGAGATGTTCTTCAGTTCGCCTTTAGCCATTTGGTACTCCCCTGTTCATTCCGCCGCCTTCGGCAGCTTCTTCTTCAATAGTCCGTGCAGCGCCTCCTCGGTGAAGACGCGCAGGCCCAGGTCGGGCCGGTAGCCGTGGATCTCGTTCACGTCGAGCGCGCGCATGAAGGCGAGGATCTCCTCGCTCACCACCTGACCGGGCACGAGGATCGGGAAGCCAGGCGGATAGGGGATGATGAATGAGGCCGACACGACCTCGCGCCCGCTTTCCATCGCCTCGCGGATGGAGCCGTCGAGCGCGAGATAGTCGCAGTTGTTCTCGTCGTAGCTGTAGAAGAACGCGGTCCGGATGTCGCCCTCCCCGGTCGTCGGGTCGCCGCAGAATGCGTCGTGGAAGCGCGAGAAGTCAGGCAGCGGCGGCAGATCCTCCACCAGCGCCTTGACGCGGTGTTCGAAGGCGAGCCGCTCCATCTTCGAGGCATCGTCGAGCAGGTCGTCGAGTTCATGCGCGATCTCCACGAGAACCTCGATCAGGTAGGCGACCGAGGACCGCGTGGTGCCGATGTTCGTCATGAACAGCACGGTGTTGCGCGAGGTCTTGTTGATCTGGATGCCGTACTTGTCCATCAGGATCTGGGTCTTGAACGTGTCGCCGTCCCAGCCGGTACCGCCGACGGCGAGCGTCACCCGCGTCGCGTCGAGCACGAACTCGTCCTGTTCCCAGCATTCCCAGATGTCGGTCCAGCCCTGATGGGGGTCGTAGTAGCTCTCGACCCCGCTTTCGCGGTACTCCTCGGGGATCATGTCGCCGGCGGTCAGGACCTTGAAGTATTTCTGCAAGAGCGGATGGGTCGAGATCGCCTTGCGCATCGACATCGCCGCCTCGACCTGGCGCTGCACGAATTCGAACCCCTCGAGCTCGACCTGCCGCCGGCCGACATCTAGCGAGGCGATGATCTGGTAGTTCGGGCTGGTCGAGGTGTGGGTCATGTAGGCTTCATGGAACGATTGCTCGACCTCGCCCTTGAAGTCCTGATCGTTGACATGGATCATCGATCCCTGTCGGAGCGCGGTTAGCGTCTTGTGCGTCGACTGGGTCGCGTAGACCCGAACGCGCGCGTCGGGCGGCGGGACGAGCCGCGCGTTCAGCAGCGCCTTCTCGTCGGCGTCTTTCAGCTTTTCTTGCTGCTTCTCCCAGGCCTTGGTCTGGTCGGGGCCTCTAAGCCGCTCCCTCAGCGCGTTGGCGGCGTTCATCGCGGTGCGCTGACGGTAAGTCGGACCGAACCGGGCGAAGGCGAACCAGGCCTCGTCCCAGAGGAAGATGAGGTCGGGCTTGACGGCGAGGCATTCCTCCATCACCCGCTCGACATTGTAGACCACGCCGTCGAAGGTGCAGTTCGTGAGCAGGAGCATCCGCACCTTATCGAGCTTGCCCGCCGCCTTCAGCTTCAGAAGCTGATGCTTGATTTCCCGAAGCGGCACCGCCCCGTACATCGAGTATTCGTTCAGGGGATAGCTGTCGAGATAGACGACCTGCGCGCCCGCCAGCACCATGCCGTAGTGGTGCGACTTGTGGCAGTCGCGGTCCACCAGCACGATATCTCCCGGCCTGACAAGGGCTTGTACGACGATCTTGTTGCAGGTCGAAGTGCCGTTCGTAGCGAAGAACGTCTGCTTCGAGCCGAAGGCGCGGGCAGCGAGTTCCTGGGCGCGTTTGATCGGCCCGTGCGGTTCGAGCAGGCTGTCGAGCCCGCCGCTCGTCGCCGAGGTCTCGGCGAGGAAGATGTTCGGCCCGTAGAACGCCCCCATGTCCTGGATCCAGTGCGAGCGCGAGATCGACTTGCCGCGGCTGATCGGCATAGCGTGAAAGACGCCGGTGGGCTGCTTGGAATACTCCACGAGCGCCGTGAAGAACGGCGTCTTGTAGCGGGACTGCACCCCCCTCAGGATGTTGAGGTGCAATTCCATGAAGTCTTCCTGGTTGTAGAAGACGCGCCGGCAGATGCCGAGATCGAGCCCGGCGATCTCCTCCACCGAGCGTTCGGTCACCAGATAGGCGTCAAGCTCCGGCCGCACCTTCGCGATCAGCCGGCAGAGCTCGGGCCCGTAATCCTCGGGCTTAAGCCCCTCGATTCCCTCCGCGCCGCCGGCCCGGTTCAGGTAGCGCTTCAGGATCGGCAGTTCCGCCCGCGACTTCAGCGTCAGCCCGGGTCTCACCACGACCGCCTGGACGTTGTGGTTGAAGAGCACGCCGATCAGTGCGTCCTCGAGGCTCGGCACCACGACGGTCTCGTAGACGAAGGGATCCTCGCTCCGCCGCATGCGCTGGACGTTGTTCCTGAGCCAGCGTTCCTGATGCTCGTTCAGGTCGTCGACGATGATCACCTCGAAATACGGGCGCGCCAGCGCCCGCGCTTCGGGCGGCAGCATCGCCTCGTCCTCGTGATCCTCGGCATCGGCCGCGTCGCGGTCGAGCGGGATGTGCCGCCGGCGATAGGCCCCGGTCGTAAGCGCCCGCGTGACCCGGTGCACGCCAAAGGCGAGGTCGTCGAGATTGCCATGCTCGAATTGGCGGCGGAGGTGGTCGAAGGCCTGAGTGCCTGGAAAGGCCCAATAGCGCTCGATGAGCGCGAGCGCATCGAAAAGTTCGTTGACCTGCTTGTTGAGCGCCGCCGCCTTGCGGCCGGATGGATCGCGACTAAGTTCCCCCGTCGCGGCGCGCAGGGCGCTCCAGCGATCCGAGCGGAGCTGAATGGCAGAATAGTAGTCGTTGACCGATTGCATGTTCTCGACCCTGTTGTGACGGCGGCCGAGAGCTGATCCGGAATACGTGGATTTCGTATCGCTCCGAGCGCTCAGCCGCTCGCTGTTCTGTCCGCCTTGGGCGGCTGGTCATCCGTCTCGGTCTGAACCGAGTGGAACGCCATCTGATGTCCAGCATGCGCGATCCCATCGGTTCCCACAACCGGAAACTGAAGCCCCGCGCGCGAGCCTTGGCGCGGAATTTCTAAGGGTCCCAACGTCTTGAGATACGCGTCTGCGGCGCTCGCCCGGTCGTAGACCGAAAAATCCACCGACCGGTCGCGGAAGCTTTTCAACACCTGGCCCAGTCCCTTGAACCCGGTTTCGCGCTGACGACGCACTTGATCGATATCGATTTCGATCGGGAACATGTCCTCCTGCCCCGCCGACTGGTGCAGCACCGTGGCCGCAGGATCGACGACCAGCGAACGGCCGACCCCGCCCGCGCCGAGCCCGTTCACGTCGATGATATAGCTTTGGAACTGCGCGGCCGTGGCGCGCGTGATCGCAAGCTCCGCGTCACGGTCCGTCGTTCCGGTCAGGACCGGGTGCAGCAGGACCTCGACCCCCGCGCTGGTCAGCTGCCGCGTGGTCTCGGGGAACCAGATATCGTAGCAGATCGACAGCCCGAAGCGGCCGACACTCGGCACGTCGAAGATGCAGAACTCGGTGCCCGCCTCGACCTCGGACTCGTAGGGCCGGAACGGGAACATCTTGCGGTAGCGCGTGACGACATGACCCGAAGGGTCGATGACGGCCGCGGTGTTAAAGATGCGGCCATCCTCCGTGCGCTCGAACATCGAGCCCGGGATCAGCCAGACCCCGTGCCGCTTCGCGGCCGCGCGGAACTGGTCGAGCGCCTCATTCTCGAAGGGCTGGACGAACCGCGTGAGCGGCCCGTAGGGCGACAATTCGGAAAACAGGACCATCTGGGTCCAGGGAAAGCGCATCATCAGAATGTCGAGGCGATGGATCATGCCTTCGACGTTCGAGTTGAGGGCGCTGACATGCATCTGCACGCCGGCAATCGCAAAGGGAGTCATTTCAACGTCTCCGTCGCCCGGCTGGCCGCGATGGACCAGCGATGCGGGCCGTTCTCTGTTCGGGCCCCTCCATATCCGTTAATCACGGCGACGAAAAGCCAATCGCGGAGAAGTGTGGCTCCGCTGCACGCGTCGGATCTGCAGGGTCCCGGGCTTCAACTGTCGATCGGGTCGGAGTTTCAATGGCCGCCGAACCCGCGAGATCGCCGGCCGCGCCGGCCCGATCGAGGACTGGTTCAGCAAGCACCCTGTCAACCGCGTCCGGTTCATTCGAGGATCGTCAGAAGGTTCGCGAAATCATCGGTCCAGATGCGCCCGCCATCGGATGGCAGCGGCTGCCACCGGCCGTCCCGCGCGAGCGGTCCAAGCGCCGCTTCGCTGCGCGAGATCAGGACAACGCGCGAGGCAGTGTCGCCGGGATCGATCTCGGTATTGCCCTGGTAGGTTTGGATGCGCGCCTGAAGCCCCAGCGCTTCGGCGCTCCGCGACAAGGGCCGCTGGATCGCGTAGTAGCGGTTCGAGATGTGATAGACGAGCAGCCCGTCCGGCGACAGCCGGTCAAGGTAAAGCTGCATCGCCTCATGGGTCGTCAGATGCATCGGCACCGCATCCGAGCCATAGGCGTCGATGATGAGGATGTCGAAACGCAAGCCCTCCTGCCCTGCAAGCACCATGCGCGCATCGCCGAGATGGGTGGGCGCGTCGGACGCGCAGTTCGACATGAAGGTGAAAAGTTCGGAATTGCGCGCGATCTCGTCGACCACGCGGTCAATCTCGTAGAAATGCCATTCCTGCCCGTCCTGCCGGTAGCAGGACAGCGCGCCGACGCCCAGCCCGACGATGCCCACTCGCCCGGCCATTTGGCCCGGTTCCGAGGTCAGCACCTGCGCCATGGGCCCATTCGGGTGGTAGTAGAACAAAGGCTCGGGCCGCGGCGCGCCGTAGTCGGTCAGGCGCTCGGCGCCGTGGATCGTCGTGCCGTTCGCGTAGTGCCGCATCCCGTCCTCGTCGGTCACCCGGTGCGTGCCGAAGAAACTGCGGTCGCGGAAGCTGTCGCCGTCGGGAATGACGTAGGTGCCCGACACCATGACAAGCCCCGCCGCCAGCGCCGCCGCCGGCAGCGTCGTGCGCAGCGCGATTGCGGCGAAGGCGGCCATCGCGAACATGATGAGCTTCAGTGTCAGCCAATCGTCGATCTGCACGGCGCGTGCGGCCAGAATCAACGGCAGCGCCGCCAGCGCGCCCCCGATCAGCCCCTTGCGGATAAGGGCCCGTGTGAGCCGCATCTGGGCGCTGAGAACGAGCGTGGCGGCCAGAAGCGTTGTCACGCCGCCTTCGGCGAGGCTGTTGAAGATGATGGGCGCGAGGACCGAGTTGAAGAGCCCGCCAAGCGCTCCCCCCACCGACATCACGAGGTAGAAGAGCGTCAGATGCGCGCCTGAGGGCCGCGCTGCATACAGCTTCTGATGCGCGAAGAGCGCCACAATGAAGAAGCTGACGATCAGCGCGCCAACCCCCCAAAGCTCCAGATGTGCGCCTGCGAGGCCGGTGAAGACAGCCCCGAGCCAGCCGAGCGCGCCGAGATAGGCGATGCGCAGCACGCCAGGCGGCAGGAGCGACCGGCGCGTGAAGGTCAGGACGAAGCTCAGGAGATACAGCGCGAGCGGGATCACCCAGACGAGCGGGATCGCCCCGATATCGGTCGAGATCTTGGTGGTCACCGCCAGCATCATCGACGAGGGAACGAAGGCCAGTAGGACCCAGCGCCCGATCGCGGCGGGGCCGGGCCGCGCCTCGGGCGCCGCGGGCTCGGCATGGGTCACAAAGTCGCGGCCACGGGCGGCCAGAAGGCCGGATGACAGGAGAAACACGCCCAGCAACGCGAACCCGGCGGCCCATCCCCGCCCGATCTCGGCCGCGCCGAACAGCGGCTCGGCGACCAGCGGAAATGCCAGAAGGGCGACAAGCGAACCAAGATTGCTCGCACCGTAGAGAAAATACGGGTCCTCCGCCGAAGGCCCGTCGCTGCGCGCATACCACGACTGCAACAGCGGCGCGTTCGCCGACAGGACCGCGAAGGGCACGCCCACGCCGAGCCCGAACAGCATCAGCGTTTGCCAGACCGCCGGCCGCGCGGCGTCGTACTGCCAGCCCTCGGGAATGGCGAGCGGCAGGAATGCGAGCGCACCGCCCCAAAGCAACAGATGGAGCGCAAGCTGCGCGCGAACGGGCAGATGCCGCGCGACGACATGCGCGTAGAGATAGCCGCCGATCAGCACCGTCTGGAAGAACAGCATCGCCGTCGTCCAGACCGCGGGAGCGCCGCCGATCTGCGGCAGCACAATCTTGGCAAAGAGCGGCTGGACGAAGAACAGAAGCGATGCGCTGAGAAATATCGTGCCGGTGAAGACGACGGGCGCAAGAACGCCTGGCCGTGCGGCGCTGTCAGTATCGGTCGCGTGCATGTATTGCCCCGGGATTCGTGGTCAATGCACAGAAAATCCCGTGAATGGGTTAAGAATGGGGCGAAATCGCGGTTTCGGCGCGCCCACTGTCGATGCCGGGTCCGCGCCTTGACGGCGCACTACGCGCGATGCACCGTTCGTCCGACCGATGCAAAGGACCGCCATGACCCGTCTCGCCCGCACGCTCGCCGCCATCGACGCGGCCAATGACGCCGATCCCGACCGTTCCGAAGGCACGCCCGCCGCGCGGCTTTACGGCGAGCGCATGACGGAAGAGCTCGAACGGCTTCGCCCCGGCGCTTCGGACGAGTTGCGCATCGCCGCACGCGGTCAGCATGTCGAACGCTGGACCTCGCCCCGCGCCGGTTATCCCGAGGGCCGTAAGGGCTATCTCGACTGGCGCCGCGACCTCGCCCAGTATCACGCGCGCCGCGTGGGCGAGATCATGTCGGCGCAAGGTTACGACCCCGAGAGCATCGACCGGGTAGGCCGCATGATCCGCAAGGAGGGCATAAAGCGCGACGACGAGGTGCAGGCGCTCGAGGACGTGATCTGCTTCACTTTCCTTAGGTGGTATTTTCAACCCTTCGCCGACGGACGCGACACGGAGGAGCTTGAGCGAATCGTCACCCGCACCGCCCGCAAGATGTCCGCCGAAGCCCGCGCCCGCGCCCTGGTCGAGTTCGACTTGCCTGAACCTTTCGCCGCCGCATTCGCGTCTTGACCCGAAATGGCTCGGCGCCCGAGGCTCCGCCCGCAATCGCGGGTTGATAGCCTCGGCGAATACTTGCCCGATTATGTTTCAAATCCGAGCTTTAAGCGGGATTCGAACCCCGGAATGTTGCCCGAAAGACTCGCAATCACCGGATTATGGAATACCCCCGTTGGCGAAAACACATTTGTGTAACAAAATTATTGACGGTGCCCGGTCGCGGCCTTATCTGCGCCGCGCCATTGTCACCGTCAAATGTGAGTATGGCCTTACAGTAGGGTCAAGTCGCGGTTCCGGAGAGGACCGCGCGGGAAGGAAGAAGCGGATGGACATGCCGAAGCAAATGGAAGCGGGAACGACAGAGCGCCGCCAGCAGACGCAGCAGAGCCAATCGGAGACGAGGGAACGCCGCAAGCCGGATTCGCAGCTTGCCGATACCCCTGCGGAACAGATGCGGCCGATGCATTTCAGCGACTGGGCGTCGATCTGAGTATAGTCGCCAGTCCGCGCGCGGGCTAGACTGGCGGGACGCCAGGTGCCTCCCAGTTGCCCCAATGCCGGACCCCGTATCGACGATTCCCAATCTCGGCCCCGCCTCCGAGGCGGCCTTCGCCCGGGCTGGCATTCACACGGCCGAGGAAATCCGCGCATTGGGCGCGGACCAAGCCTACCTGAAACTCCTGAAAGCCGGAACGCGGCCGCATTTCATCGGCTACTACGTCCTCGTCATGGGTCTTCAGGGCCGGCCCTGGAATGATTGCCGGGGCGACGAGAAGAAGGCGCTCAGGGCAAGGTTCGACGCGCTGAAGGCTCAGGTCGTCACGTTGCCGGAAAAGGAAAAGGACCGCGCCCAGATGGAAGCGGTCCTCGATGAGATCGGTCTCAGGCCACGCGGCCCGGAAACTTAGCCGACGAGTTCGAGACCCGAGAAGAAGAAGGCGATCTCGACCGTCGCGGTTTCCGGCGCATCCGAACCGTGGACCGAATTTTCGCCGACCGAGTTCGCGAATTCCTTGCGAATCGTGCCCGGTGCGGCGTCGGCGGGGTTGGTCGCGCCCATCACTTCGCGGTTTTTCGCGATGGCGCTCTCGCCTTCGAGCACCTGAACGACGACCGGAGCCGAGGCCATGAACTCGCACAGTTCGCCGTAGAACGGGCGTTCCTTGTGGACCTCGTAGAACTTGCCGGCCTCATCCATCGTCAGCTTAATGCGCTTCTGAGCGATGATGCGAAGCCCCGCCTCTTCGAACTTGGCGTTGATCTTGCCGGTCAGGTTGCGGTTCGTCGCGTCGGGTTTGATGATGGAAAGCGTGCGTTCGATCGCCATGTCGGTGCCCTCGTTGTGGCGGCGCGGCAGGCCCTTCCCCCGCGCCGGATTTGGATTGCGCGCCTGCTAGCATGGGGGCTCAGAATTGAAAAGGTGCCGCTGACGCCGCCGGCCGCAGCGGCGCCCCGGACCGCGCAGTATGTGGAGACAGAACGTGAGGTGGGCTTTATCCCGATCCGTCGCTTTGCTATGCGCATCGCCATGCTCAGGATCGCCGACATCACCTATTCCGTCGAGGGGCGGCCGCTCATCGAAGGGGCGTCGGCCACGATTCCCGCAGGCCACAAGGTCGGGTTGGTCGGCAAGAACGGCGCGGGCAAGACGACGCTCTTCAAGCTGATCCGCGGCGAGTTGGCGCTCGAAGGCGGCGAGATCGCCCTGCCCTCGCGCGCGAAGATTGGCGGCGTGGATCAGGAAGTGCCATCATCCTCGACCCCGCTGCTCGACACGGTCCTTGCGGCCGACACCGAACGGGCCGGCTTGTTGGCCGAGGCAGAGACCGCGACCGACCCGCACCGCATCGCCGAGATCCAGCACCGGCTGGCGGATATCGACGCATGGTCGGCCGAGGCGAGGGCGTCGGCGATCCTGAAAGGTCTCGGATTCGACGAGGCCGACCAGCGCCGACCCTGCTCGGACTTCTCGGGCGGCTGGCGGATGCGGGTGGCGCTGGCGGGCGTGCTGTTCGCAGAGCCTGACTTGCTGCTTCTGGACGAACCGACCAATTATCTCGACCTGGAAGGGGCGCTCTGGCTTGAAAGCTACCTCGCGAAGTATCCCCATACCGTCATCATCATCAGCCACGACCGCGGCCTTCTGAACCGCGCCGTGGGCGCGATCCTGCATCTGGAAAACCGCAAGCTCACGCTCTGGACCGGACCCTACGAAACCTTCGCCGCGAACCGCGCCGCGCGGATGGCGGTGCAGGCGGCGGAAGCAAAAAAGCAGGAGGCGCGGCGCGCGCATCTGCAAAGCTTCGTCGACCGCTTCCGCTACAAGGCGTCGAAGGCGGTGCAGGCGCAGAGCCGGATCAAGATGCTCGAGAAGATGACGCCGATCACCGTGCCGGAGGAGGCCAGGCGCGTCGTTTTCACCTTCCCCGCGCCCGAGCAGCTTTCGCCGCCGATCATCCAGATGGAGGGTGCGGCGGTTGGCTATGACGGACCGCCGGTGCTGAGGCGGCTGAACCTCAGGATCGACCAGGACGACCGGATCGCGCTTCTCGGCAAGAACGGCGAGGGGAAATCCACGCTTTCCAAGCTCTTGGCGGACAAGCTTCAGACCTGTGACGGCAAGGTCGAACGGTCCCGCAAGCTCCGCATCGGCTATTTCGCGCAGCATCAGGTGGACGAGTTGCACGTGGACGAAACGCCCCTGCAGCACGTCCGGCGCCTCCGCCCCGAGGAGGCGCAGGCGAAGCTCCGCGCCCGGCTTGCGGGCTTCGGGCTGCTCGCCGAACAGGCCGACACGCCCGTCGCGCGGCTCTCGGGCGGGCAGAAGGCGCGGCTGTCGCTCCTTCTCGCCACGATCGACGCGCCGCATCTCCTGATCCTCGACGAACCCACAAACCACCTCGACATCGAAAGCCGCGAGGGGCTGGTCGAGGCGCTGACCGAATATCCCGGCGCGGTGATCCTCGTCTCGCACGACATGCATCTTCTGAGCCTGATCGCGGACCGCCTCTGGCTCGTGAAGGGCGGCACTGTCGTGCCCTATCCACACGATCTCGAGACCTACCGGAACGACTTGCTGGCGCGCGATGACGCGGTCAAACCCGCCGCGAGGCCGAAAACCAAAGAGGCGCTGGCGCCACGCGACACGATTCTCGCGCTTCGCTCGGACGTGCGCAAATGCGAGGAGCGGCTCGAAAAGCTCTCCGAGATGCGCGAGAAGCTCTCGGCCAAGCTCGCCGACCCCTCGCTGTACGATGAGACGCGCATCCACGAGCTTGAGGGCTGGAACCGCAAGTTCGCGGAAATCGAAGACGCGATGGCGCGTGCCGAGGCGCTCTGGCTCGCCGCGCACGAGCGGCTTGACGCGATGGAAGCGGACTGAGCGCCCCTTGCCGAACCCGCAAGCCGCCCGTATGGCATGATGATGGATACCGCTTTCCTCATCACCTCATTCGCCACGCTCTTCGTGGTCATCGACCCGCCCGGACTCGTGCCCCTCTTCATCGCATTGACACAGGGGATGGACGCCGAGCACCGCCGCCGGCTGGGGCTGCGCGCCTGCCTGATCGCGGGCATGCTTCTGACATTGTTCGGGCTCTTCGGGGAATCGATCCTCGGATTCATCGGCATCTCGATGCCGGCCTTCCGCATCGCGGGCGGCATCCTGCTCTTCCTCACCGCGCTCGACATGCTCTTCGAGCGCCGCACTCAGCGGCGCGAGGGCCAGCAGCCCGACCCCGATCACGATCCGTCGGTCTTTCCGCTCGCCACGCCTCTCATCGCCGGGCCGGGCGCGATCGCCTCGATGATCCTCTTGATCGGCGAATCGGGCGGCGATTGGCCCGGCACGTTGACCGTGCTCGGGCTCATGGCGGCCATGCTGATCGTTACCTTTCTCTTCTTCCTCGCCTCCACCCCGATCGAACGGCTCCTGGGCCGCACCGGGACGGTTGTCATAACCCGGCTTCTCGGGATGCTCCTCGCCGCGCTGTCGGTCCAGTTCGTCCTTGACGGAATCCGCGGCACGGGGTTCCTCTAAGCGATGGCTGAGGGTGACGTCGCACGGCTGATCTATCTGGGACTGCTCGGCGCGGTCATCGCTGGCTATTTCCTGATGCAGAACCGCAAACAGCTCGGCAAGACGGCGCAGCAGGCGGCTGTCTGGGGGCTCATCTTCCTCGGCGCGATTGCCGTCGCCGGGCTCTGGGGCGACATCCAACGCTCGGCCATTCCGCAAGAGGCGGTGCTGCGCGGCGACCAGATCGAGGTGCCGGTCGCCGAGGACGGCCATTTCTACGTCACGGCAGAAATCAACGGGGCGCGGGTGCTCTTCGTGGTGGATACCGGGGCCTCGGACATCGTGCTGAGCCAGCGCGACGCCGAACGCGCGGGACTTGACCCCGAGACGCTGAACTACTTCGGCACCGCGATGACCGCGAATGGACGGGTGGAGACCGCACCGGTGCGCCTCGAGACCTTCACGCTCGCCGGCATCACCGACACCAACCTGCCCGCCGTGGTGAACGGCGGCGCGCTCGACACCTCGCTTCTGGGCATGAGCTATCTCGCCCGGCACGAGGTGACGCTGACGCGCGACCGGCTGATCCTCAGGCGCTGACACCGGCGGCTCTCGGCCGGTCCCCTGTTCGCGGAGGCGCCGGCCATGCTACCATCGCGCGGGTCAACGGAAGGACCCTGCATTGAAGCGCCGCGATTTCTTTGCCTTCGGAGCCGCCGCCGCGGCGGCAGGTATGATCTCCAGCCGCGCGCGCGCCGAGACGATCGTGGGCGACGACGGGCTTCACAAGCAGCCGTTCTTCCTTGACAGCTTTCTAGAGCTCGGGGCCGATCTCGAAGATGCGGCGGCCGAGGGCAAGGGGCTGATCGCCCTCTTCGAGCAGCGCGGCTGCCCCTATTGCCGCGAACTGCATCAGGTCAATTTCGCCCGCACCGAGATCACCGATTTCATCCAGGCGCATTTCCTGGTCGTGCAGCTCGACCTCTGGGGCGCGCGGGCCGTTCTGGATTTCGACGGCGAGGAAATGGAAGAGCGTCAACTCGCGCAGAAGTGGTTCGTGAACTTCACGCCGACCCAAGTTCTCTTTCCAGCCGAAAATGCCGGTGCGAGCGATCTGCGGCAGGCGGAGGCCTTCCGGTTGCCTGGCTATTTCAAGCCGTTCCACCATCTCTCGGGCCTCGAATACGTCGCCACCGGCGCTTATCGCGACCAGCCTTTCCAGCGATATCTGCAGGACAAGTTCGCAGAGCTGGAAGCGCAAGGGATCGACCCGGACGTCTGGTAGTCTCCCGAGGCGAAAGAATCCGCCCGGCTCACGCCCCGCTCTCGGCCTTCTTTTCCCAGCGCCCGCCCGCCTCGCTCCAGTATTGCGCGACGGCACCCGCCTGGGTCAGCGCCTTCCACTGCCCGCGCGCATGGTCGAGCGCGGTCGCGTCATTGCCGTCGAAGATCACGCAGACACGCTCGAGCCGCGCGCATTCCTCGATCGCGACCCCGGCTCCATCCACCGACATGAGGCACTGGGCGCCGTTCGGCATCTCTTCCCCCGTCGTAAGCAGGATTGGCTGCAGGGCGTCATGCGCTCCTTCGGCGATCCCATGCGGCAGAAACGCCTCCTCCGAACCCGTCCAAAGCTTCTGGTCAAGCCAGGTCAGGCGATCCGCGTCACGGCCCCGCACGACCACATGCCAGCCGGCCTGAAGCGACTTCGACAGCAGCATCGGAAGCGTCGTCTCGAGCGGCGAGCGCGTGAGGTGATAGAAGAAAACCTGTCCCATCAGGCCGGATGCGGGGCGAGCGGATCATAGCTGCCGAAGGACCAGATATGGCCTTCCGGATCGGCGGCGGTGAAGCTCTGGCCGCCGTAGTCCTCGTGCCTAAGCGGCAGGAGAATTTTCGCCCCCCTCTCCTTCGCCTGCTCATAAAGGCCGGGAACGTCGCGGACCACGACATAGATCGTCGTCGTCTCGCGCCCGCCCGTTTCGGCGGGATCGGTCATCAGCTTGTCGAACTCACCGTCCCGCGCCGGGCCGAACATGACCATACCGCCCGCATGCATAAGCTGTGCATGGACGATGTTCCCCGCCTCATCGCGATGGATGGCATGTTCGTGAAGACCGAACGCCTCCTTCAGAAAGCCAAGCGCGGCCTCGCAGTCCTTGTAGCGTGTGGCGGGGATGATCATGGCGTTCGTTCCCGGTTTCGGGGGCCTCAGCCCTGGCCTTCAAACCTATCACGGATTAGCCGGTCAAGCGACATAACCCCCCAGCCGGTCGCCCCTTTGGGCGCGAGATCGGTTTCCTTCGGTGGCAGCGTCACGCCCGCGATGTCGATATGGCACCAGGGTACATCGTCCTTCACGAAACGGCGCAGGAACTGCGCGGCGGTGATCGACCCGGCGGGCCGGCCGCCGATGTTCTTCATGTCCGCCAGCCGCGATTTCAACAGCTCGTCATAGGCCGCGCCCATCGGCATCCGCCAGGCACCCTCGCCTTCCGCTTCCGCGGCCTTCAGGAGCGCGCCGCAGAGCGCGTCGTCGTTCGAGAAGACACCCGCGTTTTCATGGCCGAGCGCGATGATCATCGCGCCCGTGAGCGTCGCGAGATTGACGAGCCCGGCAGGCTTGTACCTGTCCTGCGCGTACCACAGAACGTCGGCCAGGACGAGCCGCCCTTCGGCGTCGGTGTTGATCACCTCGATCGTGTCGCCCTTCATCGACTTCACGATGTCGCCCGGCCGCTGGGCGCGGCCGTCCGGCATGTTCTCGACGAGGCCCACGAGCCCGACGACATTAGCCTTGGCCTTCCTCAGCGCGATGGCGCGCATCACACCTGCGACGACGCCAGCGCCGCCCATGTCCATCGTCATCTCTTCCATCCCCGCGGCCGGCTTGATCGAGATCCCGCCGGTGTCGAAGACGACCCCCTTGCCCACGAGCGCCAAGGGCGCGTCGCCCTTCTTGCCGCCCTGCCACTCCATCACGACGACCTTCGAGGGGCTCTCGGACCCCTGCCCCACGCCCAGAAGCGCGCGCATGCCGAGCTTTTCGAGCTCCTTCTCTTCCAGCACCTCGACCTTGAGCCCGATTTCATTCATCGCGGCGAGCCGGTCGGCGAAATCCGTGGTCGTGAGCACATTGGCGGGCTCGTTGACGAGGTCGCGGGTGAACGCGATGCCCTCGGCGACCGCCGCATATGCGGCCCATTCCGCCTCGAGCGCCTCGACCTTGGCGGTCAAGATCGTGATCGCGCCCTTGCCATTGCCCTCCGACGTGCGGTGGCGGCGGAAATCATAGGCCCTGAGCACCGCTCCCAGCACGATGTCCGTCGTCCGTCCGTGGCCCGCCGCCATCACAGTCACGCCGTTTTCTCCAAGCGCCTTGCCGATCGCGCCGCCGGCCTTTCGCGCCTCGGTCACGCTCACCTTCTTCGGCAGCTTCACGAGCTGGACGGCCTCCGCCTCAAGCCCGGCCGGATAGGCGAGCTCCATCGCCTCGCCGGACTTGAGCTTCGTCCACGCCTTGCCCTCCATCGCGCGCGAGATCGCGCCCCGCATCAGCCGGTCGAGACGGCGCGCGAAGGCCCCGGGACGCGCATCCGGCGCAAGGATCAGCGCGATGCGGCCGCCCGCCTCCTTCAGAGTCTCGAACTCGGCGGGGCGGAACTGGATGGGGACGGTTGTCGTCATGGCGGCTCTCCGGCGTGGTTTCGCCGGACCCTACATGGGCGCCCCGGCCTTGGCCAGATATCAGTTTTCCCCGCCCCGCGATTGAGTTAGGGATGGCTCGGGACGAGCGACGGGAGAAGGAAAAGGTGTCCAGATTCGACAGATACTTGCTGTCGCAGCTGATGATGCTCTTCGGCTTCTTCGCGCTGATCCTCGTCTCGGTCTACTGGGTCAATCGGGCGGTGTCGCTCTTCGACCAGCTCATCTCGGACGGCCAGTCGGCTTGGGTTTTCCTAGAATTCACCGCGCTTACGCTGCCGAACGTCATCCGTCTCGTCCTGCCGGTCGCGGCCTTTGTCGCCACGGTCTATGTCACGAACCGGCTATCGGCCGAAAGTGAGCTCATCGTCATGCAGGCCACCGGCTTCTCGCCTTGGCGGCTTGCCCGGCCCGTCCTGATCTTCGGCCTCGTTGTCGCGCTGATGATTGCGGTTCTCGTGACGGTGCTCGTCCCGGCAAGTCGCGCCAAGCTCGCCGAGCGGCGCGGCGAGATCGCCGAAAACGTCGCCGCGAACTTTCTGACCGAGGGTACATTCCTGCATCCCGCCGCGGGCATCACGTTCTACATCCGCAAGATCACGCCCCGCGGCGAGTTGCAGGATATCTTCCTGACCGATCTGCGGGCGGCGGGACAGCGCACGACCTACACCGCCCGGCGCGCCATCCTCGTGAAAGACCCCGGAGGGCCGAAGCTCGTGATGTTCGATGGCATGGCCCAGACCCTCTCGACCGAGACGCGGGGCCTCGCCGTCACGCGATTTTCGGACTTCACCTACGACATTGGCGCGCTCATCGCAGGGCGCGGTTCTCCGGTGCCGACGGTCGAGGAACTTCCAACGCAGGCACTTATTGCGCCCGATTCCGTGCTGCTCGCCACGATGGGAACGGACGCCGCTGCGCTGCGGGTCGAACTGCATCACCGGCTCTCTCAACCGGCCCTTGCGGTGGTCGCCGCGCTCATCGGTTTTGCCACGCTTCTGACCGGCGGCTACAGCCGGTTCGGGCTCTGGCGGCAGATCGTGTTTGCGGTCGTGCTCCTGATCGTCGTCCAGTTTTTCGTCAACGGCGCGACGAGCTTGGTGACCGGCGCTCCCGCGCTCTGGCCGGTGCTCTACCTGCCCTCGCTCGCGGGGCTCGCGCTCTCCGCCCTGCTCCTTGCCTATGCCGGGCGCATCCGGAAGGTGCATCATGAATTCGCCTCGGCGGTGGCCTCATGACACTGTCGTTCTACATCGCGCGCCGGTTCCTTGTGATGTTCCTGACCGTGTTCATCGGCTTCTTCCTACTGCTCTTTCTCATCGAGATGGTCGAGCAGATCCGGCGTTTCGCAGGCACCGGGCTCGGCCTTACCGCGACAGCCGAACTCGCGCTTCTCAACGTGCCGCAATCGGTTTACCGGATCCTTCCGATGATCACGATCCTGTCGTCGATCGCGTTCTTCCTCGCACTCGCGCGCTCCTCCGAACTCGTCGTGATCCGGGCGGCGGGGCGCTCTGCGCTCAGGATGCTCGTCTCGCCGCTTCTGATGGCGCTCGTCATCGGAGCCTTCGCCGTCGCTGTACTGAACCCGATCGTCGCGGGCACGGCCAAGCGTTACGACACGCTCTCTAACGAGTATCGTGCCGGCGAGGCAAACGTGGTCTCGGTCTCGCGCGAGGGGATGTGGCTGCGACAGGGCGGGCCGGACGGGCAGACCGTGATCCGTGCGGCGCGGGCAAATTACGACGGTACAACGCTTTACGACGCGACGTTCATCTCATTCGACGCAGACGGTCTGCCTCAGTCGCGCCTCGATGCGAGCGAGGCGCGGCTCGAAGCCGGCGGCTGGGTCCTGAGCGACGCGAAGGCATGGGAATTCGCGCAAGGCCAGAACCCGGAACAGAGGGCGCAGACGCTGGCCGAGCACCGCCTGCCTTCGGACCTCACAGCCGACCAAATCCGCGACAGCTTCGGTACGCCCGCAACGATTCCCGTCTGGGACCTGCCGAGCTTCATATCCAGGCTCGAACGGGCCGGCTTCTCGGCGCGCAAGCACACTGTCTGGTTCCAGATGGAGCTTGCCTTGCCGCTTCTTCTGATGTCCATGGTCCTCGTCGGCGCGGGCTTCACGATGCGCCACGCGCGCTCTGGCCAGACCGGAACGATGGTCCTGCTCGCCATCGTCTCGGGCTTCGCGATCTTCCTTCTGCGCAACTTTGCCCAAGTTCTGGGCGAGAACGGCCAGATACCCGTAATCCTCGCGGCCTGGATCCCGCCCGTGGCCGCCGCCATGCTGTCATTGAGCCTCGTCCTGCACCTGGAGGACGGATGATGCGCCAGCTTCTTGGCGCGATCCTCCTATGGCTTCTGGCCCTGCCCGCGCACGCGCAGGACCAGGCGACGCTCGTCGCCGACCGGGTCTACCTCTCGGGTGACGACACTCTGACTGCCGAAGGCGCGGTCGAGGTCTTCTACAGGGGGGCGCGTCTCACGGCGGAGAAGATCGTCTACGACCAGCCCACGGACCAGTTGACGATCACCGGGCCCATTCGGCTGACCGAAGGCGGTGGAATGATCGTGCTCGCCGACGCGGCGGAACTCTCGCGTGACCTTCAGGAAGGCATCCTGACCAGCGCGCGACTCGTCCTCGACCAGCAGCTCCAGCTTGCAGCAACCGAGATGGCGCGCATCAGCGGGCGCTACACTCGGATGAGCCGGGTCGTCGCCTCCTCCTGCCAGGTCTGCCCAGGCAATCCCACGCCGCTTTGGGAGGTGCGCGCCCGCCGCGTGATCCACGATCAGCAGGAACGCCAGCTGTATTTCGACCACGCCCAGTTCCGGGTCGCGGGCGTGCCCGTCTTCTACCTCCCGCGCCTCAGGATGCCCGACCCGACGCTGAAGCGCGCAACAGGCTTTCTCCTGCCCTCGATCCGCACCACCTCGTCGCTCGGGCCGGGGATCAAGCTTCCTTACTTCATCGCGATGGGCGACAGCCGCGACCTGACGCTCACACCTTACGTTTCGTCCTCGCGCACCCGGACGCTGGAGTTCCGCTACCGCCAGGCATTCCGCAAAGGCGAACTCGAGATGAAGGGCGCGGTGAGCCGCGACGACATCCTGATGAACGAAACACGCGGCTACCTCTTCGGCGAAGGCAGCTTCGACCTGCCGCGCGACTTCCAGCTCGACTTCTGGGTGCAGGGGGTCAGCGACGACGCCTATATCCTCGACTATGGCCTGGGAGACATCGACCGGCTCGCTTCGGGCGTCCGCGTCACCCGCACCCGGCGGAACGAACATATCGAGGCCAGCGTCTTTCGCTACTGGTCGCTGCGCGCAGGCGACGACAACGCGGTCCTGCCGAACCTGGTCGGCGATTTCAGCTTCCAGCGCCGTTTCAAGCCCCGCTATCTTGGCGGCGAAGGCAAGTTCGCGTTCGAGGTTCACAGCCAAGAGCGCCGTTCGGCAATCTCGACGGACGCAAATGGCGACGGCGTCACCGATGGGCGCGACGTGTCGCGTGCGACCGCGATGGTCGACTGGCGCCGCAACTGGGTCCTCGGGAACGGCATCTTGGTGTCCGGCGCCGCGCAGGCGACGGCCGACTTCTACGCGGTCAGCCAGGACGTCACGTTTCCCGGCACGATCACGCGCTTCACCCCCGCCGCCGCGGTTGAGCTGCGTTGGCCTTGGGTCCGCAGCGCGCCGACGGGCGGCGCGAGCCATGTGATCGAGCCTGTCGTCCAGCTCGTCGTCAGCCCCGATTCGACCGAGACGGTGCCCAACGAAGACAGCCAGATCGTCAGCTTCGACGAAGGAAACCTCTTCGGTTTCAACCGGTTTTCCGGCGCCGACCGTCACGAGCTGGGCACTCGGATCAACATGGGGCTGTCCTGGACACGCCACGACCCGGCCGGCTGGTCGCTCGGCATCACCGCGGGACGCGTTTTCCGCAAGAATGATCTCGGCCAGTTCGGCTCGGCCTCGGGTCTCGACGGCACGTCGTCAGACTGGCTGGTCGCGGCGCAGATCGAAACCGCGGACGGGCTTCGCGTCATCAACCGCGCGATCTTCGACGACGGGTTCGACTTCAGCCGCGACGAGCTGCGTGTCGACTACCTGACCGACCGCTACACGCTCGCGGCGAGCTATCTTTGGCTAACCGCCGATCCTGCCGAGGGGCGGCTATCGCCCAGTTCCGAAGTCGTGTTCGATGCGGGCTGGAGCATCACGCCCCGCTGGCGCGGCACGGTCGCGGGGCGCTACGATTTCGACGCCGACCGCGCCGCACGCGCTTCGGTCGGGCTCGAATACCGCAACGAATGCGCGGCTATCGATCTTTCCCTCTCGCGTCGTTTTACATCCTCGACTAGTGTAAGCGCCGATACCGACTTCAACCTGTCCGTCGAACTTTTGGGCTTCGGCAGTACGACGGACGGGCGGATGTACCGCCGCAGCTGCGTGCGATAGATCCCCGGGGACCGGCACGGACAGGAACCGCGAACGCAGCGGCGCGGCATCGAAAGAAGAACAGAGCAGACGGACGACAACGATGCGTATCATGACTCTCCTTTCTCTCGCCCTCGCGGGCCTCACGGCGATGAGCCTGCCCGGGGCGGCGCAAAGCGGGCGCTTTTCGCCCGCCGTGATCGTGAACGGCTCCGTCGTGACGAACTACGAGCTCGAACAGCGCATCCGCTTCCTTCAGTTGCTGCGCGCGCCTGGCGACCCCGTGGTCGAGGCGGAAAAGGGCCTGATCGACGATCGGCTCCGCGCCCAGGCCGCCGAGGCCGCGGACATCACCGTCACGCCCGAACAAGTCACGGCCGGAATGGCCGAATTCGCCGGCCGCGCCAATCTCGAAACAGAACAGTTCCTTCAGGCCATCGGCCAGGGCGGCGTCGCGCCCGAGACCTTCCGCGACTTCGTGACCGCCGGCCTTGCCTGGCGCGACGTCGTCCGCGCCCGGTTTGTCCCCCGCGTTCGCATCACTGAGGCCGAGATCGACCGCGCGATGTCCGTCGCCGCGCAGCGTGGCGCAGGTCCGCGCGTGCTTATCTCCGAAATTCTCCTGCCCCTGACGCCCGCGACGGCGGCCGAGACCCAGGAGCTCGCGACCGAACTGTCCGAGACCATCGGCAGCGAGGCGGCGTTCTCTGCCGCCGCGCGCCGGCACTCCGCCGCCGCCTCGCGCGAGCGCGGCGGGCAATTGGGCTGGATTCCGCTGACCAACCTGCCGCCGCAGCTCCGTGCTGTCGTCGCCGGCATGGCGAACGGCCAGGTGAGCCCGCCGGTGCCGCTCGGGGGCGCGATCGCCATCGTGCGGTTGCGTGGAATTCAACAGGGCGGCGAGATCGCGGCGCGCAACCTCACTGTCGACTACGCGCAGTTCCTGATCCCCGGCGGCCGCAGCCCCGCGGCCCTCGCCGAGGCGGAGCGCGTGCGGGGCGAGGTCGACACCTGCGACGACCTCTATCGTGTCGCAAGCGGCCTGCCCGCGGGCCGGCTCCTGCGCGACGAGCGGCCTTTGGGCCAAGTGCCCGCCGACATCGCCGCCGAACTCGCCCGCCTCGACGACAACGAAAGTTCCGCGACGCTCACGCGCGGTGGCGCGCTGGTCTTTCTCATGCTCTGCGAAAGGCGCGCGACGCTCGCCGAAGGCGGCCTGCCTTCCGCCACGGCGGCGAGCGCGGTCGAAGGCGCCCCAGCGGTCGACCCCGAACTCGGCTTCGGCGCGGGGCCGAGCCGGGCGCAGATCCGCGAGGAGCTGACCAACCAGCAACTCGCTGGCTATGCCGACGGCTACCTCGCCGAACTGCGCGCGAATGCCATTATCCAGACCCCGTGACCGGGCGGAGATGGCGCTCGCGCCCATCGCCTTGACCTGTGGCGAACCCGCCGGCATCGGTCCGGAAATCGCGGTGAAGGCGCGCGCGCGACTTGGGCAAGATGTGCCGTTCTTCTGGATCGGCGCGCCCCGACATCTGCCCGCCGGAACCGCAATCCGCGAGATTGACGATCCGGCCGAGGCGGCTGCGGTTCCGACCGCGCTGCTCCCCGTTATTGCGCATGATTTCCCCGCCCCTGCCCGGCCCGGTCTACCCGCGCCGGAAAACGCCGCGGCGGTGATCGAGACCATCGCGCGCGCCGTCGATTTCGTCCGCGACGGGGCCGCCTCGGCTATCTGCACCGCGCCGATCCACAAGAAGGCGCTGAAGGACGGCGCGGGCTTCGGCTTTCCCGGCCATACCGAATACCTCGCGCATCTCGCAGGAACAGAGCGCGTCGCAATGATGCTCGCCTGTGACGAGCTGAAGGTCGTTCCCGCGACGATCCACATTCCGCTGACCGAGGTTCCGCGCGCGCTGACCGAAGAGGTCCTCGAAACCGCAATCCGCCTGACCCATGCCGGGCTCAGGCGCGACTTTGCCGTGGCCGAGCCCCGGCTCGCCGTCGCCGGGCTCAACCCGCATGCAGGCGAGGAAGGCGCGATGGGCGACGAGGAAATCCGGTTGATCCGACCGCTTCTCGACCGGCTCCGCGCCGAAGGCATGACGATTTCCGGACCGCACTCCGCCGACACGATGTTCCACCCCGCCGCGCGTGCGCGCTATGACGCCGCAATCTGCATGTATCACGACCAGGCGCTTATCCCGATCAAGACGATCGACTTTGCGGGTGGGGTGAACGTGACCCTCGGCCTGCCCTTCGTCCGCACTTCGCCCGACCACGGCACGGCCCTCGACATCGCGGGGCGAGGCGCGGCCGACCCGTCGAGCCTCATCGCCGCGCTGCAACTCGCACGCGACATGGCGCGGAACCGGGAGGCCGGATGAAGCCGCTCCTGTTCGGATACAAGCGCCGACGGCGCCCGGCCCGCCGCGCGGACGGACCTTGCCTGCACTCCCGCCCATCGCGCTTTCCCCGGCATTGCTTCCGCGAAAATGAAAGCCGGAGGACGTAGTGGCCGCGCTCGACGGATTGCCACCATTGCGCGAGGTGATCGCGACGCACGGAATCGCCGCGAAGAAGGCGCTTGGGCAGAATTTCCTTCTAGATCTGAATCTGACCGCAAAGATCGCGCGCTCGGCTGGTGATCTTCGCGCGTCCGACGTTCTCGAGGTCGGGCCCGGCCCCGGCGGGCTGACACGTGGGCTGCTTGCCGAAGGCGCGCGGCGCGTGCTCGCGGTCGAGAAGGACGCCCGCTGCCTGGCCGCGCTCGACGAGATCGCGGCCACCTATCCCGGCCGCCTCACGGTCCTGAATGCCGATGCGCTGGAAATCGACCCCACGGCGCATCTGTCGCCGCCGATCCGGATCGTGGCCAACCTGCCCTACAATGTCGGGACCGAGCTTCTCGTGCGCTGGCTCACGCCCGCCGCCTGGCCGCCGTTCTGGCAGACGATGACTCTCATGTTCCAGAAGGAGGTGGCCGAACGGATCGTGGCGCAGCCCGGCTCGAAGGCCTACGGGCGGCTCGCGATCCTCGCCGCGTGGCGCACCGACGCGCGCATCGTCCTGACGCTACCCCCCGAAGCCTTCACGCCGCCGCCGAAGGTCCATTCGGCAGTCGTCCACTTCACGGCACTGCCCACGCCGCGATTCCCGGCCGATCCGAAGGTCCTGAACCGGATCGTCGCGGCGGGATTCAATCAACGGCGCAAGATGCTCCGCTCGAGCCTCAAGGCGCTGTCGCCCGACATCGAGCGGATCTTGCTGGACACCGGGATCGCGCCGACGGCGCGCGCCGAGGAGGTTTCGCTCGAGGCGTTCTGCCGGCTCGCACGCGCGCTCGAAACGCTCTGAGCCCCCGTCAACATTGACGTCTGTCTTGAAAGGCCCGGCGCGCGGCGGGCCCGGGTTCGCCCCGCCTTACTCGGCCGCGTCTGCGGTGGAATCGCCGTTCCCGCCGTCCGACTTTGTGGCCTCGCCGCCCTCTTCCGGGCCCGCGCGCTTTCCACGCGGTTTGCGGGGGCCGCGCGGTGCGCGGGCGGGCTTCTTGCCGCCGGCCTCTTCTGCCTCGGCCGGTTGCGGCATGTCGGGCATCATGGGCGCGGCGCGCTGGCGCGCCTCGGGCGTCTCCACGAGGCCCGGCCCCTCATCGGCGTCATCCTGGCGCGCCGTGGACAATGCGTCGCTGACCCGGCCGCCGGTGTCCCGCTCGCCGCGGTCCTGGTCGCGGCCGCGCTGGCCGCCCTGCCGGTCGGAGCCGTTCGCCTGGCCGCCATTGCCCTGCCCGCCGTGCTGGTTGCCGCCGCCATCGGGCTGGCCCTGGCTCTGTTGCCGGCTTTCCTGCTCGCGCGCCATGTCGCGCTGCGCCTCGCCCAGAAGGCGCGCGTAGTGCTCGGCATGCTGGAGAAAGTTCTGCTCCGCCACCCGGTCGTTGCCGAGCTGCGCGTCCCGCGCAAGCGCGAGGTACTTGTCGATGATCTGCTGCGGCGTCCCGCGCACCTTGCCCTCGGGTCCAGAGGAATCGAACACCCGGTTGACGATGTTGCCGAGAGAACGCTGTCGGTTCGATTTCGAACGCGAACGGTTTTTAGATGATCTCATGTTTTTCGTTTTTTTCCGAGCCTAGGGCTTTCAGAGGGCTTGCCCGGTCCCACGTCCTGCGCCGAAAGAGGCGGCTGCGGCTGCGCGGTCCTGATAGAGATGGGCGAAGCGATCGGGGCGGTACCTAACGGCCACCCGTTACGCGACTGTTAATGCACGATGTGTCGCCACGGGCAAGAGGAATCTGACATTTTCAGCGAATTTCGTCCGAATTCGGCATCAATGCGCCGGATATGCCCTGATCCGCCCTACGGCAGGGCGGTGACGATCCGGTCACGGCCGTCAAGGTCCGGATGGATAGAAACCGTACCGAACCCCATGTTCCCGAAAAGCTCCGCGACCGCCGCCCCTTGCTGCCAGCCGATCTCCACGACGACGGCGCCGCCGGGCAAAAGATGCGCCTTCGCGCCGGCGGCGATCGCCCGATAGGCCGACAGGCCGTCGCCAAAATCGGTCAGTGCGGCCGGCGGCTCCCACTCGCGGACTTCGGGCGCGAGTGCGGCCATTTCGTCTTGCGCAATGTAAGGCGGATTCGAGACGATCAGGTCAAAGCGCCCCGAGACGCCGGAAAACCAGTCGGCCTGCTGGAACTCCGACCGTGCCTCGACGCCAAGCATGCGGGCATTGTCGCGGGCGGCAGCAAGTGCGGCCGTGCAGATATCGGTACCGAGCCCAGTCGCCTCGGGCCGTTCGGACAGAAGCGTGATCAGGATCGCGCCGGTCCCGGCGCCGAGATCAAGCACGCGAGCGAACGGTCGCACGAGTGCCCGTTCAACCAGCTGCTCGGTCTCCGGCCGGGGATCGAGCGTATCGCGCGTCACCCGGAAATCGCGCCCGTAGAACGCGCGCCGCCCCACGATCTGGGAGACGGGCTGGCGCGCCGCGCGCTTGTCAATCGCGGACTCGAACGCGGCGGCCGCCTCGGGACCGAACGGCTGATCCAGCACCAGGGTCAGGCGCTCGGGCGTCAGCCCCAGCGCATGGGCCATGAGCCGCCGCGCATCACGCTGAGGGCCCTCCACGCCCGCCGCGCCGAGCCGGTCGACGGCGGCGCGGAGTGCGTCGGCGCCAGTCATGCTTCCATCTCGGCGAGCTTCGCGGCCTGGTCGGCCGCGATCAGCGCGTCGGTGATCTCGCCCAGATCGCCCTGCATGACCTGGTCGAGCCGGTAGAGCGTCAGGTTGATCCGGTGATCAGTCATGCGGCCCTGCGGGAAGTTGTAGGTGCGGATGCGCTCGGACCGGTCGCCCGAGCCCACCTGCGCCTTGCGGTCGGCGGCACGGGCATCGGCGGCGCGCATCCGCTCCATGTCGAACAGGCGCGCTCTGAGCACTGCCATTGCATTCGCGCGGTTCTGGTGCTGAGACTTCTCCGACGAGGTGACAACGATGCCCGTCGGGACATGGGTGATCCGGACCGCCGAGTCGGTCGTGTTGACGTGCTGGCCGCCCGCCCCGCTCGCGCGCATCGTGTCGATGCGGATATCGCTGGCCGGGATTTCGATATCGACCTCCTCCGCCTCGGGCAGGACGGCGACGGTCGCAGCAGACGTATGGATACGTCCGCCCGACTCGGTCTCTGGCACGCGCTGGACGCGGTGGACGCCGGATTCGAACTTGAGGCGGGCGAAGACCCCCTCTCCCTCGATCCGGGCGACGGCTTCCTTGACACCGCCAAGCTCAGTTTCGCTGAGGTCCAGAAGCTCGAACCGCCAGCCCTGCGCCTCAGCGTATTTCTGGTACATCCGCAAAAGGTCGCCGGCGAAGAGCGCGGCCTCGTCTCCGCCCGTTCCGGGCCGCACCTCGAGGAGCGCGGGCCGCGCGTCGGCGGCGTCCTTCGGCAGAAGCGCGACGCGCAGCCGCTGCTCCATCTCGGGAATGCGCTCCTTCAGCCGCGGCAGCTCGTCCTCGGCCAGCACGCGCATCTCGGGATCGGCGAGCATCGCCTCGGCCTCGTCGAGATCGGCGAGCGCCTGCTTGTAGGCGGCGATCTCGGCAGCGACGGGCTTCAGCTCGGAATATTCACGGCTGAGCGTTGCGATATCGGCCGGGTCCGCGCCGGCCGAAAGCTTCGCTTCGAGAAACTCGAAACGCCGCGTGATCTGATCGAGCTTGTCGATGGGCACCATCTGGGCGGTTTCGCTCTTGTCCGGGCGGCGGTCAAGGGGGGAGAGCGCCCTGGGCGTACCTGCAAAAAGAAGAAGATCGGAGGTGCGCGCCTGTCGGGACAGTGTCGGGACGCATGCCATACGGAAGCGGTAGGGATGCCAGACGCGGCCGCCTGCCGTCAACGCCCCGCGAAACCGGCCGCTTGATCACCAGCTTGATCGACTTCTAAGACGGCGGCGCCTCTAACTTTTCCGACGCGTCCAGCAGTAGAGGCAGATGAGCTCATGCGCGACATGCGCCCCCGCGATCGCGGTCGCGCCGGTCGTGTCGTAGGCCGGGGATACCTCGACCACGTCGCCGCCGACAAGGTTGATTCCCGCCAGATCGCGCAGGATCGCGGCGACCTGCCAGCTGGTGAGGCCGCCCCAGACCGGCGTGCCGGTGCCGGGCGCGAAGGCAGGATCGAGGCAGTCGATGTCGAAGGTCAGGTAGGTCGGGCGATCACCCAGTATGGCCTTGATCTTCTTGACGACCGCCGCCGCCCCTGTCTCATGCACCTCGCGGGCGTCGATGACGTTCACGCCCATGAAGTCGTCGTTGTGGGTGCGGATGCCGACCTGAACCGAGGACTTCGGGGCGACGATCCCCGACTTGATCGCCTTGTAGAACATCGTGCCGTGGTCGATCCGGGTAAAGTCGTCGTCGGCCCAGGTATCGGAATGGGCGTCGAAATGCAGCAGGCTGAGTGGCCCGAACTTCTCGGCATAGGCCTTGAGGATCGGGAAAGTGATGTAGTGATCGCCGCCGAGAGTCACGGTGCCGGGTCCGGCTTTCAGGATATCTGCGATGTGGGCGGTAAGCGTGTCAGGGAAATCGGACACCTTGGCGTAGTCGAAGGCCACGTCGCCGTAATCGACGATGTCGAACTCCTCCAGGGGCGAGAAGCCCCAGCCATAGGGCAGATCGAACGGCTGCAGCGCCGAAGCCTCGCGCACCGCGCGCGGCCCGAAGCGGGTGCCCGTGCGGTGCGTGACCGCCTGATCGAACGGTACGCCGGTGATCGCCAGATCGACGCCGGCCAGGTCCTTCGTGTAGCGCCGGCGCAGAAAGCTCGTCGCGCCGCCGAACGCGTTCTCATAGGCAAGGCCCCGCCGTTCAGGCTGGGTGAAGGCCAGGTCCACTTCCTTCTTTGCGTCTTCGAGAGCCATCGGAACAATCTCCATTCTCGGAAACGGACATCGTTCGGGGCCGGAGATGTCGCCGATCCGGTTGCGGCCACCCCACGCGATGGTCGCGCGGATGTCAAGCCGGCCGCTCAGGCACCGAGCGCCTTCCCAAGACGCGGCAGCCGCGCCCGCTTCAGGAGCGCCCGGACGGGCTGCGGTTCGCCCGAGAGGCGCTCGGCTTCTGCGCGCACGGTTTCGACGACGTCCGCAACGGGGCCGGGCTTGGCCTGCCAGAAGGCGAGAAGGAAGGCGTCGGGGTCCGCGCGGTCCAGCCCCTCTTCGCGCAGCGTTCCACGCGGGAAGTCGGCGGCGTTGAACGTGACGATCACATCCGCCTGCCCCGAAATGGCGGCGGCGAGGACATGGATATCTGCCGGGTCGGGCAGCCAGAGCCGCGCCTCGAGCCCATCACGCGGCGGAACAGTGGCGCGCGGAAAAACCGCCCGCAACGCCGCAATCTCTCCCCGCGCGATGGTTTCCGCGCCGGGGCCAAGCTTGACCGTCGCGCGGGCCCATTCCTCAAGAATGCGGTCGGACCAGAGGGGCGAATAGAGCCCCGCCTGCGCGACGCCGATCAGAATTTCGCGCAGGACGGTCGGGTAGAGAACGCAGGCGTCAAGAAGCGCCTTCATCCGTCGAGCCGAAAGAACAGCGCCTTGAGATAACCGCTCTCGGCAAGTTGCGGCAGTTGCGGGTGATCCGGCCCCGCAAAGCCTGTGTGAAGAAGCTGCGCGCGCCGCGCGCCACGGCCGATTCCGCGCGCCGATGCATTGCGGAACTGCGCAAGATCGGCGGCGTGCGAACACGAACACAGGACGAGGTAACCGCCCGGCGAGACAAGCTGCGCGGCCAATCGCGCGACGCGCTCATAGGCTCTCAGTCCGGCCGCCAGCGCCGGCTTCGACGGCGCGAAGGCGGGCGGATCGCAGATCACGAGATCAAACCGCTCACCCTCCCCCTGAAGCGCTTCCATTACCGCGAAGGCATCGCCCTTTCGGGTGGCGAAGCGTTCCCCCACGCCGCTCGCCGCGGCGCCCCGCGCGGCGAGGTCCAGCGCCGACGCCGAGCCGTCCACGGCAATGGCGCGCGCTGCACCGGCGGCAAGTGTCGCAAGCGAAAAGCCCCCGACATGGGAGAAGACGTCGAGGACCGATCCGCCCCGTGCAAGTCGCGCCGCGAAAGCATGGTTGTCGCGTTGATCGAAGAACAGACCCGTTTTCTGTCCACCCAGGAGATCGGCCATGTAGGTCGCGCCGTTCATTTCCACCGGCACCGGCCCGTCGAGCGCGCCGGCGAGGATCGACATCTCCTCCGGCAAGCCTTCAAGGCCGCGCGCACGCCCCGTGCCGTTCTTCACGATAATCGCCACGCCAGCCACATCGGCAAGCGCGGCGGCAAGATCGCCAATCATCGCGTCGGCCCAGGCCGCGTTGGGCTGGATAACCGCCGCATCGCCATAGCGGTCGATCACGACGCCGGGCAACCCGTCCGCCTCGGCGTGGACCAGACGGTAGAACGGCGTCTCATAGAGCCGCGCACGCAGGTCCATGGCCTGCGCCATGCGCGCCGCGACCCACCGGTGATCGATTCGCGCTTCGGGATCGCGGTCTAGTATCCGGGCGATGAGCTTGGAATTCGGATTGACCGTTACCGTTCCAAGCGGTTGCCGCGTAGCGTCTTCGAGCCTGGCGATCGCGCCGGGCTGAAGCGCCTTGGTGCGTCGGTCGGTGACCAGTTCGTCGGCATAGACCCACGGAAACCCGTGTCGCAAGGCGCGGGCATCGGCCTTGGGTCTGAGGCGTACGGTGGGCAGAGGGTCGGTCATCGAGCGGCTCCGGCATTCGGGGACCGCTTCGGTCTAGTCGCTGATCGCGCCGCGCGAAAGGCCGGACGGGTGGTGGCGAACGAATTCGCCCCCTACCCGCCAGCCTTGCGACCGATCAATGCGCCACAGCGCTTTGCGCGGCAAAGTAACGGGTGATTGCACTGCGCACTGCGCGGAACATGTCGGCGATCGCCCGTGCGCGAAGGACTTCGGCCCGCCGCATGAGCGCTTGTTGCTCTGCGAAGGTCGGCATGTGAAACTCGTTTTCCCGGGCCATGATTGGCTCCTTTCGTTTCTGTTGCTTTAGAGCTAGGCAATGCTGCAGCGCAGCACCACCTATCCCTTTGCAATGCCGCCATGCGCAACCAGCATGGCGGCAAGGACAGGTTGTTAGCGCTAACGGATCATGCTATGCCGCCCGCGATCGCCTAAGATAATCAGGGTCAGCACCTCCGAGGAGCCGCCGTCATGCCTCTCAATTCCCGCCTCGCAGAAATCACCGACCGGATCGCCGAACGGTCCCGCGACACGCGCAGCCGCTATCTCGACCGCATCCGCGTGGCGGCCGAGGAAGGCCCGGCCCGTGCTCATCTAAGCTGCGGAAACCAGGCCCACGCCTACGCGGCAATGGCTGACGACAAGGACGCACTCGCGCGCGGGCGGGCGCCGAACATCGGGATCGTGACGGCCTACAACGACATGCTATCGGCCCATCAGCCCTACGAGGACTATCCCAAGCTGATCCGCGCCGCCGCACGAAAGGCGGGCGCGACCGCCCAGGTGGCAGGCGGCGTGCCGGCGATGTGCGACGGCGTGACGCAGGGCCGCACTGGGATGGAACTTAGCCTCTTTTCGCGCGATGTGATCGCGCTCGCCGCCGGAGTGGCGATGAGCCACAACTGCTACGATGCGGCGCTCTATCTCGGCATCTGCGACAAGATCGTGCCGGGCCTCGTCATGGCAGCGGCAACCTTCGGCCACGTGCCCTCGATCTTTGTGCCCGGCGGGCCGATGCCCTCGGGCCTCCCGAACGACGAGAAATCGAAGATCCGCAACCGCTTCGCGGCCGGAGAGATCGGCCGCGACGAACTGATGAAGGCCGAGATGGAAGCCTATCACGGCCCCGGCACCTGCACCTTCTACGGCACCGCGAACACCAACCAGATGCTGATGGAGTTCATGGGCCTCCACCTGCCGGGCGCGAGCTTCGTCAACCCCAACACGCCCCTGCGCGAGGCTCTGACGGTCGCCGCGGTGAACCGCGCCTCCGAGATCACCGCGCTCGGCAACGACTACCGGCCGGCGGGCGAGATCCTCGACGAACGCGCCTTCGTCAACGGCATGGTCGGGCTGATGGCGACGGGCGGCTCGACGAATCTAGTCATGCACTTGCCCGCGATGGCGCGCGCTGCGGGAATCGCGCTGGAGCTTGAGGATTTCGCCGGTGTCGCCGCGATCGTGCCGCTGATGGCCAAGGTCTATCCGAACGGGCTGGCCGACGTGAACCACTTCCATGCCGCCGGCGGGCTTGGCTACATGATCGGAGAGCTGATCGCGGCCGGGCTCCTGCACGAGGATGTCCGCACTGTCGCGGGCGACGGGCTCAGCCGGTACACCGAGGAGCCGGTCCTGAAGGACGGCGCGCTATCGTGGCGCGCGGGTCCGACGGAGACGGCCAACGACAAGGTCCTGCGCCCCGCGCGAGACCCGTTCCAGCCGACGGGCGGGCTCATGGAGCTCACCGGCAATCTCGGCCGCGCGGTCATCAAGGTCTCGGCCGTCGCGCCCGAACACCGGATCGTCGAGGCCCCGGTGCGCATCTTCCACGACCAGGACGAGGTCAAGGCCGCCTTCCAGAAGGGCGAGTTCACCTCCGATACCATCGTCGTCGTCCGCTTCCAGGGCCCGCGCGCCAACGGCATGCCCGAGCTGCACTCGCTGACGCCGGTCCTCTCGGTCCTTCTCGGACGCGGCCTGAAGGTGGCGCTCGTGACCGACGGGCGCATGTCGGGCGCATCGGGCAAGGTGCCCGCCGCGATCCATGTGAGCCCCGAAGCTGCATCGGGCGGTCCGCTCGCGAAGCTGCGCGACGGCGACCTGATAAAGCTCGACGCGACTGCCGGCACACTCGAGGCGGTTGCGGTCGATCTGGCAAAACGCGAAGCCGCAGTCCCGGACCTCGCGGCGAATCGCTACGGCACGGGCCGCGAGCTGTTCGAATCCTTCCGCCAGCACGTCTGCGCGGCCACCGAAGGCGCCTCGGCCGTGATCTGATGGCTCCGGACTACTTCATTGCCCAAAGACCCCCGCCGGAGGCGTCATCCGCCTCCGCGCGCACGAATGAAAGGACACCGCGATGACGCCCGCCGAACAATCCCGCCGCGCCGCCGAGATCTGCGCGCTCGCCCCCGTCATCCCGGTTCTCGTGATCGACGACGTAGCCAAGGCCGCCCCGCTTGCGAAGGCGCTCGTGGCCGGTGGGCTTCCGGCGCTCGAGATCACTCTCCGCACGCCTGCCGCACTCGACGCGATCAGCGCAATGGCCGAGGTTCCGGGCGGCGTGGTCGGTGCGGGCACGCTGCTCACGCCCGCCGACGTCAAGGCTGCGAAACGTGCGGGAGCGACCTTCGGCGTCTCTCCCGGCGCGACCGACCGGCTCCTTGACGCCTGTGCGGAAGAAGGGCTGCCGCTCCTGCCCGGGGCTGCGACCGCGACCGAGGTGATGACGCTGCTCGAAAGGGGCTACACCGTTCAGAAATTCTTCCCCGCCGAAGCATCGGGCGGCGCGCCCGTGCTCGCGGCGATCGGCGCGCCGATCCCACAGGTCACATTCTGTCCGACGGGCGGCATCGGGCCCGCCAATGTCGACGCCTATCTGAAACTCGCCAATGTCTCGTGCGTCGGCGGCAGTTGGGTCGCGCCGAAAGACAAAGTCGCGGCCGAGGACTGGGCGGGGATTGAGGCGCTTGCGCGAACCGCGTCGGAGCTCAAGCGCGCACGCTGATCGCAACTTAGCCGTCTTGCTCGCGCGCCTCCTTCAGCGCGCGGCGGATCGCGTCGTGCGTGCAGGCCACCTCGCCAATCAACACCCAGGCCGCGACGAAGAAGATCGCAAGCATCTGCAGGACGAGGCCGAGCCCCGCGTGAAGCGGGATTTCGGTACCGATCCCGGCGAACCCGACGAGCGTCGCCGTGGCAAGCACGGTTCCAGCCGCGGCGAAGACAAATGCATAGCGCGCCCGGTTGCGCCGGAGGAGCAGGAGCCTCTCGATGGCATGAAACCGGCCTCGCTGTGCCGCGTCGCCTGGCGGAGCGGAGGCCCGACCCACCGCCAGAGCGAAGGCCAAGAAGCCGAGAGCCAGAAGAACAGCGGGTGCGAGCCCCGGCGCATTTCGCATCGACAGACTGCTGAGACATACGGCAATTCCTGCGCCGGGTGCGAAACAGGTCAGGAAACTTCGGACAGGATACAAGTTCCGCATGGAAAAAGGCAGCTTGCTGACATCACTGTCGCCCTTCTGACATGCCATTTTGGCGCATGGATGACGGCCCGGTGGTCACGGAACGGCAAGACTTTGATGCCGCATCGCCGCGTCCGGTGCGTTGCGGTGGCCGCGCGCGGGCCTATTGTTCGCCGTGTCGCGCGACACGGGCCGCCCGTCCGCCCCGGCGCACGGGACTCGGGGGCGTCGCGAGTCCGTCCGTCAGGACCCGGCTCATCGGGTGGTCCGGACGATCCAGACCGTAGTGCGCTAGCAGCACGCGCATCGCTTCGGCGGCATCCGTCGCGGGGCCGAGACTCAGTGCCCAGTCGAGGAAGATCGACCGGCATTCCGAGGCCGTGATCCCCTCGATCGCGTAGCTTTCCCGGACCAGGCCCCTCGGGTCCGCAAGCGACATATCCATGATCTTCCTCGCCATCCAGACCCCGCCTTTCGCTTTCAGCCCGCGCGCTCGTCCGCCGCGTCATCCGGGAGCGCCAGGCTGCGGGCGATGATGGCGCCGGCGCGATCGGCATGGCTGTCCAGCAGCGACGCCATCCCTGCGAGTTCCGACGCGCCCGTCTCGCGCATCAGGAATGCGCGCGCGCCCTCGCCCACCGCCTCCATGTCGAGCGGCCGTTCCGTCAGAAGTCGCCCGCCTGCCTGAAGCCGCCAGAGAAATCGGTACGCTTCCTGAAGCGCTGCCTCGTCCTCCTTGGACAGAAAACCTGCCTGCTTGCCCGCGCGAAGCTGCGCCTCGACCCGGCGCGCCGGAACCGCCGCGCGAAGCGCACAGGATTGCGCGAGAAGTTCGATATCCTGCAGCCGACCGGGGCCGATCTTGGCCTCCCACGCGCCGTCCGAAGCCTTGGCGGCGAAGATGCGCTCGCGCATTTCGGCCACGTCGGTCAGGATCTTTGCCGCGCCCCCCTTGGCCGCCAGCACGGCCTTCCGCGCTGCTTCCACCTCGACGCCGATCGCCGTCTCGCCCGCCACTGGCCGCGCCCGGGTCAGCGCCAGATGCTCCCACGTCCAGGCCTCTTCCATCTGGTAGCTGCGAAAAGACTGGATCGACGTGGCGACGGGCCCCTGCCGGCCGGAGGGCCGGAGCCGCATGTCGACCTCGTAAAGCCGGCCATCCGCCATTGGCGCCGACAAGGCGGTCACGAGCGCCTGAGTGAGGCGCGCATAATAGGCGCGCGCCGCCAGCGGCCGCGATCCGTCCGAAGACTCCGTCCCGTCCGCGTCATAGATCACGATCAGATCGAGATCCGACGCCGCGTTCAGACGCTCGGCCCCGAGCGACCCCATACCGACCACGACCGCGCCGCGACCCGGCGGCGTGCCATGTTTGCGGGCGAACTCCTCGACGCAGACCGGCCAAAGCGCCGAGAGGATAGCGCCAGCTAGATCGGCATATTCACGGCCGGCCTGGTTCGCGTCGATCAAACCGCGCAGATGATGGACGCCAATCCGGAAGTGCCATTCGCGCGCCCAGATCCGCGCCGCCGTCAGCCGCCACTCGTAGTCGCTCTGCTCCGCAAGCCGTTCGGCGAGCGCCGTTGACAGAGCGGGCGCCCCCGGCCACGGAGCGAAGAAATCGCCCCCGATCACGGCGTCCAGAACTGCCGCATTCCGCGACAGGTAGGCGGCGAGCCCCGGTGCCGTCGCGCAGATATCGACAATCAGGTCCACAAGCTGCGGATTGGCGTCGAAGAGAGAAAAGAGCTGCACACCGGCTGGCAGTCCGGAGAGGAACCCGTCGAACTGGCGCAGCGCTTCGGACGGGTTGGCCGCGCGCTTGAGGCGCGAGAGGATTTCCGGCTGTAGGCGCTTGAAGATCGCGACCGCACGCCCGGAGCGCAGCGAGGGATAGGCGCGCCAGCCCTCCACAACCTCACGCATCTCGTCGCTGATTTCCGGACCCTTGCCCGCTTCGCCCGGCGCAAAGAAGCCTTCCGTCAGCTCCGCGACACGTTCAAGCCGCTCCTGGAGCGCGGCCCGCAGCGCTTGAGTGTCCGGCTCCCCCATCATCCGGGCGAGCCGATCGAAGCCCTCGCCGTTCGCCGGCAGGTCGTGCGTCTGGGCGTCCGCCACCATCTGCACGCGGTGTTCGACTTCGCGATGGGCGCGGTAGTGGTCCGTCAACTCCTTCGCATCGGCCGCAGGCACCCAGCCTTTGGAGGCCAGCGCCGCCAATCCGCCCACCGTGTCGCGCTGGCGCAGCTCCGGGTCGCGCCCACCTGCGATCAGCTGCCGGGTCTGGGTGAAGAATTCGATCTCGCGGATACCGCCCACGCCGAGCTTCATGTCATGTCCTTCAAGCACGATGGGACCATGCAGACCCTTGTGCTCGCGGATCCTGAGCCGCATGTCATGGGCGTCCTGGATCGCCGCGAAATCGAGATGCCGGCGCCAGACGAACGGCGTGAGCGTCGCGAGGAACCTGTCACCTGCCGCGATATCTCCGCCGCAGGACCGCGCCTTGATATAGGCCGCCCGCTCCCACGTGCGACCCTGCGCCTCGTAATACTGTTCGGCGGCGGCCATCGAGATGCAGACGGGCGTGACCGCGGCGTCGGGCCGGAGCCTGAGATCGGTGCGGAAGACGTAGCCATCGGGGGTCAGGTCCGACAGAAGCGCCGCCATCCGGCGCACGACCTTAATGAACGCCGCGCGCGCATCCTGCACGTCGTCCGCGTCATAGCGGGTTTCGTCGAACAGGCAGATGAGGTCGATATCGGAGGAGTAGTTCAGCTCCCCCGCCCCCATCTTGCCCATCGCGAGTGCGACGATGCCGGCCGCCGTCCCCGCATCTTCGGGCACAGCGCCCGGCACCTTGCCGCGCCGGATTTCGTCGGCGACGAGGGCGCGGAGCGATTCATGCACGCTCAGATCCGCGAGCCGTGTCAACGCCCCGGTCACCCCCTCGAGCGGCCAGACGCCGCCAAGATCGGCAAGCCCCGCAAGAAGCGCCACGCGCGCCTTGGCGCGCCTGAGTGCGGGTTTGAGTGCAGCGCTGTCGAGTTCTCCAAACCCTGTCAACGTCGCGTCGAGCGCTGCTTCGGGCGACCCCGACAGCGCCTCGTCCAGCCAATCGGCCTCACGCATCATAAGATCGGCGAGATAGGGGCTGCACCCGGCCGTGCCTTCCAGAAGCGCGCGCAGTTCGGGCGCGAACGCCGTGAAGCGTTCGCGCGTATCCGCTGTCCGTTCGGGCTCATAAGGGATCGGGCAGCGCGTGATGCGGGCGGCAAAGGTCATGGCCAGACACTAGCGCCCGGTCGGTCGGCGTCAACGCGGCTGGTCCCGGCTTGCCCGAAATAACCCTTTTGCAGGCATTGAAGTTTGTTCCCGGTCATGACCTTCTTGCTTTCGGAGAGGCCGTTCGAGGCAAGATGACGGGATGAGCAAGAGCCTGGCACGCGTGAGATCGGCGCTCGAAGCGGCGAGACTCGACGTGGACATACTGGAAATGTCGAGTGAAACGCGCACGGCGGCCGAGGCGGCGGAAGCGGCGGGCTGTGCGCTCGATCAGATCGCGAAATCCATCATCTTTCGCGGCGAGGCGACGGGCCATGTCGTTCTCTTCCTTACCGCCGGCGGCAACCGCGTGAGCACGTCAAAGGCGAGCACGGTCGCGAGCCAGCCGCTTGGCAAGGCCGATGCCGCCCTCGTCCGCGCAGAGACCGGATTCGCCATCGGGGGCGTCGCGCCCATCGGCCACCTCCGCCCAGTCGAGAGCTATTTCGATCCACGCTTGCTCGACTTTGACCGCGTCTGGGCCGCGGCCGGCACGCCGCGCCACATCTTCGCCATCGCGCCCGATGCGCTCCTCGGCCTCACCCGCGCCCGGCCAACCGACTTTGTCGAGTGAGCGTCTTTTCACGGCCGATGTGAAAAACATTCACATCACCTCTTGACGCAGCCGCCGACCGTCACAATGTTGGGGATGTGAAAGGAATTTACATGTCCAGAACAGAGGAGTTGAACATGTCCACGATAGCCGCCTGGCCCGGACGGGCTGAAGCATGGCTCGACGAGCGCGGTAAAGGCGCTTGGATCGCCGCCATGGTGCTCGGCTTCATCTTCTTCTGGCCTATCGGCCTCTTTCTTCTCGCCTACATGATCTGGAGCAAGCGCATGTTCTCAAAAGGCTGCGGCTGGAGCCGCCACGACGCCCATTCCCACATGGCCCGCAATCATTGCCGCCGGCATGGCTTCCGCTCCTCGGGCAACACGGCATTTGACGCCTACAAAGCCGACACGCTCGATCGGCTGGAGCGCGAGCAGGACGAGTTCGAAGCCTTCCTGAAGCGGCTTCGCGAAAGCAAGGACAAGGCCGAGTTCGATCAGTATCTCGACGAGCGTGCACGCGCCGCCCGCGAAAGCGGCGAGGACAGCGACGATCGCGACAACGATGGTGACGGCGACCACCCCGAGCGTGGCCGCTACTGACCTGCAACCACCGCTACGAACGGCCCGGCCCCGACCGGGCCGTTCGCGTTTTCACTGGAATCCCAACTCGGGGCTTGGCGGAAATGCCTCCGCTTGCTAACGTCTTCTTAGCCACCGAACAGCAATGAACGCCGCCCCGCCCCTTCGGCCATGCGCCATACGCTTCCCATAGCGCCCCAATTCTACGTGACGGCTCCGCAATCCTGCCCCTATCTCGAGGGCCGGTCGGAGCGGAAGCTGTTCACGGCACTCCAGGGCGAAAATGCGGAGAAGCTGAACGACGCGCTTTCCAAGCAGGGCTTCCGCCGGTCGCAGAATGTGCTCTACCGCCCTTCGTGCGCCGAATGCGCGGCTTGTCTCTCGGCGCGTATCCGCGTGGCCGATTTCACGCCGAGCCGCAGCCAGCGCCGCACGCTGAAGCGCAACGTCGACCTTAGGCGCGACGCGACGAGCCCTTGGGCGACCGAGGATCAGTATGCGCTTTTCCGACGCTACCTCGACAGCCGGCACGCGGATGGCGGCATGGCCGACATGGATATCTTCGAATTCGCCGCGATGATCGAGGAGACGCCGGTACGTAGCCGGGTGGTCGAGTATTCCGTCCCGGCCGCGACACCACAGGACCGGCGCAAGCTGGTGGCGGTCTGCCTTACCGATGTGCTCGATGATGGCCTGTCTATGGTCTACAGCTTCTACGATCCCGACCGGGCGGCGCACAGCTTGGGGACCTACATCATCCTCGACCATATCGAGATCGCCCGACGTTCCGGCCTGCCCTACGTCTATCTGGGCTACTGGGTGCCCGGCAGCAAGAAGATGGGCTACAAGGCGGGATTCAACGCGCTCGAAATCTACAAGAACGGACGCTGGCAGGACATCGGAAACCCGGCCGACCATTCCGGCAAAACTCACCCCCTGTCGGTCGAGCCCATCGCAGAGCAGGTGGCGCGGATCGCTCTACCCGAGACGCGACCGACAACTCCAACCAAGCGCTGACGGCGGCTACGAAGTTGCCCGTCCGAGTTCCCTTTCGAGCGCTGGCCAAAGCGCCTCGGCCGGCTCACACCCGATCGACAGTCGGACATAGCTGGGCTCAACCGCATCGCCCCAACGCGCGCGCCGTTCAGCCGAACTGTGAACGCCGCCGAAAGAGGTCGCGGGCCTGAGAAAGGCGCATCCGTCGATAAAGCGCTCGGCGGCGCCCTTAGATGCAAAGGTGAGGCCGATAAGAAATCCAAAGCGCCGCATCTGCCGCGCGGCCAAACCGTGCGACGCATCTGCCGTCAGTCCCGGATAACGAACGCTCAAGAGCGCGGGGTGGTCAGCGAGCCGGGGCGCGACTGCTTCGGCCGTGTCGCACATCCGGGCAAAGCGCACATCCAGCGTTTCGAGTCCGCGATGGGCGAGCCACGCTTCGAACGGCCCCGGAATGCTGCCCGACAGCCGGCGCCAGTCGGAGAGCGCGGCCAGCAGATCCGCATCCCGCGTCGCCACGTGGCCCATGAGAAGGTCGGAATGGCCGTTCATCGCCTTCGTGTCGGCCGACACCACGATATCGGCCCCGAAATCTAGCGGGCGCTGGCCGAAGGGCGTCATCGTGGTGTTGTCGACGACGGTGAGGCCGCTCGCCGCTCTAACGGCCTCGGCGGTGGCGGCGATGTCACAAACGTCCAGGCCCGGATTGGACGGCGTCTCGACGAAGACGAGGCGATAGCCCTCGAATCCGCCGTCGAGGAAAGCTGCGGTTGGGCGCGTCTCCACCACGATCCCCATTGGCGCGAGGAACCGCTCGGCCAGCGCGCGGGTCGCGTAGTAGCCGTCCGAAGGCAGCAAGAGGCGATCTCCTGCACGCAATGTCGCGAAGAACACTCCCGCGATCGCCGCCATGCCCGAGGGAAAGGCGATACAGGGTGCGCCTTCGAGATGGCCGAGCGCCTTTTCCAGACCTTCCCAGGTCGCATTGTGGGTCCGGCCATACTGGGCGGCTCCCTCGGGATCGCCCGGCAGGTGATACATGGAGGCCATGGTCAACGGCATGGGCAGCGGTTCGCCCTTGTCGAGCGTCGCGCCCCTCAGGTGCAGAAGTGCCGCCGCGCGATCGGCATCATCGGAGGTCATCGAAAGGCTCCCCTCCCGTTACAGGCTGCTGCTGACTAGACCAAAGGTGGCGCGGGCGGAAGGCGTCCGCCCGCGGCCGGTGTCAGTTGTTGGGCAGAAGCGCCGGCACGATCGTCACGATGGATGGGAAGGCCCACAGGAGCGCGAGCCCGATCACCTGGATCAGCACGAAAGGAATGATGCCGCGATAGATCTGGCCTGTCGTCACGCTCGCGGGCGCCACGCCCCTGAGGTAGAAGAGGGCGAAGCCGAAGGGCGGCGTCAGGAATGAGGTCTGGAGGTTCACGGTGATCATGATCGTCACCCACGAGGGGTCGTAGGTGCCGCCGTAAATCACCGGGCCCACGATTGGCACGACGATGTAGATGATCTCGAGGAAATCGAGCACGAATCCCAGGATGAACAGAACCAGCATGACAATCAGGAAGGCCGTCCACTCCTCCTCGAACGACCGCAGGAAACTCTGGATATAGTGCTCGCCGCCGAAGGAGATGAGCACGAGGTTCAGGATCTGCGAGCCGATGAGGATCGTGAAGACCATCGACGTAACCTTGGCCGTCTCGCGCACGACAGGGCCGAGGATGCGGCCCCGAAGAAGCACCCAGCACGCATAAAGAAGTCCGATGATCGCGAAGAAATAGGATATGCGCGCGACGTAGAAGGCGATCAGATCCTCAGTCGGAACGACGGCGCGGCCGAGCCTGAGGTCGAAGTTGATCCCGACGAGGATCATGATCACGACCGCGAAGGCGGTCGCCAGGATGAACGCGCCGGTTCTGTTCTGGTCATGGAGCCGCCGGTAGGCGGCCAGAAGAAGCGCCCCGCCCGCGCCGAGCGCCGCTGCCGGCGTGGGGTTGGTAATGCCGCCAAGGATGGACCCCAGCACGGCGATGATGAGAACGAGCGGCGGGAACACAACCCTTATGAGGTCGTTGTGCGACATGCTCCCCGCCGCAGCCGCGCAGCCGTAGATGGTCAGTGCGAACGGTATGGCGAGGAACAGGAAGCTTTGGCCAGGGCTCATCGTTGGCGGGACCAGGATCGCGTCGGCCAGAAGTCCGGCGGCAACCCCGATCGCACCCACGATCAAGGGTCTGACGTCAGCGGTGGGCGACACACCGCGCGCCGTCGTCAGGACGAGCGCCGCAAGGATGAACAGGACGGTCACGCCGGTGCCGATGGGCGCGGCATCCGAGATCTTGGCAGCTCGGGCCGTCTCCAACTCCTCAGCGGTCCGGCGCGAACTTCGTGCCACGCCGCCCGCTTCGTCGATCGCAGACTGTTCGGCGACTGCATTGTCCCAGGCCTCTTGCCCGTGCAGCTCGATCATCGAGGTCTTGCACTGCTCCGATACGCGCGTGCGGAGCGCGGCTGTCTGGCCGGCGTCGGTGAAGCTGTCAACCGTCAGGTCCTGGGTGCCGACAAGCCCGATCTGGCCCGCGAGAAGCGCGCCGCCAATCAACGCGACGGGCGCGAGGACGAACCACCTCAGCGCGTCGAACCGTGTCACGATCTCGCCGCCCACCGGCTCGAGCGAGACCGGGGGCGCGTTCTTCGGACTGTATAGCGCGTAGCTGAACGCGTAGAGCGCATAGAGTCCGGCCAGCATGATCCCGGGCAGAAGTGCGGCCTGGAAGAGCGTGCCAACCGACAGCACCGCCGCTTCGCCGAGATAGGTTAGCGCGTCCGAACAGCCCGCCGCGCTCGCCCGGATTTCCTGGCCGGCGGCGTAGAGGTCGCCCGCGAGCGTGCCCAGAAGCACGATGACGATCGAGGGCGGGATGATCTGGCCGAGCGTCCCTGACGCGGCGATGACGCCGGTAGCGAGCTCGGGCGAATAGTGGTTTCTGAGCATCGTCGGCAGCGAGAGCAGACCCATCGTGACGACGGTCGCACCGACGATCCCGGTCGAGGCGGCGAGGAACGCGCCGACGACCACGACCGATACCGCCAGTCCGCCCGGCAAGGGCCCGAAGACCCGCGCCATTGTCGTCAGCAGCTCGTTGGCGATCTTCGACCGTTCGAGCGTGATCCCCATCATCACGAACATCAAGACGGCCAGTAGCGTTTCGATCGACTGACCCGCGAAGACGCGTTCGTTCATCCGGTTGACGATGAAGCCGAGATTGCGGTCGAGGGCGAGTTCCCAGCCGCCGGGGAACAGGGGTTCCACCGAGCGCGGCAGCTCGGGATAGGAGAACTTGGATATCTCGATCTCGGATATGCCCTGCGCTAGAAGCGCCCGGTATCCTTCCGAGGCGTGGTCAACGAATTCATGGACCAGCAACCCCGAGGAATCGAGCGCGGCGATGATGCCAAAGGCGATGATACCGGCGCCACCGAGTGCGAAGGCTACCGGAAAGCCGGAAAGGATCCCTGCGAAGAGACAGAGGAAAACGATGACAAGGCCGACCTCGACGCCGTCAAGTCCCAGAAACATGCCCTACTGCCCCCTCAATGCACGCCTTCATAGGCTTCTTCACCGGCCCCGAGCGTATCCTTGTCGAGATACTTGCCTTCGGAATCCGGCCCTTCGATGAATTCCAGAAGCGAGCGCCAAAAGAAGGCGAACGCGTGCAGGAAGGTGAGCCCGACGAAGGTCAGGATCAGCAGCTTGAAAAGAAAGTAGGCGTCGAACCCGTTCGGGCTGAAGCCGATCGTCTCGACCTTCCACCTGAGCGCCCGTGCCTTCAGGAGCAGTTTGTCGAGGCTGTCGGAGGCCGACGAATTCGGCACCACCATCACGCGCCAGAAGAAGAACCACGCGAAGAGCCAGGTCAAGGCGGCCATCGGCAACATGAAGAAGAGCGAGCCGAACATGTCGATCACGCGCTTCGTGCGGTAAGAAACGGCGGCGTAGATCAGGTCGACCCGCACATGGCCGCCCTGAATGAACGTGTAGGTGACGCAGAGTGCCACGATCATCGCGTTGTAGAGCTTCAGCTCCTCCGACCACCAGCTCACATCCCGCGCGAAGCCGACTCCGCCATGGCCGAGCTGGATCGCTGAGACGGCGAAGATCCGTTGCAGGAAGACGATCACGATCTGCTGGATAACCATGATCAGTCCGACCCAGGCGGCGATCCGGCCCAGACCGTTGGCAAAGGCTTCGAGCCCGCGCACATAGGCCCACATGATCGGCCGGCGCCAGAGCCCGATTGCGGTCAGGATGACGAACACAACGAGCACGAAGAACAGGAATTCGGACGAGGCGCCGTAGTAGATGAACCGCATCAGCGATTCCTTGGCCTCGGCTGTTTCCAGCTTGCCGATCTCGCTTACCCAGCCGAGCCAGAGTCCGGGATTCGCGAGCGCATGGAAGACGTTGGCGAAGACGTTCAAAATACTGGCAAGGAACCAGCCGATGGCGTCGACCATCCTCTCCCCCCGTGGTTCCGGCGGCGCGACCGCGCCTTCCGAGGTGGTTGCCCTCCGGTCCGCGCTACGGGCCGGAGGGCGCGTGGTGGATCAGCCGAGCACGCGGTCGCGCTGCGCCGTATAGGCGCCGTCCGACAGCTTCAGCCAGGCCGATGATGACTTCATCGATGCAATGTAACTGTCGTAGATCTTCTTGTAGATCTCGTCGCCCATGTTTTCCTGGTGCACCTCGTCCGCGGCTTTGCCGAAAGCATCCCAGACCGAGTCAGGGAATTGCAGCGTCTTGACGCCGGCGGATTGAAGCCGCGACAGCGCGGCCGAGTTGTTGGCCAGGAACTGGGCAAGGTTCCACTGATGCGCCTCGCCCGAGGCGATCTCGATGATCTTCTGCTGGGCGGGCGTCAGGCTTTCGAAGACTTCGCGGTTGGTGGCGAGGCTCAGACCCGCGCCGGGTTCGTGGAAACCGGCGGTGTAGTAGATCTGCGTGATCTCCTGGAAGCCGGCCTTCTCGTCGGCCCACGGACCGATCCACTCGGTACCGTCGATCGCGCCCGAGGCCAGCGCCTGATACACTTCGCCGCCCGGAAGGTTCTGCACCGAGGCGCCGAGCTTGCCGAGCGCTTTGCCGCCCAGGCCGGGCATCCGGAACTTGAGACCGTTGAAGTCTTCCGGCCCGGCGATCTCCTTGCGGAACCAGCCGCCCGCCTGTGCGCCGGTGTTGCCCGACAGGAACGATTTGAGGCCGAAGATCTCTCCAAGCTCGTCATGCAGCTCGTGCCCGCCACCGTGATAGTACCAGTTCACCAGCTCCTGCGCGGTCATGCCGAACGGCACCGAGGTGAAGAAGGCATAGCCCGGATGCTGTCCCACGAAGTAGTAGTCGGCGCCGTGATACATGTCGGCCTGACCCGAGGTCACGGCGTCGAACACCTCGAACGCGCCCACGAGTTCGCCCGCCGCCTTGAGGTCGACGGTCAACTGGCCGTCGGTCATCGCGGTGATCATGTCAGCGCAGCGCTGTGCGCTGTCATGTACGCCCGCCAGTCCGCGCGACCACGTCGTCACGAGCGTGAGCGTCCGGTTGCCCTGCGCATATGCCGGCGCGGCGAGTGTGGTGGCCGCAGCGGCGGCCGTGCCGCCAACGGCGGCTTTCGTCAGAAACGAACGACGATCCATTCGAAGTCATCCTCCCGGTTTTCGTCCGCACGGGGCAACCCGCCCCGCCGAACCCTTACGATGCGTCGGAGACTAGCGGTGGAATTCCGCCGGGGGAATACCGACTATTACGGATGCGGGCGAAAATCACGGAACCCCGCCGCCCTGTAGCTGCGCTGTGATGCATATCCCAACAAAGGGCCACGTCGCGCGCCTCTTGGACGGGCAGGCGAATTGACCCGGTGCCCGCCCATCCGCATCCTGCGCCGCGAATCGCAATGACGGGAGGCGTCGCGGACATCATGCGCATGCTTTGGCGCCGACTCCGGGCGACCCCGAGGCTCGACTACGGCCAGAAGCTCCACCTCCTGGCGACGCTGCCGTTGATTGTGGCCGCGGCCGCGATCGCGATGCTCGTCGCGCACGAGTCGCGCGCGCTGTCGGAACGCGAGATCGCGGCGCTCGAGGCGCAGCTCATCGCCGCCAAGAAGGACGAGCTGAAGAACTACATCAGCCTCGCGCGGACGGCCTTCGGCTTCATCTACGGTAACGCGCTGCCCGACGACGAGGAGGCCAAGACCGAGGTCGCCCAGATCCTCGCCGCGATGATCTACGGTCAGGACGGCTATTTTTTCGTCTATGATTACGACGGCAACAACCTCGTCGCGCCGCGCCAGACCTGGCTCATCAACCGAAACTGGGCCGGGCTTGGCGACGCCAATGGTACGCCGGTCGTCGACGAGCTGATCCGGATCGCGCGGCAGGGCGGCGGCTATCATTCCTATGTCTGGAAGAAGCCCTCTACCGGACAAGAGGCGCAGATGGTGTCCTACGTCGTAGGGCTTCAGGATTGGCGATGGGCGGTGGGTACGGGCGTCTTCCTCGACGACGTTTTGGGGCCCGTTGCCGCGGCCCGGTCCGAGACGGAGGCGCAGATCCGCCGGACCTTCGGCTGGATCGCGGCGATCGCATTCGGCGCGGTGCTTCTCGTCTTCGCTTCGGGCATGATCATCACGGTGCGCGAACGCAGATTGGCCGACGTGAAGCTCAAACGATTGACGCAGCGCATCGTCGACACGCAGGAGGAGGAACGCGGCCGGGTCGCGCGCGAACTGCACGATTCCATCAGCCAGATGCTCGTCGGCGTGCGCTACGCGCTCGAACTCGCGCGGCGGCGTCTCGCGCTCGGCGATGAGCGCGCGGGCGAAAGCCTGTCGGCGGGGATCGAACACCTGAACGGCGCGATCGGCGAAGTGCGACGGATCAGCCGCGACCTGCGCCCGGGCGTGCTGGACGATCTCGGCCTTGGCCCCGCGCTCCAGACGCTTATGGAGGAGTTCGGGCACAGGACAGGCATGGAGACCGAGTTCGAAACCGTGGTCTTCCGCAACCGGCTGGACCAAGAAGCCAAGATTGCGCTTTACCGCATCGCACAGGAAGCACTGACGAACGTCGAAAAGCATTCCGGCGCGACGAGGGTCAGCCTGATGGTTCGGGGCCACAAAGCCGGCGCGATGATGCGGCTCGAGGACAACGGCTGCGGCCTTGCCCATTCGCGCGGCGACGACGGCGCCGAGGGCGGTCTGGGCCTGAGGAACATGGCCGAGCGAATCGAGCAGCTTGACGGTACGCTGCGCATCCTGTCATCGCGCTCGGGAACGGTCATCGAGGCTCAGATACCCCTATCCCACATGCTGCCGCCCGCTGGACCGGTCGCCAAAACGAAGGACAGTGCATGACAAACCCGACCCGCGTTCTTGTCGTCGACGACCACCCCATGGTCGCCGAGGGTCTTCGGTCGATCCTCGAGACCTACGACGACATCGAGGTCGTGGGCACGCTCGGAAATGGCCAGGAGGCGATCGACGAGGCCGAACGGCTTGCGCCCGACGTGATCCTCCTCGACCTCAACATGCCGCAGCTGAACGGATTGTCGGCGACCGAGATCCTGCTGGAGCGCAATCCGGATCTCAGGATCCTCATCCTGTCGATGCATGACAGCCCCGAATATATCTCGACCGCGCTCCGTCACGGCGCGTCGGGGTATGTTCTGAAGGACGTGCCGGTCGAAGAGATCAAGAATGCGATTGGCCGTGTAATGGCTGGCGAGCGGTATCTCTGCACCGGCGCCACGGCGAGCCTTCAGCCGGGCACGGCCGACGGACGCGAACCGCTAACCGATCGCGAGCAGACGATCCTACTCGAACTCGCGCAGGGAAAGTCGAACAAGGATGTCGCGGCCGAACTCGACATCTCCGTGCGCACGGTCGAGACGCATCGCAAGAACATCAAGCGCAAGCTCGGCATCGCGACTACGGCGGGGCTGACCCGATACGCGCTCGAACACGGCGTCCTGCAGGGCACCGGAGAGGGCCTTTAAGCGGCACCGTCTCGGGGGCATCGAGCCCCGCTCGGCGGGCGCTGCGTACCGCAGCGCGCCCCTAGCGTCCGCGCCAGACGGGATCGCGTTTCTCGGCAAAGGCGCGCTGCCCCTCGTGCAAGTCGTCGGATCCGTAGAGCCGGTCGACCGTCGCGAACTGGCGCTTCGTGATCCGGTTGAGCGTATCCTGGAACCGCATGTCCTCGGCCGCGCGCACGACCTCCTTGATCGCGGCGTAGACGAGGGGCGGGCCGCTCTCGAGCAGGCGCGCGAGTTCCCACGTCTTGGACAGAAGATCGCCCGGCGTCGTGACCTCGCGCAGAAGGCCCCAGCGCAGCGCCTCCTCCGCGTCGAACCAGCGGCCCGTGAGCAGAAGATCCATCGCGACGTGGTAGGGAATGCGCTTGGGCAGTTTGATCGTCGCCGCATCAGCGACAGTGCCCGACCGGATCTCTGGCAGCGCGAAGGTGGCATTGTCCGAGGCGAGAATGATATCGCAGGACAGCGCGACCTCCAGCCCGCCGCCGCAGCAGATGCCGTTCACGGCGCAGATGACAGGCTTGTTGAGCCCCGGCAACTCCTGAATCCCGCCGAAGCCTCCGACACCGTAGTCGCCGTCGACGGGATCACCGCCAGCCGCCGCTTTCAGGTCCCAGCCGGGACAGAAGAACTTCTCCCCCTCGGCGCGCAGAATCGCGACGCGCAGGCTGTCGTCGTCGCGGAAATCCCGGAAGACGAGCCCCATGATGCGGCTCGTCGCAAGATCGATGGCATTGGCCTTGGGCCGGTCGAGCGTGACCTCGAGAATCCCGTTCTCGGTCCGCGTCTTTATCGGTCCTTCGCTGCGCAACTCCATCTTGGCCATCACTCCGCCTCCCGTATGAGTGCATCCACCGCCACCGCGCCGGTCTCAAGGACGATGAGCGGATTGATCTCGATTTCTTCAAGCTCCGGCCGCTCGAGCATGGTCTGGCCCAGCCGTACCGCGATCTTCGCCACCGCCGCTACATCGGCGCGCGGCCGGCCACGATAGCCGTCGAGCAGCGGCCAGAGCCGCAGCCGCCGCATGTCGGCCAGCACCTCATCCGCCGTCACGGGAAAGATGAGCGTCACGGTATCGTCCAGCAACTCGGTGGTCACGCCGCCCAGACCGACGGTCAGCGACAGACCGTAGACCGGATCGCGCCGCAGACCCACAAGAACCTCCGCGACGGCGTCGGCCACCATTTCCTCCGCGAGGTATCCCGCCGCGCCCGGAATGTCCGCCTGTTCATCGAGCGACTGCAGGCCGAGCCGGACGGCGCCCGCCTCGCTCTTGTGCGCGAAGCCGAGGCCCTTGAGAGCCAGGGGCGGCGAGAGTTCGCCCGCAAGCGGACGTAGCGCTTCCATCGTCGGCGCGGTCACGGAACGCGGGACCGGCACCTCCGCGTCGCCCAGAAGCGCCTTGCCCTCGGCCTCGTCCAGCAGGCGAGTAGGCCGTGATGAGATGGCGGCTGCCGGGCGCCAGCCGGCCCGGCCAGGCGCGGTCTGAGCCGCCCGAAGCGCGCCGAGAGCGGTCCTGAGCCCCATGAGCGGCACGACACCCTCCGCGATCAATGACACCGCCCGGTCCTCGTCGAAATTCTCCGGCAAGGACGCGACGGGGAACGCGGGCTTTCCGGTCGCACGCGCCGCTCCTGCGATCGCATCAAGAGCGGGCTGGAACGACGAGGGATCGCAGCGGTCGGGCCGTGGCGGGTCGATCACGAAGATGCCAGCATCGTACCCCTCCAGCATCGCGGCGAAGACCGCCTCTGTCCGCGGCCGGTCGCCCCAAATGAAGGTGTGATAGTCGAGCGGGTTCGCGATCGATACGATCGGGCCGAGTATGTCGCCAAGACGCTGCCGTTGCGTTTCCGAGGGCGGCGGGAAGTCGAGCCCGAACGGCTCGGCGAGATCCGAAACCAGGCCCGCCTCCCCGCCGGAACACGACAGTGAACACAGCCGCGACCCGATACTTGGACCGTGGACATGAAAGATCTTAAGCGTCTCAAGAAGCTCGGAGAGCGTGGCAACCTCGGCAACGCCCGCCTGGCGCAGGAAGGCGGAAGACGCGACGCCCGCGCCCGCCAGCGCGGCGGTGTGCGACGCGGCGGCGCCCCGCGCTGCCTCCGTCTTGCCCGACTTCAGGCAGACGATCCCCTTGCCCGCCGCGCGCGCGCCTTCGGCCAGGTCGGCGAAGGCGGGCGCGTCGTCGATTCCCTCGACATACATGCCGATTGCGGTCACCCGGTCATCGGCGAGAAGCGCGCCGGCAAGCTCCGCAAGCCCGATCTGCGCGGCGTTTCCGAGGCAGGCGACGTAGGCCAACGGCAGTCCCCGCGCCTGCATCGTCAGATTGATGACGATATTGGAGGATTGCGAGAGGAGCGCGACCCCGCGCTCAACCCGCTGCCCGCCATGCTGATCCGGCCAGAGAAGCGCGCCGTCGAGATAGTTTATGACGCCGTAGCAGTTGGGCCCGAGGATCGGCATATCGCCTGCTCTGGCAACAAGTTCGCCCTGGAGGTCTGCCTCACCCGCCTCGCGCCAGCCGGATGCGAAGCAGATCGCGCCCCCCGCCTTCATCGCGGCCAGTTCGCGCACCACTTCGACCGTTGCGTGCCGGTTTACACCGACAAATGTCGCGTCAGGCGCCCCGGGCAGAGCGGCGAGCGACGGATAGGCCTTGATCCCGCCAATGTCGCCCTTGGACGGGTGGACGGGCCAGACGGCCCCTTCGTAGCCCATCTTTCGGCACTGCGCGATCACGTTCGCGGCCCAGACGGAGCCCATAACCGCGATGGACCGGGGCCGAAGAAGACGGGAGAGGTCGCGGCTCATGCCGGAAGCCTGTGCCGCCGCCAAGCGCCGGGGGCGCCGCCCCCGGTCCCCCGAGGTATTTCGGAACAGAAGAAGGGCAAAACGCTCTGCCCCCTCAGCGGGAACAGAGCGCCTTCTCCTGTTGCGGTCATCGGCGCCTCCGCCTGTACCGCTCCGCCATCTTGCCAACTCATGTTTAACAAACCGTTACTTCTTCTGTTTCCAAATACCTCCGCCGGAGGCGAGAAAGTCTCACGCGCCGAGTGGCCGCAGAAGCTCGCGGCTGATGATGTGGCGCTGGATTTCGCTCGTCCCCTCCCAGATGCGCTCGACGCGGGCGTCGCGCCAGATCCGTTCGAGCGGCAGGTCGTCCATCAGCCCCATTCCCCCGTGGATCTGGATCGCCTCGTCGGCGATGAAGGCCAGGACCTCGGTCGCCTTGAGCTTCGCCATCGACATGTCGGCTTCGGTCACCGTGCCCTGGTCGAACTTCCAGGCGGCCTCGCGCGTCAGCAGCTCGGCGGCTTTAAGTTCCATCGCCATGTCCGCAAGCTTGAAGGAGATTCCCTGGTACTTGCCGATCTTCTGGCCGAACTGCTCGCGCTCCGCCGCGTAAGTGAGCGCGTGGCCGAGCGCGCGTTCGGCACGGCCGAGGCAGGTGGCGGCGACCTGAAGCCGCGTCGCGCCGAGCCAGGCGTTGGCGACCTCGAAGCCCTTGTGAAGCTCGCCCAGTATCTGGCTCTTGGGGATGCGGCAGTCATCAAACTCGAGGACCGCGTTGGTGTAGCCGCGATGCGAGACGTTGCGGTAGCCTTGGCGCACCGTGAAGCCGGGCGTGCCTTTGTCGACGAAGAAGGCGGTGATGAGTTTCTTCGGCCCGCGCGGCGTGTCCTCCTCGCCCGTCGCCATGAAGACGATCGCGAAGTCGGCAATGTCGGCGTGCGAGATGAAGTGCTTGGTGCCCTTTAGGACGAAGTCGTCCCCGTCAGCCCGTGCCGAGGCTTTCATGCCCCGCAGATCGGAACCGGCGCCGGGCTCCGTCATCGCGAGGCAACCCCATTTTTCGCCGCGGATACAGGGATATAGATAGCGCTCCTTCTGTTCGTCCGTGCCAGCCAGAAGGATATTCGAGGGCCGCGCGACGCAGGTCCAGTGGAGCGCGTAGTTGGCCTTGCCGAGTTCCTTTTCGTAGAGGAGCCAGGTCTGCGTATCGAGGCCCGCCCCGCCGACCTCCTCGGGCATGTTCGCAGCATAAAGTCCGGCCTTTATCGCCTTGGCCTGCAGTTCCTTTATCAGATCCATTCGCAGGTGGCCGGAGCGTTCAACTTCGGCTTCGTGCGGGTAAAGTTCATTCTCGACAAAGGTGCGCGTCGTCTCGACGATCATCTTCTGTTCTTCGGTCAGTCCGAAATCCATGGTCCTACACTTTCGGGTCAGGGTTTTCGGTATGGCCATCGACAGCGATGGCCTGGCCCGAAACATAGCGGGCGGCATCGGAAGCGAGGAACACCGCCATCTCGGCAACGTCGCGCGCCTCGACGAAGGTTCGCATCGAGGTGCCGGCGGCATATCCCTGATAGACCTGGTCGCGGGTCATCCCCTTGGCGGCCGCCTCGGCTTCGAGCACCGCCTCCATGCGCGGCCCCTCGACAGCGCCCGGCAGGATCGCATTGGCGCGGATGCCGAAGGGGCCAAGCTCCATCGCTGCGGTCTTCATCAGACCGATAACCGCCCACTTCGCCGCCGCATAGGGCGCGCGGTTGGGGTAGCCGAAGATCCCGGCTGTGGATGAGGTGAAGATCATCGCGCCGGATTTCTGGGCCTTCATCATCGGCGCGGCGAACTTAGCGGACAGGAAGGCGCCATCGAGCGTGGCGCCGGTGCAGGCACGCCAGTCGGCGAGCCTGACATCCTCGATCAATGCGGTCGGCCCCTTGGTGCCAGCATTCGCGCAAAGCACATCAAGTCCGCCCCACTCTTTCCTGAGTTCATTGAAGAAACCGCGCATTTCGTCTTCATTTGACACGTCGACCTTGGCGGCGCGAATGCCATCCGGGACGGTGGAGAGCGCTGCCGCGTCGATATCGGTCACCCAGACCTCTGCGCCGGTCGCGGCGAAGGCATCGGCCATTGCCCGGCCGATGCCGGCGGCGCCGGCGGTGATGACGACGCGGCTCACTTGCGCTGCCCGACATGGCGGCCCGCGGCGTCGGGTCGCGGCAGGGATTTGTGAGCCTCGGCGACCGGCAGGAGACGGCCAAGCACCTCGGGCGCGGCGGGGCAGGTCTTGCCGGCCTTCATGTCCACATGGAGCAGGATCTGCTCGACACTCGCCACGGCCTCCTCACCCCGCAGGATGCGGATGAAAACATGCATGCGCTTCTCGTCGGCGTAAAGAACCTGCAGGGTGCCGGTCAGCCGGTCGCCGAGCCGCGCCTCGCCGAGATGCATGATATGGGTCTCGGCGGTGTAGTAGCTGTGGCCGCCCGCAACATAGTCCAGATCCGCGCCGATCAGCCTCAGGAACGCGTCGGATGTTTCTGATGTCGCGAAGAGATATCGGCTTTCCGTCATGTGACCGTTATAGTCGATCCAACCGGGCAGCACCTGCATTTGCGCCATCACCAGCGGCGCGCCCTCGCCGGTCCGCCCCTCGTCGTGGAAGGCGACGCGGCGGCGTTCGTCATGTTCGCGCAGGACGCGGCCCGCCCCCCAGTTCCGCTCCTTGAGCGCCCGCAGGAAGCCGATGAGGTTGGAATCGCGGATGCGTTCGAGCTCGCGGATAGTGTAGTTCCCGGATTGCGCATCGGACTGGCCGGCGATCAGGTCAACCAATTCTTCCGTGAAATCAGGGACATCGGTGAGTTTTGTCCAAGGCCATTTCAGGGCCGGGCCGAACTGCGCCATGAAGTGCTTCATGCCAGCCTCTCCGCCCGCGACGCGGTAGGTCTCGAAGAGGCCCATCTGGCCCCAGCGGAGGCCAAAGCCCATGCGGATGGCCTCGTCGATCTCCTCGGTCGTGGCGATGCCGTCTTTCACGAGCCAGAGCGCCTCGCGCCAGACGGCTTCGAGGAAGCGGTCGGCGATATGGGCGTCGATCTCCTTGCGGATGTGGAGCGGGAACATCCCAATTTCGCGCAGAACTTCCTTTGCGTTTCCAATGCATTGTTCGCCGCTCTTTGAGCTAGGTACGATTTCGACGAGCGGCAGGAGGTAGACCGGATTAAACGGATGGGCGACGAAGATGGACGACGGATCGGCGGCGCCTTCCTGCAACTCGGACGGCTTGAATCCGGACGTCGAGGATCCGATGGGGACACCGCGTGACGCCTTCTGGATCTCAGCAAAGACGCGGTGCTTCAGATCGAGGCGTTCGGAAACGGATTCCTGAACGTATTCAGCGCCTTCCACGGCTTTCGCTATGTCTTTTGCGAAGCTCAGGCTGCCTTCCGCGGGCATCGGAATGTCCGACAGCGCCGGCAGGCTCGCGCGGGCGTTGGCGAGGACTTCGGCGATCTTGCGCTCGGCCTCCGGGTCGGGATCGAAGACCGAAACGTCCCAGCCGTTCAGGAGAAACCGCGCGGCCCAGCCGCCGCCGATCACTCCTCCGCCGATGATTGCCGCCTTGCGCGCCATGTCTCGTTGTTCCTTCCCTCAAAACCTGTCTGGTTTGCGTCCCGCCTGCGTCCCGCGCATGTCGGGCATCCGTCCCGACACGCGTCCCGACATGTCAGCGCGCCCTCGGCGCGCGTTTGGTCAGCCCGAGCTTGCCCCGCACCTCCTCGGGCCCGATCACGCGCGCGCCGAGGTTCTCGATGATCGTCACGGCGCGCTCGACCAGCTGGGCGTTCGTCGCAAGCTGGCCCTTGCCGAGCCAGAGATTGTCCTCGAGCCCCACCCGCACGTTGCCGCCGGCGAGCACGGCGGCGGCGACATAAGCCATCTGGTTGCGCCCGAGCGCGAAGGCCGAGAAGGTCCAATCGTCAGGGACATTGTTGACCATCGCCATGAGGGTATTGAGGTCGTCCGGCGCGCCCCAAGGCACGCCCATGCAAAGCTGGACCAAAGCCGGGCCCTTGAGGACGCCCTCTTTCACCAGTTCCTTGGCGAACCAGAGATGGCCGGTATCGAAGGCCTCGATCTCGGGACAGACGCCGAGATCGGTCATCATCTTGCCCATCGCCCGCAACATGCCCGGCGTGTTGGTCATCACGTAGTCGGCCTCGGCGAAATTCATCGTGCCGCAATCGAGCGTGCAAATCTCCGGCAGGCAGTCGGCAACGTGGGCGACGCGTTCGGTCGCGCCCGCCATGTCGGTGGCTTTCTCGTTGACCGGGAGGGGGCTTTCGACCGGGCCGAAGACGATGTCGCCGCCCATCCCGGCGGTCAGATTCAAAACGACGTCGGTGCCGGCGTCGCGGATGCGCTCCGTCACTTCGCGGAAAAGCTTCGGGTCGCGGCTCGGCACGCCGGTCTCGGGGTCGCGCACGTGGCAGTGGACGATCGCCGCGCCGGCCTTGGCCGCGTCGATGGCCGAGGCCGCGATCTCGGCGGGCGAGCGCGGCACGTGCGGGCTGCGGTCCTGGGTGCCGCCCGAACCGGTCACGGCGCAGGTGATGAAGACGTCCTTGTTCATGGCGAGCGGCATCGCGGGTCCTCCCTCTGTGCCGCACGACTATAGCCGCCATTTCGCCACCGGCTTTGCACGATGCGAAACGAAGTTCGCACTATTCGCAATTGGGGTGACTCTGCCAACGCTCGCGCAGTTTCGCGCTTTGTTTCCCGCCGCCGTACAATCCGCGGCCCCTGCCCGGACTTTCGCCGCGCTTCCGTATCGCGTGCTGGATCCGGGAAATTTCTCAGCCTTTCCATAATTGTTACGCTACACTCGCAAGCATTCGAGTCGGGTTCGGCCGCTTCGGCGGGGGGAACGTGTGCCCGGTTTCCGCACGGCACAGGGATATTGAAAGAGCATGAAGAAGATTACCGTCGTCTCCCCCTGCTTCAACGAGGAGGATAATGTCGAGACCTGCTACCAGACGGTGAAGCAGATCTTCGACCGTGAGCTACCTGACTACGAACGCGAGCATATCTTCGTCGACAACGCCTCGTCCGACCGCACGATCGAGATTCTGCGCGGGATCGCCGAGAACGATCCGGCGGTCAAGGTGGTGGTGAACGCGCGGAACTTCGGTGTTTACAAATCCACCTTCAACGGCCTTCGGCATGCGACGGGCGATGCGACGCTCTGCATGCTGCCCGTCGATCTTCAGGACCCGCCGGAGCACCTTCCGGAATTCGTGAAACTTTGGGAAAGCGGCTACGACGTCGTGGCGGGCGCACGCTCGACGCGTGAAGAAGGGTTCTTCCTGCGTTCCTCCCGCAAGCTCTTCTACCGGATCGTCAATGCGCTGTCGGACTTCGAGCTGTCGCCCGACGTGGGTGAATTCCAGCTCGTCGACCGCAAGGTGCTGAACGCCGTGCTCGCCCATAACGACCACTACCCTTACATCCGCGGCATCATCGCCTCGGTCGGGTTCAAGAAGGTCATCATCCCCTACACGTGGAAGGCGCGGAAGCGCGGCGTCAGCAAGCACAACCTGATGATGCTGATCGACCAGGCGCTGAACGCGATCTTCGCCTTCACCAAGGCGCCGATGCGGTTCTGTACCTTCGCGGGCATCGGCATCGCGGCTTTGTGCATTCTCTTCTCGGTTCTGTCCGTGATCCTCTTCCTCCTCGGCATCGGGGATGCGCCGCGAGGCACGACCACGATCATTGTTGCGCTGTTCTTCCTGTCCGGCATCCAGCTTCTGTTCATCGGGATGCTCGGCGAATACATCACCGCCATCCACAATCAGGTGCGGGGCGGTCCCACGGTGATCGAGAGCGAGCTGATCAATATCGAGCCCGCGGGCGCGCGGGCAGGCTCGGGCGCGAGCGTTACCCAGTTGAGCCCGCGCAAGGTATGACGGGCGGTTCCTCGGCAATGGAGCGGCTTATCGGGCCGATCGCCGCGCTGGCTGCGGTGCTGGCGCTTCTCGGCGCCTACTGGGCGCCAATGCTCCTGCCCGCGTCGGGCGAGGGACCTGTGATCGCGCCCGCAGACCGCTGGATGCTTTGCGTGCTGGCCTTCGCACTTGGCGTCCTGGCCCATTCGATCCGGCGCGAAGCGGCGATGTTCGGCGTGCTCGCCTTCATCTTCCTCCTGGGCGGAGCGGCGCAGCTCTACATGACCGAGCCGCTGTGGTTTCCCTCGCTGAGGCTGAGGCCGACGAATGGACGCGAATGGCTGATGGCCGCGATCATGGGCGTGGAAGCGGTGACGGCACTCTGGGCGCTCAGAAAGCTCGAGATGCCGGCACTCTGGTCGGAGGCGGCCGAGCGGCTCGGAGCGCGGCGGATCGGCGTGTTTCTCGCGCTGACTTTCGCCTTCGCGGTGCCGATCCTGAGCTACATCGCGCGCGGGGCGCTCGCGGCCTATCTCGCACATGTGGCGGCAGGCGCGGTGCTGATCTTGGTCCATTTCGCGCTGCTGCTCGCGATGAGCCAGGTCAAGAGCCCGGTCACGGGGTTGCGCAGGGTGGCGCCGATCATGCCCGCGCTCTTCGCGGTGGGCGCGGGCCTTGCGCTCGCGCAGTTCTCGTTCGAGCGGCTGCCGCATGTCGAGGACGAGGTCGCATACCTTATCCAGGCGAAGACCTTCGCGGGCGGCGCGCTGACGCTGCCGGCCCCGCCCGAAGCGGCGCAGCCGGGGCTTGACTATTATCTTCTCGAGATCAGCGACGGGCGGTGGTATTCGACGTCGCTGCCGGGTTGGCCGGCGCTTCTCGCGGTCGGCCTGATGCTGGGCGTGCCGTGGCTCATCAACCCGCTTCTGGCGGGCATCTCGGTGTTGCTCGCCTATGACATCACCCGACGGAAGGCGGGCCGGGACGAGGCGGATTTCGTCGCGCTGATGATGGCTTCCTCGCCCTGGATCCTTGCGGCGGCGGCCTCGCTCATGCCGCATATGCTGACGCTGACACTACTGCTCGCCGCGTGGTGGCTGATCCTGCGCGCGCCGGTCGGCAGCGCCAAGAGCGGCCGGCGGCTGTTCGGCGCAGGCCTCGCGATGGGCTGGATATTCGCCACCCGGCCGCTCGACGGACTGGTGGTCGGCGGGCTGACGGGTCTGTGGCTCCTGATGGGTGCGGGATCGGGCGGGCGCATTTCGCGGATCACGCCCTATGCCGCCGGCGCCGTGGCGGCCGGCGCGTTGCTTCTCGTGCACAACTGGCACCTCACCGGTTCGCCGCTGACGCTGCCGCTCTCGGCCTATCTCGACCGCCACTGGGCGCCGGGCGCCAATGCCTACGGCTTCGGACCCGACATCGGCCCTCCCGGCGGGTGGGTGTGGCTCGACCTGTGGGCCGGGCACTCGCCGCTCGAGGCGCTTCTGAACACGTTCAACCTGGTCGTGAGCCTGCAGCTCGAGCTTCTGGGCTGGTCGGTGGGGTCGCTGGCGCTTCTCTATGCCTATTTCCTCTGGCAGCGCGAACGGCTCGTGTTCGACGCCGCGATGGTGGTGGTGATCGTAGCCATCGTCTTTGCCCTTTCACTCTACTGGTTCGCCGACAGCTACTATTTCGGGCCGCGCTACTGGTTTCTTGCGGCCTTCCCGCTGCTCTACCTTTCGGCGCGCGGATACGGGGCGCTCAGGCGGATATTCCCCGGCACGAACGAGAGCGGCATCGTCAGGATCGACACGATCCTGGGGCTCTGCTGCCTGTTCGGGCTGTTCGTGTTCACGCCGTGGCGCGGGGTCATGAAGTTCAACGAGTACGAGAATTTCCATTCCACCTACCGCACCGAACTGGCCGCCGGCACCTTCGGCAATGCGGTGGTGATCATCGACGAGCCCGGCGACGAGGGGTCGGCCTTCATCCTCAACGATCCCTGGCTGACCGATCCGGACCGGCCGATCTTTCTCAACGACACCGGCACGCTCGACGAGGACGCGCTGCGCGCCGCTTTCCCCGGGCGAGAGATCATGCGTTTTCGGCCGGACTGGGATCTGCCCGAGGACCGCTAGGCGGGATCGGCGCTGCAATCGTCCCAACTGGTGACGGAGAAGAAGGCGGGGTCGTAAACCTGCGCGTCGTGCAGCCAGGTGACGCGGTCCGCGTCGTAGCGGTTGACATATTCCCAAACGACCTGGCCCGAGCGCGTCACCTCGAAGGCGCGGCCCGACTGTGCCTCGGTGATCATGATGTTGCCGTCGGGCTGGATCTGGTGGGTCGAGCGCTCCGACGAGTAGAAACGCTGGCCGTCGCGCCCGCCATAAAGCGTGGCGGCTGAACCGGAGGCCGGATCGATCCGCCAGATCCGGCTGCCGCCGCCGCGGTCGCCATCGAGGCTCTGGTCCGAATGGTTGTCGAAGACGGTGATTGTGCCGCCGGGCTGAAAGTCGGGATCATGCTGGCGGATGAAGGGGCCGACGCGGTACCATTTGACCTTCGTGACCTCCGCATCCGTCACCACGATCATGTTGCGGTTCCTGAGCGACAGCATCAGGTCGCCCGCCTCGAACATCGGGAAGTCTGGCGCGAGTTCGGGCGACAGCTCCTCGACCTCGTTGAGGTGGAACTCGCCGTTCACACGGGTCCCGAAGAAGCCGGTGGCGGTCAGCTGCGCCTCCATCCCGTTCTCGATAAAGAGGTCGGTCAGCGGCTTTTCGAACAGCTTCTCGCCCTCGGCGTCGTATTTGAAGACGAGGTCTTCCCAGTAGGGGCCGGAGAAGGGCCACGGCACCTCGCTGTTCGGCTTGTCGACGTAGCGCCCGCCGGAGACGACCACGCCGCCATCCGACAGCCAGTTCGGCGAGTGGTGGTTGATGACGTCCGGTGTCGTCCAGAGCGGTCTGCCGCAGCGGTCGAGCCGCGCCATGCCGCCGCTTTCGAAGGAGAAGACGATGTCGCCCTTGGGCGTGATGATCGTACCGTGCGTGATCGCGTTCCAGTCGGTCTGCGGGTTGTCGCGGAAGAAGGAGGTGTCGGAGAATAGCTCGTGCGCGCTCAGTTCCCACTCGTTCACAACGGTGCCGTCGCGGCGGATTAGGCGCGCGCGGTTGTTGCCGTCGATGAAGCCGGACAGGAGGATCAGGTCATCCTTGCCCGCCGTGTTCACCGTGACGCCGCTGCCCTCGTAGCGCGCCGGTTCGAGGAAGTGGATCGGCTCGGTGCCGCGCAGGTTCGGCAGTTCCTCGTAAAGCGTCTTGGCCTCGTCGAGCGTGCCCCAGACGACGCGGTAGGCGGCGTTCTCGCGCACGGCGGAGTAGAGGCCGGCGGTGAACGTGCCGCCGATGACGAGCGCGCCCGCGCCGAGAATGAAGAAGAGTTTCGCCTTGTCCATCGTCCCTGCCTATTCTTGTGGGATCCGCAGCGCGCCGGTCAGTTCTGGTTCATGCCCAGAAGCCGCTTGATCGGCGGCACGATGTCGAAGACGAAGCGTTCGCCCCGCTTCGCCCCGTGGCCGAAGATCACAGTGCGCGGCGTGACGTAGATCGCCGCGCCTGTATCCACGGGCAGTTTCGTGCCCGCATGATCCTCGTAAAGCCCCATGTCGCGGATGAAGAGCCCGTAACCGTCCTTCTGATCGAAAAGCGTGCCGTCGAGCTCGGTCGCCTCGTCGAGGGGTTTGAGCACATAGTTGATGACCTGCCCCTCGGGCTTGGGGAATTCCGAGTAGTACCACCAAACGAGCGGCGCGCCGAAGAAGCGTTCCTTCGGGTCGTCCTCGCCGTAGGTGGTCTTGAACAGGTTCCCGAGAAGGATGTGCGCGATATCGAGCGCCTTCTCGTCGAAGCCGCGGAAGCGGTCGCCGTCGCCGCGCTCCGCGCTCTCGAAGATCGGCCCTTCGGTCACGACATGCTGGCCGATCACGCGCTCGAAGCCGTGCATCTTCATCTGGCGCGGCCAGGAGAGCCAGACCGAGACGAAGATGAGAACAGCGGCGGCAATCCGGAGCGCGGGCTGGTGGCGCGTCCAAAGCTCTGAGCGGTACATGATCACGAGAGGCGGGATCATGGCCGGGATGAAGTGATGCAGGAGCACCCGGTAGGCCTGGAAGTAGAAGAAGAGGAAATATCCGAGCGCGGCGAGCGTCAGCGCCCGCGCGATGCGGTCCTGCTTCGGCCAGGTCAGAAGGAAGAGCGCTGGCAGGATGCCCGCGGGCACCGCCCAGAATGCAAAGCGGCCCCAGTCGGCGAAGGTCACGAAGCGGAGCCGCGTGACGATGTTATCCGCGCCGAACTCATCGCCGGGGAACGGCAGGCCGACACCCACGATGATCTTCGGCAGGATGACCGAGATGAAACCCGCGACGCCGACGATGCCGGCGGCGACGATGAGCCGCGCCCAGGGGATCGGGCGGAAGGTCAGGAAGACCGCGGCGGGCCACATCAGAAGCCAGAGCCCGCCCGTCGGGATCACGAGGTGGGTCATCACGCCTGTCGCCAGCATCAGCCAGCGCCGGTCCTCGATAAAGAAGAGCGCGTAGCCGAGGAAGCAAATGAGCGACAGCGTCTCGCGCGCGGCCGGCATCGGGCTGTCGCCGAAATAGATGTGATACCCGCCGGAATAGACATTGGCGAGGACGTAGAGGAGAAGCGCCCCGACAATCAACGTCGCGTCCGAGATCGCGATGACCGCGTGGTTGCGCCCTGTGCGGATGAGCTGCGCGAGGACCGGGTAGAGGAGCGCGAGATACATGAGCAAGGGCGCGCGGACGGAGAATTCCCACTCGCCCCAGAGCCGGACGAACCAGCTTTCGGGGATGACAAAGAGGACCATCGTGAGGCCCGGCGCGTTGCGGATCGGTCCCGCCTCGGGCGTCCAGAACGGCCAGAGCTCGGCGATGTAGAGGCGGGCGAATTGCAGGGAGCCGGACCCGTCGCCGGAGAAGTTCTCCCAGTAGAACTTGGGTGCGAAGAGGACCAGGCAGAGCCAGAAGAGGATTGCGCCGGCGATGAGGTCGCCACCCTGCCCCTCAAGCGCCAGACGCGACCTTGCGCCCGCCGAGAGCCGCACGCCGGCGACGGCGAGGCAGCCGATATTCATGGCGGCGACGAGCATGAGGTAGCCTGTGCCCTTCGCGGTGATGCCGGTCGCGAATTCGAAGGCGGTCGTGACCGCGATATGGACGAGAAGGCTGATCGCGAGGCCCGAGACGAGCCACGCCGCCGCGCCCTTCTCGCGTCCGAAGACGGCCGAGAGGATGAGGCCGGGTCCGAGGAGCAGGAGGCTCGTCGCGAAGGCGACAGCGGGCGTGACGAGATAGAGCTGAAGCGCATGCCCCGGCAGCCAGTAGGGCGTTGGCCCAAGCCCGAGATCCCAGGAATCGAGCGTGTCGCGCAGCATGCCGAGCCCGGCCCAGACGACGAACGCCGACGCGGTGAGCGCGAGCGCGAGCGCCACCATCTCGCGCGGCCGCGCGCCCGTGGCCCCGGCCCCCACGACGCCGACCCGATCGCTCATTGACCGTCCCTTCCCACTTTGCCGCCGAAGGGCAACGTGCCGGTCAGCGCGAGCGAGACCAGCACGAAGGCGACCATCGCCATCGGCAGGACGAGAAGCGCCTGCGCCCAGAGAGCGGAGAGACCGGCGGAGATCATCATCTGAAGCACCCACTTGTTGAGGAAGAAGATGCTCAGATAGGCGAGAATGTAGGCCGGCAGGCGGCCGAAGCCCTGCGTGCCGAAGACGATCCGGCCATGCGTTCCGAAGTTCCACAGAACGCCGAGCACGTAGGAGAGCGCGAGCGCCCATTGCCATGGCAGCCCGAACAGCTTCAGAAGCACCGCGTAGGCGGCAAAGCCGAAGGCGGTGTTGAGAACGCCCACGAAGAGGAACTTCACGAAGCGCCAGAGGCCCGGCCGGGATTGCAGCGCGAGGATCATGCGAGCGCCCCCTCGGCGTCGAGCACGGCGAGGATGCCACGCTCCATGTCGTAGGCGGGGCGGAAGCCCACCTCGCGGGAAAGCCGCGTCACGTCGGCCTCTATCAGCGGCGGATCGCCCTCGGGCCGGGCGCGGGCGCCGAGCCGGACCAGATGCTCGCGGCCAAGCGCACGCGCGAGCGTGCCGATCATGTCCTTGACGGCGACGGCTTCGCCGGAGCCGATGTTCACCGCACCTTCGGTGGGGCTCGCGAGCAGCGCGGCGAGCGCGCGGCCGATATCCTCGGTATGGAGGAAGTCGCGCTTCTGGAGGCCATCGGTGCAGTCGACCTCCTCGCCAGCCATGAGGCCGCGGATGAGATCGCCGAAGAGGCGGCCCCGGGGTTCGCCCGGCCCGTAGCAGAAGAAGGGCCGCGCCCAAGCGAGCGATAGGCCGAGCGCCTCGGCCCCCGCCAGCGCCGCCATGCCGGTCGCGGCCTTGGCCGTGCCGTATAGCGTCGCCGGCCGGATCGGGGACGTTTCGGACAGCCGCCCCTGCCCCGTCCAGTCGTATTCGGCGCAGCTTCCGACCATCACTGCGCGCTTTCCGCCCGCCTCGGCGAAGGCGCGAAGCAGGTGGAGGCTCGCCCCAACCCAGTCGAGATTCTCCGGCCCGTGCCAGCGGTCCGGCCCGTCGTACCAGGCGAGGTGGATCAGGTGGTCCGCCTCGGCCCGGACCACGAGTCCCTCGGGATCGGTGAGGATATCGCCGATCAGCCCGCCCGTCCGGCGCGTCACTGGCACGACCTCGAAGCCGAGCGCGCGCAAGGGCGCCGCGACCTGCCGGCCAATGAGCCCGCTCGCCCCGGTCAGGAGCACGCGGCCCGCGGTGATATCCTCGGCCGCCGTCACGCCGTGACCTTGATCGCGGGAACGGCGGTGACGAAGCGTGTCCCGCCGGCCCTGAGATCGGCGAGTTGGGTGATGATCTCGGCCTTGAGGTTCCAGGGCAGGATCAGTACGAAATCGGGCTGACGCTTGCGCAACTCCTCGACGCCGAAGACCGGGATACGGCTGCCGGGCAGCAGGGTGTTCTGCTTGGCGGGGTTCTTGTCGACGCAGAAGGCGACGAGATCGGGCCCGATCGCGCAATAGTTCAGAAGCGTGTTGCCCTTGGCTGCCGCGCCGTAGGCCGCGACGAGCTTGCCCTGCGCCTTGGCGCGCTCGAGAAACTCCAGAAGACCGGTCCGGACCGCCTGAACCCGCTCGGAAAAGCCCTCGTAGCCCTTGCGGCTGTCGAGTTTCGCCGTCGTCTCGTCGGCGCGCACCTTCGCAAGCCCGGGCCCCTCGGCATGGCCCGCCTCCTTCCGGCAGGCATAGACGCGGAGCGAACCGCCGTGGGTCGGCAGCACTTCGACGTCGAACACACGCAAACCCTTGGACTGGAACACCTTTTCTACGGCGAGAAGAGAGAGGTAGGAATAGTGCTCGTGATAGATGGTGTCGAACTGGACGTCTTCGATGAGCCGGAGCAGATGCGGAAACTCGACCGTGTAGACCGCCTCGCCGGTCAGCAGCGTCGCGACGCCCGCGACGAAATCGTTGATGTCGGGCACATGGGCCAAGACGTTCGCCGAGCAAATGAGGTCCGGGCGCTTGCCCTCGTCATAGAGACGTTTCGCGAGCTTTTCACCGAAGAACTCGACCAGTGTCGGCACGCCCGCCTTCTCGGCCGCCGCCGCGACCGATCCCGACGGCTCGATCCCGAGGACCGGGATGCCGGCGGCGACGAAGTTCTTCAGGAGATAGCCATCGTTCGATGCGATCTCGACCACGAAGCTCTCACGCCCAAGGCCGAACCGCTTCGACACCATGTCGGCATAGACCTTCATATGGCCGAGCCAGCTGTCGGAGAAGGACGAGAAATAGGCGTAGTCGCCGGTGAATATCTTTTCCGGCGGCACGTCCTCATCGACCTGCACCAGCCAGCAGCTTTCGCAGACGCGGGTGTGGAGCGTGTATTTCGGCTCCGGCTCCCCGGCCTTGTCCATGGGCACGTAGGAATTCGCCACAGCCGAGAGGCCGAGATCGACGAAGGTCAGGGGCATGTCAGCGCCGCAATGGCGGCATGTCGGATTACTGGTCACGCGATACTCCCCTGCCTTCCGGGCGGACCCCTGCCTTACCAAATCTTCCATGGCGCCTTCCCCGTTGCCCAGTGTGCCTCCAGCTCCTGGCGTTCGCGGATCGTGTCCATCGGCTGCCAGAAGCCCTTGTGTTCATAGGCCATCAGCTCGCCGTCTGAGGCGAGCGAGGCCAGGGGCGCGCGTTCCCAGATGGTCGCGTCGTCCGCGAGGTATTTCGCGACCTTGGGCGACAGCACGAAATAGCCGCCGTTGATGACGCCGCCGTCGCCCGCGGGCTTTTCCGAGAACTCGGTCACCTGACCGCCCGCGATGTCGAGCCGGCCGAAACGTGCCGCGGGCGGCACCGCCGTGACGGTCGCCATCTTGCCATGTGACTTGTGGAACGCGAGAAGCTTCGTCACATCGACGTTGCCGACACCGTCGCCGTAGGTCATGCAGAACGCCTCTTCGCCTTCGAGATGCGGCATCACGCGGCGCAGGCGGCCGCCCGTCATGCTGTCCTGCCCGGTGTCGATCAGCGTCACCCGCCAGGGTTCGCTCTGGTTGCTGATGATTTCCGTCGCGCCATTCCTGAGGTCGAAAGTCACATCCGAGCCGTGCAGGTAGTAGTTCGCGAAATACTCCTTGATGACGTAGCCCTTGTAGCCGCAGCAGACGATGAAGTCGTTTACCCCGTGGGTGGCGTAGATCTTCATGATGTGCCACAGGATCGGGCGGCCGCCGATCTCCACCATCGGCTTGGGGATGCGCACCGTCTCCTCGGCTAGGCGGGTGCCGAGGCCCCCGGCCAAAATCACGCATTTCATGTCGAGAACTCCTTCCCACGACGACCGGCCGGCGTGTCAAAAGACCCTGTTCCGCCACTGCGTCCTACCTGCCGGACGGCCACCCTTGCCGCCCACTTCTCCACTCTCACCTCTGTGGTTCGGGGTAGCACAACGGGTCCCGTTTCGCTACAGCTATGGCGCTCGGCCGGACGACCGTCCGGGGCCGCTAAGACTTGAATTTCGTAAGGAAGAATTGATCCATGGACATCCTGCTCATCGGCCATCGAGGCTATATCGGCCCGGTCGCGGCGCGTCATCTGACCCGTGCCCTTCCCGGCGCGAAGGTTCACGGCATCGACGCCAACTGGTTCGACGGATCCGAGATTTCGCCCTTTCCCGACGACGCCTTCGCGGGCCAGCGAAAGTCCGATGTGCGCGACCTGACGGCGGCCGACATGGGCGGCATGGACGCGGTCGTCGCGCTGGCCGCGGTATCGAACGACCCGATCGGCAAGGAGTTCGAGGGCGCGACCGCCGAGATCAACTCCGCCGCCGTCCTGTCGGCGGCGCGGGCGGCGCGCGAGGCGGGCGTCGGCCGCTTCGTATTCGCAAGTTCGTGTTCGATGTACGGCGCGGGCTCGGACAGTTTCCGCAAGGAGACCGACACGCTCAATCCGCTGACTGCCTATGCGCGGTCCAAGGTCGCGACCGAGGAGGGGCTGAGAGGCCTCGCCACGGACGATTTCATGATCACCAGCTTGCGCTTTGCCACCGCCTGCGGCGCGAGCCCGATGCTTCGGCTTGACCTTGTCCTGAACGACTTCGTCGCGACCGCGCTGCAAACGGGGCGTATCGAGGTTCTGTCCGACGGCTCGCCCTGGCGCCCGCTCATCCATGTCGAGGACATGGCGCGGGCGATTGAATGGGCGGTGACGCGGGACGGCGATCCGCTCGTTGAGGTCAATGTCGGCTCGCAGGCCTGGACCTGGCAGATCGGCCAGCTGGCCCGCGACGTCGCGGCCGAGCTTGGCGGCGTCGATGTCGACATCAACACCGATGCCGCGCCCGACAACCGGTCGTACCGCGTTGATTTTTCGCGCTTCGCCGCGCTCGCGCCGAACCACCAGCCACGGAAGGACTTCGCCGAGGCGGTGGCCGAACTGGCCCGGCAGCTCGACGGCGTCGATTTCCGGGGCGCCCCGGTGAGGGGCTCGCGATTCATCCGGCTGAACATTCTGCGCGACCATGTCCGCGAAGGTCGCCTCGACGGCGCGCTCCGCTGGACGCGGCCCGCCTGACCGGGCCGCCCGCCGTCCCTTCGACAAATCGCTTGCGCCACGCATGGCGATCAAACCTTCCGTCACAATTCCGCGGCACAGGCGCCGCACGATCGAATCCGGTCGTTTACAAATGGCCGGCCGCGACGAATCGCGCCGCGCCCGGAAGTGGTAACATATCAGGTTGGGATTACAGTCAGTTGTGGAATTGACGTCGTGGCGTAGGCTGCTACTGTCAGCAAACGCGCAAAAATATTCACAGATCCCGTGTATTGATGCACAGATTGATGCACAAATTGCTGTTCGCGAAGGTCGAATTCTGGCTCGTGCTCCTGCTCATGCTGGTCGGACTGCTCGGCCTCGTCGGCTTCGGCGCCCTGGTGCTCGATGGCACGCGGCGCGACGGAGGGCGTTTGGGCGCCGTCAGCACTACGGCGGTCGCGATGGCCAAGATCCCGTACACTATCCGCGACCTGTCTCGGGCCGATGCGTCGATGGCGGCGAATTTGCCAATGCGCTTTGCCACCAAGCCCGCCGGTTGGAGCTTCGCCGCGGGCGATCCGTTGCCGGGCTATCTGCTGCTCAGCCGCTACGACGGCGACCGCGCACGCCACGTCGTCGAGCTGGTCGCTCTCGCCGACGGCACGGTACTGCACCAGTGGTGGCCGGATGCCGACAGCCTGCTGCCCGAACCGCCCGCCGATCCCCGGCTGACCAACATCAATAACTGGAACACCCGGCGCTTCCGCGCAATTCATCCCGCGCTCAACGGCGATGGCGAGCTTTTGATCAAGGATCACTATTCCGTCCTCCTCGGGCTCGATGCCTGCGCACGCCGCGCCTGGCTTCAGGACGCCGCCTATTTCCACCATTCGACCGAGCCCGACGGCCAAGGCGGTTTCTGGAGTCCGGCGCTAATGGCGCCGCAAACGGTGGACGAGGTGCCGGCGGACTTTTTCGAGGATGCGCTCGCCCATGTCGACGGGGCTGGCCGGTTGCTCTCGCAACGGTCTCTGACCAAGGTTTTTCTCGATCACGGGCTCGAGTATCTGATCTTCGCGCACAAGAAATACATGCAGGACCCGCTGCACTTAAATGACATCCAGCCGGTGCTCGCAGACGGCCCCCACTGGAAGAAGGGCGATCTTTTCCTCAGCCTCCGGGCGCTGTCGATAGTGATGCTGTACCGGCCCGCGACCGACGAAATCCTGTGGATGAAGCAGGGGCCATGGATGTCGCAGCACGACGTCGACATTCTCGACGATCGGAGGATCGCGATTTTCGACAACCACGCCTATGACCGCGGACATGGTATCCGGGTAAGGGGATCGAACCAGATCGCGGTTTACGATTTCGAGACCGGCGAGGTCTCGTATCCGTGGAACGCGGCGCTGACTGCAGCGGACGTCAAGACTCCGCTCGAGGGGCTGTTCACGATCTTGCCGAACGGCAGCCTGATGGTCGAGGAAGAGAACTTCGGCCGGCTGTTGATCTTCAGCCCGGACGGCGAAGTCCGGGCTGAATTCGTCAACAAGGGCGCTGACGGCCGTGCCTACCGGATGGGCTGGAGCCGCCATCTGAGCCCCGACAAGGGTGACGCGGCGCTGGCGCGGTTGAAGGGCGTCGAATGCGCCGGGGACGACACCTAGGGGGACGGAACAAAGCTGCTTTGCCGGCAACGTCGCCGGTGCTAGGCTGCGCCGGACGATTGGGAAGGCTGCGGTGTTTTTATGAAGAATTTTCTATTTTCCAGGGTCGAACTCTGGGTCCTTCTGCTGATCGTCCTTTTCGGATTGCTCGCGATGGTGGGGTTCGGGGCCGCCGTTCTGGACGCCGAGCGCGAGACCAAGCGCTTCGGGCCGATCAGCCCCGCGGCGCTGGCCGTGGCCGAGATCCCCGACACCGTCAAGGCGCTGATCGAGCCCGATCGGTCAATGGCCGCCTTCGCGCCCGAACGCTTCGCCGACAAGCCGACGGGCTGGACCTTCTTTCCCCGCACGACGCTCGACGGCTACCTGCTGCTCAGCCGCTACGATGGCGACGCGAACCGTCATGTCGTGGAACTTGTCGATCTTTCCGACAGCAGCGTGAAACACATGTGGCGGCCCGATGCCGAGGCACTTCTGGCGGATGCGCCACGCGAATCGCGAATCGCCGAGTTCACGAACTGGAACAACGAGAACTATCGCGTTATCCACCCCTATCTTACAGAAAGCGGCCAATTGATCGCCAAGGATCACCAATCCTTTCTCTACGCGCTCGACGGCTGTTCGAAAAAAATCTGGGCGCAGGAAGACGTCCTGATGCACCATGCAACCGAGCCCGACGGAGCGGGCGGCTTCTGGATTCCGGGCTATGTCGAGCCGAACGACATCGAGCGCGTGGAACCCGATTTCATCGATGATTCGATCACGCATGTCGGTCCCGGGGGCGACGTCCTGGCGAACATGTCGGTCACTCGCATCTTCCTGCGCCACGGCATGGAATATGCGCTCTTCACCGCGGGCGACTACCAGCGCGACCCGATCCACCTGAACGACGTCCAGCCGGTCCTGGCGGACGGTCCGCATTGGAAGAAGGGCGATCTTTTCCTGTCTTTCCGACATCAGTCGATGATCATGCTCTATCGCCCCGCAACGGACGAAATCGTGTGGATGCGTCAGGGACCCTGGCTCGCCCAGCACGATGTCGACATCCTCGACGACCATCGGATCGCGGTTTTTAACAACAAGGCCTACGACCGGGGAACGGGCGCGCGCGTTCACAACACCAACCAGATCACCGTCTACGACTTCGAGACGGGCGAGGTCGGCAATCCGTGGGCCGCGGCACTGGAGAAACCGGAGGTCAAGACGCTCTTCGAGGGTCTCTTCGACGTTCTGCCGGAAGGCCACCTCTTGGTCGAGGAGGAGAATTCGGGCCGGCTCTTGATCGTTTCGACGACTGGAGACACGCTCGCGGAGTTCGTCAACAAGGCTGCCGACGGTCTGGCCTACCGGCTGGGCTGGAGCCGCTACATGACGCAGGAAGAGGGCGACGCGGCGCTCGCCAATCTCGCAGGAGGCTGCGCGGAGTGAGTCAGCCGCGCGTGGAAGGGCGATCCGGGACAGGGTAGGCATGCAGAAATTACTATTCGCCAAAATCGAGGCTTGGCTGGTCATCTTCCTGTTCCTCGTCGGCATTCTCGCCATGGTGGTTTTCGGCGCTCTGGTGCTCGAGGGCCAGAAGGATGCCGGACGGTTCGTGGCGCCCGGCAAGGTCGCAATCGCGATGGCCGAGATTCCGCGAACGGTCCAAAGTATCATTACGACCGGTCCGCCGAGCCGCGCGGGCCGCTATGAACGATTCGGCGATCGGAGCGGCTGGACTTTCCCGGCGGGGGAAGAGGCCGGCAAGCTCGACTCCTATCTGCTGCTCAGCCGATACGATGGTGACCGGAACCGCCATGTCGTGGAACTCGTCGACCTGAGTGACCACACCGTCCGCCATACCTGGTGGCCGGATGCCGACGAAATGCTCGCAGACGTGCCTCAGGACTCCGACGTCATCAATTACAGCCGCTGGAGCACGCTGGAATACGAGGTCGTACATCCGCTCCTCACGCCGGTGGGCGATCTCCTCATCAAGGACCACCAGACGCCGGTCACGCGGATCGACCACTGCGCGCGGCCGGTCTGGCAAAACGCCGAGAGCTACTACCACCACTCGACCGAGCTCGGCCCCGAGGGCGCGATGTGGCTGCCTTCGCGCATCGTGCCGGCGCCGGAAAAGCACGGGCGCCACTTCTTCGTGGACGGGCTGGCCGAGGTGACGCTCGACGGCGAGTTGCTGCGGGAAATCTCGCTGCCCGGGCTTCTCGAACGCAACGGCATGATGGCGACGATGTTCACCGCCGGAAGCTATGTCGACGACCCCCTTCATCTCAACGACATCCAGCCGGTGATGGCGGACGGGCCTTACTGGAAGCGGGGCGATCTTTTCCTGTCGATGCGCCACCGCTCGCTCGTGCTTCTCTACCGGCCGTCGGAGGACCGGGTGATCTGGCACAAACAGGGCCCCTGGCTCGCCCAGCACGATGTCGATATCCTCGACGATCGCCGCATCGCGATCTTCAACAACAACACCTATAACAGGGGTCAAGGCAGCTTCATTCTCGGCGCCAATGAGATCAACGTCTACGATTTCGCGACCGACGAGGTGTCCTCGCCCTTCAAGGAAGCGTTGGCCGAGATGGAGTCGCTGACGCTGACCGAGGGGCTGTTCGACCTTACCGCTGACGGGTCGGCGATAGTGGAGGAAGAGAATTCGGGCCGCATCCTCATCTTTGCGCCCGATGGCCGGCCGGTGGCCGAATTCGTCAACCGGGCCGAGGATGACGGGGCGGTTTATGGGCTGGGCTGGAGCCGGCTTATCACGCGTGCCGAGGGCGACGCGGCGCTTCAAGCAATCGCGGCGCGTCCCGCCTGCGGCTGAGCCGAGCCGTGCCTTAGCCGAGAAGCGCGAGCGAGGGGAAGGTTTCGAGCAGCCAGTAGGAGAACTGGCTGAACCCGCCCGTCAGCATCATCAGGCCGATGGTCCAAAGGAGCAGCCCCATGATGCGCTCGATCCGCTCCATGTGGCGCTTGAGGAATGCCATGAGACCCGTCAGGCGCGGGAAGAAGGCCGCAACCAGAAGAAACGGCAGACCGAGCCCGGCAGCGTAGATCGCCAGCAGCCCCGTGCCGCGCCCCACCGTGCCGCCATCGGCGGCAAGCGCGAGGATCATGCCGAGCTGCGGGCCGATGCAGGGCGTCCAGCCGAAGGCGAAGGCAAGGCCGAGGAGGTAGGCCCCGAAGGCCGACCCGCCCCTGTCGCCGGCATCGAGTCGCGCCTCGCGGTCGAGAAAGGCAATGCGGTAGATGCCGAGGAAATGCGCGCCGAAGATCATCACGACGACGCCCGCCCCGGCGGCGAACCAGTTCTGGTTCATCAGGAAGAACTGACCGAAGACCGAAGCCGTGAATCCGAGGAACAGGAAGACCGTCGAGAGGCCGAGGACGAAGAAAGCGGCGGCCGTCAGTGTGCGCCTGCGCTGCGATGCGTCGCCCATCTGGCCCATGCTGATGCCGCCCATGTAGGCCAGATAGGGCGGCACGATCGGCAGGACGCAGGGGCTGAGAAAAGACAGGACGCCCGCGAACAGCGCGATCAGCGCGGCGAGCGCGAAGCCCCCATCCATGATGCCGGTTTCCAACATTGCCCCAGCCTTATCGCAAGCTTTCGGCGGCGTCACGCGGGCTTTGTGTCACGCAGTCTCACAAGGTCGTGGACAAGCCTGTGTGCGCGGGTTCGACGCGGCGCCGAACTGAATCATCGCAGGACGCGCCGGGAACTGCGAGAGTTCCGTGATCGTATGCCGATGCGGTCAGCGAAGGGGAACAGAGACGAAACTGACGATAGGGGTTCTTGTCCTGTAGTCCGGTCCCGCCGCGATCGCGCAGGATTCCGGCGAGTTCACCTTCGAGAAGTTCGCGACAGCGGTGGAGAATGCGAATCTCGCCGAATGCCCGGACGCGCTAGCCGGGCAAGACCGCTTCTGCCGCGTGACCACCCATAACGACGCCTTCCACGTCTTTGCCATCTTGGAAAAATCCGAGCAGCCCATGGTCGGATTGCCGAGCTGATACGAAGACGAGATCGAGCTGATTGCAAGTAGTGTCGGCGCGAGGGGAACTGGCATCTGCGATCCCCCGCGGGCAAGATGGGTGCGAGCCCATCCTGCCCGTGCGGCGTAACTGAATCCCTGCCCTTTTCGCGGGCCGTGCCCAGGCGTCTGAACGCCTAGCGACCGAGCGACCACCAACCGCGCCGCTTGGGCTTCCCCTCGTCTTCGGCGACCGGCTCGGCCGGCGTCTCCGGATCGGACTGAAGCGCGCTGGTCGCGGGCGACGGGGCGGGCTCGGGCATCGGCACGGGTGCGCTATCGGCCATCGCCGGTTCCGGTTGCCGGGCCGGTTCCGGCTCGGTGGGTGCGGCTGCGGCGACCGGGGCCTCTTTTGGCTTAGGCTTAGGCTTAGGCTTAGGCTTGGGCTCGGCCTTCTTGCGCGTGCGGGTGCGCTTCGGGGCCGGTCGTTCTGCCGCCTCGGCGGGAGCATCCGCATCGCCGCCGGGCTCGGCCGGTTCTGCCCCGGCCGTCTTCCGCGTTGACGTCCTGCGCTTGCGCTTGGGCGCCGTTTCCTCGGCGTCCGCCGCCTCGGGAACAGCTGCTGCCTGGTCCGGCGCGGCGGCTTCTGCAACTTCTTCGCTCTCGACCTCCACGGCCTTCGTGCGAGAGCGACTCCGGCTGCGGCGCTTCTTGGGCTTGGGGTGGGGTTCGGAGCTTTCCTCGGCGCCCTCGCCCGCCGGGGCGGCAGGCTCGGCCGTGGCGCCGGCCTCGGAGGAGCCCTGCGCAGACTCGGCGGCCTGCGCCTCACCGTTGCCGCCCGACTTGCGGCGGCGCCGGCGGCGGCGCTTGCGCTTCTTCGGTTCGGCCTCGGCGGCGACCGCCTCTTCGGCCTCCTCCGCCTCGTCGACAGCGACCTCTTCCTCCTCGGCCTCCTCGTCAGCGATGCGGAGCGCGTCGACGGAGACGACCTGCGCGGTCGCCTCGGGGACGATGCGGATCGCGGTCTTGAACTTCTCGATCGAGAAGTCGGGGCTGACCATCGCGGGATCGGCCTCGACCCTGACGGACATGCCGTAGCGCGTCTCGATCTGGGCGACGTGTTCGCGCTTCTGGTTGATGAGGAAGTTGACGACGGCCACGGGCGCTTTCAAAAGCACCTCGCGCGACCGCTTGCGCGTCCCCTCCTCTTCCAGCTGGCGTAGAACGCTGAGCGCAAGGTTCTCGTCCGAACGGATGATACCGGTGCCGTGGCAATGCGGGCACGGCGCGGTCGTCGCCTCGATCATGCCGGGACGGAGCCGCTGGCGGCTCATCTCCAGAAGCCCGAAGCCCGAAATGCGGCCGACCTGGATGCGGGCGCGGTCGGTCTTGAGCTTCTCCTTCAGGCGCTTCTCGACGGCGGTGTTGTTCTTGCGCTCCTCCATGTCGATGAAGTCGATCACGATGAGTCCCGCGAGATCGCGGAGCCGGAGCTGGCGTGCGATTTCTTCCGCCGCTTCGAGGTTGGTTTTGAGCGCGGTGTCCTCGATCGAGCCTTCCTTGGTGGAACGGCCCGAGTTCACGTCTATGGCGACAAGCGCCTCGGTGACGCCGATGACGATGTAGCCGCCGGACCTGAGTTGCACGGTCGGATTGAACATCGCCGCGAGGTAGCTTTCGACCTGGTAGCGGGCGAAGAGCGGCAGCCCCTCGTGGTAGTGCTTCACGTTCTTGGCGTGGGACGGCATGATCATCTTCATGAAGTCCTTGGCCGCGCGGTAGCCCTCCACGCCCTCGACGAGCACCTCGTCGATATCCTTGTTGTAGAGGTCGCGGATCGTTCGCTTGATCAGGTCGCCTTCCTCGTAGATCGGCGCCGGCGCGATCGACTTCATCGTCAGATCGCGGATCTGTTCCCAAAGCCGCATCAGGTATTCGTAGTCGCGCTTGATCTCGGCTTTGGTACGCTGAGATCCGGCGGTGCGGATGATCAGCCCCGCGCCGTCGGGCACTTCGATGCCCGAGGCGATCTCCTTCAGCTTCTTGCGGTCGGCGGCGTTGGTGATCTTGCGGGAAATCCCTCCGCCGCGCGCCGTGTTGGGCATCAGAACGCAGTAGCGGCCGGCGAGCGAGAGGTAGGTCGTCAGCGCCGCGCCCTTGTTGCCGCGTTCCTCCTTCACGACTTGGACCAGCATGATCTGCCGGACCTTGACCACTTCCTGTATCTTGTACCTGCGCGCACGCGGCTTGCGCGGCTGGCGGATTTCCTCTGTCACGTCCTCGTCGGCGACGGATTCGATATCCTCGTCGGTCTCGGAGGCGTGGTCCGCCGCGACATAGGGTTGCTCGCGCTCGTCCTCGGCGGGAACCTCGACCGCCGGTTCGGCGTCGGGCGCAGTCACGGCATCGGGTTCGGCCGGCGCAGCGTCTGTCCGCTTCTCGGTCTCGTCCTCGTCGAGATCGACGACGGCCATGCCCGGGATATCCGCCTTGGTCGTGACCGCGTCTGCGTTGGCGGCTTTTTCGGGCTTCGGAGCGGACTTGCCGCGCCGGCGCGAGCGGCCGTTGTCCTCGGCCGCCATGGCTTCGGCATAGGCTCTTTCTTCCTCAAGAAGCGCCTGCCGGTCGGCGACCGGGATCTGGTAATAGTCGGGGTGGATTTCCGAGAACGCGAGGAAGCCGTGCCGGTTGCCGCCGTAGTCGACGAAGGCGGCCTGCAGCGACGGTTCGACGCGCGTGACTTTCGCTAAATAGATGTTGCCGGCAAGCTGGCGTTTGTTGACGGTCTCGAAGTCGAATTCCTCGACCTTGTTTCCGTCGACCACCACGACGCGTGTCTCTTCCGCGTGGGTGGCATCGATAAGCATTTTCTTGGCCATGTAGACTTTCCGAACGCGCCGGGCGGCCGTGCGCCTTTCGGGCCGGCCGTCACAACGAGTTCAATATCTGGGGCGAGATAGAGCGTGGGAACACATGCGGAGGCGGCCATTGGCCTGCCTGAGATCCGCTGCTCTGTCCTCACGCGTTTCATCGCGGTTCTGTCCCGGATGCCGGTCCGGCATCCATCTCGGGCCCCGTCCCTGTCAGGTCCACGGGGCGAATGTGCGGCCTTGCGGCCAGTCGACCTGCCGTTACCGCCGCCAGCCCCGATCGGGCTGACGCGATGATCGGCAGCAAATCTGATTGGTCGGACCGCTTGTTGAGGCGATGTCCGACGTTTCGCGACATTAGCGGGGAACGCGGGGTAAAGACAATGGCCAATTTCCGCTCACCAGGGCTACGCGGAACGCGGTTGGGTCGGGTTGCACCACGGCGGCCCGGTACAATCAGAGATAATCGGCGCGCTGGAGCGAATACTTCGCCATCTTCTCGTTCAGCGTCCGGCGCGGCAGGCAGAGCTCTTCCATCACGGCGGTGATGGAGCCCTTGTGGCGCCGCATCGTATTGTCGATCAGCATCTTTTCGAAGCTTTCGACATATTCCTTCAAGGGCTTGCCCTCGGTCGTCATCACCGGGCCGGCCTCTTCGTTCTCGGCCATCAGAAGCGAGGCGATGGAGCCGGAGCCGCGGCGGTTCTGCAGAACCGCGCGTTCGGCCACGTTGATGAGTTGGCGGACATTGCCCGGCCAGGGCGCCTGAAGAAGCTGCGCGGCCTCCTGCGCGGTGACCTGCGGCGCATCACAGCCGTATTCCTCGGAGAACTGATCGGCGAGGCGCGTGAACAGGGTCAGGATGTCCTCGCCGCGCGATCTGAGCGGCGGGAGCATTATCTTTAGCGCCGCAAGCCGGTAGTAGAGATCCGGCCTGAGCGCGTCCTCGACCGTCTTGCCCTGTTCGTGATCGTTGCAGATCGCGATTATGCGGGTCTCGGCGGGCGTGCCCTGATCGTTGATGAAGGTCAGAAGCCGGGCCTGGAGAGCCTGGCTCAGCGCCTCGACGTCCTCCAGGACGAGCGTGCCGCCGCGCGCCTCTTCCACGAGCGGGATTTGCCCGCCTTCCTCCATCGGGCCGAAGAGACGCGTGGCCAGCATTTCCTCGGACAAGGCGGCACAACTCTGCACGGCGAACTTCTTGCCCGCGCGCGGGCCTACCGCATGGAGCGCGTGCGCGACGAGCGTCTTGCCGGTTCCCGTCTCGCCGTCGATCAGGACGTGGCCGTCAGCCTGGCCGAGATCGAGAATGTCCTCGCGCAGGCGCTCCATTGCGGGCGAGTTGCCGATAAGCTTCTTCATGATGGTCGAGCCATCAGAGAGCTCACGCCGGAGCGCGCGGTTGTCGAGCGTCATGCGGCGCGACTGGCTCGCACGCTTGGCGAGGTCGGTCATGCGGTCGGGGTTGAACGGTTTCTCGAGGAAGTCGTAGGCACCGACGCGCATCGCCTCGACCGCCATCGGCACGTCGCCGTGGCCAGTGATCATGATGACCGGCAGGCCGGAATCGATGCTCATGAGGCGTTTGAGAAAGGCCATCCCGTCCATGCCGGGCATCCTGATGTCGCTGACGACGACGCCCGGATAGTCCGTTCCGATCGACTTAAGCGCCTCTTCGGCGCTGGCGTAGGTCTCGGTGTCGAAGCCCGAAAGCGCCAGCCACTGGCTGATCGACTGCCGCATGTCCTGTTCGTCGTCGACAATCGCAACTTTCATCGCGCGCGCCATCAGTCACCTCACTCCGCCGCTTCGCTTCTCTCGTTCAATATGGGCAGCTTCATCTCGAATACAGCCCCTCCGCCCGGCGCGTTCCGCGCTGTCAGCCGACCGCCGAGGTCGTTGACGATGCCGGAGGAAATGGCAAGCCCCAGCCCGATCCCCTCGCCCGGCGCCTTCGTCGTGTAGAAGGGCTCGAAGAGGTTGTCGAGATCGGCGATCCCGTGGCCGTTGTCGCGCACGGCGAGCGTCGCCGTCTCGCCCGCCGTCAGCAGGATCTCGATCTGCGGCTCGGCCCGGCTTTTGGTCGCGTCGAGCGCATTGCGAAGAAGGTTGATGATCACCTGTTCAAGCCGGACCTTGTCGGCCATGACCATCACCGGCTCGCGCGGCGACATGCGGGTGATCCTGACCGCACGGACCCTCAGTGTGGGCTCCATCATCGCCAGCGCCGACGATATGGACGTCCTCAGATCAATCGGCTCGAACGCCTCGCCGCCCTTGCGTGCATAGCTTTTCAGCTGGCGCGTAATTGCCCCCATGCGCTCGATCAGGTCGTCGATGCGCTGGAACGAGGACAGCGCCTCCTCGCCGCGCTTGCGCTGGAGCAGGAGCCGCGCGCCGGCGAGGTAGGTCTTCATCGCGGCGAGCGGCTGGTTGAGCTCGTGGCTGACCGAGGCCGACATCTCGCCGAGCGCGGCGAGCTTGGAGGATTGTTCCAGCGTCTGCTCGGCCACGGCGAGGTCCTTCTGAACCTTCTCGCGCTCGGCGATTTCTCGCTGGAGGCGGGCATTAAGCTGGCGCAGTTCCGCCGATTCCCGCCGGAAGACCGCCGACTGCATCCGGGCCCGGCGAGACAGCCAGTAAAAGATGAGCGAAAGAAGCACCGCGAAGCCCATGATCTCGAGCGACAGGACCGTGTTTACCCTTTCGCGGATCGAATCGTAGGTCGTGAAGCTGATGAGCTTCCAGCCCCGGAAGGGGATGCGCGCCTCGTTGCGCATCACCGCCTCGCCGCGGACATAGGCGTCGGGCGGATCGTTCGCCCAGTCCGAGGTCACCTGGAACGCGCGTTCGATCGCGTTCGGCGCGGGGCGCGCGGCCAGCGCATCGCCGATCGCCTGACCGCGCCAGCGCGGCTCGGTCGACAGGATCACGCGGCCTTCGCTGTCGGTCACGGCGACCGCGTCGCTGATGCCTGCCCAAACCCTTTCGAACTTGGCGAGTTCGGCGCCCACGACTATGACGCCGACGACCTGGCCTTCGGACAGGACGGCGCGGGAATAGGTAAAGTCAAAGCCGCCCGCCTCGTTTTCGGTCAGCGTAAAGACCGTGTCCTTCGACCGCTGCGCATACACGAAATAGGGCGCGGCCGCATGGCTCGAGCCGAGCCGCGTGCGGTCCGTGGCGGCCACCGTGCGGCCGGAATCGTCAAGAAGCAGGATCGAGGCGGCGCCGATCTCGGATTGCGCCGAGATCAGCCGCTGCGAGGTAACCGTGAAGTCGCCCGTGTTGAGCGAGGAGATGAGCGCCGGATCCCGCGCGAGCAGGAGCGGCACGACCGATGTGCGCTGCAGTTCGCTGAGCACGTGCCCGGTATAGAGCGCGAGCCGGACCTCGGCCCGGTTCCGTGTGCTTTCTGTGAAGCGATTGGTCAGGAATGAGTTGGTGAACCAGATGACCGCGACGGCGACGGCGATGAATGCGATGACGAGCAGCCGGAGCCACCATGGACTGCGGATCGCGGTGATGCCGACGACCGGCGCCGGAGACACGTCTTCTGGCGGCGCGTCCGCGCTCGTCGGCGGCGCACTGGTGGTCCCGTTCCCAGCCCCGGTCTCGGATACCCGTTCGTCTGTCATCGCCACAGTCTAGGCCCCGCCGAGCCCTGTCTCAAGCGTCCGCGCTCAGCTGAGGGCCATGGCCGACATGAGCGAGCGGAAAAGCACCGAGCCGTCGGTGCCGCCGTGGGCCGGCTCGGCCATACGTTCGGGGTGCGGCATCATGCCGAGCACGCGCCGGTTGGCCGAGAGGACACCCGCGATGTCCGCCGTCGCCCCGTTCGGGTTCTCGACATAGGTGAAGGCGACGCGGTCGTCGTCCCTCAGCCGCTTGAGGCCGTCGGGATCGATGGTGTAGTTGCCGTCGTGATGGGCGATCGGAATACGGATCTTGTCGCCCTTCCGCCAGCCGTCGGTGAAGGCGCTGTCAGCGGTTTCAACAATCAGATCAAGAGGTTTACAGACATACTTGAGGTTGGCATTGCGCAACAACGCGCCCGGCAGAAGCCCGGTTTCCGTCAGCACCTGGAAGCCGTTGCAGATGCCGATCACGTAGCCACCCTTCGCGGCGAAGCGCTTCACCGCCGCAGCGATCGGCGACTGGGCGGCAATCGCGCCGCAGCGCAGGTAGTCGCCGAAGGAAAAACCGCCCGGGATGCCGACGATGTCGATCCCATCCGGCAGGTCCGCGTCCTTGTGCCAAACGCGGACAACCGTCGCACCTGCACGTTCGAACGCGACCGTAAGATCGCGATCGCAATTCGAACCAGGGAACGTGATGACGGCGGCTTTCATGGGGACAAATCCTTGGGCATGACGCTGGCTCGGCCATAACCCAAAGGCGCGGTGCATTCCAGACCGGATTTCGGCGCGAGATACGCGGCGTCGCGGGCGCGCCGCCACGCAAGCAACCCTCTCATTGCGCCAGGCCGGATCGGCACGGGTGGCACAGGCGTCGCTCCGCAGAGCCGAAAATGCCGGTCCGTCTTTGTGCCCTCATCTTGCGGCGTTCAACTTAATAGCCGGGTAAGCATTCCATTTTAGTGGTCGCTGCACAGTTCATTCAAGGAGGAAAACATGCAGGACCTTCCGGCACGGGACCACTGGGGCGCGGCTGAGGTTGCCGACGCAACCACGGAGGTCGTCGAGAATGTGCTCGAAACGCTCGAACTCGTCGACGCGCCGCCCGAGGAGGCGTTCGACAAGTTCACGCGCCTCGTCTCGACGTTTCTGAATGTGCCGGTCTCATTGGTGTCGTTTGTCGAGGAGGATCGTGATCGGCAATTCTTCAAGAGCGAGTTCGGGCTGACGGGCATCTGGGCGGAGACGCGTCAGACTCCGCTGTCGCACTCGTTTTGTCAGTACGTGAAGCGCGACGACCGACCTCTCATCGTGGAACATGCACCCGACGACGCAAGGGTATGCAACAACCTTGCCATTCCCGATCTCAATGTCCGCGCCTATCTAGGTGTTCCGGTGCACGGACCCGACAAATCTGTTCTGGGGGCGCTTTGCGCAATCGACGCAAAGAGGCGTCGCTGGGATCAGTCAGATGTCGATGTGATGGTGGATTTGGCGGGCTGTGTGACCGACCAAATCCGACTGCGCCATGCCTTGCGCCGCTCACACGGCCTCTAACAAGCGCGCGACGCTCGCGTCTCGGCTGAATCCAGCCCGCAGTTGCAGGTGAAGAGTTGCCGAAGGCGAGCGCTTCTTGACAGTCTGGCCTTGTCGATCCGACGCCTGCCAGTGGTACTACCAATGCCCGTCCTGCGCGATCGTGCTCAGGCCGCTTCCCGGCGACTGGTGCGTCTTCTGTTTCTACGGGACCGTGCCCTGCCCCCCGATCCAGATGGGCCGGAACTGCTGTGCCGATCGCCGCGCCACTCAGGCGATCTCGATCGAGTATTTCTCGATCACGGTATTGGCGAGGAGCTTTTCGCACATCGCCTTGACCTCGACCTCTGCCGCCGCCTTGTCGGTCGCGGCGAGGTCGAGTTCGATTACCTTGCCCTGACGGACCGCCTCGACGCCCGAGAATCCGAGCGTGCCGAGCGCGTGCCTGACCGCCTCGCCCTGCGGGTCGAGAACGCCATCTTTCAGCATGACATGGACACGGGCTTTCATCGTCGCGGTCATTGTGGGGGCGGGCCTTTCAGTTGATCAGCGTCGGTTTCGTGAGATGCGTGGTCTGCGCGGGCAGCACGCCGAGGCGGCGGGCGACTTCAGAATAGGCGTCCGCGAGGTCGCCCAGATCCCGGCGGAAGACGTCCTTGTCGAGCTTCCGGCCGCTCTTGACATCCCACAAACGGCACGAATCCGGGCTGATTTCGTCGGCCACGATCAGGCGCATGAAATCGCCGTCCCAGATCCGCCCGACTTCGATCTTGAAATCGACGAGCTTGATGCCGACGGCGTAGAAAACGCCCGACAGGAAATCGTTTACCCGGAGCGCGAGCGACACGATGTCGTCGAGATCCTGCTGGTTGGCCCAGCCGAAGGCGACGACGTATTCCTCGCTGACCATCGGATCGCCGAGCGCGTCGTTCTTGTAGCTGTATTCGACGATCGGACGCGGCAGAGCGGTGCCCTCTTCCATGCCGAGCCTCTTGGAGAGAGACCCTGCCGCGAAGTTCCTGACGATCACTTCGAGCGGAATGATCTCCACCTGGCGGATAAGCTGTTCACGCATGTTGATGCGGCGGATGAAGTGGTTGGGGACGCCGATGTTCGTCAGGCCCTGCATGAAGAACTCGCTGAGCCGGTTGTTCAGGACGCCCTTCCCTTCGATCACGTCCTTCTTCTGGGCGTTGAAGGCGGTCGCATCATCCTTGAAATACTGAACGAAGGTTCCGGGCTCGGGTCCTTCATAGAGGATCTTCGCCTTGCCCTCGTAGATCTTCTTGCGACGTGCCATGAAAACTCCGCTGCAGTGGGCGGTCCGCGCCCTGCCAGTTAAGCCGCCGCTATAGGCCAACGAACCACCTCCCGCAAGCCATAGCCCTTTCCGGGGCTTGCGGTGGCGGTGCGGGCCGTGCATATGGAAAGCTGGTGACGCCAGATCGAAACGGGGCTCCGCATGACGACGTTCGACGACCGTGAAAACGCCTTCGAGGCCAAGTTCGCGCATGACGAAGAGATGAAGTTCAAAGCCGAGGCGCGGCGCAACAAGCTGCTCGGGCTGTGGGCCGCGGACATTCTCGGCAAGACCGGAGAGGCGGCGGAGGCCTATGCCAAGGAAGTGATCGTCGCCGATTTCGAGGAAGCGGGCGACGAAGACGTCTTTCGCAAGGTGAAGGCCGATCTCGGCGGGCGGGTAGATGACCAGAAGATCCGCGCGCAGATGGCTGATCTCATGCGCGAGGCCAAGCGCCAGCTTTTGGAGGAAAGCTGACGCGGACTTGGGCCGGCCAGACCGTCCCGACCATTCCAATCTGACCAACTCCCGGCCGCCCGTTAAGGCTGCGTGAACGCTTGTGGACCATCCTGCCCGCCGCGAGGCCCAGGAGGTGCGGATGGAAATAGGACAGGCGCGGACGGCCGATGCCGCGGAGGCGCGGCCTCGATTTGGCCGTGCCGTGATCAGGCAAGCCCTGCCCCTGTCGCTCGCGGTCGTCTTCGTCGTTCTGCTGCGCGACAGGATCGCGGCGACCGACCCTGCCGCGGTTCTGGCGGCACTCGGGCGGATCGAACCCGATCAATGGCTGTTCGCCGCCATTGCGACACTCGCGAGCTTTGCCGCGCTCGGTCAGTATGACGTGACCGTTCACCGCGTGCTCCGCACCGGCATCCGGCCCCGGACGGCGCGGCGCGCGGGCCTCGCGGCAATTGCGATATCGCAGGTGCTGGGCTTCGGCCTGATCACCGGTGCGCTGGTGCGCTGGCGGCTGTTGCCGGGCCAAAGCCTGTGGCAGGCGACGCGACTGACGGGTGTCGTGACACTTCTGTTCCTTCTCTGCTGGGCCGTCGTGGCGGCCGTCGCCATCCTGTTGCTGCCCGCCGAGGCGGGGCCGCTGCGGGCCGCACCGGCGCGGGCAGTGGCGCTGGCCGTGCTCGCGCTGGCCGCCACGGGAGTGGCGGCGGCGTTCTTCCGACCGAGGGTGACGGCGTTCGGCCAGCGAATCGAAACGCCGCCGCTTCCCGCGATCGGGCGGCTTCTGCTGCTGACAGCGGTCGATACCGCTGCTGCGGCACTCGCGCTCGGGGCGCTCATGCCACCGGGCGCGGGACCGGGCGCGGCGGATCTGATCCCGGCCTATCTCGTCGCGCTCGGCGCGGGGCTGATCCTGGCGACGCCGGGAGGGGTCGGACCGTTCGAGATTGCGCTGGCGGCCCTTCTGCCCGAGACCGGGCAGGACGGGCTTCTCGCCGCAGTTCTCGCCTTCCGTCTGATCTATTTCGCCTGCCCTGCCGCGATCGCCGCCGTCGCCTTCCTGATCGGACCCCGGCCGGAGGTTGAAGGCCGGAAACCGCGAGACCCGGTGCTCGAGCCCGCCGGGCGCATGACCCGGGCGCAAATCTCGGCCCATCTCGACGGCGTGGCGCGCGCCGAGTGCGGGATCGCGCATCAGGGGCAGCACGATGTTCTGCTTTCCGCCCGCTGCGGGAACGGCTGGCTCGTCGGGCGCGGCGGGCAGGCGCTCGTCGGTCTCTTCGATCCGTTCCGGCAGGACGGGGAGACCAGGCGTCTGATCGGCGCGCTCGCCCGCGCCGCGCGGGCCGAAGGTCGCATCCCGTGCCATTACAAGATCGGGCGCCGTACGGCCGCCTGCGCCCGGCGCGCCGGCTACACCGTCTGGCCTGTCGCCGACGAGCTTTGGCTCGATCCGCTCCGCTTCGATCCCGCCACACCTGAGCGCGCGGGCCTCAGGCGCAAGCTGCGCAAGGCGACGCGCGCAGGCATCGAGATTGACTGCCCCGCGCCCGAGGCCCTGCCCGTTTCGGATATGGCGGAGATCTCCCGCGACTGGGCTCAGGCGCGCGGCGGCGAGCGCGGCTTTTCGATGGGCCGTTTCGCTCCGGACTACGTCGCCTGCCAGCGGGTGTATCTTGCAAGGGTCTCGGGCCGGCTCGTGGGTTTCGCGAGCTTTCACGAGGGCGCGCGGGAGTGGGTTCTCGACCTCATGCGTCCAGGGCCGGACGGTCCGGACGGGACGATGCACGCGTTGGTCGCGGCGGCGCTCGACGATGCGCGCAAGGCCGGGCTTCGCCGGCTGTCGCTCGCCGCCCTGCCTTGCGCTGCAGGCGACCTGACGGGGCCGGCCGCGACGCTCTTCGGCCGGCTTGGCGCAGGTCGGGGAACCGCCGGGCTCGCTCGGTTCAAGACCAGCTTCTCTCCCCGTCACGACCGGCTCTATATCGCGGCGCCGAACGCCGCCTCCCTCGTGCTCGCCGCCGCCGACATCGCGCGCGAGATCCGCTCGCCGGAACCGCTCGCGGTGATACCGCCGCGCCTTCTCTCGACGGCCGGTCATGATCGCGGCGGCGGCAAGCCACGCGTCTCGCGCGTACCCGAGTCGGGTCGAACGCGATCCGAGCCCGGCCACAACGCAGCCTGACGGGCGCGGCACGACAGAGCTGTTCACGCTGCCGTCTCCCCTGACCTGGCCGAAGGTCCGCTCTGCCGTCAGCGGCGCCGTACCGGTTCGCCGCAAGCCGCGCCGGAAGCACGGCGATGGGGTCATGGACGAGGCGCGGGCGGCAGTGGCTGTTGTGTTGTCGCGGCGATTTCATGATCATGATGACGAAGATCGGTTTGCTTCAACGCCACCGCCATGGCACATGAGACACAAGGGCCGCAGCGTAGCAGCCCGCCGAGGCATTGAGTGAAAGGTTTTTCAATGAGCGACCCTCTCTCCGACCTGCTCGCCAAGCGTGATTGGCTGTTGGCCGACGGTGCAACGGGCACGAACCTCTTCAACATGGGGCTGACGGCTGGCGAGGCGCCGGAGCTTTGGAACACCGATCAGCCCGACAAGATCCGCGCGCTATACCAGGGCACGGTCGATGCCGGGTCGGACCTGTTCCTCACGAACACCTTTGGTGGCAATGCGAGCCGGCTTAAGCTTCACGGCGCCCAGGGCCGCGTCCGCGAGCTGAACCGCATCGGCGCCGGGATCGCGCGCGAACTCGCAGACAAGGCCGGGCGGCCCGTGATCGTAGCAGGTTCCATGGGCCCGACCGGCGAAATCATGGCGCCGATGGGCGAGCTGACACATGAGCGCGCCGTCGAGATGTTCCATGAACAGGCGGAGGGGCTGAAGGAGGGTGGCGTCGACGTGCTCTGGGTCGAGACGATCTCTGCCCCCGAGGAGTACCAAGCCGCAAGCGAGGCCTGCGGGATGGCCGGTATTCCCTGGTGCGGCACGATGAGCTTCGACACGGCGGGACGCACGATGATGGGCGTGACCTCGGCGCAGATGGTGGCGATGGTCGACAAGCTCTCGCATCAGCCCCTGGCCTTCGGCGCCAATTGCGGAGTCGGCGCTTCCGACCTCTTGCGCACGGTCCTGGGCTTCATCGCGGCTGGCCCCGAACGGCCGATCATCGCGAAAGGCAATGCCGGCATACCGAAATACCATGACGGACACATTCACTACGACGGCACTCCGGAACTTATGGCCGAATATGCCGTCCTTGCCCGTGATGCGGGCGCCACGATCATCGGCGGTTGCTGCGGCACGATGCCCGATCACCTCGCGAAAATGCGCCGGGCGCTCGAAGAACGTCCCCGGGGACCGCGACCGACACTCGATGAGATCGCGGCAAAGCTCGGCGGGTTTTCCTCCGCCTCCGACGGAACCGGGGAGGACGCGGGCGCCGGGCGCGAACGCCGCGGCCGCCGGCGCGGCTGAGCGGCGGGCGGGAAGGCACCCCGAGAAAGCGCGTCAGAATAGCGAAAGCTGATCGCCCGCGCGTGGCGGCGGGCCGAAGGCGGAACAGTCGAGCGGCGGCAGGTCGCGGGCGAGACCAAGCCGCTTCACTGCGACCGCGAAGCGGTGGGCGATGAGCTCGGCATGCTGCCCTTCCCCCCGCATCCGGCGGCCCCAGTTGGAATCGTAGTCCTTGCCGCCTCGCATCTCGCGGAGCTTGTTCATCACGTGCTTCGCCCGACCGGGCTCGTTCCGCTTCAGCCAGTCGCGGAACAGCTCCGCCACTTCGTGCGGCAGACGCAGAAGAATCCAGCTCGCGGCGCTCGCGCCTGCGTCCTTGGCAGCCGCGAGTATCCGTTCGAGTTCGGACTCCGTCAGGGCAGGTATGAGGGGCGCCACCATGACGCGGACCGGTACGCCCGCCCCCGCCAGCGCCCGGATCATCGCGAGGCGCCGTTCCGGCGTCGGCGCGCGCGGCTCCAACCGCCGCGCGAGTCCCGCATCGAGCGTGGTCACCGATATCCCGACCTGCGCGAGATTCCGACCTGCCATGTCGCCCAGTATGTCGATGTCGCGTTCGATCAGCGCCCCGCGCGTGACGATCGTCAGCGGATGGTTCCAGTCCGAGAGCACTTCCAGGATCCGCCGCATGATCCGGTAGCGCTGTTCGATTGGCTGGTAGGGATCGGTATTGGTCCCGAGCGCGATGGGCGCGACGGCGTAGGACTTGCGCGCCAGTTCCCGAACGAGTGTTTCGGGCACCGTCGGTCGCGCCACGATCTTCGTCTCGAAGTCGAGCCCGGCGGAGAGGCCGAGAAAGCCGTGGCTCGGCCGCGCGTAGCAGTAAATGCAGCCGTGCTCGCAACCGCGATACGGGTTGATTGAGCGGTCGAATCCCACGTCGGGCGAGGTCACGCGGTTGATCACGGAGCGCGGATGTTCCTCGCTGACCTCAGTCCGGACGAGTCGCTCGTCTTCGGGGATGTCCCAACCGTCGTTTTCGGCCGCCCGCGCGTAGGGTTCGAACCGACCGGCGGCATTGGTATCGGCACCGCGCGCCCTGAGGCGCAAAAAGGGGTCTGGCGGTGGAAGAGGCATGAGTGGAAAGATAGAACATTTAGCGAACATTTATCAAGTGGCGCATTCACGGCCCTTGCTGCGCTACCGCTTCGCGTCGCCGACAGCGCGGCCGATGTCGCAAATCGCCAAGTGATCCTGCATCATTGGTCGCATTAACGGCGCAACGACCGTCAGGAGACACGCTATGGCCGACGAACAAGACATCATCCTCTCCGAACTCGATGACGAAGAGCTTGTGCTCCAGATGCATGACGACCTCTATGACGGTCTCAAGGAAGAGATCGAAGAGGGCGTACGCATCCTCTTGGACCGCGGCTGGCAGCCCTATGACGTGCTGACCAAGGCGCTCGTCGGCGGCATGACGATCGTCGGCATCGACTTCCGCGACGGTATCCTCTTCGTACCAGAAGTGCTTCTGGCGGCGAATGCAATGAAGGGCGGCATGGCGATCCTGAAGCCCCTGCTGGCCGAAACCGGCGCGCCCAAGGTCGGCAAGATGGTGATCGGCACCGTGAAGGGCGACATCCACGACATCGGCAAGAACCTCGTCGGCATGATGATGGAGGGCGCGGGCTTCGAGGTCGTCGACCTTGGGATCAACAACCCGGTCGAGAAATACATCGAGGCGCTTGAGCGCGAGGACGCCGACATCCTCGGCATGTCCGCCCTGCTCACGACGACGATGCCCTACATGAAGGTCGTGATCGACACGATGAAGGAAAAGGGCATGCGCGACGACTACATCGTGCTCGTCGGCGGCGCGCCCCTGAACGAGGAATTCGGCAAGGCGATCGGCGCCGATGCCTACTGCCGTGATGCGGCGGTGGCGGTGCAGACGGCCAAGGACTTCATGTCGCGCAAGCACAACAAGCTGGCGGCCGGCTGAGCCAGGGGTTCAGGAATGCTCCCTGTCGGCCCCGTCGCCTCGGCGTGCGGGGCCTTCTTTTCTTAGCGTGGGCTTCACAGGCACCCCGCCAATGTCCAAATTGGGCATGAAGGAGAGGCCGATGCCGCACGCCCGGTTCGTCATGATACTTCTGGCCGTTATCGCGGCGGCCGGAGCGACACTCTGGCTCGCCGCCCGCGCCGGGTTGGAGGCGGGGACGGAGGGCGCGGCGCTCTGGGCGCTGCCGCCGCTGGTCGCCGCGGGGATTCTGATGATTATCGCGAGGCGCAAATGACGCTGCCTGACGACAGGACGCTGACCGAAAGGGGCCTCGAACCGCAGGCGAAGGGGCGCATCCTTCTCATTGCCTGCGGGGCGCTGGCGCGGGAAATCCTCGATCTCAAGGCCGCGAACGGCTGGACCCATCTCGACCTGACCTGCCTGCCCGCGAAGTACCACCTTTGGCCCGAGAAGATCACCGATGCGGTGACGGAGGCGGTCGCCAAGCATCGCGACGCCTATGACGACATCTTCATCGTCTATGCCGATTGCGGCACGGGCGGCGGACTTCAGTCGCGTTGCGCGGAACTCGGCGTCGAGATGATCGCCGGCCCGCACTGCTATTCCTTCTTCGAGGGCAACGACGCTTTCGCCGCGCGCGACGAGTTCACGGCCTTCTACCTGACCGATTTCCTGGTCCGGCAGTTCGACGCGTTCGTGTGGAAGCCGATGGGGCTCGACCGGCACCCTCAGCTGCGCGACATGTATTTCGGCAACTACGAGAAGCTCGTCTACCAGGCGCAAACCGACGATCCGGCGCTCGACGCCAAGGCGCGCGACTGTGCAGAGCGACTCGGGCTGGCCTACGAGCGGCGCTTCACGGGCTACGGCGATCTGAAGGGCGCGCTCGCGAAGTTGTAGCGGCCTCAGGCCGCGACCGCTTCGCCGGCGAGCTTGCGGATTCGCGCGACCATCGCGCGCAGGCCGTTCGAGCGCTGCGAAGAGAGATGTTCGTCAAGCCCGAGCCGCCCGAGCGCGGCGGCGGCATCGGTCCTGAGAACTTCCTCCAGCGTCTGTCCGGAATAGAGCGCGTGCAGGATCGCGATGAGGCCGCGCACGATCATCGCGTCGCTGTCGCCGAGAAAATCGAAGCGCGCGCCGCCACCCTCCCCTTCGATCCGGGGCAGGAGCCAGACCTGGCTCGCGCAACCCTCGACCTTGGTCGCGGGCACTTTGAAGGCGTCGTCGAGCGGCGGCATCGCTTTGCCGAGCTCGATGACATGCCGGTAGCGATCCTCCCAGTCGTCGAGAAACTCGAAGGTTTCGGCGATGTCCTCAAAGGCCTCGGTGGTCATTCTGCGCTCCGCCATCCTGAGCGGGAGGTAATCATGAAACAGCCTGAGGTCCAGTCTCCTTGCGGCTCTTTTCACGGCCCGGCGAATGGGCTACCCAAGTCCCGAGGGTTCAGGGAGCGTCAGGCATGAAATCGTCCGTCACAATCCTGCTGGTCGTTGCGCTGACGCTCGGCGGCTGCGGCAGGCTTCGCGAAAGCCGCCTAAATCCGTTCAACTGGTTCGGCCGCTCGACCGAGCAGACGGCGACGCAGACCGTTGCGCCAGCCGTGCCCGACGATGGGCGCATCCTTGTCGCGCAGGTCACCGACATGGAAGTCGCGCGCCAGCCGGGCGGCGCGATCATCCGTGCCACCGGCCTGCCACCGACGCAAGGGTTCTGGGACGCCGCGCTCGTGGCCGAGAACAGCGGTTTTCCCGTGGACGGCGTCATGACCTACCGCTTCGTGGTGGCAGAGCCGATCCCGCCGGCGCGCGTCTCGACCCCGCAGTCGCGCGAGGTCTCCGCCGCCGCCTATATTTCCAACATCAAGCTGGAAGGTGTTCGTCAGATCGTCGTGCTCGGCTCCCAGAACAGCCGGTCGAGCCGGCGCTGAGCCCGCTCAGACCTGGACGACGCGGACAGCGCCGCCCCGGGCCGAAAGCGCGATCTCGCCCTTGCAGAGCCTGAGCGCGTCGTCGCCGAAAACCTCTCCGCGCCAGCCCGAGAGTGCCCGAACGGTCCGTTCCCCCGCCGCCAGCGCGTCGAGATCGCCCGACGAGGCGATGAGCTTTGGCGCCACGCCGGCGCTTTGCGACTTGGCCTTGAGAAGCACCCTCAGCAGGTCGGCGAGCGCGGAATCGACCTGAAGCTGGTCGCGCGTGGTGTCGGGTCGCGGGCAATCCTCAGGCCGAACAGCGAGCCCGGCCTTCACCGCCGCGATGATGCCCTCGGCGATGTCGGGCCTGCGCCCTTCGCGCAGGAGAAGGCGTGAGCGGCCAAGTTCCTCGGGGGTGGTGGGCTTCGTCGACGCAAGCTCCAACAGCGCGTCATCCTTGAAGACGCGCGATCGCGGCACGTTTCGGGCCTGCGCGTAGTCCTCGCGGAACCGCGCCAGTTCGCGGACGATCGCGAGGAATCTGCCCGAATTCGTGCGTGTCTTGATCCTGAGCCAGGCGTCATCGGGCCGGTTGATGTAAGTCTCGGGATCGAGAAGCACCGCCTCTTCTTCCTCGACCCATTTCTCGCGGCCTGTGCGCCTAAGCTCCTTGGCGAGGAATTCGTATATGACACGAAGATGGGTCACGTCGGCGATGGCGTAGGTCTTCTGAGCCTCGCTGAGCGGCCGGCGCGACCAGTCGGTGAAGCGAGAGGTCTTGTCGAGGCTTTGCTTGGCGACCTTGCGCACCAGCGTCTCGTAGCCGACCTGGTCGCCGAAGCCGCAGACCATGGCGGCGATCTGCGTGTCAAATAACGGCTCGGGGAAGACGTTGCCCTCGACGAAGAAGATCTCCAGATCCTGGCGCGCGGCGTGGAAGACCTTGACAGTCCCCGCGTGCCGGAAGAGGTCGTAGAGCGGTTCAAGCGACAGCCCATCGGCGAGCGGATCGACAAGCACGGCCTCTCCGTCCTCGCCCGGAAGGGCGAGCTGAACGAGACACAATTTGGAGTAGTAGGTCCGTTCGCGCAGAAACTCGGTATCGACGGTGACGTATTCGCTGGCTCGCGCGGCATCGCAGAAACGAGCGAGGTCCGCGGTTGTTGTAATTGTTCGCATTCAAAGTCCGTTCAACGCGGGCTCATCCCGCAGTTCCGCCCTCTTATGACACGGCCGCGGCAATGGAAAGACCGGCATGGCTTCAGACATTCCGATTGTTGCGCGCGCCCGTCGCGACGAGGCTTTCGTGCCGCTTTGTACGCGTCCGAAGGATAGTCAGATCAGGACGGGCGCGCGGTTGCCAGCGGCGAAACGGCGCAGTACGGCCGGATAGAGCTCGTGTTCCCGGCCAAGCACGCGCGCTGCAAGCGTGTCCGGGGTATCATCAGGCAGGACCGGCACCCGCGCCTGACCGAGTATCGGGCCGTCGTCGAGAAGAGGCGTGACTTCGTGGACCGTGCAGCCTGCTTCGCAGTCGCCTGCGGCGATAGCGCGGGCATGCGTATTCAAGCCGGGATAGTTCGGCAGCAGCGAAGGGTGGATGTTCAGCATCCGGCCCCGGAAGCGCTTCACAAAATCCGGCGTCAGGACGCGCATGAAACCCGCGAGGCAGATGATGTCGGGTTTTGCCGCGAGGATGGGCTTCAGCAGCTCAGCCTCGAATCCGGCGCGATCACCACCAAATGGACGGTGATCCACCGCAGCTGTCGGGACGCCCATCGCACAGGCTTTCGCCAGCCCGTCCGCATCGGGATCGTTCGAGGCGACAAGCACGGGCCGCGCCGGGTGATCGCCCTTCATGCTTTCCGCGAGCGCCACCATGTTGGAGCCGCCGCCCGAGATCAGGATAGCGACACGCTTCAAAGAAGCCGGCCGCGATAGCGGACACCCTGCCCCGGCACGACACGGCCGATCTCGTGAACCGTCTCGCCCTCGGATTCGAGCAGCAGGCGGAGGTCGGCGGCGCGTTCGGGTGCGGCTGCGACGATCATGCCGATACCGGCATTGAAGGTCTTCAGAAGCTCGGCCTCTGCCATACCCGAGGTTTCGGCGAGCCAGCGGAAGACCGGCGGCAGGTCCCAGGCGGACAGGTCGATCTCCGCGCCGAGCCCGTCGGGGAGCACGCGGGGCAGGTTCTCGGTCAGACCGCCGCCGGTGATATGGGCGAGCGCGTGGACGCCACCGGAATGGATCGCGGCCAGGGCTTGCCTGACATAGAGGCGGGTCGGCGCGAGAAGCTGGTCGCCAAGCGTGCCGGTTCCGAACGGCGCGGGCGCGCGCCACGAGAGGCCCGATATCTCGACGACCTTGCGGACGAAGGAATAGCCGTTGGAATGGATGCCGTTCGAGGCGAGGCCGAGAAGCACGTCGCCCTCCGCGACGCCCGCCGGCAGATCGGCCCCGCGCTCCATCGCGCCGACGGCAAAGCCAGCGAGGTCGAAGTCGCCCGCGTGGTACATGCCCGGCATCTCGGCCGTCTCGCCGCCGATGAGGGCGCATCCCGATTGCTCGCAACCTTTGGCGATGCCTTCGATGATCCGCGCCGCCTGGTCGACATCAAGCCTTCCGGTCGCGAAATAGTCGAGGAAGAACAATGGCTCCGCGCCCTGGCAGACAAGGTCGTTGACGCACATTGCCACGAGGTCGACGCCGATCGTGTCCACGTTGCCGGTGTCGATGGCGATGCGAAGCTTGGTGCCCACCCCGTCGGTCGCGGCGACGAGAACCGGATCGCTGTAGCCCGCCGCCTTCAGGTCGAAGAGCGCGCCGAAACCTCCGAGGCCGGCCATCGTGCCCGCCCGGGCTGTGCGCTTCGCCGCCGGCTTGATCCGCTCGACCAAAGCGTTGCCCGCGTCGATGTCGACCCCTGCATCGGCATAGGTCAGCCCGTTCTTTAGCCCCGCCATGTGATTTCCCCAGCCGAAGACGTCATGCGGCGCGGCTTACAGGATAAGCGCAGGAACGACAACGCGCGCGCGTCCTGATGCGCCGCTTTTTCGATCCGCGCGAACTAGTGGCTGCCGCGTCCTCGCAAGCTCAGCTTGAGTTGCTTCTCCACCTCGATGATCGCGAAGAAGACCACGCCAATTCCAATCATGAGTACGCCGTCGACGATCGGGACGGCGCGGGTTCCCATGACTGCCTGGGCAAGCGGCAGGTAGGTCACGGCGAACTGCGCCGTCACGATGACCGCAAGGCACGTCCAGACCGCCCGCGTTCCGCGAACGGCGGCAAAGGTCAGCGATGTGCCGTAGATGTTGCGGATGAAAAACAAATGAAAGATCTCGAGGATCACCAACAAGTTCATTGTCATCGTCTGGGCGAGCTCAAGCGGGTAGCCCCGGTCGGTCGCATAGGCGAAGAGCCCGAAGACCGCCGCCGCGAACAGCGCCCCGACGAAGAGGACGTGCCACAGCAACTCGGCCGTCAGAAGTGGTGCCGTGCGTGGCCGTGGAGGCCGCAGCATCGTTCCCGGTTCGGTCGGCTCGAAGGCGAGCGCGAGGCCGAGCGTCGAGGCGGTGACGAGGTTCACCCAGAGGATCTGCACGGGGCTTATCGGAAGCGTGAGCCCGAGAAGGAGAGCCGCCATGATCGTCGCTGCCTCGCCCGCATTGGTCGGAAGCGTCCAGCTGATCACCTTGCGGAGGTTGTCGAAAACGGTGCGCCCCTCGCGCACGGCGGCGACCATCGAGGCGAAGTTGTCGTCGGTCAGAACAAGATCGGCCGCCTCCTTCGCCGCTTCGGAGCCTTTCACGCCCATCGCCACTCCGGCATCGGCGCGCTTCAGCGCGGGCGCGTCGTTGACGCCGTCGCCGGTCATCGCGACGGTCAGACCCTGCGCCTGAAGCAGCGTGACGAGGCGAAGTTTGTGCTCTGGCGACGTCCGCGCGAAGATGTTGACCTTTCCCGCCTCGGTTTGCAGTGCCGCGTCTTCGAGCCGCTCGACCTCCGCGCCGGACAGGACCCGGTCGGGGTTCTCGAGCCCGATCGCCCGCCCGATGGCCGAGGCCGTGCCCACGTGGTCGCCGGTGATCATCTTGATGCCGATGCCTGCCTGACGGCATTCCGCGACCGCGGCAATCGCTTCCGGCCGCGGCGGATCGATGAGGCCGACGAGGCCGACGAGCGTCAACTTGCCGTCGAAGGCGGCCTCGTTCAGCGCGTCGTCGCGCGTCGGCATGGCGGCAAGCGCCAGGACGCGCTGCCCCTCGGATGCGATCGCGTCCGCCTCGGCGTCCCAATGCTCGGGACCGATCGATTCCGGGCCCGACGGGCCCGCCTGCCTCGCGCACATGGGAAGCAGGCGCTCGGGCGCGCCCTTCACAAGTATCCGGCGCGCGCCGTCCCGATCCTCGACCAGCACCGCCATGTAACGATGGGCGGCGTCGAAGGGGATCTCGTCGATCCGGCGCCATCCATCCAAATCAACACCCGCCTTCCCGGCGAAGGCCAGGAGCGCGCCCTCCATCGGATCGCCCTCGATCCCCCAGTTCCCGCCCGAGTTGTGCAGCGCCGCGTCGTTGCAGAGCGACGCGACGAGCGCCATCTGAGCAAGCTCCGCCTCGGGTGCAGCCGGCGTGATGTCGCCCCGGGGCGCGTAGCCGTCGCCAGAGACGGTGTGGCGGCCTGATGCAAAGGCCACCGAGGCGACCGTCATCTCGTTCCGGGTGAGCGTGCCGGTCTTGTCGGTGCAGATCACCGAAACGGCGCCCAGCGTCTCGATCGCGGGGAGTTTGCGAACGATGACATGGCGCCGCGCCATCGCCTGAACGCCGATTGCGAGCGTGATGGTCAGGACCGCGGGCAGCCCCTCGGGAATCGCGGCGACGGTCAGGCCGACCACGGTCATGAAAATCTCGCCGAAGGGCAAGTGGCCGACGAAGTAGCCAAAGAGCAGCAGCACGGCCGACACCAGAAGGATCATGACCGACAGCCACCGCGCAAAGCGATCCATCTGCGCGACGAGCGGCGTGGTCAACCTGGCGACATCGCCGAGCATTCCGCTGATACGCCCGATCTGAGTTCGCCCCGCCGTTGCGACAACGATCCCGCGCCCGATGCCCCCCACCACTTCGGTGCCGCTGAAGGCCATCGAGCTGCGGTCGCCGAGCAGCGCATCACTGGCAACGGGCGCGATCCTCTTGTCCACCGGCACGGATTCGCCGGTCAGCACCGCCTCCTGGACACGCAGCGCCCTCGCCGCGACCAGGCGAAGGTCGGCCGGGACCTTGTCTCCGGCCTCGAGCAGCACCACATCGCCCGCGACGAGATCGGCGGATGGAACGGTCACACGGCGTCCATCCCGAAGGGCCGTGGCGCGCGGGGCAAGCATAGAGCGCACTGCCGCCATGGCCGACTCCGCGCGTCCTTCCTGGACGAAGCCTACGATGGCGTTGACGACGACGACAGCAAGGATCACTCCGGTATCGATCCAGTGGCCCAGAAACGCGGTGACGGCCGCCGAAGCGAGAAGAACGTAGATCAACGCGTTGTGGAAATGCAGCATGAATCGGAGGACGGCCGGTCTGCCAGACTGCGCCGCCAGGGTGTTGGGTCCGTCGATGGCGAGGCGCCTGGCCGCCTCGTGGGAGGTCAGCCCTTCACGAGAGGACGTCAGGTGCGCCAGACACTCCTCTACCTCGATTGCGTGCGGGTTGTCCCCGGCGTCAAGAATTGCGTCCATGTCTCGAACTGAGCTCCAGCGGGCTCTCATTAGGGAAGTCACCACTCCTCGGCAAGCGGATTGGGGCGCGGGCGACCAACGCGCTCCCTCGCCGCCGAGGCGAAGGACGCGCCCGCTTGACCGCACCCGCGGTTCTGCTAGGCATGGCGCCAGGCCGGGCCTGTAGCTCAATTGGTTAGAGCAGGGCGCTCATAACGCCTTGGTTGGGGGTTCGAGTCCCTCCGGGCCTACCATTCCGCCGCCGAAGGCACATGCTTTCACTCTATCCGCCCGGAACTATCGAGAGGAGATATCTCTGCTCGAGGGGCATGTATGCCATTCCTTCCGGCCTTGTTGCCCAGGCGCCTGCGCGGCCGGAATTGCTCGTGGATATCTGCGGCATTGCGATTCAATTCGGTCCGCACGCGCAGGGCATCCAGAGCGAGATGGAGGATGCAATATCTGTTGCGGCGGCGACTACTGACGGATGCTCGCGTACCTAACGCCAATGCCGGCCTTTACCACGGCATGATCACACGTCAGTCTGAGAGGGCCGATACCGGCATTCGCTCGGCCCGTGTCACCCGCGACGCCGCCGCGGCGGGACCGATCGTCTGGGCGGCCCGAACCGGGCACCGCATCCGCCCGAGCAGGACGCGTCCTATATCGGCGGCGATGTGACCTGTCGACGAGATGTCACGGAACTGGACATGGATAAGGGAGAGACGAGATGAGCGACGCGATCTACAAGACGGTCGATGTGATCGGCAGTTCCTCGAACAGTCTTGAGGACGCCATCCAGGGCGCCGTCGCCAAGGCGGCAGAAACCGTACACAACCTCGACTGGTTTGAAGTGAACGAGATCCGCGGCCACATTACGGACGGCAAGGTCGCGCATTACCAGGTCGGGTTGAAGATCGGGTTCCGGCTCGATTGAAATGCCGTGCGCGCGAGGTGACCGGCCGGTTCGCGATCCAGGCGGTCCAGCCACGCCTGCTTCCTCGGAGAGCCAGCGGGCATGCGTGCCGCAACGCGTTTCGCGCAGTACAGGGCGGGCGTGGCCTCTGGGGAGCCTGTCCTCTTCGAAGCAACGTTGGCGCGATTCTAATCCGATCTGCCGGACGGCGTTCCAGGTCTGCCAGTCGGCTCGCGCGGACGGGTTCACCTCCGCCTGCCGCTCCGCCTTCCGCTAACGAATTCGCAACACGTCGCAGCCCACTCTTTCCCTGGGTTGAAGGGGAAGAACATGTTGAAACGGAAAGCGATGGCCAATGGCCAGCGCGCTGAGGAGGCTTCGCGCCCCGATGCGCTTGAGTACTGGTATCTGCAGGAAAACTCGCCGCTGGCGGACGATCAGGCGCTAGCGGCCTTTCGCGAAACCGAGACGCCTGCGGATCGGGATTTCGTCAGCGGCTGGTGGATCCTTCCCATCCTTGTGGTCTCGATCCCGGCCTGGTTCGTGCTCTTGATGCTTATCTTCTGAGAGTCCGGCCGGCACTCAGCGAGCAAGCACGAGTTCGGCCTTGAGCCCGCCGAGCGTCTCGCTTTCACCCAGTCGCAATGTGCCGCCATGGCTGCGCGCTATGTCCGCCGAGATGGCAAGCCCGAGCCCTGCGCCCGAGCCCCGGTCTTGGTTGCGCGCATCGTCGAGCCGCGTGAACGGGCGCAGCGCTTCCTCCCGCCGCTCGCGCGCGATGCCGGGCCCATCGTCCTCTACGCCGATGCGGACGGCACGGTCGAGAATCGCGAGCGAGACTTCGGCGCGGGTCCCGTAGCGCACCGCGTTGCCAATGAGATTGTCTAGCGCGCGGCGCACCGCGCGTTCCCTGAGCCGCGCCTTGCCTGCCCCCTCCACCGTCCTCAGGACGACGTTTCGTCCGGCCCGGCGCGCATCCTCGATGCTCGAACGGACAAGCGTGATCGGATCCATGAGCTCCGCCTCGCCTTCGAGCGCATCGCCCCTCACGAAAGCGAGGAACGCGTCGATCAGACGCTCCATCTCCTCCACGTCGCGCTCCATGTCGCGCGCTTCGGGCTCGTCCGCCATCATCGACAGGCTGAGTTTCAGTCGGGTGAGCGGGGTGCGCAGGTCATGACTCACCCCCGACAGGAGCAGTGTGCGCTGCTCGATCTGTCGCTCGATCCGCGCACGCATGTCGAGAAACGAATTACCGGCGGCGCGGACTTCGATCGCACCGGCGGGCTTGTACGGGACGATACGGCCCTTACCGAAATCTTCGGCCGCGCGCGCGAGCCGCCGGATCGGACGAAGCTGGTTGCGCAGGAAGAGAAACGCGATGAGCGTCATCAATAGCCCTGTCGCCACCATAAGAACCAGAAGCTGGTGGGGGTTGCTGACCGCCACGCGGCTCCGCGCGAATTCGACCTCCATCGGACCCTGCGGCGTGGCTATGACGAGCCTGACCCGGCGCAGGTCCGACAGATCCACCGCACCGAGATCGGCGAAATTCTCGCGCAACGTGGCAATCACGACGCGGCCGGAAAGGTCATAGTATACGCGCCGATCGGCCTGAGGCGCCTTGTCGCCGGCCGGCAGCGCCACGGTCATCGCGAGCGCCTCGCCGACCTCTTCTGCCTGATCGCGTGCGGCGGATAGATCGGGCGCGACGGCGACCCGTTCGACCAGGAGGGCGATGTCCTGCACGATGTTGCGTGTCATCTGCTCCGTCACGCCCTCGAAATGGCGCTGAATGAAGGATATGGACACGACGAGCTGAATCATCACGATGGGCAGTACGAGGATGAGCGCCGCCCGGCCGTAAAGACCGCGGGGCATCAGGTGCTTCAACCAGCCGAAAAACATGGGCGCAGCCTAGCCGCGCCCCATCGGGAGCGGAAGCGCAAGTTGCAGCAGTCTACTGAGGGACCGGTGGCGGGCCGGGTCGAGCAGCTGGAGCCGGGCCTGCGCCGCGTCCTTGCGCCCAATCCTTCGCCAATGACCTTCCACGGCACGAACACCTACATCCTCGGCGAGGGCGTTGTGGCCGTCATCGATCCCGGCCCCGCGGATCCTGTTCATCTTGGCGCGATCCTCGGCGCGCTCTCTCCCGGCGAACGGATCGGCCACATTCTCGTCACGCATGCCCATCTCGACCATTCCCCCCTTGCCCGCCCGCTCGCCGAAGTTTCCGGCGCGCCCGTCCTGGCGTATGGCGACGCACGCGCCGGTCGCTCGTCGGTGATGGAGAGGCTGGCGAAGGGCGCTGGCCTCGCCGGCGGCGAAGGCGTCGACGATGGCTTCGCGCCCGATATCCGGCTGGCCGATGGCGACCGCATCGCTGGGCCCGACTGGGAGGTTACCGCGATCCACACGCCTGGGCATTTCGGCAATCACCTGAGTTTTCTCTGGCGCGAAGTCGCCTTCAGCGGTGACCATGTGATGGGCTGGGCCTCGTCGCTCATCTCGCCGCCGGACGGCGACATGGGCGCCTACATGGCTTCGCTCGCTCGGCTCGAGGGGTCGGGGGCGGTGCGGCTCTATCCCGGCCACGGCAGCCCCGTCACCGACGCATCGGCACGGATCGCAGAGCTTGCGGCGCACCGCCGGGCGCGCGAGGCGGCGATCCGCGCGGCGCTTGCGGACGGCCCGGCCGACGCGGTCACGCTGGCGGCAAGCATCTACACCAACACACCCGTTCCGCTGATGCGCGCCGCCGCCCGAAACGTGCTTGCCCATCTTATTGATCTGATGGAGAGAAAGGTCGCAGTGCCCGAAGGCGAACTCGCCGTGACAACGCGATTCCGGCTGCGCTGAGCATGCGGGATTTTGTGCCGAAACCCTCTGGACGCCTGCGGCCGCCCTTGCTATATCGCGCCCCGTGTTCCGGCGTAGCTCAGCGGTAGAGCAGTTGACTGTTAATCAATTGGTCGTAGGTTCGATCCCTACCGCCGGAGCCAAAAATCCCACTGAATGCAGGTACATATCGAGATCGCGGTATGCGGTCTATGTAGGTATTGAACTACCCTGTAGGCAGTTCATAAGCAGTCACGCGCGAGAGACGAGTCAGCAGGGCGTTGAACGATTTCCCGCTGCGCCCCTGACCGCCTCCGAGCTACAGCAACCCCATGCGTCCGCAGGATGTAACAGGCAAGAGCGTTCTATATGGTGTTCTCCCTCGTTCGTTCGAAGAAACTGAGCAAGCCGTCGAGACAGGACAAGACGCAGCCTATCGTGAAGTTTGTCGCAAACACTCTAGGCATCCAACAAGCTCGATTCTTGAACGAGAACGGAAGCCTGCCCGCAATGGCTCTGGATGAGTGGTCGATAGGTTAGGTGGCGCGCACAGCCGACACCGTGCTTCAAAAAATCGGCTCGAACCGGCCGTTGAAGGGATGGCGGTGATGACGGTCTTCTTCATGGAAGTTTTCGGGGACCGGAGCGGACCTGAGTTGTTTGGTGACTACATGCGGCTACAGGATCAGGGCAACGAGATCGTCCAAGAGGGAATGATGACTGGCGGTCGTGACGTCTTCGCTTGGATGGCCGACAGCAACAAGGTGCCCACAGGATGGATGGCCTACGTCTATTCGCTTGACGAGGGGTAGCCTGAACACAAAAAGCGCCCCGGAACGCATGTTCCCGAGGCGCTTGCAGGTCATGGGGAAAGGAGTTACCCCGCCCTGACTGCGGTCGATGCGTTTAACGAGGGACTGAACCGCTATGCCTCGTGCAGGTGGCGAGCCTGCACCGGCGCGCGCCACTCCGGCAAGGCGGTCATGATGACCTCTTTCGCCCGTTGCGTCCGCGCGGCCCGAGGGGTGGCGCTTTGCAGTCGTAGCACAAGCGAATCCCGATCACGTTCTCCGACCAGAGGGCCATGAGCGAGGACGCGATAGAACGTTTCATTCTTGTCTCCAATCGTTGTGTTTCGAATTTCCGCCTTTTCAGACGCGCGCTTGGAGGATCAGGTTGAACGGCGTTTCGGCCGCAAGCGAAAACGAGTCGAAGCCGGCCTCGGCGAAGACCTCGGCCAGTCGACCGCGGCCAGCCTGAGCACCCAGCACATGCGTGCCGTTCTCCGAGATCGCATGGGCGCAGCACAACGTGGTCGACGCCGCGTAGTAGAGCCTTCCGACGGGATTAATGTTGTCCTCGACCCGATCCGCAGCCGCCGGTTCGACGAGCATGACCGACCCGCCCTTGGCCAGCGCGGCGCGGGCATGGCGTGCCGCTGCGACGGGATGGCCCATGTCATGCAGGCAGTCGAAAAAGCAGATGAGGTCGAGATCCCGATCGCTGTAACCGCTGGCATCGGTCACCGCGAAATGCACGCGGTCGGCCACGCCTTCCGCTTCGGCTATTCTCCGCGCCTCTTCGATCGAGCCTTCGTGTACGTCAAATCCGAAGAAGACCGAATTCGGAAAGGCCTTGGCCATCAGCACCGTCGAATGTCCGTGCCCGCAGCCGATATCGGCGACCCGCGCGCCGCGCTTCAGATTGTCCACGACGCCGTCGAGTGCAGGAAGCCACTGCTCGACGAGGTTCGCGGCGTATCCGTTTCGGAAGAACGCCGCCACTCCGCAGAAGAGCCGTCCGTCATGATCTCCCCACGCGACGCCCTTGCCGGTGCGGATTGCCTCGATCGCCTTGTCCTCGTCGGCCCACATCGAGGCCACGACCTGCCAGGCATGCGGCAGGAACACGGGCGAGGTTTCGTCGGCGAGGATCATGGCCTGTTCGGCCGTCAGTTCGTATAGGCCCGTGGCAGCGTGGTACTGGACATAGCCACCCGCGACCTGGCTATTCAGCCATTCGCGCACGTAGCGCTCGGCGCATCCGGCGCGGTCCGCCACTGCCTGCGAAGACACCGGGCCCTGGCCATCCATCGCGGAATAAAGCCCCAGCTTGGACCCGATCGAGACCATCACGCCGCCATAGCCGGCCGAAAGGTCCGCGAAGAGACGCTCCACATGGAAATCGAGCGCACTTGGATTGATCGTCATCGTCAGTCTCCTATTGCGTTGATTGACGTTTGGGAAACTGACCTTTGACCGGCCCTTGCACGAGTGCGATACTGGTCCAAACAGGTTCATTTCTGCCATTTGAAAGGGCGACGTCGATGCGCGACCGTCCGATCCATGTTTCATTGGTCGCCTTTCCCGACGCGGTCGTTTCAACGCTGACCGGTATCTACGATGTTCTGAACTCCTTCGGCATGCTGAAGGGATTCCACGCATCGATCCCGCCCGAACCGCCGTTCACCATCGAGATCGTCGGGCAGGAGGCGCCCGAGGTGATGCTGGCCAGCGGCATTCCGGTGCGCGTCCACAAGCGCTGTGATGAGGTTGATCGCACGGACATCATCATCGCGCCGTCGGTTATTCTGGAAGACGGCTGTTGGCGGCACGGTCGTTATCCCGAACTGACCGCATGGATCGACAGCATGCATCGGCAGGGCGCACTTTTGTGTTCGGCCTGTTCGGGCGTGTTCCTCTTGGCTGAAACAGGGGCTTTCGATGGCCGCGAGGTCACGGTGCACTGGGGCTACGACGCTGCGTTCCGTCAGGCCTATCCCCGAATTCCGGTCTTCCCGGAGAAGGTTCTGCTCGTCAGCGGCGATGCCAACGAGCTTGTCAGTTCGGGCGCCGCGATGACCTGGCACGATCTCGTGCTCTACCTGATCGCACGGTACGTGGGCAACTCTGCCGCCCAGGCCGTCGCCCGCTTCTTCGCGCTGCAGTGGCATCACGACGGGGTCACGCCCTATGTCGTCTTCAAGGGACGCACCGACCATCGCGACGCGGCGATACGCGAGGTGCAGGACTGGTTGGCCACGAAATTCTCGGTCGCGAGCCCGGTGGAGGAGATGATGAGGCGCAGCGGTCTGGCCGAACGCACTCTCACGCGCCGCTTCAAGGCTGCGACCGGGCTTTCTCCGCTCGCTTACGTGCAACGCCTGCGCATCGAGAGCGCCAAGCGCCTGCTGGAAGACAATAAACTGCCAATCGACGAGATCGCCTGGCGCTGCGGGTATGAGGATCCTGCATTCTTCCGTCGGCTTTTCAAGCGGACGACCGGAATGGCCCCCGGCAGTTTTCGGAAACGCTTCTCCATCCCCGAATTCACCATGGCGCTGCCCGGCACTGAATGACTGTGTTCGACCGTCATCACGGAATGAGGCCAGATGACTCAGCCGCGGATCGTGTCGAGAAGCGCGTGGTGCAGTTCCACCGTCGCGGCGGCGATGACAGGTACGTTGGCCTGCATCGCAAGGCGCCTTCCCTGCCAGTCGGTCATCACGCCGCCCGCTTCCTCGACCAGGAGTGCCACGGGTACGTAGTCGTAGGGCTGAAGGTCGTAGTCCACGACCGCGTCGACATGCCCGGATGCGAGGAGTGCATAGGGGTAGCAGTCGTAAGCGAACCGCCGCGTACGGCCGAAGTCGAGGAGCCGCGTGAAGACCTCCGGCGCATCCCGCCAGATCTTTTCGGCCTCTGAGATGTAGAGGACCGCGTCGCCCGCCACCCGCCTGTCGGAGGCGCGGATACGCGCACCGCCCAGACGCGCACCCCGGCCGCGCTCCGCGTCGTAAAACTCGCCCAAGGCGGGTAGCGCGACGATGCTCAGCTTCGTCTCTCCGCGATGAAGCTTGGCGAGCAGGAAGCCGAACAGCGGGTGGCCGGTCATGAAGCTCCGTGTTCCGTCGATTGGGTCAACGATCCATAGGTCTTCGCTGTCGGCGCGGTCGAACCCCTGCTCCTCGCCGAATATTCCGTGTTCTGGGAAGCGCTCGGAAATGAGGCGGCGAACCTCGGCCTCGACCGCGCGATCGGCGCGCGTCACCGGGCTGTCGTCTGCCTTGAACTCGACGTCGAGAGCGCCGCGGAACAGCGACATCGCGACCCGGCTCGCGGCTGCGGCGATGGCGAGGGCATCGTCAAGACTGGCGTTGTTCATGTGTCGCCTCCGGCCAGAGTGACCGCGACGCGCCACCGCGCAAGCGCCGCGGCGAGTCCCTCGGGCGGTGGGCGGTCAGTGATCAGCGCAGCGATATCGTCGGGTGGACAGGATACAAGCGGTGCATTGCGGGCGAACTTCTCGTAATCAACCGCCATGACGGCGCGCCGCGCGCATTTGACGGCAAGACTGGCGATCTCTGCCTCGGCGGGGTTGAAGACGAGAAACCCGTGCCGCTCGGAGACGGCATTCGCCGACAGCACGGCCATATCGAAGGCGTAGTGCCGCATCGCCTCAAGCGCGCGCGGTCCGTAGGTCCCACGCTCGTCGCCGCCAAGCTCTCCGCCCGTCAGAACGACCCGATTTCCGTTATGGTTGGCCAGCACCTGGGCAACATGCAGCGAATTCGTGACGACCTGCAGCCGTGTATGCCCCCTCAGCGCCTCAGCCACGAAACTCGTCGTGCTGCCCACGTCGAGAAACAGACAAATCCCGTCGGCGACCTCGCACGCTACGGCGGCCGCGATGCGCCGCTTGGCGTCGGGATTCTGCGCGATGCGGTCGAAGAAGGCTGGTTCCGCACCGGCGAGCACGGTCCCGCCGTGCAGCCGCTCCACCTTGCCGCTTCGTTCTAGGCCACGGGCAAGGCGACGCACGGTTTCCTCTGACACGTCCATCGCATGGGCGATTTCGGAGTTTCGCGCCGAGCCGCCCTGACGCCGCAGAATCTCAAGAAGCTGAAATTCGCGGTGACTTGCCCTTCCGACGGCGCTTTGCGGCATGTGGCGACTCCCTGAACGGAAATTTGCACACAAGATCGCACGAAAGGCCACATTTTTCGTTGCCGCGAATCGATTTCCTCGTGTTTCATGGCAATCAGTTCCGGGGGGTGTAGTGGCGAAACGTAACAATATTCTGTTCGTCATTATCGACCAGCTCAGGGCCGACTGCCTGTTCGGCGCACTTTCCGATCATGTAGACCTGCCCAACCTGCGCGCCCTCATGGACGAGGCGGTCAGCTTCCGGCGACACTATTCAGTCGCCAATCCCTGCGGTCCGTCGCGGGCTTCGATCCTCACCGGCCGCTACGCGATGAATCACCGATCCGTCCGGAACGGGACGCCGCTCGCCCATGACCTGCCGAACCTCGCGACTGAGGTGCGGAAGGCTGGCTACAGGCCGCTGCTGTTCGGTTACACCGACACGACTCAGGACCCGCGCGTCTATCCGCCGGGCGACCCGGCGCTGAAATCCTACGAACAGGTCATGCAAGGCTTCGAGGAAGCGGTTGAGATGCGGCTGGAGGAAAGCCTGCCCTGGCGGGCCGACCTGATAGCGAAGGGATACGACGTGCCGCCCTATCCCGACATCTTCCGCCCGGCCGGCGACCGGCCGGACGATCCCGCGCTCTACCGCGCGGAGGACAGCGACACTGCCTTCCTCACTGACGCGGCGCTGAAGGCGCTGAGGGCACGCGCGCCGGGTTGGTTTGTCCACCTGACCTATATCCGGCCGCACCCGCCGCTCGTCGCGCCGGACCCCTACAACAGGATGTACGATCCCGCCACGCTCCCCCTGCCCCGCCGGATCGGCGCCGTGGAGGCCGAACGCGCGCGCCATCCCTTCGTCGGTCCGAGCCTCGACCGCGTCCCGATCGCCAGCGTGGTGGAGGGATTCCCCGACCTCTCTTCCACGGATGAGAACGTGCAGCTTCTGCGGGCGATCTATCTCGGGCTTGCGACCGAGGTCGACCATCATCTCGGCCGCGTCCTGGACGAGCTCAAGGCATCCGGAGCCTACGACGAAACGCTGATCGTCGTCACTTCGGATCATGGCGAGATGCTCGGCGATCATCATGCGTGGGGCAAGTCGACCTTCTACGACGCAGCCTATCACACAGCCCTCATCATCCGCGACCCGAAGCGCACTGCCCGGGCGGGGTCGGCGGTCGACTTGCCAACGGAATCGGTCGACGTGGCGCCGACGATCCTCGACTGGCTCGGGCTCGGCATTCCCGAGACGATGGACGGGATGAGCCTTTTGCCGCTGATGGACGGGAAAGGGCCTGACGAGTGGCGGCAGTTCACGTTTTCCGAACTGGACTTCGGCGATCCGATCGAGCCCACGGTGCCGCAGTCGGCGCTGGGGCTCGCACCCGAGACGACCAATCTTGTGGTCTTGCGCGGCGCTGACCACACGCTCGTGCATTTCAATGGCGGCCTGCCGCCCCTTCTGTTCGACAACCGCGCCGAAGGCGAGATGCGCGACATCGCCGCCGACCCTGGCGCGCGCGCTGCCCTCATCGCGATGTACCGGGCCATGATGGACCACCGGATGACCCATGCCGACGGGCGCTTCATCCGGACGATGGTGACTGCGGATGGCTGCCTGACGGCGCCGAGAGGAGCAAGGTGACCTAATGCGGCCCGCGTTACCCCATCCTTCGCTTGACGCATTCCGGCGCGCTGCCCGATACTCGCCAATGTATTCCGGCAACGGCGACTTGCCTGAGCCGGACGCGAAGTGGGGGGTGTCTGCACGATCTAAGCGGAGTCGATCTCTGGCCGTATCCGGCAGCCGGGGTCTGGACCTGTGCGCCCATTCCACCGGATCACTAGGCTTCAGCCCTGAACCAGACACACGCAAGACCCGCAAACGAAAGAAACGAAAAAGAAACGAGTATCAACCAGTGACCAACCGACAGGAGAGATCATGAAACGACTACTGCTTGGAAGCGTGACGCTTCTGGCCCTGCCCGTGGCTGCGTACGCGAATTGCCCCGGCATAACGGTCGCCGACATGCAAGGCGTCGCACCGGGGACCTTCCCGCAGCAATACGACCTGGCTGAGTTCCAGGGCGCCGCCGGCTGCTCGATGGAGTTTTCGGAGAACCCGGCCATCGCCGACCTGAACGGCCAGATCCGGGGCAATCCCGACCTGCCAGCTTTGGCCGAGCGTCTGCCGGAGGAGCCGCTTGTCGTCGTCCCCTACGACTCGGTCGGCAAATACGGCGGGACGCTCGACGCTTTGTCGAATGCGACCGAAGCCGGCACATCCGACTTCCTCTCGACGCGCCATGTCAACCTCGTGCGTTATTCGGACGACCTTGAGACGATCGTGCCGAATATCGCGAAAAGCTGGCAGTGGAACGACGACTACACCCAGCTGACGTTCACATTGCGCAAGGGCCACAAATGGTCAGACGGCCAGCCCTTCACCTCGGCGGACGTGAAGTTCTGGTACGACAACCTCGCACTCGATCCGAAGGTTATCGAAAAGCCGAAGGACTACGTTCTCGTGGCAGGAGAGCGGATGACCGTGGACACGCCGGATGACGTGACCGTCGTCTTCAACCTGCCGGCGCCGAAGCCGGGACTTCTGGCGCACTTCGCGACCCATTTCGGCCAAGGCTTCCAGCCGAAGCACTTCCTCGGGCAGTTCCACCCGGACGTGAACCCCGATGCCGATACGATGGCGCAGGATCTGGGGTTCGCGGACGGCTATGAGGTGATCAAAGCCTACTTCGGAAACTCGGACTGGACCGACACGCCGACGCCGCAGCTCAACTCGCCCGACAAGGTGGCGAAGATGCCGGCCGACACGATGCCGACGCTGGAAAGCTACATCCTGATCCGCGACACGACCGAGGGGCGCCACTACGTTGCCAATCCCTATTTCCACATGGTCGACACGACAGGCCAGCAACTGCCCTACATCAACGAGCAGGACGAGGTTTACGCAAACGACCAGGAAGTCCGGCTGCTGAAGCTCGTGAACGGCGAGGCCGACTACAAGACGCAGTCGCTGCAGCTCTCGGATGCGCCGCTTCTTCTGGAGAACCAGGAAAAGGGCGACTACACGATCCACCTCAAACCCAAGATCGCGATGCACGCGGTATCGTTCAACGTGACGTCGGCGGATGAGGAAAAGCGCAAGGTCTTCGGCGACCTGCGCTTCCGCCAGGCGATGTCGATCGCGATCAACCGGGAGGAGCTGAACGCGACTGCCTATTTCGGTGAGGGGGAGATCCAGCAATATACCGGCTTCTCGCCGGTGCCGGACTATATCGACGCGAAGTGGAAGACCTTCGCGACCGAGTTCGATCCCGACGGCGCCAAGGCGCTCTTGGACGAGGTCGGCGTGGTCGATAGCGACGGCGATGGCTTCCGCGACCTGCCGAACGGTCAGCCGCTGGTCCTGAACCTGCAGTTCGCGACCCAGGGCATTGCCGGTCAGGTCGTCGAACTCATCGGTCAGCATTGGTCCAATGCCGGCATCAAGACCACGGTGAAGGAGATCACGCCGGACGAATACCGCTCGGCTCAGTCCTCCAATCAGCTTGATGTCGGTCTCTGGGAAAAAGGCCAGCCAGTCGGCATCATCCTCGGCAACAACGAACTCTGGGTGCCGCCGTTCGAGAACTACTTCGCCCACCGCACGGGTATGCTCTGGGCCGAATGGGTGGATTCCGGCGGTTCGAGCGGCGTCGAGCCGCCCGACTACGTCAAGCAGCTGATCGACGACATCAACACGCTGCAATCGACCCCGGCAGGAACCGACGAGTTCAAGGCTCTCGCCAACCGGCTGGTCGAGAACATGACCGGGAACCTCCTGTTCATCGGCACGGCGCTCACGCCCGACCCGATCTATCACCGCAACGCGCTGAAGAACTTCGTCGAGTTCAAGACGGCGTCCTACGAATACTACCGGACGTATCCCTACCGCGCGCAGCAGTGGTGGTTCGACGAGTAAACTCTTGATCCGGCCTTAAGAGTCGTCCGGGGCGGGCACGCAATTCCGCCCCGGACGAACCAGCCGCTGGACAGACTGGAACCGGCACTCACATGGCTCAATTCGCCCAATTCGCGCTGACCCGTGCCTTTCTCGCGTTGGTGACGCTTCTGACCGTGTCGCTGATTGTGTTCACTCTGATGGAGCTCGTGCCCGGCACCTGCGCCGAACGCTACCTAGCGTTCAAGAACACCCAAGGCTCGCAGATCACGATCGCCGATATCGTGGCGGAGGAGAAACGCCTTGGCCTCGACCGGCCGTTCCCTGAACGCTGGGCCAAATGGGTTTACAACGTCTTCGTCCATGGCGAGTTCGGCGACAGCTGCATCCTCAGGCTCAACATCAACCAGCTTCTCGCCGACAAGTTCTGGATCTCGCTCGGCATCTGCATGGCGGCGCTGATCCTGTCCTATGCAATCGCCGTACCGGTAGGCATCGTCACGGCAAGTTCGACGAGCGCCGTGACCAACAACTCGCTGCGGTTCGTAAGCTATCTCGGCCTCGCGCTGCCGAACTTCCTTCTGGCGCTGATCATCATGCTGATCTCCACGGTCCTCTTCGGCGACAGCCTGACGGGGCTTTTCTCGAAGGCATACCGTGACGCCGCGTGGAGCTGGGCGAAGTTCGGCGACTTCCTGAGTCGCGCCTGGCTGCCTGTCTTCATACTCGGCTGGTCGGCGACCGCCTTCGCGCTCCAGACCGTCAGGGCGCTGATGCTCGACGAGATCGGCAAGCTCTACGTCACTGCGGCCGCAGCGCGAGGCGTCTCGGGCTCGAAGCTCCTCTGGCGCTACCCGGCCAAGCATTCGCTCGGGCCGGTCGTCAATTCGCTCGGCTTCGACCTCAACCGGATCTTCAACGAGTTGCCGATCGTAGCCCTGATCCTGACACTGACGGAATCCGGAGCGCTTCTGTTCGAAAGTCTCGCCCGGTCGAACGACCAGCAGCTCGCCGGCGCGATCATCTTCCTTTTGACGGCAAGCATCGTCGCGCTGAACTTCTTCACCGACATACTCCTGGCAGTGATCGACCCGAGGGTCCGGCGCGGGATGATGGGATAGACGATGGCATTCCTCACCAGACAAGCAACCGTCGTCGAGGTCGACCAGAAGGCCAAGGAGGCCTATTTCACCGCCTCGCAGGGGCAACTCATCTGGGCGCGCTTCAAGGGCAACCGCACAGCGATGATCGCGGCCTGGGCGCTGATCTTGATGATCCTCATGGGGCTGTTCGCGCCATTCCTGTCGCCGTACAATCCTACCATCGCGGGCCGCGACGCGGCCTATGAGAACGGCGCGCCGCAGATCCCGAAATTCTGGGACGAGAACGGCTTTTCAGCGCGGCCCTTCATCTACGCGACCGAACGCGAAAGGTCGATCAAGACGAACTTCCGCTGGGTGGTGACCGAGAACCGCGACAAGCGGCTCTACCTGCGATTCTTCGTCAGAGACTGGAACTACAAACTCCTTGGCTTCATCCCCTCGAACGTGCATCTTTTCGGCGTCGACCAAGGGGGAAAGATCCACCTGTTCGGCACGGATGCGAGCGGCAAGGACATCTTCGGACGAACCTTGCACGCAATCTGGACGTCGCTCGCGGTCGGGACGCTCGGGGTTCTGATCTCCTTCGTACTCGCGCTGATCATAGGGGGTGTCGCGGGCTATTTCGGCGGCTGGATCGACAGCGTCCTGCAAATGATCACCGACGCCATCCGAACGGTGCCGTCTATTCCACTTTTCATGGCGCTCGCGGCGTTCATGCCCGATCACTGGTCGTCCGAGACACGGTTCTTCTTCATCTCGATCATTCTAGGCCTAATCGGCTGGCCGACGCTCGCCCGACGAATACGGACCCACCTGCTGACGGAGCGGACGCAGGAATACGTGCTCGCCGCCGAACTCTCGGGCGCCTCGGCGGGCCATATCATCCGCCGCCACCTGCTGCCCTCGTTCACGAGCTACATCATCGTCGACTTGATGATCTCGTTCCCCTACATGGTGCGGTCGGAAACCGCGCTGTCGTTCATCGGTCTCGGGCTGAAGGACCCGGTGAACTCCTTGGGCGCGCTGATGCAGAATGTCTCCAAGGCCGACGTGCTCCTGAACTACCAGTGGTACTTCATCCCCGTCATCTTCTTCGTGGCGCTGGTCCTGGCCTTCGTCTTCGTCGGCGATGGGCTGCGCGACGCCGCTGACCCCTACTCGGATACCAAGAAATGACGGCATTGATCGACGTGAAGAACCTGACGCTCAAGTTCAGGACGGATGAGGGGCTGATCACCGCAGTCGAGGACGTGAGCTTCTCGCTCGACAAGGGAGAGGTCATGGGACTCGTGGGCGAATCCGGCTCGGGCAAGTCTGTGACGGCGAAATCGCTTATGCATCTCAACGCCCGGAACGCCGTCTACACGCCCGAAAGCAAGATCACTCTTCACGAAGGAAACCGCCAGGTCGATGTCCTGTCGCTGAGGACCCCGCGCGATCTGAAGATCGTCCGCGGCGGCGCGATCTCCATGATTTTCCAGGAGCCGATGGCGAGCTTTGCGCCCGCGATCACGATCGGCAAGCAGATGGTCGAACAGTTGCAGCTGCATTCCGACATGTCCAAGGCGCGCGCCAAGGAAATCTCAGTCGAGATGCTCGACCGGGTCGGCATTTCCGACCCGTCACGACGGTTCGACCAGTATGCGTTCGAACTATCCGGCGGCATGCGCCAGCGGGCGATGATCGCGATGGCGCTCTCGACCAAGCCGCAGCTTCTGATCGCGGACGAGCCCACGACCGCGCTCGACGTGACGATCCAGGCCCAGGTGATCGACCTCATGAAAGACCTCGTGAACGAGTTCCACATGGCGATCATCTTCATCACGCACGACCTCGGCGTCATTGCCCAGACCGCCGACAAGGTCGCCGTCATGTATCTCGGCCGGGTGATCGAGGAGGGCCCGGTGCGCGAGGTCATCCGCAATCCGAAGCATCCCTACACCCAGGGCCTCCTCGCGGCGCTGCCGAAGCTCGACGATCTCGACGCGCCCTTGACGCCGGTCGCCGGCGACATCCCCTCGCCGCTCGAACGGCCGACGGGCTGCGTCTTTCACACGCGCTGTCCGAAATTCATCGGCGAAGTCTGCAAGACTGCGCTGCCGCAAGACGCGCGTGTCGATCCGACCCATCGCGTCGCCTGCCACCTCCATTCCGAAGAGGTCACCGCATGAGCGACGACAGCCTCATCACCGCGCGGGACCTGTCGGTGGGGTTCAAGATCGGCTCCGGCTTTTTCGGCAAGTCGATCCTGAAGGCAGTAGATCACGTCGATATCGACATCGCGAAAGGCTCGTTCTTCGGCCTCGTCGGCGAAAGCGGCTCGGGCAAGACGACGCTTGGCCGCGCGCTCCTGAAGGCGGTGCCGATTACCGGGGGCACAGCGCACTACCGGGACGGCGAGGTCGACTATGACCTGACGACGCTGTCGGGTCCTGCGCTGAAGGACTACCGCAAACGCGCGCAGCTCATCTTTCAGGACCCTTACGCGGCGCTGTCGCCCCGCATGACCGTCCGAGACATCATCGCCGAGCCCTTAGAGGTTATGGGCCTCACGAAGACGCGCGAGGAAACCGACGCCCGTGTGCGCGAGATCGCCGCGAAATGCCGTCTGAACCTCGAACATCTCCGCCGGTTCCCGCACGCCTTCTCGGGCGGCCAGCGTCAGCGCATCTCGATCGCCCGCGCCCTCGTCTCCGGGCCGCAATTCATCGTGGCCGATGAAAGCGTGGCGGCGCTCGACGTCTCGATTCAGGCCGATGTTCTCAACCTTCTCAAGCAGATCCAGCGCGATCTTGGGATAACCTTCCTGTTCATCAGCCACGACCTTTCGGTCGTCGCACATACTTGCGACCACGTCGCGGTCATGTATCTCGGCCGGCTCGTCGAATCCGCACCGACCCGGACCCTCTTCGCCGCGCCGCGCCATCCCTACACCAAGGCTCTCTTCTCGGCGATCCCGTCGCTCGATCCCGACGATCGCGGCCGCGCGCAGAAGCTCGAGGGTGAGATCCCCTCGCCCACCAACCAGCCCTCCGGCTGCAAGTTCCACACGCGCTGCCCCTTCGCGATCGACCGCTGCAGGGCCGAGGAGCCGCTCCTGGAGCATCCGGGCGACGGGCACGAGGTCGCCTGCCACCGCTGGCGCGAGCTTCTGGCCGAGACGGCCGCCTAGCCAGTCCCGCGCCCGCCGCCGTCGAGGAACCAGTCGTCGGGATAGGGATACCACCAGTCCTGCATCCTGGGTTTGTGGTCGATGACGACCATCTTCGTGCGCCGGAACGCGTCGAGCCCCTGCCGCCCGAGTTCCCGCCCCACGCCGGACGCCTTCCACCCGCCGAAGGGCAGCGCGTCGTTGTCGATCAAGGGGTTGTTGACCCACACCATACCCGCTTCAAGCCGTTCCGCCGCCTCCATCGCCTCGCCGAGCCGCGTCGTGAAAACCGAGGCGCCGAGCCCGAAAGGCGAGGCGTTGGCGCGGGTTATCGCCTCATCGAAATCCTTCACACGAACGACGGCGGCGACCGGACCGAAGCATTCGGCGCGAAGCAGTTCCATCTCCTCGTGGCAGCCGGTCAGGATCGTCGGCTCGTAGAACCAGCCCTTCGGCTGATCGGGCGGGATGCACCCGCCAATTTCGACCTCGGCCCCCTTCGCGCGGGCATCCTCGACGAGCCTTGCCACCCTGTCTCGCGCCGCCTCGCTGACCAGCGGGCCGATCTCGCTCCGCCCAAGCCCGCTGCCGATGCGGAGCGACCGCGTGCGGCGGGCGAACTCGGCGACGAAGGTGTCATGGACGGCGTCCACGACGTACAGCCGCTCAGCCGAGGTGCAGACCTGCCCCGTGAGGTGGAAGGCCGCCGTCACGGCACCGGCGGCGGCGACATCGAGCGGGGCGCTGTCGCTGATGATCATCGGATCGCTGCCGCCCGCCTCGATCACGGCGGGCTTCATCGCCTGCGCGGCGGCGGCGGCGACCGCGCGGCCCGCCGCGACCGAGCCGGTGAAGGCAACGGCGTGTGTGCGCGACGACGTCACGAGTGCCTGGCCAAGCCTGGCGCCACCCGGAAGACATGCGACAAGACTCTCCGGCACCTCGTTGAAATGTCGCATGAAATCGAGCGAACACAGCGTCGTCTCTAGCGCCGGCTTGACGATGCATCCGTTGCCGGCGGCGAGCGAGGCCGCGACGGTCCAGCACATGAGGAGGACCGGAAAGTTGAAGGGAACGATGTGAACGGAGACGCCAAGCGGTTCATAGCGCGCGTACTGGAACGACCCCGCCTGCGTCGTGCCCGCCACCTTGCCTGCCTCGTCGCGCGCCATCTCGGCATAGTAGCGGAAGACGGGCGCGCAATTGGCGATCTCGCCGATCGCCTCGGGATAGGGCTTGCCCATCTCGCGGCTCATCAGGATCGCCGTCTCCCGGTGGTCGGCCCCCTCGATCCGGTCCGCGAGGCGGTGCAGGGCCCGCGCCCGGGACTTCGCATCGAGCACCCGCCAGGCCCTCTGCGCGGCGGTCACTGCGTCGAGCACGGTCTCGCGTTCCGCTTCCGTGGCATCGGCGGTGTGGCCGACAATTTCGAGCGTGGCGGGATCGATGACAGGGTGCGCCGATCCCGTCATCGGACAGTAGCGGGGCGCGAGGTAGTAGGCCGGGCGGGCCGGATCGAACGCCATCGTCATTCCTTCAGCGGATCATATAGACCTTCTTCACCGTCTCGTGCACCGTGCAGACGCCCTTCCATCCCTCCGGGAAGAAGGCCGCCGTATCCGGCGAGATTTCAATGACTTCCCCGCCCTCGTGAACGTAGGTCGCGCGGCCTTCGAGAAAGTGGCAGAACTCGTCGCTCGTGACGTGGCACTGCCACTTCCCCGGCGTGCAGATCCAGAGCCCGCATTCGCTTTGGCCATCCGGGCCCTTGTGAATCACCTTGCCCGAGGTGCGGGACTCGCCCTCCAGCATCGTCGGGACCGCGCCCCAATCCGTGATGTCGGTCTCGTCGAGCGGCTTACGCAGCAGGGGTGCGGTGCTCATCGCCTCATGCCTCCGTCAGCTGGACCAGAAGCCTCGCCGCCTTGGTGGGACCGTCCTGGCGCTGCATGTGTTTCGACGTCTCTGCAAGTTTTGCCTTCATCTCCTTGCTCTCAATGCATTCTTCGAGCCTTTCAATCAGATCGTCATCGGTCCAGTCATAGCGAGGCATCTTGAAACCGTGGCCGGTCTCCTGCACCCGTGTCGCGTTATCGTGGCCGTCCCATACATAGGGCATGATGATCGCGGGCTTGCCGAAATAGAGGCATTCGGTGAACGAGTTGTTGCCACCGTGATGGATCACCGCGTCGACCTGCGGGATTACCGAGGGCTGCGGGAACCAACCCGCCACGTGAACATTGTCCGGTATGTCGCTGTATTCGCTTTCGTAGTCCCCGACATTGACGAGCGCCCGAAAGCGCGAATTCGCGATCGCCGCGATGATCCGTTTCAAGAGCTCCGTGTCACCGGCACCAAGACTGCCGAAGGAGACATAGAGAAGCGGCCCGTCGGAGTTCTTCGCGAACTTAGGCACCTCGTAGGGCTCCTCCTTCCGCACGCAGCCTTCGAGATACTGGAAGCGCTGCGGGTCGAGCGGTTCGGCGCGGTCGAACTTCACCGGCTCGGGGTAGAGGAGCAGGTTCAGATGGGGCGATGCCTCAAAGAACTGGCCGAGCGGATAGTTGGCCTCGCCGCAGGTCGTGAGGAACGCGTTGAAGTCATCGTGGATCGGCTTGATCACTTCGTTGAACCGCGCGCGGAAGCGGTCGTGGCAGGTCCTGTCCTTTTCGCCGCAGCCCGACAGGTGAGGCGGGATCGCCTCGTCCTCGATCTCGTTCTCGGAACACGAGATGACGCGGACCCAGGGCACGCCGAACTGCTTGATCGCGGGAAAGAGGATGACGTTGTCGACCGCGATCACGTCGGGCTTGATCTTCGCCAGCACGCCGGGCAGATCCTTCTCGGCCCATTTCGCACTGTCGACAATGGCTTCCCAGCAATCCTTCACGTAGTTGTCGATCTGTTCGTAGGGCGATTTGCGGAAGTTCGGAATGTGGCCATTGATGAAATCCTCCCAAAACTTCGCCATCTGCTCGGGCGGCATGGGTTCGGAGAGCGCGACGGGATGGGCCTCGAAGCCGTAGCCCTCGTAGACCTCGACGAAGCCCGGGTCGGACAGGAACACCGCCTTGTGGCCCATCGCCTCCACGGCCTGGGCGATGCCCACCGAGTTCAGCGCGGGGCCAAAGGCCGCTTCGGGGAAGAAGGCGAAGGTTTTCATCGTCAGGCTCCTTTCGGGTCAATCGTCGAAGATGCGGGTATCGGCCTCGCTCCAGCCGAGCGTGACGGTGTCGCCCTCGGCGACCGGGCGGCGCTCGGCCGCATCTGCTGTGACGCGGACGACGAGCGGGCGGGCGGAAAGCGGTGTCAGGACATGGAGTTGCAGGTCAAGCCCGTGATAGGCGCGCGCGGTGACGCGGCCTTCGACCGCAGTATCGGCGGCGTCGGGAAAGAGCCGGATGCGTTCGGGCCGGATGGCGCGGGTTCGCCCCTCTCCCTCGATGAAGTTCATCACGCCAATGAAATCGGCTGCGAAGCGGCTGGCAGGGCGTTCGTAGACCTCTTCGGGCGTTCCGCATTGCAGAAGCCGCCCGTCCTTCAGGATCGCCACGCGGTCGGCCATGACAAGCGCCTCCTCCTGGTCGTGGGTGACGACGATGAAGGTGATGCCGACCTCGTGCTGCAACCGCTTAAGCTCGATCTGCATCGCCGCGCGCAGCTTCTTGTCGAGCGCGCCGAGCGGTTCGTCGAGAAGCAGCAGCCGCGGCCGCTTGACGAGCGCCCGGGCGAGCGCCACGCGCTGCTGCTGGCCGCCCGAGAGCTGGTCGGGCTTGCGACGGGCAAAGGGCGAAAGCTCGGTGATCTCCATGATCTCACCGACGCGGGCCGCGATAACGGTCCGGGCAAGCCGCTCCATCTCCAGCCCGTAGGCGATGTTGCCCTCCACAGTCATGTGGGGGAAGAGCGCGTAACTCTGAAACATCAGGTTGACCGGCCGCCGGTTCGGGGCGAGTCCGGTGATGTCTGTGCCGTCGAGGCAAAGCCGCCCCGACCCGGGCCGCTCGAACCCGGCGAGAATCCTCAGAAGCGTCGTCTTGCCGGAGCCCGACGCGCCGAGAAGGGCGAAGAATTCGTTCTCTCGGATGTCGAGCGAGAGCTGGTCCACCGCCGTTACCGCGCCGAAGCGCTTGGTCACCCCGTCGATTGCGAGAAGAACGCTCACGGCGCAATCACCCCGCGGTTCAGTCGCTGCGCGAGGACCAGCGCGGTGACAGACACAAGCATCACGAGCGTGGCGAGCGCGTTGATCTCGGGCGTCACGCCAAAGCGGATCATCGCGAAGATCTGCATCGGCAGCGTGGTCGAGGCGCGCCCCGCGCCCGCCGTGAAGAAGGCGATGATGAATTCGTCTACCGACAGCGTGAAGGCCAGAAGCGCGCCCGCGATGACGGCGGGCAGGATGAGGGGCAGCGTAACGCGGCGGAAAGTGGTCAAGCCCGAGGCACCGAGATCAGCCGACGCCTCGGTCACCGACCAATCGAAGCTTTTCAGCCGGGCGCGGACGACCGCCGAGACGAAGGCGAGATTGAAGACGACGTGGCTGAGGATGATCGTGTGAATACCCATCGGGACTTTCAGCAGAGAGAAGAAGCTCAGAAGCGCGATGGCGAGCACGATGTCGGGAATGATCATCGGCGCGAAGACAACTGCTTCGAGAGCCCTGCCCTTTCTCCGCCGAGTCTCGATCCCGAGCGCGAGGAGCGTGCCGAGAACTGTCGCGATCCCGGTCGAAACGACGGCCACGATCAGCGTATTCCGCGCAGCGTGGAGAATGTCGCGGTTGGCGGCCAGCGCGCCGTACCATTTGGCCGAGAATCCGGTCCAGGCGGTGGGCAGCCCGCCCTCGTTGAAGCTGAGCGCGATCAGGACCGCGATCGGCACATAGAGAAATGCGAAGATGGCCGCGAGATAGGCCCAGAGCCCCCGTCGGACGCGAAGCGACGCCTCAGCCATTAGCCGTCCCTCCGCCGTTCGCCCGCACCACGTTCGGCGGCCATCGCCTGCAGTGTCAGAAGCCCCATCATGATGGCGATCAGCACCATCGAGATCGCAGCCCCGAACGGCCAGTCATTGGCAGTCAGGAACTGCGCGTAGATGAGATTACCCATCATCTGAAACCGCCCGCCGCCGAGAAGCGCGGGCGTGATGAAGTTGCCGATCGAGAGCACGAAGACAAAGACCGCCCCCGCCGCGATGCCCGGCAGCGTCATCGGCAGGACCACCCGGCGGAAGGTCGTGAAACCCGACGCGCCGAGATCCCGCGACGCCTCCGCAAGCTCCGGATTCAACCGCTGAAGCGGGGCGAAGCAGGCGAGGATCACGAAGGGCAGGTAGTTGTAAACGAGCCCGAGGATCACCGCGCCTTCGGTATAGAGCATCGAGGGCGGCTCGCCCTCGTAGCCAAGGAGTCTCAATCCTTGGGTGATCAGCCCCTCGCGGTTCAGAATGACAATCCAGGCATAGGTCCGGATCAGATAGTTCGACCAGAAGGGCAGCACCGCGAGGAAGAGGAGAAGCGGCTGATGCCGGCGCGGCGCGGCGGCGATCGCGTAGGCGGCGGCGTAACCGAGGATCACGGCGATCAGCGTGGCGAGGCCTGCGATACGGGCCGATGTCAGGAAGATGCCCGCGTAGAGCGGGTCGGCGATCAGCGCGAAGTTCTCGAGCGTGAAGGTGTATTCGATCCCGCCGTAGAGCCCCCTCCGGAAGAAGGCGAGCGCGAGGACGAGCGCGCAGGGCACGACCATCAGCGCCGTGAGCCAGGCGAGCGCCGGCGCCATCAGGACGGTCGAGCGGGCGTTGGATGGGGTCACGGCGCGCGGTCCCGGCGGCTTGCGGGCCGGGTGGCGCTCACGCCCGCCCGGCCCTGCTTGCTCACTGGGCGGCCTTGATCGCGCTGACCGCCTTGGCATAGGCGCGGCTCGCCTCACCCACGTCGCGGAGCTGTTCAAGCGCGAGCAGGTCGGCCGGGCTCATCGCCATGTTCGGGAAGGCGCCGGTCACGTCCTCCGAAAGGCTTTCCATCGCCGGCTTGTTGGGCACCTTGTAGAGGATGTTCTCGGCTGCCCAGGCGTGGTTCCCGGCATCAAGGATGTAGTTGATGAAGGCGAAGGCCGCGTCCTTGTTCTCGGACGCCTTCATCACGACCATCGTGTCGACCCAAAGATCGGACCCCTCGCTTGGCACAACGAACTTGATGTCGCCGTTCTCGGCGATGCCGTAGTTGCACCAGCCGTCCCAGGCATGGACGAGCGTCGCCTCGCCCGAGACGAGCTTGGCGTAGAAGGTGGTGTCGTCGAATGCGAGCATGGTCTTCTTCGCCTCGATCAGGTCGGCCTCGACCTCGTCGAGCTTGGCCTGGTCGGTTTCGTTGACCGAATAGCCGTGCGCGAGGAAACCCGCGGCCAGCAGCCAGCGGTCGGTGCCCAAGAGCGTGACCTTGCCAGCCTGCGCCGCGGCCGGATGCAGGAGGTCGTTCCACGAGGTTGGCGCGGGATCGACGAGGTCGGAGCGATAGCAGAGCCCCGTCGTGCCCCAGGCATACGGCACCGAGAAGGTGTTGCCGGGATCGTGCGAAAGCTCCATCGCCTCGGGGTAGAGATTGACAAGGTTTGGCACCTTCTGGGGATCGATCGGCTCAAGCAGTCCGAGATTGTTCAGTACTTCCGCGAAGGGAGAGGAAACGAAGACCACATCATAGCCCGCACCGCCCGAGGCGATGAGCTTGCCCATGATCTCTTCGTTGGTGGCATGGACGACCATCTCGGCGGGTTCGCCAGTCGCTGCGGAGAAACTTTCGACCGCATCCGGCGCCATGTAGCCATCCCAGTTGGAGATCACCAGATCGGCATGGGCTGGCCCTGCAAGCGTGAGGCCGACGGCCAGAACGGCGCCTGCGACGGGTCTGAAGGGATTGGAGAATGACATCATGGCTGTACCTCTGCTGGCTGGACTTCAGGTCGCGGGCCGGTTTCGTTTCGAACTTGCGGCCCTTGGATCGGCAGCTTTTCGCAGTTGCCTTGCCTTGAAAGTACTGTCGGGCGAAAATTTACGTCAATGGCGAAGTCGCGTGGCGGTGACCGGGACTTTAGCGGTGCGCGAAACGCCCGTCGCGGGCTGTGCCCGCATTCGGCCCCTGACACCCTATCGGAACGGGCCGTCGGGGATCAGGAGGCAGGCCGCCAGCATCTTGCGCGTGTCGTCGAAGACCGGCGGCTTCTCGCCGCGCCAACGGGAATACCCGCGATGGGCGGCCGCACCGGGCCGGTCGAGCGCCTCGAGCGTTTCGCGAAATTCCTCTGCCATCCGCGTCAGCCGCAGGCGCAGGTTCCTGTGATAGGTGTCCAGGTGCCGGGCCTCCATACGCAGATGGAAGAGCGAGCTGCGCGCGCGGGGCCGGATTTCCATGCCCTCGATGAACGCTTCGGCGCAGCCAAAAAGCGACAGCGCCCGCCGTTGCAGGCGCCTGGCGCCGCACGAGCGTCCGGCGGCGAGGGCGAGCGCCGCCCGTGCGCCCGGGGCTGTTGCGCGGCGCGGATCGTGCACCGGAAAGGTCAGCCGCGCGTGGATGTCGGCGACAAGGAACAGGTGTCGCGCACGCCCCGCCCGTCCGCTCGCCCACTCGCTGTTCGCGGCCTCCATCAGTCGTTCCCAGATCAGGTCCGCACGGCGCCACCCGGCCTCGCGGGCGATCCGCATTTCGGCATTCGCGCGCTCAGATCCCCAGATATGCGGCACGGACATGTTCGTTGTCATGAAGCTCCCCCGCCGGTCCTTCGAGCGCGCATCTCCCGGTTTCGAGTACGTAGGCGTGATCAGCCAGTTCGAGCGCGAGTTCCGCGTTCTGTTCGACCAGCACGACCGACAGCCCCTCGGCGTTGATCTCCTCGATGATCCGCGCGATCTCTTCGACGATCACCGGTGCAAGGCCCATCGACGGCTCGTCCATCAGCATCAGGCGCGGCTTGGACATCAGCGCGCGGCCGATCGCGAGCATCTGCTGTTCGCCGCCGGACATGGTCTGCGCACGCTGCCTGCGCCGCTCACGAAGCCGCGGGAAGCGGGTGAAGACGCTTGCGAGGTCACGCTCCACACCCTCCTTGTCCTTCCGCAAGAAGGCGCCTGTGCGCAGGTTCTCCTCGACCGTCATGTCGGGAAATATTCGCCGACCTTCGGGCACGTGGGCGATGCCGTGGGCCACGACCTTGCTCGCCGGCATTCCGTCGATGCGTTTGCCGTCGAATGTGATCTCTCCTTGCGTGATCGGCAGCATCCCCGACATGGCACGCAATGTCGTCGTCTTGCCCGCGCCGTTCGCGCCGATGATAGTGACGATCTTGCCTTCGGGCACTCTGATCGAGATATCGCGGACGGCGGCGATCCGGCCGTAGCCTGCGGACACGCTTTTCATCTCAAGCAACATGGCGCGCGCCTCCGAGATAGGCTTCGATCACGTCCGGATGCCTGCGGATTTCTTCCGGGACGCCCTCGGCCAGAAGCTTGCCGAAGCTCATGCAGGTAATGTTGTCGCAAAGCCCCATGATCGCCTGCATGTCGTGCTCGACGATGAGGATAGTGATCCCCTCGCCGCAGAGCCGCTTCATCAACTCCATCATGTGCCGCGTTTCCTCGGCGTTCATGCCCGTGAACGGCTCGTCCAGAAGCATCACGTCGGGATGGCTCGCATAGGCCACCGCGAGCCCGAGCGCCCGTTGGTGGCCATGGCTCAGATCGCCCGCGCGCTCGTTTCTGTGACCGTGCAGATCGAAGAACTCAAGCGCCTCGCGCGCCCGCGCGGCAGCGCCGCGCCGGTCTTCCCGGTCCCATCCGACGATCGCGGCGAAGATGTTGGGGCGGAAAGCCATATGCGTGCCGATGAGCGCATTGTCCATCACGGTCAGTTCGGCAAAGAGCGTGGAATGCTGGAACGTGCGCACGATGCCGCGCCGCGCGACTTCGTACATCTTGAGGCCCGAGATCGGCTCGCCGCGCAAGAGAACCTCGCCCGCGCTCGGCCGGTAGAAGCCCGAGATCATGTTGAACGTGGTCGTCTTGCCCGCACCGTTGGGTCCGATAAGACCGTGGATCGTCCCGTGTTCCACCTTGAAGTTGAGCGCATCGACGGCGGTCAGCCCGCCGAAGCGCATGGTCAGGTCCTTGACCTCGAGCAGATGGGTCATGCGGCGGCCTTCCTTGGCAGGGCCCGCTGCACGAGGCTTTCCAGCCCGTTCGGCAGGAACAGGATCGACAGGATCAGGATCGCCCCGTAGATGAGCGGGCGCATCTGCTCGAAGCCCATCTCGCGCAGCACGATCTCATTTAGGATCGTGAGCACGACGCAGCCGAGGATGGGCCCATAGAAAGTCGCCGTTCCGCCGACGATGGCCCAGGTCAGCACGAAGACCATCACTTCGACGTCGAAACTATTGGGGTTGATCGTGCCGACATAGTGGGCAAGAAGCGCGCCGCCGACCCCAGCGAACCCACTTGCGATCGCGAAGGCGAGCGTGCGGTAGGCGCGCAGATTTACGCCCGACGCTTCGGCCAGCTTGTCCTGCCAGTGGACTGCGTGGAACGTCAGACCCACCGGGCTCTTCTCAATCCGCCACAGGATCCACAGGCAGAAGGCCACGACGGCGGCGGCGAAGTAGAAGTAGCTGATCGGCTCGAAGAAATCGAAATCGTAAATGCCGATCGTGAAATCCGGCATCGGGTCGATGCCCTTGATGCCCTTTGGCCCGCCGAACGGATCGCGGAAGCGCTTCCAGAGAAGCCGGATGATCTCGCCCGCCGCGAAGCTGCCGATAAGGAAGTAGAAGCCCTTCATGCGGAACAGTGGAAAACTCAGCAGCACGGCTAGAAGCGCTGCAGTGATCCCGCCCAGCAGGATCGAAACAGGGACGAAGACGCCGAACTCTTTGGTGTAGAGGGCGCTCGCGTAGGCCCCCACCCCCATGATCACGACATGGCCGAGCGACCATTCCCCGGTCAGCGTCAGAAGCCGGTAGGACGACACAAGAAGCACATTGATCGTGAGGAAGACGAGGATCTCCTGCTGCGAGAAGCTCAAGCCATGCGGCAAGAGGATGAGCGCGACCGCGAGGAGCGCGAAGAAGAGGAGCCTAGGCACGGTCGGCGCTCCCGAACAGGCCGGTAGGACGGACGATGAGCACGAGAAGCATCAGCGACAATCCGACGATGTCGGCGATCACTCCGTCGAAGAAGGTCGTGACAAAGGTATGGACGATCGCATAGGCGACCGAGGCCACGACCGCGCCTTCGAGCGATCCGACGCCACCCACGATGATCACGATGAAGGCGGTGACGATGACCGAATGGCCCATGAATGGATTGACCGAGACGAGCGGTGCCGTCAGCGCGCCCGCGATCCCTGCGAGCGCCGCCCCGATGAACATCGCGATCCGCGCCGTCTGGATGATCGAGATGCCCTGAAGCTCGGCCGCCTCCGGGTCCTGCGCCGAGGCGCGGAGCGCCCAGCCGAACCGCGTGCGTTTCAGGAAGTACCAGAGTGCCGACAGCAGCATTATGGCGGCGACGATGACGTAGAGACGCGCGACCGGCAGGCGCACCTTGTCGGAAAAGACGATGACGTCCTGCGTGACGGGCGGAATGTGTTCCATCCGGACCCCGAATCCCATGACCGCCAGTGCCTGAAGGATCATGAGAAACCCGATCGACGCCACGAGCCCGCCAAGTGGATTTCCCCTCAGCGGCCGGAAAAGAGCCCGCTCCATGAGAAGCCCCAGGAGCCCCACGAAGACGAGGCCGGCGGCTACCGCGAGGAGGAACGGCATCTGCATGTCGGTATAGAGCGCCACCACGGTGTAGGCACCCGCCATGAACAACTCGCCATGGGCGAAGTTGATTACGCCCATGACACCGAAGATCAGAACCAGCCCCACCGCGACGAGCGAAATGTAACTGGCCGCGTAGAGGGCGTTCAGCCCTGTCTGCGCGAGGAGTTCGAGCATCTGTGGTATCTTTCGAGAGTTGAGCCGGGGCCCGGAATGAAACCCGGACCTCCGCCATGTGGCTGCAAGTCTAGCTCCGCTGATTCCACATCTGGTCGTATTCACTCATGTACTTGATCAGCAATTCGCCGTGCTTGTCGTACCAGGCCGGGATGTTCTTGAAGCCCTTGATCACGGCCTTGCCGTCCTCGATCACCACGACCGGCCAGTCGCCGACGAGCGCGTTGTCGATGCCGAAAAGCTCGGTGCCCCACCAGTTGGCCTCGCCGAAGGCGTGAAGCCCCTTGCCGCCTTCCTTCATGGCCGCAATCACAGCGTCGGGCGCGGCCGATCCTGCCTTTTCGGCGCCGGCTTTCCACAGATCCATGATCGAGGCGTATTCCCAGCTCACCGCGCCCCACTGGCCGGGGTGGCGCTTGTTGTATTCGGCGAAGAACCCGTTCGGATCGTCGAAGTTGATGTTGTCGGCGTTCAGCGCCGGATCGTCGAAGTCCGGGAACTGGAAGACGAATCCTTCCATGAACTCCTTAGAGGTCTTGGCGATGATCTGGTCGTAGAAATCCGCCGTGCACGAGATGATCTGGCCTTCATAGCCCTGCTGGAAGAGCTGTTCGCAGATCGGATGCACGTAGTCCGAATAGCAGGTGTCGAGGCAGACGATGTCGGGATTGCCCGAGATGAGCCGCGTCACGACCGGCGCAAAGTCCGTCGTCGCCGGGTCAAAGAGGAGCGGTGCCTCCAGCATCTCGATGCCCGCCGCCTCGAAAGCGGCGAGATAGGTTGCGACCGACGGAAGGCCGAGCGCGTCGTCCTGGGCGCACATCACGGCCGTCTTCAGGTCCGGCTTGGTCTCGGCCAGCCACTCGACGCCTGTCACGTTGTAGATCGGGTGCACTTCGGCCGGCGCGATCAGTGTTGTCGTGTCGGGCGAGAGGTCGGAGGGCAGAAGCGTCGAGAACAGCATCCCGGTCTTTTCTGCCACCGGCTGCACGCCCGGCCATGTATCGCCGCCGAGCATCATGATGAAGCTCACCTCGTCCTCTCGGATGAGCTTGGTGGCACCGGTGCGTGCCTTTGCGGGGTCGTATTCGTTGTCGTAGCTAACGAACTCGACCATGTAGTCGCCGTCCGACAGCTTGATCCCGCCGGCTGCGTTCACCCGTTCGGCCCATATCTCGCAACCGTCAAGCCCGGGCTTGCCCCAGGCTGCGACCGGACCGGTCAACGGCGCGAGGAAGCCGATCTTGATAATCTTATCCTGCGCCAACGCAGCGCCGGGCAGCCCAGCACTGGCCGCCGTGACGGCGGTCGATTTCAGAAATGTCCGGCGGGTCAGGCCGGAGGCCACCAGTCTGGAAATCATAGTAGTCCTCCCGTGTTGGCACCGCTATTTTTTCTTTGTGCGGCGTTTTTGAATGAGCCCGGCATGGACGCGGCCGCCCCCTTCCGGATCGATTGATCCGCATTTAAACCAATAACTTCAAATGGTCCTCTTTCGGACCAACGTTAGCAAACCAATGGATTCCCGCCAAGTCAATTTGCCCTGTTTGGAGCGTCACGAAGCGCGCACGAGCGACGCTACTTCCGCGACCTGCCACGGTAACCTGTACACTGCATCAGAGACGCCGCGCCGCGAGGTTCTCGGCCAGATCGACCCAGTGACGATACCACAGATCCGCAGCCTTCAGAAAATGCGGTGCTCCGCCGCGGTGAAACCAGCGCGCCTCAAGCCCGGTTCGGGAATAGGCAGTCTCGCCCCGCGCGTCGCCCAGAGCCGCCCATGCAGCCTTGGCCCCGAGATAAGGCGCCATGACGGTGCCCGACCCGGAAAACCCCATTGCATAGTGAATGCCCTCATGCACGCCGATAGCGGGCACGTGAGTGAAGCTGAAACCCGTGCTTCCGGTCCAGGCATGGCTCAACCTGACGCTGCGCATTTCCGGCCAAATAGCCCGCATCGTGTCGACCAGCCGCGCCGCCGCCGCGGTCAGATCGATCTCATTCATCGACGCGCGCCCGCCGAAGAGAATACGCCCGCCATCGGGTGATATCCTGAAATAGCTGTGGCGCGCGCGGGTCTCGACCATCATGCGCCGACCGGGCGCCAACCGGGCGAGAAGATCGGCGGGGAGCTCCTCGGTCGCAATGAGAAAGCTCGGGATCGGGAAGACGCGCCGCGCGAACCAGCGGAAGGCACTTGGCGTGTAGCCGTTCGTCGCGAGCAGCACTTTGTCCGCGCGAACCGCGCGATGCTTGGTTTCGACGCGAAACGCCTCTCCGACACGCTCGATCGACACCGCGGCGCAATGTGACGATACGGTGACGCCGCGCCGAAGGACGGCTCCGAGCATCCCGGCATGGTACTTCCATGGATGCATCGCGCAATGGTCGGGAAAGAGGATGCCGCCGTGATAGAGCTCCGTCGTGATCTCTCGCGGCAGCGCATCGCGTTCGACGACTTCGCACGCCACTTGGCCCTTGTCGCGCACATGCGCCGCCGTCACCTTCTGTGCCTCAAAATGCCGGCGTGTCCAGGCAAGCTGGATACGGCCGGTGCGCTCGAGGTCGCAGTCGATGCCTTCGCGCGCGATGAGGTCGAGGACGAAACCGAGCGCCGGCGCGGCCTCGGCGAAGAGTGCATCCGCCGTTTCCGCTCCGAACCGGTCGCGGAGTGCGCCCCATCCGAGGCGGGGATGCGCGCCCATCATGCCGCCATTGCGCGTCGACGCGCCATGCCCCGGCTGTCCGGCATCGACGACAGCGACGCGAGCACCTGCGTCATGCGCCGCGATCGCGGCGGAAAGCCCGGTGTAACCGGCCCCGATCACGAATAGGTCGACACGGTCTGGCGGAGGCGCCGTCAGATCAGGCCACTCGGCACCGTCCCACCAGTAGGGCGTGCCGGGTTCGGCCTCTCCGGTCCACCGGATCAATCGTAGTTGCCCTTAACCCGTTCCTTCGCGGGATCAAAATGCGGGAACGCTGTCACGACTGCCTTCAGGCGTTTCTGCTGTCCATCGAGCTGGCCGATCTCGAGCTTGGTGCCCGACTCGGAATGCGTTACCGCCACGCGGCCAAGAGCTATGACCTTTCCGAGGATCGGAGATTTCATTGCGGACGTGATCTCACCGACCTGGGCCTTACCGATCCGCACGCAATCGCCGGGCGACGGCACAGTGCCACCCTCTATCTCGAAGCCCACGAGCTTGCGGTGCGGGTGCGCCTTGCGTTCCTCGAGCGCGGTGCGGCCGATGAAATCGTCCTCCTTGGATTTCAGGGGCACGGTGAAGCCGATCCCGGCCTCCCACGGATCGGTCGAGTCGTCGAATTCGGAGCCCGCGAAGATCAGCCCCGCCTCGATCCGCATCATGTCGAGCGCGGCGAGACCAAGGGGCGTGAGCCCGTATTCGCGCCCTGCCTCCCACACCTTGTCGAAGATCTCGACCGCATCCTTCGGGTGGCAGAAGATCTCGTAGCCGAGCTCGCCCGAATAGCCCGTGCGCGAGATGACGACCGCAGTGCCATGCACGTCGCCCACCCGCGCGATGGTCAGCCGGAACCACGGCAGTTCCTCGATCGTCGGCTGCTTCGGCGGCGTCCAGAAGACCTTGGCGAGGATGTCGCGCGAATGGCGGCCCTGCACGGCGATGTTGTGAAGCTGATCTGTGGACGAACGAACCCAGGCGTTCAGCCCGCGCCTCTCGGCCTGTTCGCGGAGCCACAGGCCCGACGTGTCGTTGCCGCCGATCCAACGGAAGTTGGTGTCGCCGAGCCGGTAGACGGTGCCGTCGTCGATCATGCCGCCATGCTCGTAGCACATCGCGGTATAGACGACCTGCCCGGTGCTCAGCTTCTTCATGTCGCGCGTCACGCAAGCCTGCAGCAGCTCCTCGGCATCCGGCCCCGTGACCTCGTACTTCCTGAGCGGCGAGAGGTCCATGACCGCCGTCTTCTCGCGCACCGCCCAGTACTCGGCGATCGGGCCATGATTGGTGAACGAGTTGGGCAGCCAGAAGCCGTTGTATTCCACGAAATCGCGCGTGTGGCGGGCAAAGCACTCGTGAAACGCGGTCTTCTTGGTGTCTTCCACATCCGCCTCCGCAGATTTCCGATAGCCGATCGAGCGGTCGAACTCCTCCTTCGCGCGATAGGTGCGCACTTGGATGTCGGTCGGGTTCCAGCCGTTCGCCGGATCAACATCGCACGGACAGGCTGTCGAGACGCAGACAAGATCGCTGAGCGCGCGCAAAAGCACGTAGTCGCCGGGCCGAGACCACGGATCGTCCATGCCGATGGCGTTGGTGTCGTCGAGCATCGTGTTGAAGAAGAAGTTGATCGCCGGCCAGCCGCCACGCGGACGCACACCGTAGCGCGACAGATCCTTGTTCATGTTGTCGGAACAATTCACGTGGCCCGGGTAGCCGAGGTCCTCGTAGTACCGCGCCGTGCAGGCCAGACCGAACGTGTCGTGTCGTCCGCAGGTATCCTGCACGATTTCGACGAGCGGCTCCTGATCGACGGTCCAGTATTTGGAGAAGATACCCGGCTGAGGATAGAGTGATCCCATGAGCGAGCGTGTCGTCGTCGGGTCGATCTCGCGCTCCAGCCCCTTGTCGAGGGCGCGCATCGAGAACGCCTGGAAGTCCGAGCATTCGCGCCCCTTGACGTCGAGGATCTGAATGTATTCGCCCTGCTTCACCTCGTAGGCGGTGGCATTGCCCGGCTGGATGTTGAAATCCTGAAGCGGGTCGGCCAGTGGATCGGGTGGCCCGATATCGGCCTTCGGATCCTTCGGCGCGGCGCGGCGGATGTAGAGGACAAGCTCGGTCGGCGCGTCCTGACCCTCGGGCGACATGGGCCCACCGGGCGCGGCGACGATTAGAAGCCCGTCGCCCTCAGCGACGAAATGCGCCATATCGCCGGGGCGCGAACCGTCGCCCAGCGCGCGGATCGCATCACCGCGTTCGATGTCGAAACCGGCCGCAGCGAGCGCCTTCAGCACCTTGGCGCCCGAGCGTGTCCCATTGGCGAGTGTCTCGATCAGCGCGTTCGGCCGCCCCTGCCCCTTCGCGCCGAGTCGTGCTGCGTCCGACGTCTTGTCGGGCGAGAAGAAGACCAGTTCGGCCGCTTGGAGACCTTCGCGGTCCATGATCGAAATCTCGTCGCCCTTCCAGATCGGCACGGCGCGTGAACCGCCGCCAGGAACCGGGTGGCGTTCGACGCCGTGCGGAAGAATGGGCAGGCCCGGGGTCAGCACCCCGCGTCGTTCGAACGGTGTCTCGATGACCGGCTTTATGTTCATCAGCCCAACCCCAAAGCTGCTTTGCGGTCCCTCGCCCAGCGCATAATGATATGGTCGAACGTCAGAGCCATCAGCGCCACGTTCATCCCGAGCACGAAATTCTTGCCGAGTTCGTTGCCAGCGAGCGTCTTCTGCAACTCCTGCCCCAGATCCTGCGTGCCGATGAAGGCCGCGATGATGACCATGAAGAAGGCAAACATGATCGCCTGGTTGAACCCCACGGCCATCGTTGGCAGCGCAATCGGCAGTTGCACGTTGAGCAGTTTCTGCCAGCGGGTCGAACCCGACATGTCCGCCGCTTCGGTCAACTCCGGCGGCACAGCGCGCAGCCCTTCGATAGTATAGCGCACGAGGGGGACTGTCGCGAAGATGAGAATCGCGAAGACGACCGCGACATCGTTCACGCCGAAGAGCATGATCGCGGGGATCAGGTAGATGAAGCTCGGAAAGGTCTGGGCGGTGTCGCAAACAAGAAGTAGGCGACGCGACCAGGCCTCGTCCCGGCTGGCCACGATGCCGAGCGGAATGCCGATGAGGGTGGCGAGGACGACGGCCGAGATTACAGTGTAGAGCGTGATCATCGACCGGTCCCACCAGCCCGAAAGCGCCACCATACCGAAGAACGCCGCGGCGAGAAGGGCCGAATTGATCCCCCCCACCGCCCAGGCGAGCCCGGCGATCGCAAGAATCACCGCTGGGATCGGCAGCCAAAGGATGCCATCGCGGAACGGGATCAGGACTTGCGTGTTGAGAAACCAACGCAGCCATTCAGTCATGGCCTGAATCCAGTCGACATTGAGGACCCACTTGATCGCCACGTCGATCTCGTCGCCGATCGACAGGTCCTGCCGCCGGCCGACCTCGGCCAGGTAGGGAATCGCAAGCGAGATGAGCCAGAAGCCCACGAAGGCCCCGATGGCGGAGAGCAGGTAGATATGCTGACGCCACCAGGGCGTGCCCTTTTCATAATGCTCTGGCTGCTTGACCACCCATGCCTTCGACATTCGGTCGAGCGTGATCGCGATCAGAACGATCGTCACCCCGATCTCGAACGAGCGGCCGAGCTTGAACGAATTCATCAGCGACAGAAGCTTGGCGCCAAGCCCCGGCATCCCAATGAAGGCAGTGAGCACGACCATAGCGAGGCAGAGCATGATGACCTGGTTCACGCCCACGAGGATTTCGGTCCGGGCGGCTGGGATATAGACGTAGCGCAGCATCTGCCAGCGGGTCGAGCCGCTCATCTTGCCCGCCTCGATGACTTCGGGCGAAACCTTCCTCAGCCCGAGCGTCGTCATGAGGATCATCGGCGGGATGGCGAAGATGACGGTCGCCACCGCCCCGGCGGTCGGGCCGACCTTGAAGAAGATCACCGCGGGCAGCAGGTAGGTGAAGAAGGGCAGCGTCTGAAGGACCGCGAGCATCGGCAGCATCACCCGCTCCGCCCGGCGGTATTTCCAGCCAAGGATGCCGAGCCCGAGCCCGATGACGAAGGCAAGCGGTGCGGCCACGACGATGACCGACATTGTCTGCATCGCGATGTCCCATTGCCCGATGACCGCGGTCCAGACAAAGGTGCCGCACGTCAGCGCGGCAATACGCCAGCCGCCGAGCCAGTACCCGAGGATGGCCATCGACGCGGCGACCGCTGACCACGGGATGGGTCCGAGATTGGGCCACCGCCGCTTGCCGTAGAGAAGGTTAGCCGTTGCGTCGAGAACATATTCCAGCGCCCCCGCGATGGCGCGCGTGAGGTGGATCAGGCCCAGATCGTCCTTGATGAAGTCGAACAGCGCCTGAAACCAGACCTCCCAGGGCAAAAGCGCCCATTCCGGCAGACGAACGAGCCCGGCCGGAAGAAACGGCTTGGCGATCGCGAACGCAACCGCCAGCGCGAGCAGTATCTGTGCCGCACGCACCCGGTCAAATCCACGCGCCTCGATGCGCATGTTCGGCGAAACCGAGACCATCAGCCCTGCCCCAGCAGCACGTCGAGCGCGCTTTGACGGTCGAGCGCCCCGATCACCATGCCCTTGTCATCCGCCACCGGAAGCTTGTCCCGGTCGTCGTTTACCAGAAGCCGCGCGAGCGAGTGAATCGTCGATCTTGCTGCGACGGGAGATCCGGTCAGCGCCGAGCCATTGACGGCGCCGGCAAGTGCCCCGGCATGAACGACCCGGGCCTTGTCGATATCCTCGGTGAACTTCGAGACGTACTCCGTCGCGGGCTGCAGCACGATCTTGTCGGGCGTGTCACACTGCTCCACCGCGCCGTCCTTCATGATCGCGATGCGGTCGGCTAGGCGCAGCGCCTCGTCGAAGTCATGCGTGATGAACACGATCGTCTTGCCGAGCATGCCCTGCAGCCGCAGGAATTCGTCCTGCATTTCGCGCCGGATCAGCGGATCGAGCGCGCTGAACGGTTCGTCGAGGAACCAAATGTCGGGCTCGATAGCGAGCGAGCGCGCAATTCCAACACGCTGCTGCTGACCGCCCGAGAGCTCGCGGGGATAGTAATCCTCGCGCCCCGAAAGACCCACGAGTTCAATGACTTCGAGTGCGCGCTTGCGGCGCTCATGCCGGTCCTGGCCGCGCATTTCCAGCGGAAAGGCGACGTTTTGGAGAACGGTCCGGTGCGGCAGGAGGCCGAAGCTCTGGAACACCATACCCATCTTGCGGCGGCGGAGCTCGATCAGCTCCTTCTCGCTCAGAACGCCTATATCCTGACCCTCGACCTCAATCGTGCCTCCGGTGATCTCATGCAGCCGGGTCAGGCAGCGCACCAGCGTCGACTTACCAGAGCCCGAGAGGCCCATGATAACGAGCATTTCACCGCGCCCGACCGAAAGCGAGACGTCCTTGACCCCGGCGATGTAGCCTTGCTGACGGATATCTTCGTAGCTGAGCCCGGCGGGCATCTTCTTGAGAAACGCCTCCGGGTTCGGGCCAAACAGCTTCCAGACATTCGTGCAGGTGATGACCGGTTGCGTCATCGCATCCCCTTTCAGTTCGGACCGTCCCGGCATTGTGCCGGAACGGTCATTGGTGTCAGCGGTCGCCGGCTATCAGCTGGCCCCGTCGACCCAGGGCCGCCACAGGTCCTGATTGTCTTCCAGCCAGACCTCGGCAGCTTCTTCGGGTTCCATCTCGTCGATATCGACAAGCTTGGCCATTTCTGCGATCTGCGCATTGGTGAAGCTGATTTGCGTCAGCACATTGTAGGCAGCGGGCCACTTTTCCTCGAAGCCGTCCCAGGCGGCCTTCTTCAGATAGCCGTTGGCCGGGTTGCCGCAATCGTAGGTGGCGTCGGGATTCGGCCCGACCGCAGGATCGACATCGCAGCCGTCGACCCATTGCGGAAACTCGACGAACTCGCCGGGCCAGACCGCTTCGGCGAAGTTCGGCGTCCAGTTGAAGACGACGACGGGCTTCTTGTCGGCTTCCGCTGCGCCAATCTCGGCCCAGAGCGCCGCAGCCGAGCCCGCGTTCACCACGACGAAGTTCATGTCGAGCGAGTCGACACGCTCCTGGTCGTGCTTCAGCCAGTCGACCGGCCCGCCGAGGAACCGGCCCTTGTCGCCGGTTTCAGGCGTCGCGAACGCCGCGGCGCATTCATTGAGCGCTTCCCAACTCGGCAGGCCTGGGCAGGACTCCTTGGTCCAGGCAGGATACCACCAATCCTCGCGCGTCACGGCGTCATGGTCGCCCGCATCGTGCAGACCGCCCTTTTCCAGCGCCTCGCGGAACGACTTGCCGAACGCGCCTTCCCAGACCTCCATTTCGAGATGCACGTCACCCAAGCGAACTGACTCGTAGACCGCCTGACTGTCGGTCGTCACATACTCAACGTGGTTGCCCATCTCCTCGAAGATCTGACCCACCACGTTGCTCATCACGATCTGGCTGGACCAGTTGTGGATCGGGATAATGATGGGGTCGCTGCTGTCCTGAGCGAATGTTGACGCCGGCACCACTGCCAACGCGGCGGCCACAAGGCCGTTTGCAGTCCATTTCATCGTTCTCTTTCTCCCTATTGCGTTGCGACGTGGATGCCGCACTGGTTACTGCTCGGGTCTCGCCTGCGTCTAGCCCGCAATCTTCTGACCCGTCTTCGCGGGCTCTGTCTGAAGATAATCCTCGAGGCTGTCGTCCAGCGCCTTCACCCACGGTGTGTGGTGCGGCGGCGCCATCGCGCCCGTCATCGGGCTGACGTAGCCGTGGTCACGGAACGTCATGATTCCTTCCTTCTTGTGCTTCTTCCACTGGTAAAACGCCTTGTTGGCGGCCTCGACATCGAAGCTCGGATAGTCGGTTTCGCCGATCAATTCCTGCGTATAGGCGCCCTGGTAGGCGATGCAGGCATAGTCGTCGGCTAGCGCGTCCTCGTCGGCCTGGCGCTTCTTCCAGTCGGCCTCCATGGTCTTGGCCTCCGGCAGCTCGATCCGTCCGAGGATCGCGTCGCGGACCCACCAGGCCTGGGCGTCGAACATGTTGAAAGTGAACCACTGGTCCTGCATGCCCAGGTAGAAGAGCGCGGGGTTATTCACCCAGACCACGCCCTTGTAGAGATCTGTCGCGGCGAGCCGGTTGGCCGTGCTCAGCCTCAGATCGTCGGGCAGGAAATTGAAGTGGTGCTTGTAACCCGTGCACAGGATGATCGCGTCGACCTCTTTCGAGGTCCCGTCCTTGAAGTACGCCGTGCGCCCCTCGACCTTCACGAGCGCGGGCACCTCCTGCCAGTTGTCGGGCCACTTGAAGCCCATGGGGGCCGTGCGATGTGCCACGGTGACAGACTTGCAGCCGTATTTCCAGCACTGGCTGCCGATATCCTCGGCCGAGTAGGACGTGCCGAGGATCAAGATGTCCTTGCCGGTGAATTCGCGCGCGTCGCGGAAATCGTGGGCGTGGAGGATGCGCCCCCGGAAGCTCTCGAATCCGGGATAGTGGGGCACGTTCGGCATCGAGAAGTGTCCCGTGGCGACGATCACGTTATCGAAGATCTCGCGGGTCTCCTTGTCGGTCGCGCAATCGCGCGCCGTCACCTCGAACTTGCCGTTATCGAAGCGCACGTCGCGTACGACCGTGTTGAACCTTATCTTGTCGCGGACGCCCGCCTTCTTCACGCGGCCCTCGATGTAGTCGAACAGGACCGCGCGCGGGGGGTAGGAGGCGATCGGCTTTCCGAAATGCTCATCGAAGGTGTAGTCGGCGAATTCCAGACCTTCCTTGGGGCCGTTCGACCACAGGTAGCGGTACATCGAGGCGTGGTTCGGATTGCCGTGCTCATCGACGCCGGTGCGCCAGTCGTAGCGCCAGAGCCCGCCCCAGTCGGCCTGCTTTTCGTAGCAGACAATCTCGGGCATGTCGGCCCCCTTCGCGGCGGCGGACTGGAATGCCCTGAGCTGGGCGAGACCCGACGGCCCGGCACCGATGATGCAAATACGTTCTTTCATGATGTAACCTCCCAGCTGATCTCGCTTGCTAGCTTCCCGTTCGCGCGTTTCGGATGGAGCCCGGCATGGGATCGGCGCTTGATCGTTGCCAGTCAGGTTCAAAGCCAAGCACTTCGGTCTTGCCCGGCAAACCCGGATTGAAAAGTCGGTTGTGCGCCATCGTCGCCTGGTAAAGCGGGTTGCGCGGCGCGAGCTTCCAGACCCGGCATTTAAGGTCGAAGCGTTGCGAGAAGGCATCGAACACGAGGCGGACTGCTTCAGCCGCACGGATCGTTGCCGCGCCGGGAGATACCGGCGGAAAGGTCGCTGTCAGAATATCTGAGAACTCGTGCGCCTTCTGGTAGTAGGCGGAACCCAGGAACCGGATTGCCTGCTCGCGCCGCTGTGCCGGATCATTGGTCTTGGCGCTCATGTGTGTAAGCTCGGGTGTGAGCGAATGCCCCGGCGCCTTGTTCAGGACGGTGATGACATGGCCCAGAGGCACGTCGTCGTCGCCGAGGAACACCGCCGGCATGATCCCGTCATCGGGCCGGCCGTCTCGCTCGCGCACCGCGAACTGCCTGACGCGGCACTGCCACTTCAGGAAGGCATCGCGTAGCGGATGCGGGTCGGGATCGAGTCCGAACTGTCGGTGCAGATCCGGTGCTATCGGCGTGGCTCCTTTCTTTCTGGTCGCCCGCTGTGCGTGCGGGGCGTTCATTCGTTTGCGCCCCAGGAATGCGGGACGGATTGAAAGTGGGTCTTGTTTAGCTCGCCAGCGCGTCCTCTGTTGTCTCCAAACGAATGGTGCGGTCGTGCGAAAGGCTCGGGATGCGTGACCGGGCTGACTCGACCCTGTCGAGTTCGATCTGCGCATGAACGACGCCGGGCAAGGTTCCGCCATCCGCGATCACCTCACCCCACGGATTCACGACAAGCGAATGACCGTAGCTTTCGCCGCCGCCCGGAATCGGACCGATCGCGCAGGCGGAGACGACGAAGCAGGTATTCTCGATGGCGCGTGCGCGGTTCAGCACATGCCAATGCGCCTCGCCGGTACGGCGCGTGAAGGCAGCTGGGCAACAGATGATCTCGGCCCCAGCCTTTGCGAGCGTGCGGAAAAGTTGCGGGAAGCGCAGGTCATAGCAGATTGTGTGGCCGATCCGGGCGAAGGGCGTGTCGTGCAGGACGGCGCGGCGGCCAGGCGCGACCGTCGCGCTTTCGCGGTAGGTCTCGGTTTCGGAAAGCGTGATGTCGAAGAGGTGGATCTTGTCATAGCGGCCACGGATATCGCCACGATCGTCGAGCATGTATCCCCGGTTGTAGATGCGCTCATCGGGTCCGTCGACCGCGATCGAGCCGACATTGATCCACACCCCTCGCCGCGCGGCGAGTTCCCGGAACTCGGTCAGCACCAGATGCTTCGCCTCTGGTGCCGAGGGCGGCGCCAGCCTTGGGCCATCGGACCGCAGCCCGCCGCAGTACTCGGGAAGAAACAGCACTTCCGCGCCCGACCGGATCGCCGCTTCGGCCAGCGGCAGCGCCTCGTCCAGAGCCGCACGAAAGTCCGGCATCGGCCGGGTCTGGAGGCAAGCTATGTTGAGCGGGCGCGGCATGTCAGAACTTCATATACGCCTTTCTGAGCGTCACCAGGGGATGCCGGTCCGACATCTGGAACTTCAGGAGAAGCTCGCGTGCGATCATGTCGCGGTCCTGCTGGTTATCCGGCAAGTCGATGGAGTCGGGTATCCGGACCCAGCCGTTGTTGTTGCGGTCGAAGACCGCGGCCGAGCCCTCCTCGTAGCCCATATGGACGTCTTCGAGCCAGTTGAGGTCATCCCAGCCCATCACCTCCATGTACTTCTTCAGGAACGGGGTGATCCGGTCGTAATCAGGCACGAGGTTCACGTCATAGCGGTAGCCGATATGCTGACCGATCTCCTTCTCGCGCTGGGATTCGAGACCCGCCGAGTCCTTCAGGAACTGGTCGACATCCTTGATCTCGGAACCGCGGTACTGTGTTCCAGCCATGGCGTCCTCCTTACAGGTGGTGGTAGTCGGCGACGCCGACCGTGTGGTTGGTGCCGGCGAGCGGCACGCCCGCCATCGCACTCGCCTCCATCGTCAGCGCGGCGAGGTCCTCGGGCTCCAGCGAATGGAGGTTGGTCTTGCCGCAGGCGCGCGCGAAGAGCTGCGCCTCGATCGTGAGCGTATGGAGGAAGTTGTAGACCCGCTCGGCGGCCGCGTCGGGATCGAGCCGTTCGCGCAGCTTCGGGTCCTGTGTCGCTACGCCGACCGGGCAGCGCCCCGTGTGACAGTGGTAGCAATGGCCCGGTTCCGTGCCAATCTCCTCGGGATAGTTGGCCTCGGGGATGTCCTTGTTGCAGTTCAAGGCCATCATCGCCGAATGGCCGATGGCGATGGCGTCGGCGCCGAGCGCGATCGCCTTGGCGACGTCCGCGCCATTCCGGATGCCGCCGGCATAGACGAGGCTGATCTCGCCCCGCTTGCCGAGGTCGTCGATCGCCTTTCGCGCCTGGCGGATCGCGGCGATGCCGGGCACGCCGGTATCCTCGGTCGCGAGGTGCGGACCGGCGCCGGTCGAGCCCTCCATCCCGTCGATGTAGATCGAGTCGGGATCGCATTTCACCGCCATCCGCACGTCGTCATAGACCCGCGCCGCGCCGAGCTTGAGCTGGATCGGGATTTGCCAGTCGGTTGCCTCGCGGATCTCCTGGATCTTGAGCGCGAGGTCGTCCGGCCCCAGCCAGTCCGGGTGCCGGGCGGGCGAGCGCTGGTCGATGCCGGCGGGAAGCGAGCGCATCTCGGCCACCTGGTCGGTGACCTTCTGGCCCATGAGGTGTCCGCCGAGGCCGACCTTGCAGCCCTGGCCAATGAAGAACTCGCAGCCATCGGCGAGGATCAGGTGATTCGGGTTGAAGCCGTAGCGCGACTGGATGCACTGGTAGAACCATTTCGACGAGAACCGCCGTTCGTCGGGGATCATGCCGCCCTCGCCCGAACAGGTCGCGGTGCCCGCCATCGTGGCGCCCCGCGCGAGCGCGGTCTTCGCCTCGTAGCTGAGCGCGCCGAAGGACATGCCGGTGATGTAGACGGGAATGTCCAGCTCCAGCGGACGCTTGGCGCGCGGCCCGATCACCGTCTTGGTCTCGCATTTCTCGCGATAGCCCTCGATGACGAAGCGCGTGAGCGTTCCGGGCAGGAAGGTCAGGTCGTCCCAGTGCGGGATCTTCTTGAAGAGCGAGAAGCCCCGCATCCGGTAGCGTCCCAACTCGGCCTTGACGTGAATGTCGTCGATGACTCTGGGCGGGAAGATGAAGGAGTCGCCCAGACGGTAGGTGTCGCGTCCAATGGGCTTTTTTTGGGTCGGGCTGCCATCGGCCATGTTTTCGTTCCTTTCGACAGCGTCAGAGGATGAGTTTCTTCTCGGTCGGTTCGAGATTGTCGTAGTTCCAGAGTTGCTTGCCCGCGACGATCTTGGTGAAGTGATCGACGCCCTTTTGAGGCATCAGCCCGTACTGGGTGAGCTTGCGGGTCAGCCACTTCTTGTCGAGATCGGTCAGTTCGGCCTCGACGGCATCGACGCCCAACGACTTGATCTCGCCGCCGACATAGATCGTGCCGTCGTACATCGAGTCGCCGAGGTTCTTGCCGGCATTGCCGCACACGACCATCCGGCCGCGCTGCATCATGAAGCCCGACAGAGCCCCGGTATCGCCGCCGACAAGTATCGTTCCGCCCTTCATGTCGATGCCGGTGCGCGACCCGACCGATCCCCTGCAGACGAGATCGCCGCCGCGGAGCGCCGCCCCAAAGGTGGAGCCCGCGTTCTTCTCGATGACGATCGTGCCCGACATCATGTTTTCGCCGCAGGACCAGCCGACGCGGCCGTTGATCCGCACGTTCGGCCCGTCGATCAGGCCGACGCCGAAATAGCCGCACGACCCTTCGATGATCAGGTTGAGGCGGCTGAGGATGCCGACGCCGAGCGAATGCTTGCCGCGCGGGTTCTTGAGCACGATCGTGCCGTAGCCCTCGCCCATCAGGTCTCGGATCTTGGCATTGACCTCGGTCGTAGTCATGTCGTCGGTGTCGATTTCGGTCCGCTTGTTGAAGTCGACGTCGGGCGCCCAGGGATAGGTGAACCGTTCCTCAGCCTCGGGGTCGAACTCGATATAGAGCGTCTTGCCGGTAAGCTGCTCTGTCCGCATTCCGAGCGCCGTGACACGCTCTTCCTGGCTCATCTTCTTGAGGTCGGCGTCACTCACGCTTGCCATACCCGAACCTCCTCGTCGTAGGGATCATAGGTGTCGATTTCCTGGGGAAGGATCGCCCGGATCGCGACCTCTTCGGAGGCCATGGCGATCAGGTCGTCGCTTTCGTAGAGCACCAGCGGCTTCGCGGCCATCGTGTCTTTGGCCATGCCGAGCTGGTCCTTGGTGGCCACGAGATAGGTGAACACCCCGTCGATCTCGCTGATCGACTTCTTAAGCGAATCCTCGAGGCTCATGCCGTTCTTGAGGTTGTGGGCGGTGTAGACCGCCAGAAGCTCGCTGTCGCAGTTCGACTGGAACCGGTGGCCCTTGCGCTCCATCTCGCGGCGCATGATCCAGTAGTTGGTGATCTGGCCGTTATGGACGACGCTGATGTCGTTGTAGGGGAAGGCCCAGTAGGGGTGGGCGGACTTGATGTCGACGTCCGATTCCGTCGCCATTCTTGTGTGGCCGATCCCGTGAGTTCCGGTGAAGTCGTTGAGCCCGTAGGCGCCCGCCACGTCGCTCGCGTCGCCGAGGTCCTTGATCAGTTCGAGACCGTTGCCCATTGACAGGATCTCGGTGCCCTTGTCCTCCTCGATATGAGTCGCCATCGCGGCGGTGTCGCCGTCGTGGCTGAGGACGTAGCGAAGCGCGTATTCGCGGATCGCCTCCTTGGACTTCACCTTCGCGCCGTGCTCGGCAAGGATCTCGTCCACCCGCGCGATGCGGTCGGCGATCAGCTTGTGGACGCCGTGACCGGTCTTGCGGTCCTCGGCCTCCGCGACCTTGATCCGCATGATGTAGTCCTTGGGGTCGCCGCCCTCGCCGTAGACCGCATAGCCGGTCGAATCCGGGCCGCGGTGCTTCAGGGCCTGCAACATCGCGGTCATCTCGCCGCCCACGTTGGAGCTCTTACCCCTGTGGATAATTCCAGCAATTCCACACATTTAGCTGCGTCTCCTCGTGTGAATATTCGGCGGCGGGCGCGGTCAGCCGCGACCCGCCGTCAGATTGCAGTTTTACCTAGGGCAGGCACTCCATGTACCTGTCTTTGTCCCATTCGGTGACGGTCGACATGAAGCGCGCCCATTCGTCAGTTTTGTATTCGTCGTAGAGCCGGTACATCTCGCCGGGCAGGCCGCGCTGGACGACCTCGCTCTTGCGCAGGTGGTCGAGCGCCTCGCCGAGCGACATCGGAAGCTTCTTGACTTTCTTGCCGGCCGCCATCGCGTCGTAGATGTTGCGCTCTTCCGGCTTGCCGGGATCGAGATTGTTGTCCAGCCCGTCATCCATCGCGGCCAGCAGGCAGGTCCCCATGAGATACGGGTTCACCATTGAGTCGACCGAACGGTATTCGAACCGGCCCGGCGCCGAGACGCGCAGCCCCGTCGTGCGGTTCTGGAAGCCCCAGTCCGAGAAGACCGGCGCCCAGAAGCCAGTGTCCCAAAGCCGGCGGTACGAGTTCACGGTCGAACAGCCGATCGCGGTCAGCGCTTGCAGATGTTTCACCACGCCGCCGATCGCCTTCAGGCCCTCCTTGCCCGGCATCTGAGGATCGTCCGTGTCAGGCATGAACGTGTTGTCGCCACCCCTGACATACATGTAGTTATCTTCCATGCCGGGCAGCTTCTTCTTGTCATTGCCGCAGGGCGCGAATTCATCCTTGCCGCCATGCCAGAGGCTCATGTTGTGATGGCAGCCCGAGGCCGATACGCCCATGAAGGGCTTGGTCATGAAGCAGGCGAAAATGCCGTTTTCGCGCGCGACCTGGGCGCAGATCTGGCGGTAGGTCGTCAGCCGGTCGGCATTCCTGAGGACGTCGTCGAACATCCAGTTGAGTTCGAGCTGGCCCGGCGCATCCTCGTGGTCGCCCTGGATCATGTCGAGGCCCATCTTGCGGGAGTAACGGATGACTTGGAGCGAGACGGGACGCAGCTTCTCGAACTGGTCGATGTGATAGCAATATGGCTTCGAGTAGCCGTCGCGCGGCTTGCCGTCCTCGTCGAACTTCAGCCACATCATCTCGGGTTCGGTCCCGATCCGAAGCATGGTGCCGTGCTTCTTGGTGAACTCCGCGTGCATGCGCCTCAGGTTGCCACGGCAGTCTGAGGTCAGGTAGCCGCCGGGATCGACCTTCTCCTCGCGGTTGCGGAAAAGCGTGCAATAGAAGCGGCCGATCTGCGGCGCCCAGGGCAGCTGCATGAAGGTCTCGGGCTCGGGAATACCGACAAGTTCAGCGGCCTCGGGTCCGTAGCCCAGATATTCTCCCGCACGGTTGGTGAAAAGGTTGACGGTCGCGCCGTAGACAAGCTGGAAGCCCTTTTTCGCGACGTTTTCCCAGTGATCGGCGGGGATCCCCTTCCCCATCACCTTGCCGGTCACGGAGACGAACTGGAGGTAGAGATATTCAATCCCCAGTTCGTTTATCTTGGCACGAACCTGCTTGATCTTGTCGTCCCGCCCTTTGGCGTTCACGAATGATTCGAGATCCGTCGATGTCTGCTTCCTGCTTGACGAATTCTTAGGCACTTACTCTCTCCCTGTTGTATCGGCCTTATCAGCTCTTCGTTTTCACAGCCGTTCCGGTTCACGGCGATGATCATCTTCTCGGTTACGGGCTGTGCGACTCCGGGTGCAGTCATCCCAGCACCTCGCCATCGAGACCCTTCAAGGTGATATTCTTCGGCAGGTACAGCATGTTCTCGAAGTCGCGGACCGAGGGCCGAGCCCGACGACGAAGAACTTCGCATGCACAGGAAACGTCATCGACTTCATCCCCCCGGCTGGCCGTGCATTTCATCGCCACGCTGAGTCTGCGCAACGACAGGCACATTGACGCAGATTCGGACCAATAATCAACCTTTTTTAAGCCAAACCGCTAGATTTTCTCTGTCATACGTGTATATTGGATCAGAATTGGGCTACAAGGACTACAAAACCATGGCCAGAATGGGTTCCGCTGACATCGCCGCACTCATGCGCCGGGAAATCGCGAAGGGCACGTATCAACGCCACGACCGGCTGCCGGCATCGCGGAAACTTGCTGAGCTTTATGGCGTCGCACGCAACACCTTGCGGGACGCGTTGGGTCAGCTTGAGGCCGAAGGGTTTCTGGAAACACGGCCCGGCAGCGGCACATACATAACGTTTCAGCGCGACGAGGTTTCAGCCGAGGCGGTCGCCAATGCAAGCCCACTCGAGCTCATCGACGCGCGGTTTGCGCTCGAGCCGCACGTCTGTCGGCTTTGCGTGCTCCACGGCAGGCGCGAAGACTTTGACCGGCTCGATGAGCTTTGCACGCGGATGGAGGCGTCCGTCGACGATCCCGTAGCCTTTGCCGAGGCCGATAGCGAGTTTCACCGGACGCTGGCGGAGACGACGCGCAACGCGCTTCTCATCTGGATCATCCGTCAGATCAACCGCGTCCGGTCGATGGATGAATGGACGCGCATGCGGCACCTTACGCTCGACCCGTCGATTATCGCCACCTACAATCTTCAGCACCGCCAGATCCTGAATGCGATCCGGTCGCGCGAACCCGAGCGGGCGACCGCGCACATGAAGGAGCATCTGGAGACCGCGCGCCTGTCGCTGACGCGCGCCGCGGACACCTAACAGAATTCACGCTAGTCGGGTCGCCTCAGTATCCCATCTATTGGAACAAGTCGGTCGCGCGCACGCCGCCCCTCACGCCTGCGCGGCAGTCTGCAGCCAGTTGATGTAAAGCCGCTCCGCCATTTCGTTGAAAGCAGAAAGCCTGTCCTCGACATCTGAGGCGAGGCGCTCCGCGCCGCCTACACCCAGCGCACGGTCGAGGGCCGCCGCGTATTCAGGAATCGCAGCCCAATTCGTCACGGTGTCGGCCTCGACCTCGACGTGGAATTGCGCCGAATAGGCGCGCGGGCCCCATTTCATCGCCTGCACCGTGCAGGCGGGCGACGTCGCGAGGCACTGCGCACCGGCAGGCATCCGCGTCACCTCCGCCGAGTGCCATTGCAGCGTGTGGAAACGCTCCGGCAGGCCATCGAAGAGGACGCCTTCCGCGCCGGCCTCGGTCAGTCGCACCTCCATGACCCCGATCTCAGGCGTCTTCGCGGGCCCCACTTCTCCTCCAAGCGCCTCGGCCAGAAGCTGGTGTCCGAGGCAGAGACCGAGAAATGGCAACCCCCTGCCCTCTACCGCATCACGGATGAACGCCTTTTCCTCAACCAGCCAGGGATGGTCGCGCTCCTGCCAGACATCCATTGGCCCGCCCATAACCCACAGGCCATCGTAGCCGTCGATGGCTGGCAGCGCGTCGCCGGCATCAAGCTCCACCGTGTCGTAGACGTGACCGTCATCGGCGAGGAAAGACCGGAAGATGCCGGGATGTTCGACATCGACATGTTGAAGGACGAGCAGTCTCACCATGGCCCCCTCTGAGGTATCAGCGCCGCACCTTTGAGGGCGGCATACCATACCGTTCCGAAAATGCCCGCGAGAAATGCGCCGATCCCGCGAAGCCGGTGGCGAGCGCGATCTCGGTCAGCGGCAATGGCGACGCACCTAAGAGGTGCTGCGCCACGTCAAGACGGATCGCGCGGTAATAGGTCATCGTGCTCTGACCAAAGCGGTCGCGAAACAGTCGGTTGAGCTGGCGCGCCGACACGCCCGCGATCGCCGCGAGCTGCGGCAGGCTCAGCGGGTCGGCGACATGATCCTCCATCGCCGACACCGCGTCGAGGATGGGGGCCGAGCTGGTGCCGATGCGCTCGACGAGGCCGGAACGCTGCGGATCGGCCGAGGCGCGGATGCGGGTATGGAGGAACCAGTCGCTGACGAGCCGCGCGAAGGCGCCGCCGTGATGCTCCGAGATCAGCGCGTGCATGAGATCGAGGGGAGCGGTCCCCCCGCCGCAGGTCACGCGGTCGCGGTCGATGACATAGAGCCGGCGCTCCACGACGAGGCCCGGCGACATCTCGGCGAGCACCGGCGCGTGCTCCCAGTGGACGGTCATCCGGCGCCCCTCCATCAGCCCGGCCATGGCGAGGATCACGGGCCCGCCCGAGACGCCGCCGAGCTGCACGCCGCGCCGCGCCATGCGCTTCAGCCAGCCGAGCGCCTCCGGGTCGCGAAAGCTCGCCGGGTCGCCGCCGGCGATGACCATGAGGAGATCGAGCGCGGGCATGTCGCCCACGCGCTGCGACGCCGCGACGCTCGCCGCGCCCGAGCTTCCGACCTGCGCGCCATCTCCGAAATGGATGACGTCGTAGAGCGGCCGCCGGGCGAGGAGATTCGCGGCCCGCAGCGGCTCCACCGTGCAGGCATAAGACATGAGCGCGAATCCCGGGACCGGGAAGATTCCGATGCGAAACTGAGACGGTGGAGAGCCAATCGCGGCCATAACGTACAAATGAACGTCCGTTTCGGAAAAGTCGAGTCGGGCTTTCGGATGGAATGCTGGGTTGATCTAAAGAAGCGGGCGGCGAGATGCGCTATTCGGCATTCAGGATCTTCACGGAAGGGCTGACCGGCAACAAGGGCTGGAAGCCGGTCTGGCGCGAGCCCGATCCCAAGCCGGAATACGACGTCGTGATCGTCGGCGGCGGCGGGCACGGACTGTCGACCGCCTACTACCTCGCCAAAGAGTTCGGCGTCACCAATGTCGCGGTGGTCGAGAAGGGCTGGCTCGGCTCCGGCAATATCGGGCGGAACACGACGATCGTGCGGTCGAACTACCTCCTGGAGGGCAACCAGCCGTTCTACGAGCTCTCGATGAAGCTCTGGGAGGGGCTGGAGCAGGATTTCAATTACAACGCGATGGTCAGCCAGCGCGGCATCCTGAACCTGATCCACAGCGACCCGCAGCGCGACGCCTTCGCCCGGCGTGCCAATGCGATGCGGCTCTCGGGCGCGGATTCGGAGCTTCTCGACCGGGACGGCATCCGCAAGATGTGCCCGTTTCTCGACTTCGACAATGCCCGCTTCCCGATCCAGGGCGCGCTCTGGCAACGTCGGGGGGGCACCGTGCGCCACGACGCGGTCGCCTGGGGCTATGCGCGCGGCGCGGACAGCCGTGGCGTAGACATCATCCAGAATTGCGAGGTCACGGGCTTCCAGATCGAGAACGGCGCGTGCCGCGGCGTCGAAACGTCCCGCGGCGCAATCCGCGCCCGCAAGGTCGCCGTCTGCGTGGCCGGATCATCCTCCCGGGTCATGGCCAAGGCAGGGATGCGGTTGCCGATCGAAAGCCATGTTCTTCAGGCTTTCGTTTCCGAAGGCATGAAACCCGTCATCCCCGGGGTCATCACCTTCGGCGCGGGACATTTCTATGTGAGCCAGTCCGACAAGGGCGGGCTCGTCTTCGGCGGCGATATCGACGGCTACAACACCTATGCCCAGCGCGGCAACCTCCCGGTCGTCGAGGATGTCTGCGAAGGGGGCATGGCGATCATGCCGATGATCGGGCGTGCGCGGCTTCTCAGGATGTGGGGCGGCGTGATGGACATGTCGATGGACGGCTCGCCCTTCATCGACAGGACCCATATCGACGGGCTCTACTTCAACGGCGGCTGGTGCTACGGCGGCTTCAAGGCGACGCCCGCCTCCGGCTACTGCTACGCCCATCTTCTGGCCACCGACCGCCCGCACGAGACCGCGAAGCACTACCGGCTCGGCCGGTTCCGCCGCGGCGCGCCGATCGACGAAAAGGGCCAGGGCGCCCAGCCGAACCTGCACTGAGGAGGGAACGAGATGATCATAAACCACCCCCTTCTCGGCCCGCGTGACGCGGCGGAGTTCGTCTACAAGGGCGATGCGAGCCTCATCGACCGGCCTGACGGCATGGCCGACGGCGTCGAGGAGGCGTTTCACGACTATGCCTATCTGCGCGACAATCCGGCGGGCGAGCATCAGGAGCTCTGGTATCACGAACAGGGCGACCGCTCGTGGCTCGTCGTCACGCGCGACACGCTGACGCACGAGATTACCAAGGTGGAACTCGCCCGCGATGTGGCCCGCGCGCGGGGGCGGTCGAGATGAGCCAGACGCACCGGATCGGCGGCGGCCTCATCGACCGCAGCCAGACGCTGAACTTCGCCTGGAACGGCCGGAAGATGCAGGGCCATCCCGGCGACACGCTCGCCTCGGCGCTTCTGGCGAACGGCGAACACTTCGTCGCGCGTTCGTTCAAGTATCACCGCCCGCGCGGCATCTTCTCCGCCGGGTCGGAGGAGCCGAACGCGCTCGTCCAGCTGCGCAAGGGCGCGGCGCAGGAGCCGAACACCCGCGCCACCGTCGCCGAACTGTTCGACGGGCTCGACGCCACCAGCCAGAACCATCGCGGGCCGTTGAAATGGGACCTTCTGAGCTTCAACGACCTCATGGCGCCGTTCTTCTCAGCGGGATTCTACTACAAAACCTTCATGTGGCCCGCCGCGTTCTGGGAAAAGGTCTACGAACCGGCGATCCGCGCCTCGGCCGGTCTTGGGCGGCTCTCGATGGAGCCGGACCCGGACGTCTACGACCACGGCTTCCTGCATTGCGACCTTCTGGTGATCGGCGCGGGACCTGCGGGCCTCTCGGCGGCGCTCGCGGCGGGACGCGCCAGCGCGCGGGTGATCCTCGCGGACGAGGATTTCCGCATGGGCGGGCGGCTCAATGCCGAGACGCTCGAGGTCGCGGGCATGGCCGGGGCGGACTGGGCCGCCGAGGCCGTCGCCGAGCTTCAGGCGATGGAGAATGTGCGGCTTATGACCCGCACCACGGTCTACGGCGCTTATGACCACGGCATCTACGGCGCGGTGGAACGGAGGACGGACCACCTGCCCCGCTCGGACGGCAAGCCGCGCCAGGTGCTCTGGCGGATCTATTCCCGCCGCGCGGTGCTGACTGCGGGCGCCACCGAGCGGAGCATCGCGTTTGCCAACAACGACCGCCCCGGCGTGATGCTCGCGGGCGCGGTCCGGGCCTACGCCAACCGCTGGGGTGTGGCCCCCGGCAAACGCGTCGCGGTCTTCACCAACAACGACGACGGCTGGCGCACGGCTACGGACCTTCAGGCGAGGGGCGTCGAGGTCGCCGCCGTGATCGACTCCCGCGACGGCGCGGGCCACACGCTGGCCGGGGCGCTCGTCGCGACCGGCAGCGCCGTCGCCGACACGTCGGGCCGTCACGGCCTCAACGCCATCACGCTCACCAACGGTCAGCGGATCGAGGCCGACTGCCTCGCCGTCGCGGGCGGCTGGTCGCCGAACGTCCATCTCACCTGCCACCATCGCGGCCGACCGGTCTGGCGCGAGGACATCGCGGCCTTCACCCCCGGCGGCGAGCTGCCGCCCGGTATGACAGTCGCGGGCGCTGCGAAGGGCACGCTGACGCTCGCGGCCGCGCTGGTCGAGGGCTGGGCCGCCGCCGAGGCCGCCGTCAAGGACATGGGCCTCACGCCCGCCAAGGCCGTCACGCCGAAGGCGGAGGACGAGGCGGCCGACATCACCCCCTTCTGGCACGTCGCGGGCAAGAAACGCGCCTGGGTCGACCTCCAGAACGACGTGACCTCGAAGGACGTGAAGCAGTCTCAGCGCGAGGGCTTCCGCTCCGTCGAGCTTCTCAAGCGCTACACGACGCTCGGCATGGCGACCGATCAGGGCAAGACGGCCAACGTTCTCGGCCTCGCTATCCTCGCTGAGGCGGCGGGCAAATCGATCCCGGAGACCGGCACCACGATCTTCCGCCCGCCCTATACGCCCGTCCCGATCGGAACATTTGCCGGCCGCGCGCGAGGACGTGACTTCCGCCCCTACCGCCTCACGCCCAGCCACGAATGGGCGAAGGAGAACGGAGCGACCTTCGTCGAGACCGGCATGTGGCTCCGCGCCCAGTGGTTCGCCCGTCCCGGCGAAAAGGGCTGGCGCGACAGCGTCGACCGCGAGGTCGAGATGACCCGCCGGTCCGTGGGGATCTGCGACGTCACCACGCTCGGCAAGATCGACATTCAGGGCCGCGATGCCGCGGAGTTCCTGAACCGCGTTTACGCGAACCCGTTCCTCAAGCTCCCTGTCGGCAAGGTCCGCTATGGCCTGATGCTGCGCGAGGACGGGTTCGCGTACGATGACGGCACCACCGCGCGGCTCTCCGAGACGCATTTCGTCATGACGACGACCACGGCGAACGCGGTCGCGGTCTTCCGCAACCTCGAATTCGCGCGGCAGTGTCTCTGGCCCGATCTCGACGTGCACCTGATCTCGACGACCGACGGCTGGGCGCAGTTCGCGGTCGCCGGGCCGATGAGCCGGGCGCTCTTGCAGAAGGTGGTGGACGACCTCGACCTGTCGAACGACGCCTTCCCCTTCATGGCCTGCGCGGAGCGCACGGTCTTCGGCGGCACCCCGGCGCGGCTCTTCCGCATCTCGTTCTCGGGCGAACTGGCTTACGAGATTGCCGTTCCCGCCCGCTACGGCGACGCCATGGTCCGCGCGCTGATGAAGGTGGGAGAGCAGTTCGACGCGGTGCCTTACGGCACCGAGGCGCTCGGGGTGATGCGGATCGAGAAGGGCCATGCGGCGGGCAACGAGCTGAACGGCCAGAGCACGGCCGCGATGCTCGGCCTCGGCGGGATGGTGTCGAAGACGAAGGACTCGATCGGCTCGAAACTCTCGGAACGCGACGAGATGAACCGCGAGGACGATCTCAGGCTCGTGGGCTTCCACCCGGTCGACAAGGCGGTGCTTCTGAACGCAGGCGCGCATTTCCTGACGAAGGGCGATCCGGAGGACATGGCGCACGATCAGGGCTGGATGACCTCGGTCGCCTTTTCTCCTGAGCTCGGCCACTCCGTCGGCCTCGGTTTCCTCAAGCGCGGCAAGGAGCGGATGGGCGAGATCGTGCGCGCCTACGATCCGGTGCGCGGCAAGGACACGCTGGTCGAGGTCGTCTCGCCGCACCACGTCGACCCGGAAGGAGACCGCCAGCGTGCCTGAGATCGTGCTGACTGCCACGCCCGCGCTCGCGGGCACCGACCTCCGCTTCGGCGAAAACCGCATCCGGTCGCGCGACGACCTCGCGCTCGTCTCGGTCGCGGTGCCGCTCGGCGCGGAGGACGCGGTGAAGGACGCCTTCGCCAGGGCCTGGAGCATCGACCTGCCCGGCTCGCGCGACAGCACGGGATCGGACGAGATGCGCGCCTTGCGCACCACGCCCGATCAGATGATGGTCGTCTTCCCCCATGCGACGCCCGACGCGGAGCCGGTCGTGCAGGCGGCCCTGGGCGGGGCGGCCTACACCACGGACCAGACCGATGTCTGGGCCGTGCTCGAACTGTCCGGACCGGGCGTTCGCGCGGCGCTCGAACGTCTCTGCCCGCTCGACCTCTCCGTCGCCGCCTTCTCCGAAGGCGCCTTCGCGCGGACCGTGATGGAGCACATGGGCGCGCTTATCCTCAGGATCGGCGCCGACCGGTTCCTGCTGATGTCGGCGCGTTCCTCGGCGGGTTCGTTCCTGCACGCGGTCAAGACCTCCTTCGCCTACACGACAGACTGAGCGGTGGCGCCCAGCCGGGTGGTCAGGAGTGCCGCTTGCCGACATCGCCGCCGCAACGGACCTTGGCCAGCGGGTGGATGGAATTCCAACGCGCGGCTCAAAGTGAAATGCGGCCAGAAAAATCGCAATGCGTCCATGCAGCAGTTGCATGGCGCGCCCGGATGCGCACTAATCCTTCGCAGTCGCATCAGAAGCGGCAGTGCCGGACCGGAAAACGGCCGGTACAAACCGAACAGGAGGAAATCAATGCGTATACAACATCTGCTTGCCGCAGCCGCCAGCGTTCTTGCGCTTTCGTCGGGCGCAGCTTTTGCGAGCTGCGAAGACGGGGAAACACTGGTGAAATTCGCCCACGTCACAAACTCGGACAAGCACCCCAAGGGCATCGCCGCCCAGCTCTTCGCGGACCGCGTCAACGAGGAGATGAACGGCAAGGCTTGCGTCGAGGTCTATCCGAACTCGACGCTTTACGACGACGACAAGGTGCTCGAGGCGATGCTTCTCGGCGACGTGCAGATGGCCGCGCCGTCCCTGTCGAAATTCGAGACCTTCACCAAGAAGCTGCGCCTCTTCGACCTGCCATTCGTCTTCAACGACATCGCGTCGGTCGACCGCTATCAGGCCTCCGAGGACGGCCAGGCGCTTCTGACCTCGATGACGCGCAAGGGACTTCTGGGCCTCGCCTACTGGCATTCCGGCATGAAGCAGATGTCGGCGAGCAAACCGCTGCTGCTGCCCGAGGATGCGAAGGGGCTGAAGTTCCGCATCCAGCCGTCGGACGTGCTTCAGGCGCAGTTCGAGGCGCTCGGCGCCAACCCGCAGAAGATGGCCTTCTCGGAAGTCTACGGCGCGCTTCAGACGGGCGTTGTGGACGGCCAGGAGAACACCTGGTCGAACATCTACGGCCAGAAGTTCTTCGAAGTGCAGGACGGCATCACCGAGACCAACCACGGCGTGCTCGACTATATGGTCGTCGTATCGAACGACTGGTGGGAAGGCCTGCCGGAAGACGTTCGCACCGGCCTGAAGACCATCATGGACGAAGTGACGGCCGAGCGGAACGCCGCCGTGACCCAAGTCGAGGAGGAATCCAAGCAGGCCATCATCGCGACCGGCGCTGAGGTGCGGGAGCTTACCCCCGAGCAGCGCGACGCCTGGGTCGAGGCGATGAAGCCCGTCTGGGAGAAGTTCTCGGGCGAGATCGGCCAAGACGTCATCGACAGCGCCGTGACTTATAACGTCATGAACTGACGACGCCGGGGCCCGTCGCAACCACGCCGATGGGCCCCGCGCATCAGAGCCGGGCGAAGTGACCCGGCCTCGGGGAGGGGAAGTGCATGCACAAGACGCCGAAAGGCCCGGTGGGGCGGTTCATCAACTCAATCGAGGAGACGCTTATCGCGTTGCTTCTCGGCCTCATGACAGTGATCACCTTCGCAAATGTGATCGCCCGCTATGTACTCAACACCAACCTGCTCTGGGCGCTTGAGGCGACGGTCTTCCTTTTCGCCTGGCTGGTGCTTCTGGGCGCGTCCTATGTCGTGAAGATCTCAGGCCACCTCGGCGTTGACGTGGTCGCGCGGATGATGTCGGCGCCCCGGCGACGGGTGATGACGCTCGTTGCGGCGGCGATCTGCATCGTCTACGCGCTGCTATTGCTTATCGGTTCCTGGACCTACTGGTCGCCGTTCATTGGCCAGCAGGCCTGGTACGAGGTGAACGACATTCTCATGCCCGACTGGCTGCGTTTCATAGAGCCGATCATGAACGAGGGCGAGCCCTACGAGAAGCTTCCCCGCTTCATCCCCTACGCCGCCCTGCCGATTGGCATGGCGCTCTTGACGTTTCGCTTCGTGCAGGCCGCCTGGCGGGTCTGGACCGGCGAGGGCGATCTGCTGATTGCCAGCCACGAGGCCGAGGACATGGTCGAGGAAGCCGCGGGCGCAGCGGATCGGGAGCTCTGAGCCATGGATATCGTCTTCCTCTTCACCATGGTCATCGGCTTCATGCTGATCGGGGTTCCGATCGCGGTCAGCCTCGGCCTGTCGTCGATCATCTTCATGCTGATGCTTTCGGACACATCGCTCGCCTCGATCGCTCAGCAGCTCTTCAACGCCTTCGCGGGGCACTACACGCTTCTCGCGATCCCATTCTTCATTCTGGCTTCGTCCTTCATGTCGACGGGCGGCGTGGCCAAGCGGATCATCCGCTTCGCGATCGCGGTTGTCGGTCACTTTCGGGGCGGGCTCGCCATGGCGGCGGTTTTTGCCTGCATGATGTTCGCGGCTCTCTCCGGCTCGTCACCCGCGACGGTCGTCGCCATCGGCTCGATCTGTATCGCCGGGATGCGGCAGGTCGGCTATTCCAAGGACTTCGCGGCGGGCGTCATCTGCAACGCGGGCACGCTCGGCATCCTGATCCCGCCGTCGATCGTGATGGTCGTCTATGCAGCTTCGGTCGATGTCTCGGTCGGCCGGATGTTCCTTGCCGGCGTCGTGCCGGGACTGCTCGCCGGCCTGATGCTCATGATCGGCATCTACATCGCCGCGCGGGTGAAGGGCCTGCCGGCCCAGCCATGGGCAGGCTGGGGTGAGGTCTTCGCCTCTGCGCGTGATGCGGGCTGGGGGCTCTTCCTCATCGTCATCATCCTCGGCGGCATTTATGGCGGCGTGTTCACTCCGACCGAGGCGGCCGCGGTCGCGGCGGTCTATGCCTTCCTCATCGCGAATTTCGTCTATCGCGACATGGGGCCGCTTCACGCGCCGAATTCGGATCACAACATCTCGCTCCTGAAGCGTCCATGGGCGCTTCTGACTGCCCTCATCCACCCGGATGTGAAGCACGTGCTCTTCGAATCCGGCAAGGTCACGATCATGCTGATGTTCATCATCGCCAACGCGCTGATCCTCAAGCACGTGCTGACCGACGAGCAGATACCTCAGGCGATCACGAAGGCGCTTCTCGATGCCGGCTTCGGGCCGGTGATGTTCCTGATCGCGGTCAACGTGATCCTCTTGATCGGCGGTCAGTTCATGGAACCTTCGGGCCTCATCGTGATCGTCGCACCACTTGTCTTCCCGATCGCGATCGAGCTCGGCATCGACCCGATCCATCTCGGAATCATCATGGTCGTGAACATGGAGATCGGGATGATCACGCCGCCTGTGGGCCTTAACCTCTTTGTAACATCGAGCGTGGCCAGCATGCCGATGATGGACGTCGTGCGCGCGGCGCTGCCGTGGCTCGGCATCCTGTTCCTGTTCCTGATCATCGTGACTTACGTTCCGTTCGTCTCAACATGGCTGCCGACCACATTCATGGGTCCCGAACTGATCATCCGATGATCGGCTTCGCGCAGGCGCTTTAGAAACGCGGCCGGGCCAGATGAAGGGCCCGACCGCTCATTGCGCAATGTTGACAGAGGTTTGGGTGGAGATATTCAAGTCTCACTTTCGGCTCACCCCGGTCGCCTCGTGAAGACGAACTGCGTGTGCTGAACGTAAAGAGAACCGGGCCGCAGCAACGGCTGCGGCCAGTCCGGATGATGGATCGCGTCAGGCCAGACCTGCGGCTCCAGCGCGATCCCCGCATGCGGCCCCATCCTACGCCCTCCGAGCCCGGGCACTGGCACGTCGAGAGCCGCGGCGTCATAGACTTGAAGCCCCGGCTCGGTTGTCTTGACACGCATGCGGACATCCCCGGCAGACAGCTCCGCGACGTCCCGTAGCGCGACGCGGTCGGATGACAGGCAGAAGTTGTGGTCGATTCCCAGGCCCGCGTCGCGAAGCAACGCGCCCGAGCGGAAATCGAACGGCGTGCCCGTGACTGTTGCGGTCTCGCCGGTCGGGATCAGTTCGGCATCGACAGGAAGGTAGCGATCGGCAGCGACCGTCAGGTAGTGGCCGAGGATGTCCGGACTCCCGTCGAGATTGAAGTAGCTGTGATGGGCGAGATTGCACAGCGTTGCGCGGTCGGTCTCGGCCGTCATTCGGATATCGAGAACCCCGCCCGGCCCTAAATGGAATCGAACTTCTATCCGCATCGCACCGGGGTAGCCCATCTCTCCATCCTCGAGCCGGATGGAGAGCGTCGCGCTATCGAGCGACACCTCGTCGAAGGTCCAGAGCCGCACACCGATACCACGGCTTCCGCCATGCAGGTGGTGCTTTCCCAAGTTGTTGCGGTCGAGGTTGTGTTCCGCGCCGTCAAGCGCGAACTTCGCACCAGCGATGCGGTTGGCCGACCGCCCGACCGTCGCGCCGAAATATGGCGAATGGGCGAGATAGTGGTCGAGCGCCTCGAAACCCAGAACCAGCGGTGGCGCATGTCCGTCGAGCCGAAGGTCCTGAACCACTGCTCCGAAACTTAGAACCTTCGCCGTCAGCCCGCCACCTTGGATCACCGCACGCTCGACCGCACGTCCGTCAGGCATGCGTCCAAAAACCTCGCGCTCCGCCATGACTTGCCTCCGATCGCGGGCGAGCGCCCGGCCATGCCGTTGTCCATTTAACCTCATAGCAGTCGCGGAAGTAGATCGCATCCACGGATGGCCGCCCCGCCAGGCAAAGCTGCGACCCGTCACCTTTCCGAGGTTGTTGAAGCGAACTGTTTGGACGTCCCGGAAGCGCTCCGGCCGCGCCGACGCAAAGGGAAATGGCCGGCGCGAACCTTCGGGCGATCCCGAAGTCACACCGGCCATCCCGCCAGATCATTGATCGGACTACTCTTCAAACACAAGCAACAGCACGCAACATCGACCAACACCTGGGATGTGAGTGGCGACTAGTGACGTCGAACCCGGCAACCAACGCCGCGGCGCCAGGTTTCGACAAGACCCGAAACTGTGAAAACTCGTTAACAACCCCTAACACCTTGTATCTGTTAGTCGTGGTGGGCGGAGAATCGTTCAAAAAAAAATCGCATCTTTTTTGGGAACGTCTCGGCGTGCACTGCAGCGCGCGCCGGTGGGTGTTTTTATCTAATATATTCAGTTTGTTGAAGACGCATCCGAGCGTGGCGCGCAGCTGTCTGGCGCGGAGATAATGTCCACTCAGGCGAGACGGAACTCTTTAGCAGTCCCCAAGCCGGACAAGGCCCCAGCCGTATTCGTCATCCCGCCCCGGCGCGCCGAGGTCCTCGGCCCGCGCCGCGAGCGACCGTTCGATGGCCTCCCTCGTGTGGTTTCCGCGGGCGACTTCATGCGCGACGAGCGCCGTCGCGATGGCGGCGGCGTAGGACGTACCGGAACGGTAGCTCTGCCCGCCCGGTCCGGCGACGAGCACATCGACTCCAGGCGCGGCGAAATCGATCTCGCGTCCCGCATTCGCTGAGATGAAGCGGCGCTTGCGGGCGTCGACCGCAGTGACGGAGATCACATGGGGGTCGGCTGCCGGGAAGGCGACGCGGTCGCGGCCGTCGTTGCCAGCGGCCGCCACGAGGATCAGGCCCCGCGCATCCGCCATCGACATGAGTTCGGCCAGCACGGAGTTTCTCGGCCCGGCTAGCGACATGTTCACGACGTCGACACTTTGGCCGATCATCCAGTCGACAGCCGCGATGAGGTGATCGAGCCGCATCTCGTTGCTGCTGCCATTCCGCGAAAACGCCACAGCGAGAAAAATCTGCGCGCCTGGTGCGATCCCGGCCGGCGGCCCTGTCTTCGGGTTCGCCGCGATCAGCGAGACAAGCCCTGTCGCATGTCCGGTCCCGGCCACGTCCTCGTCCACGTCAAGTACTGACCGGGTGACGATCGGAACATCAACAAGGGCCGCATTCGAGGCATCCGCCGGTCCGTCGATCAGACCGATTCTGACCGGACGGCCGAGTCTGCACGTTGCGCGCTCGGGCAACCCGACCATGCGTTGGGCGTAGCTCCGGCCCGGCCCGGCCATGGCGAATAGCGTGTTGCGGTCGAGCTTCACGACGATGCCTTTTCGAGCCAGCCGCGCACGAAGGATCGGCGGAGTCATGAGGGCTCCGATATCGACGGCGGAGACGACGATGCCAAGCGTGCCGAGGCTCTGCCGGCGCAGGATCTCACCATTTATGTCGACGATCTCACGCTCCGCGCGCCCGACGTCGGCCGCCTGTCCGACGATGAGGAATTCGGGTCGCCCGCTCGGAAGCGCGCGTTCGTGCCGCGACGCGGGCGCCACCATGGAACCCGCGCGATCATCCCGCCCGTCGCGGTCCTTCACTCGCGTGCTCGGTTGGTTAGGTTCCGGCTCCGGTTCGGGTTCCGGCTCCGGTTCGGGTTCCGGTTCCGGTTCCGGTTCCGGTTCGGGTTCGGGTTCGGGCACTGGTTCGGGCTCGGGTTCCGGTTCCGGTTCGGGTTCGGACTCCGGCTCGGGCTCCGGTTCGGGCGCGGGGTCGGGCCCCGGACCAGGATCCGGCGCAGGGCCCGGATCGGGTGAAGGTTCCCCCTCGCCCCCGCTCTCGGCCACGAGTTGGATCAGAGGGGTTGCTTGGGGCTTGTCCGGCGCGCCTGCCCGGGCTGCCCATGTCGCCGACAGCGTGCAGACCGCGATCAGCCACGCCCGGTGCCATGTCATTCCGTGGCGTCCACGCTTTCGACGACGTCGGTCATGTTCGACAGGGCGGCCATGATCGCGCCCATATCCTGCGCCTCGGGCACCGCGACGCGATACAGTCCGATAGCGGAGGGGCCATCGATGATCGTCACGTCGAGCCCTAATAGCAGTGCCGATATCTGCTGCTCCTGCGCCGACGGCCGGAATGCAACAACCAGGACCCGGGCGCTCGCATCGGCCCCGGCCTGTACGAAACGCGGCTCCCGGTCGTTCATCGACAGGTAGATCAGCGAGCCGAAGACGAACATCGCGGCGGCGACCGATGTCGCCACCATGCCGATCCTGGGACGGCGGGGCGCAGCCGGGCGTCCATCGATCTCCCGTCTGAGCCGCGCGAGCCCGAATTCGCCCGGTGTGTAGTCGACTTCGTCCTCCTTTACCGCTCCGCGAATGAGGTTCAAAAGCTCCACCTCCCGACGCAAAGCCTCATCCACGGACAACAGCGCCTCGACCTCGGCCCGTTCCTCGGCGTCGAGCGTATCGTTCACGTAGAACGGCAACAGCTCCGAAACTCTTTCTTTACTATCCAGTTTACTCGTCATTAGCGCATTTCCGCTTTCAATCGGGCCGACAGGCATCGCATGAGAAGCTGCTTGGCATGGAAAACCCGCGATTTCACCGTGCCTTCGGGCACACCCGTCACCGATGAGATGTCACGATAGCTCATGTCCTCGTAGAACGTGAGTTCGATGGCGAGCCGGTGCTCTGCCTTGAGCGTGTCGAGACACAGACGAATGGCCTGCGACTGCTGGGCGGCCAGCAGGCACGCCTCGGCATCGGGCCGGCTGTCGATCTGTTCAGGCACTTCCTCCTCAAATGTCAGCCTTCCCTGCTGTCTAAAGGCATCAACGACCTTTCGATAGGCGATCGCGAAAACCCAGGTACGCACGCTCGATCGTTTCTGAAACGCCCCGGCACCGCGCCAGACTTCCAGAAAGACCTCATGGACTATGTCGGCCGAACGGAACGGATCGTTCAATTTAAGTCGGACAAATCGGAAAAGCGGACCCTCCATCTCCCGGTAGAAGCGCTCAAAAGCCTCCCGGTCCCGGCGGCCGATGGCCGCCACGAGGCTTTCGAGGTCGTCCGATTGCATATGGCGGTCGTGTTGCATGCGCACGACGCTATGAAACCCGCATGACGATCATTTGTCATCGAAATTCGCGCGCCTGCGTCGGCGCGAGGGCCAAAAGTGCCACAACGTGTCTGCCGCCGCACGCGAGGCACGGCGCGCTAGGCAGCGACGGCTGCCACGACCGAAACTCCGCGGAACGTCCGCACGGTGGCATCGATCGCGGCGCGGTCGCTCATCAGACATGCCGCGGTCGACAGCGAGTCGGCCAGACCGGCGGAAGAGGCCGAGAGCGAGACGCTGCGCCAGACCGGGGCAGCGGGACGACCGGTCGCAGGGTTCAGAATGTGGCCCACCTTTCCCGCCGCGTCGAAGACCGTGCCGAGCGGAGCCGAGGTCGCGAGCGCCCTGCCCAGCAGGCCGATCTGCCCGCGCGACGCAAGCCGGACGGGCCAGTGGTTGCCGTCCGGATGCCCGCCAAGCGCGCGAAGTTCGCCCGTGTCGATCAGGATGTCGGTCAGGCCCTCCGCCGACAGAAGCGCCGCCACCCGGTCGGCAATGTAGCCTTGCGCGATTCCGTTCAGCGTAAGCGCCATGCCCGGGCGCAGGCGGATCTCCGAGCTGTCGAACGTGACGCCCGCCCATCCGACCCGCGCGCGGACCGCGTCGATTTCCGCCGCGTCCGGCAGGCGGCCCTTGACCGCCGTCTCGGCGTAAAGCGCCCAGAGCGGCTGGATCGTCGGATCGAACAGCCCACCGGTCGCGCGATGCGCATGCTTGGCCAGCGACAGGCATTCGAGAAGCTCCAAGTGCGGCGCCGCCAAGCGGCCGTCCCGGTTGAGTCGGGAAAGCGCCGAATCCGGGCGGTATAGGCTGAAGATGTCCTCCAGCCGGTCGATCTCGGCCATGGCATTTGCGGTGATCGCCGCCGCATCGGGATGGACGAGGCGGATCGTTGCGCGGGCGCCGAGCGCGGTCCCCGTCCAAACATGCAACGCCTCCGCACGGGCCGAGAGCGGCAGGCTCGCACTGGCGGCGGTGACGGCGAGAAAGCGGCGGCGGGTCAGCATCGGTTCATCCTCCCCGCCTTTGGGCGAGCGCCCGCAGACGATCTTCGTAATCGTCCTCACCAACGCCCTCTTCCAGTGAGACGGGCGTCAACACCTCGACGTCCGGAATCGTGTCGAGCCGCATCACACGTCCGCCATGAGTTTCGGCGAAGGTGACCGCGGTATCTGCCGCGCCGAACGGCACCAGTTCGGGCGCGCCCATGCCGCCCTGTCGCTCGGACCCGACGACATAGAAGGCCTCGTTCGCCGCGATCCAGTTCGCGGCGCCGGGGGCCTCCCAGTTGGGCGCCGCTCCCATGTCGTTGACATAGATCGCGGCGATGTCGTGGCTCTGCTCGGGCATCCGGGCATAGGCCACTGCATCGCGGACCTGGCTGAAGAAGAGCGGCGCGCCCGGCAGACCGTCGAGATGGACCTGGGCTTTGGGGCCGGGATGCTCCAGGATGTTCATCTGGCAGTAGTGTCCGACGGCGTCGGCCGTCATCGCGACCGGGTTCGGCGGACCCGCCCCGTCCTCCTGGCAGGCAGCAAGAAGGGCGAGCGACAGAACCAGGACGCGTCTCATGGCGTTACCTTTCTGAAGGCAAGGGTTGCGAGGCTCAGGGCCGCAAACGGCCAGAGAATGACCGATGCGAGCGACTGCCAGAGGGGGATCGCGCCGGCGGCCGCGCCGACGCCGGCCGCCGCTGCGGTTGCCTCTGAGGCCGAAAGGTTGAATAGACGGAACGCGTCGGCTGGATTGGCCAGAAGCGCGAGCGGGAAGATGTCGGTCGTAAAGCGCCCGCCGTCATCGGCGACGATGGCCGCGAGAAGCCCCAGATCGTAGAGCACAACGAGCCCCAGCCAGAGTCCTATGGCGAGCCCCGCCGCGCCCGACGGCCGGCGGGCGAGCGACGAGATCGCATAGCCCGCACCGAGGAACGTCGCGCCCAAGAGCACCGAGGTCCAGGTCAGCCGCCAGAGTGCAGGCAGGCCGGCACGCGCGCCTTCGTCAAGCGCGATGGCCCCCGCGGCGGCGATTCCGTAGCCCGCGACGACTGCCAGCGACAGGACTGCGATATGGGCAAGAAGCTTGCCCGCGAGGATCTGCCAGCGCGCGACGGGATAGGTGAGAAGCAACGGCAGCGTGCCGCGCTCCACCTCTCCGGCGACTGCGTCGAAGGACATGAGTAGAGCTACGAGCGGCACGAGATAGACCGCGAGCGAGGTGAGCGAAGCGACGGAGACCGACAGCCGGTCGACCCCGAGCGTTCCGGTAGGCGCCGAGCTCGCCGCCGACAGCACGATCGCGAACAGGGCCATCAGCGCAACCGCGATCGCCACCCAGCGGTTGCGAAGCGCGATGCGGAACTCTGAGCCTGCTGTGGCGAGGATGCGTTTCATCGCGCGTCCCTCCGGCTGAAATGGCTGTAGATGTCTTCGAGACTCGGCGGCAGGACCTCGAGGTCGGCCACCTTGTCGCCGAGCCCTGTGATCCGCGACAGAACGTTGAGCTTTTCCTCTTGTGGGCACGTGAGGTGCAGCGCACCACCGACATGGATCGCTCCGGGCAGCGCCTCGGCGATCTGGCTGGTGTAGCCGTTCCGCGCCATCACGTGCATCGCGACCGGAAGCGCAGCCGTCTGGCGCAGGTCGGCGAGTGAGCCGGAGGCGACGAGCCGGCCCCGCGAGAGGATCACGATGCGATCGGTCCGCGCCTCGACTTCGGTTAGCGCGTGGCTCGAGAGCAGGATCGCGGCGCCGTCGGCCGCCAAACCGTCGAGAAGCGCGTAAAAATCGCGCCGCGAGACGGGATCGAGGCCCGAGGTTGGTTCATCCAGCACCAGAAGCCTCGGCTTGCCGATCAATGCCTGGGCGAGCCCGACGCGCTGCCGCATGCCCTTCGAATAGGTGCCGATCCGGCGTTTCGCGGCGCCGGCGAGGTCCACGCGTTCCAGAAGCTCCATCGCGCGGCCCGGCTTCTCGCCCCGAAGGCTGAGATAAAGGCGGAGCTGTTCGAGCCCCGTCAACGCCGGGTGGAAGGCCACGTTCTCGGGCAGATAGGCGACCTTGTCGCGCGCCTCGCGGCTGCCGGGCGCGGCACCCGTCACCGTGACCTCCCCCGCATCCCACGGGATGAGACCGAGGACGACCTTCATCAGCGTCGACTTCCCTGCCCCGTTGTGGCCGAGCAGCGCCACGCGCTCGCCGGGCGCGACGTCGAGCGAGACTTCGGCAAGCGCCGTGACGCCGTCGAACGCCTTAGTGAGACGCGAGATTTTCAACGTCGATGTCATCGTGGTCACCTGTTTTCCAGCGTTCCGCGGCGGCGGCCTCCATGGCCGCGACATCGTCGGAAACGGGAATGTTGACGGGGGTCATGAGCGGATGGCTGTCCACCACTCCGCCCGGAAGGGTCGCGGGGAAGCTCGCCTGCGACCAGCGGATAAGCTGCACCGCCGGAGCGCCGGTCAGAAGCGCGGCAGCGGGCTGAGACCAGAGGATGTGGTCCATAAGGTCATTGGGGCGGAAGGCGCTGTCGGCGATACCGTCGGCGTTCAGATCGTAAGCGGGGTGATCCGACCAGAAGTTGCCCCGCCCGTCGAAGCTCCACTCGACATCCTTGGTACCGACGTACTTCACCTGGTTCCGGTTGCCGAGGACGGCGTTGCCGGTCAGCACGTTCCGCTCGGAGCCTGCTGTAAAGTGGATGCCGATATCGCAGCCTTCGAAGCGGTTGTCGTAGATGAGGTTCTTGTGCGCGTTGTAGATGAAGGTGCACTTTTCCGTGCCGCCGCGCACGAGATTGCCCGAGACGTCGGCATTGTTCGCGTAGTTCAGCATGATGCCGTGGCCCCGGTCGCCGAGGCTCATGTTGTTCTGCACGACAACCCGGTTCGAAAACATTATCGCGTAGCCGAGATGGTTTCCGATGCTGATATTGCCCGAGACCTCGGAGTTGTTGGTGTACATGTAGTGGATCGCGAAGCGCAGGTCGCGAAGCAGGTTGTCGCGATAGATCCCGTCCTTCGACGTATTGGTGAAGATGCCGTCGCGACCGTAGCGGATGTCGTTGCCCTCGATCACCGCGCCCGGAGCGTTCCAGACATAGACGCCGTTGCCGCGCTCGTTCATGCGGTGGTTCTGCGTGCCCTCGATCACGTTGCCACGCACCACAGCATCGCGCCCGCCATGCACGTCGATGCCATAGAGATTACCGATCAGGCGGTTCCCTTCGATCAGCGCGCGGTCGGCCTCCTTGGTTATCTTGATGCCGGAATCGATGTGCTCGTGGCTTTTGCCCGACCCGGTCACGGACAATCCGCGCACGACAACGTCGTCGTCGGCTATGGTGAGGACTGTACCCTGCCCTCGACCATCAACGACCGCCTCGCCTTCGGCGCGGATGGTCAATGGCCGGTCGATGGTGACGGGGCCCACATGGGTCCCGTCACCGAGGATCAGAACATCGCCGGGCAAGGACCCGGCGATGGCGTCCTGCAGACTGTCCACCCCCGCGACCACGCGCACTTCTTCCGCGCCCGCGGGCACGGCCATAAGCGAGAGGATGAGGGGCAGGAAGCGCATCGTCAGGCCGCCTTCGGCTCGACCAGCATCCGGCCGCGCATTTCCATGTGGAGCGCGTGGCAGAACCACTGGCAGTAGAACCAGTGCACGCCCGGCCGGTCCGCGGTGAAAGTGACCGAGGCGGTTGCCTGCGGGGCGATCTCCATCGCGATACCGTAGTTCGACAGGCAGAAGCCGTGCGTCACATCGTCGATATCGTCGAGGTTGGTGATGTAGATCGTAACCTCGTCGCCTTCCTTCACCGTGAACTTCTCCAGGCTGAATGTCGGCGCCACCGACCACATGTAGATGCGGACCTTGTTGCCGTCGCGGATCACCTCATCGTGGCCGTCCTCCAGCACCACGCCATCCGCCTCGGCCTGCCGGCGCGCGTCTTCCCAAGTGGGGTCGTCGCGATTCCAGACATTGACCGGGTTCACGATGTCGGCGCGCACGATGATGCTGTCATGCGGCTCGGCAAAGGTCGGCCCATCGTGGACCACCCTCATCTCGTCCGACGAGATGTCGATGAGCTGCTCGTTCTCAGGCTTCAACGGCCCCACATTCAGGAACCGGTCTTTCGAGAACTTGTTCATCGATACCAACCACTTGCCGTCGGCCTCGTTGGTTTCCCCCATCGAGGTCGAATTGTGGCCCGGCTGATAGTGCACATCGACCTTTGAGATGATCGGGTCCACATCCTCGCCCGCATAGGCCTGGATCGCCTTTTCGAGATTCCACTTCACGACCTGGCTGTCGAGGAACAGGGTCGTGAAGCAGTTGCCCTTGCCGTCATAGGCGGTGTGCAGGGGCCCGAGGCCCAGCTCCGGCTCAGCCACGATGCAGGATCGCGGGTCGGCATCCTCGTTGAAGATCGCATCGAGCTTGGTCACGTCCATGACCGAACAGGTCGGCGACAGCTTGCCGTTGATGACCACGTGCTGGCCGTCGGGCGCCGTGTTGATGCCGTGCGGGCTGTTCGGGATTGGGATGTAGCGGGTGTATTTCTTGTCCGACCCCTTGCGCCCGTCCAGAACCTTGACGCCGTTCAGCTCTTGATAGTCGCCCGCGGCGACGCCTGCCTCGATCTCGGCGAGATTGAATACAACCACATGGTCCAGTTCGCTCTCGGTCATCTCGGGCAGGTTCATGCCCATTTCCGAGTTGTAGCTGGTCGAGAAGGCGTACTTGCCCTGATAATCGCAGTCGGTGTTGTCGAGATTGCCGGACACGATCACCTGCCAGGCGATCTCCATCGTGTCACCATCGATCGCGGTGTAGATGTTCACGTACTTGTCCGGCTCGTCGAGAATCTGCCCGTCGTTGACGAGCGGCGCCTCATGCTCGCCGTTCGCGAAAACGTAACCCGTCCTCGGGTACTTCTGCGGGCGCATCCCGTGGATGTCGCTGGCGTTCGGGATCTCGATGATCTTGTCGCATTTCATCACGTCGCACCGCACGCGGGCCACGCGGGTATTGGCCTTGTCGTTCATAAACAGGTAGCGCCCATCATAGGTGCCATCGGTGAACGACATGTGCGGGTGGTGCAGATCGCCATTGTCGTAGGTCTTCATACCCCGCTTGGCGAGGAAGGCCCTGGTCTCTTCCGTCAGGCCTTCGGTCAGAATCTTCAGCGACTCGTTGGTCTGGCCCCAGCCGGTGGCCGAGCAGCGGTTGAACACCGGAATCCGCATCAGCTCCCGCATGGACGGAAAGCCGAGGATACGCAGCTCGCCTGTCTGGCCCGAAGACCAGAAACCGTAGTATTCGTCGAGTTCGCCGGGGGCGAGCTCGAACCTGGCCGCCTGCGCGCCGGCTTTCGTCGTCGCGGCGGTCGTGGCGACCGCCGCTGTGCCGCCCATAAGCGCCAACCGCGCGGCGCCTGCGCCGCTCAGCAGCGCCGCGCCTCCTGCCGTTGCGCCGAGAAGTCCGCGGCGGCTTAGTCCTATTGTCCGTTTGTCTGTCATCTCTAGTCTCCTTTTCAGACGGAGTGTGTGGGTTCGAGTGAAATTCTTGGTGCGTTCGGATGCCCGGTCAGATCGCGTATCGGGCTGGCTGCGACTGCCTGGCGGCGCTTCAGCTTCTTGATGACCACCGGGCAGGTCGTTTCGGAGCGGTAGAGCATCTGGCAATGCAGGCAGTTCAGGCATTCGTTCGGGTTGATCTCGCCCGTCGGGTGAATCGCCTGGACCATGCATTCGTTCGCGCAGGTCTGGCAGGGATTGCCGCATTCCTTGTAGCGCTTCAGCCAGTCGAACATTCTCAGCCGCGCCGGGATGGCGAGCGCGGCGCCTAGCGGGCAGAGGTAGCGGCAGTAGAACCGCTCGACGAAGAGCCCCGCGATCAGCAGCGCCACGGCATAGGCGACGAAGGGCCAAGCGCGGACGAATTTCAGAACGATCGCGGTCTTGAAGGGCTCGACCTCGGCCAGGTGCTCCGCCTGCTCGATACTGACCAGAGAGACGCCGAACAGGCCGAGGAAGATCATGTACTTTACCGGCCACAGCCGTTCATGCAGCCCCCAGGGCAGCGTCCATTGCGGGATGCGGATCGCCTTGGCGATGCGGTTCAGAAGCTCCTGCAAGGCGCCGAACGGGCAGAGCCAGCCGCAATAGGCACCTCTGCCCCAGAAAAGCAGCGCCGCAGCAACCGCAAACCACAGAATGAAAGTCAGAGGATCAAGAAGGAACGCCTGCCAGCTGAATCCGGAGACCAGCGCCCCGAAAAGCGCCATCAGGTTCACGACCGAAAGCTGCGCATTGGCGTAAAAGCCGATGAAGACCAGCGTGACCGTCAGAAACGCCATGCGGAACCAAAAGAAGGCGCGTTCATTGCGCGTGGCGAACGACTGGAAAAAGAACGTGGCTGTCAGCACGAGAAGCATGACGCTAAGACCGGCAATCTCGGGCTTCGCGTCGGCCCATATCCGCTTCCACAAGGCAGCCTGCGCCGCGCTTTCCTCTTGGTCGGCGACGTCGGCCACAGCCTGCGAAACCTCCTGCGCAGGCGGCGTCACTACCGCGCGCAGGTATTTTCGAGGCATTTCGTAGATCAGATCGAATGTCGTGAAGACCTTCTCGATCGCCCCCACTTCACGCTGGACGAGAAGCTGGAGGCGGAAGGGCTGCGTCGGATCGAAACCCGCATCGGCGGGGATCTTGAACAGATCCGCCTCGGCGAAGGCGGGCGCGCCGCCGGCGGCGAGCGACCCGATGCGCTTGTGCATGCGGTCGCGGAAGCGCACTGAGACGTCGTCCTGGATCAGCACGATCCGGTCGAAGATGCCGCCCCTCACATAGCCCGACCCCTTGAAGGAATAGAGCCCGCGGCCCACGACGGCGATTGCATGTTCGCCCTCGCCCAGCCACTCCTCGAGGTTCGCCGCCGCAGCCGCGCCGAGAATCGCGCGCGCTATGGCCGGCTGCGAGACGAGCGCCACCTGCATTTCGATGAACGTCGTCTCTGGCGGCTCGGTCAACGCGCGCCGGCCAGCGCGTTCATCCTCCATCGCCGCGAAGGCCGCGTTGACCTGGCCCACGTCGAGCGAAAGGCGCCTGAGCGTGCCGTCGCCTTCCAGCGCCATCCATTCACCGGCGGCCTCGGCCTTCGGGTCGATCTCGTAGGCCGGCCCGGCGGGCACCGTTTCGGGCGAAAGCCCGCCAAGGCCGAGCGCGCGGGCAACTTTCAAACCCGACCGAACGATGGAGTCATCGATCACCATGACCGTGACCGTCGCGCCCGAGATGATGTCGAGTTCATGCGCCGTGCCGCCCGATTGCGCCTCTGCCACGAGGTCGAGGCCGCGGTAGTCTTCTGCCAGCGCCCGCATCTTCGAATCCGGAATGCCGATCAGTACGATCGGCTCGGAATGCTTGACGAGGCGCACCCCGACCACCTTCGCGTCCCCGTCGACCGCGACCATGGTGTGGATCGGTTTACCGGAATAGCCGGTCGTGCCGACGAAATCCGAAGTCACGAAGACCCAACCTACAGTCTCTCCGCCCTTCAGGACCGGGGCGACCGGAAGATCGTCACGAATTGATCCGTAGGCATCCGCTCCGTCGACGAGGTCAGACGCAGAAAGCTCGCCAAGGTATCTGGAGAGTACCGCTTCAGCCGCAACTGGGGCGACTTGCAGCAGCAGAGCGAGCATCAGAGCGAGAATTCGAAAGCGCGTCATACCTGGCGTGTCCTGTCGGATGCGCCGGGTGATAGCACTGTTCGCGTAGGGCTGTTCTTGACCTATCTCAAATGCCGTCAGGAAGTGAACGGAGCTGCCCCAAAGAGCGATGGCTTCGCCCTATGAGCCGCCTTGCGCACTCTTGCGGCGCGGCTCTACCGCTTTGCGGCGTAGAAGGATATCCGACGCTCGATATAGGCCAAAACCTCGGAAATCGTGAAAGCGAGCGCGAACAGCACGATGAGCACGGCCCAGAAATGCGCCATGAGGAAATTGGCCGAATAAAGCTCGAACAGTGCTCCGAAGCCGACGATGGAGATCAGAAGCTGTCCGATGATCACCCCCTTGACTGCACGAATCACACCGATCCGCACGCCGCCGAGGATCTCGGGCAGGGCCGCCCAGAGATAGATCTTGAAGAACGCATCGAGGGGCGAGGCACCGAAGCTGCGCGCCATCTCGACCAGCGAGCGGTTGATCTGAAGCACGCCTGCCCGAGCGTTCAAGATGATGATCCAGATCGCGAAGAGCGCGGTCGTGATGATAATCGACTTCATGCCGAAGCCGAAGAGCACCATCAGGACAGGCACGAGCGCCGTGAGGGGCGCGCTGAGGAAGATGTTGACCCAAGGCAGCAGAAGCTCATCCAGAAGCCGGTTCTTTCCCATGAGAATGCCCACGGGGATACCGATCCCCACGGCAGCGAAGACGCCCACCACGAAAGCATAGGCCGTCTCGCCGAGCGCCTTGAGAAAGGCCGGGGTGCCGATGATTGCGAAGAGCGTCGCTACGACCTCGGATAGCGGCGGGACGAAAAACGTGAGGCCCGACCGGCCGATGAGTTCCCACAGGAGACCCCAGAGGATCAGCGACGACATACCAGGAAGGCGGATACCGAAAACGGTCATATAGCTATTCCACGTAGCTGCGCAGCGAGGCCCAGATTCGGTCGACGATATCGAGATATTCCGGGTCTCGGCGGATGTTGTCGACGCCCTTGTCGCGGAATCCGCTGGGGCGGATGATCTCGTGCACGCGGCTCGGCCGCGGCAGCAGGAGCGCGATCTGGTCAGAGACATAGACCGCCTCTTCGATCGAGTGCGTGACGAAGATGAAGGTCTTGTTCTCGTTCGCGACGAGCCCGAGCAGATCCTCCTGGAACTTGCGTCTCGTCTGTTCGTCCACGGCCGAGAACGGCTCGTCCATCAGAAGAACCTGCGCATCGACCGACAGCGCCCGCGCGAGACCGACCCGCTGGCGCATTCCGCCCGACAGCTCGTGTGGATAGCTCTTCTCGAAACCCGCAAGGCCGACCTGACGGATATAGCGCGCGGCGATATCCTCGCGCTCACTCTGTGCCACGCCGCGCAATTCGAGCCCGAACGCGACATTTCGAATGACGTTCGCCCAGGGCAGAAGCGCGAAGTCCTGAAAGACGAATGCCCGGTCTGGTCCGGGGCCGGTCACGGCCCTTCCGTTCACTTCGACCTCACCCGAAGTAGGATCAAGAAGTCCCGCTATGATCTTGAGAAGTGTCGTCTTTCCGCAGCCAGAGGGCCCTAGGAGAGAGGTAAGCTGCCCCTTTGGAAAATCGAGCGACAGGTTCTTTAGCGCCTCCACGGCCCCGTAGTTCTTGGAAATCCTGCGCGCAGAGACCGCGTTCTCGGCATTGAACTTTGCGGGATGCACGACGTTGCCTTTAATCGGAGACGTAGCCACGGATGTTTCCTTCGAAAAGTACGGTCTCGAGTTTCTCGAGAAGATTGAGGAACAGCACGGCGAGCGCGATGATCGAAAAGATAGCGGCATACATGCTGGGGTAATCGGCGATCGACCGGCTGAAGGTGATGATGTCCCCCACGCCGGTGGGCGTGATCTTCAGTTCGGACAGAATCGCGCCGATGAAGCCGGCAGAGACACCGAGGCGCAGCCCCGAGAAAATAATCGGCGAGGCGTCGGGCAGGATGATCTTTAGAATGATGTCGGTGTCGTTGGCGAGAAACGAGCGGCCCATCTCCTTGAGGTTCGACGGTGTGTTGCGGACCGCGCCGGCAGTGTTCAGCACGATCACCGGCATCGCCATGATGCAGACGACGAATACCTTCGACGTCAGGCCGATGCCGTAAGCCATGACCAGAAGCGGAATCAGCGCAGCGAGCGGCGCCGCCTGCATCACGACGAAGATCGGCGAGAAGAGCCAATCGAACCAAGAGCTAAGCCCGATCCAGAGCCCGAGCGCGATTCCGAGAACGGCCGAGATCGCGACACCGATTACGAGCGGCTTCAGAGTCTCGCCATAAGCGGCAAAAAGTGTGCCGTCGAAGGTCATGGCGGCGAGCGCGCGCATCGAGTCGAAGAAGGTCGGAAACGCGTAGCTGACCGGGATGCGGCCCGCGATCTCCCAAGCGCCAAAGACGATGACGGCGGAGAGAAGCTTGAGTGCCAGAGATCGTGTCATCGGGTTGGTCCCCTGGGATCGTCAGGGCGGCCGCCACTCGCAGGCGGCCGCCAAGATGCTCAGTTCATCGCCGCTTCGAGCGGCTTCATGTACCAGAAGTCCTCGATGTTCAGCGACGCCGGATCGCCTTCGAGCTGGCCGGCCTGACTGTACCATTCCATGTCGGCCATTGCGGCCTTCTCACCGCCGCCGTTCGGATCGTAGAGACCGCCTTCCACAGCGTCTTTGTAGAAGCCGTCGAGCTCACCGAGGATCTCGGGCGGCAGCTGACCGATCGGCCCGTCCGGGTTGGTTTCGCGGCTGATGATCGTCGGATCCTCGTTCATATCGCGCCAGACACTTAGAAGCGCGTTTACGAAGATTTGCACGTCCTCCTCGTTCGCCTGAATCCAGTCGAGATTGGCGAAGAGCGCCTCGTCGCTGGCTTCCACCTCGAACATCGGCAGGACATTGAACTTGTCACCATGTTCGCGCATGATCTTGTTCTTGTTCGACAAATCGATGATCGTCGCATCCGCCTGCCCAGCGACCAGCGCGACCACGCGGTTTGCCGATCCGGGCACGTAGGACCGTTCGCCGAACGTGATGCCGGCCTTCTGCTCGATCACGTTGGCGATCGAATCCGTGCCGCCGCCGCGCGAATGCAGAAGGATTGGCTGGCCGTCGAGATCCTCGAGCTTTTCGTACTTCTTCGTGGTCACCGGGAAGAACTTGAGCTTCGAGAGCTGGAAGATGATCCTGACGGGCGCCTTTGACCTCTGCATGGCCGCATAGGGCGTCCCGAAGCCGATATCCATCTGGCCGCTGAGGACCGCCTGGATCGCCAGTTCCTCGTCCGAGAATGCTGTCCATTCGTAGTCGAGTCCGTTGGCTTTCGCCCGATCGAGTGCGACGAAGAATGCCGCAAGTTCGTCGGAAGGCGTTTCGGCGAGCGCGATCCGGATCGTGTCGGCCTGCGCGGCCGAAATCGCCAGTCCCAACGCCACAGGCGCGGCAAGCGCCGTCTTGACGATGCTCTTGAACAGGTTCTTCATTTTTCTCCTCCCTGAGAATGGAGCTGTTTGTCTATTACTCCTTGGTCCGGTCCTGCGCCTTTTCGGTCTGTCCGCCGGATTCTGCCCTCAAACCTCCCCAAACAGTCGCGCCGAAACCGACCCGATATGGTTCCGCATGGCGTCATACGCGCGCGCAGGATCGCGCGCCTCAATGGCGTCGGAAATGTGCCGGTGCTCGGCGAAGCTGGTATGTTCATCGGGCGGGCGGTTGGTCTCTCGAACCACCGCAGTCCAGCCGACGGTTCGGCGCACGCGGTTGAGCTTGTTGAAGATCGACAAGAGAAGGATGTTGTCGGACGCCTCCGCGACAGCGCGATGAAAGAGATCGTCCTGCGCCTCATATTCGGCCCAGCTCGACGCGCTTTCTGCGCGGGTCCTGGCAAGATGGATGTGCGCGACCGCGGCGGCCGAGGCGTTCACCGCCGCCTCTCGCGCAATAGCGGATTCGATGCAAAGTCGGGCGCGCATCATGCGCACGGGCGTCAGTTGCGTTCCGATTTCGGCAAGGTCGTCGAGTGCTGAATCGTGGCGCGTATCGGAAATGAACGTCCCCTTGCCGACATGCCGCCAGATCGCTCCTTCACGCTCGAGCGCATCGAGCGCCTTGCGCAGCGTCGCGCGACTCATGCCCAAATCACTCATCAGCTCTCGCTCGGCCGGCAAGCGGTCCCCTGGCCCGTAGGAGCCTTCTTCGATGAAGTCCCGAAGCGCGGCGATCGCCTGGCTTTGTCTTGGAGGGTCAGGACGCGTCAGCACCTAATCACTCCCTGCTATTGGTTGACCAAAGGACGCATATTGGTTCAAATAACGCGAATTTGCGCCCCACGGCAACTAATTTCCGCCGATATGTGCAATTGATCTCGATTGATCTGTGACGAAATGTGCGTTAGCAGCGAGAAACCCAGAGGGAGGTGAAAATGCCGGACTACGTGATCAAAACGCCGAAATTGCCGGCCGTCCCGGTCTCGGGAAGCGACGCCCTATTCCCGGTCCGCCGGGTCTACTGCATCGGACGCAACTACGCCGCCCACGCGATCGAGATGGGCCACGACCCGGACCGCGAGGCGCCCTTCTTCTTCCAGAAAAACCCCGACAATCTCGACACTTCGGGCACGTTTCCCTACCCCGGCAAATCCTCGGACGTTCATCACGAGATTGAGTTGGCCGTCGCGCTGAAATCGGGCGGCACGAACATTCCGCTCGACAAGGCACTCGACCACGTCTTCGGCTACGCCGTAGCGCTCGATATGACGCGCCGCGATCTTCAGGGCGAGGCCAAGAAGCTCGGCCGCCCGTGGGAGATCGGCAAGGCATTTGAACGCTCTGCGCCGATTGGCTCCTTCCTCCCCGCCTCTGACATAGGACATCCGGACAGCGGGCGGGTCGAGTTGAAGGTCAATGGGGAGACGAGGCAGGAAGGTAACCTCAACCAGATGATCTGGAAGGTGCCCGAAATGATCTCGTATCTCTCGGAGTACTTCGAACTGGCTCCCGGCGATGTCATCCTGTCGGGCACGCCTGCCGGCGTCGGGCCGGTGGCGCGCGGCGACACGCTCGAGGCGACGGTCGAGGGCATCGGGGCGCTGACGGTCAAGGTGAGCTGAAAGACCGTCGCTTCGGGTGCGCGTGGCGGAAAGCGCTAGGACTTTGCCTGAAAGCCCTTCCGCATCCGCTCGAAGCTCATCGAGATATGGGCCCGCTGGATGAGCGCGGCGGCGCGAAGGTCGCCGATTTCAAGGGCGCGGAGGACGTCATGCACCTCGCGGTCGAAGATATCGACCTCGTCGCGCAAGTCGATCTTGGAAGCGAAGACCGACATCAGCCAGATCCGCGTCGTCCGGAAATAGAGTCGCTCGCTGATCGCGCGCAACGGCTCGTTCTCGGTCAGGCGGATCAACGCCAGGAAGAAATCCATGTTGAGCTCTGCGAAACGCCGCGGATCAGGGTTGTGAACGACGGCTTTGGACCGAGCCGAAAGGCGTTGAAATTCCGCCCATAACTCGGCGTCCGGCACAACCGGGTCGAGCTTGCCGGTCAGTTCGGCCAGTTCGAGCCGAAGCTGGTAGGTCTGCGCCAGTTCCTCGATGTCGACATCTGTCACGAACGTTCCGACGCCGTGAACAGACTGCAACAGCCCCTCCCCCTCAAGCCGCACCAGAACTCGCCTCAGTGGCGTGCGGCTGACGCCGAACTCCGCCGCCAGCGCCTCTTCCGACAGCCGCGTGCCGGGCGCGTAGTCGAGGAGGCAGATCCGGGTCCGGATCTCGGCATGCAGCCGCTCGAAGCGGTCGCGGGCGGTCGGGGCGGCGTCGTCCGTCCCGACGGTCAACGGATCTGGGCCCCTGTCCCGCTTGCCAGCGCCGCAGGCGCGCAGACCGACGCCCTCTGTTCTTCACGCCCCCTCACGCGTCCAGTTTCCCGCCTAGTCGCTCGAGCATGATGAGGCACTGCTCGAGCTGATCGAGCGAGACATACTCGTCAGGCTTGTGCGCCTGTTCGATCGAGCCCGGCCCGCAGACGACCGCCGACATGCCGAGCGACTGAAAAATGCCGGCCTCAGTCCCGAACGGCACCGTTTCAGCACCATTAGCGCCCGTCAGTTCCATCAGCATGTCCTTCGCCTCGTTCGCGTCTGCCGGGACGAGCCCGTCGACCTCGCCGATCACCTCGGTGACGATATCGGCCTGCGGCATGACTGCCCGCATGGCGGGCAGCAACGTTTCGGCGCAGAAATCGTGCAGGTCCGCTTTCACGAAGTCGGCATCGCCCGGCTGGACAGGGCGCATCTCCCAGTCGATCCGCGCCTTGCCGGGAATGACGTTGTGCGCGACCCCACCGATCAGCGCCCCTGTGTTGATCGTCGTCCAAGGCGGATCGAACCGGCTGTTCGCGGGCGCGCGGGCCTTGAGTCGTTCCTTCAGTTCGAGAAGCCGCACGACATAGCGCACCGCATATTCGACGGCGTTCACGCCCCGGTCGGGACCGGAGCCGTGGCCCTCTAGACCGGTGAAATGCGTGGAGTATTCGTAGCAGCCCTTATGCCCCTCGATGATCCGCATCGACGTGGGCTCGCCGATGATCGCGACACCGGGACGGACGCCCTGAGCGCGCAGAACCTGGGCGAGCGCCTGGGCGCCGAGGCAGCCGGTTTCCTCATCATGCGTGAAGGCGAAATGGATTGGCCTATGTCCTACACGCTCCGCGTAGAAAGGCGCCATCGCCACTGCGGCGGCGATGAAGCCTTTCATGTCGCAGGTGCCCCGGCCATAGAGCCGCCCGTCGCGCTCAACCATTTCGAACGGGTCGGTTGACCAGTCCTGATCGGTCACGGGCACCACGTCGGAATGCCCAGACAGCACGATCCCGCCTTCCACATCCGGGCCAATCGTGGCGAACAGGTTCGCCTTGGACCCGGTGAAGTCGCGGTGCACATCCACCCGCGCACCGACCGTCCCGAGGTGATCTGCGAGGAACTCGATCATGTCGAGATTGCTGTCGGTCGAGACTGTCGGAAAGGCGATCAAGTGACGAAGCAGCGCCTTGGTGTCATCAAGATAGCGCACCGTCTCAATCCTTCACAAAAAGCCTGCGCTCGACGGTGCAGAAGGGTTCGGCCGGGCCGCTTTCCGTGATCAGGATCGGCTCGGTCGTCTCAAGACCCCAGCTTTTCATCCAGAGCGCAGGCATGAAGTGGAAAGTCATGCCGGGTTCGAGAAGCGTTTCGTCCTCGGCCCGGATCGAGGCCGTGCGCTCGCCCCAGTCAGGCGGGTAGGACAGGCCGATCGCATAGCCGCAACGGCCCTCGCGCTGGATGCCGTATGTCTTCAGAACATTCACGAACGCGTTCGCAATATCGCAGGTCCGGTTGCCGGCGCGCGCGGCGTCCAGCCCGGCCTCGATCCCCTCGATCTGCGCCTTCTCGGCCTCACGCATCTCGGCGGGCGGCGTGCCTAAATAGACGGTCCGGCAGAGCGGCGCGTGGTAGCGGCGGTAACAGCCCGAAAGCTCGAAGAATGTCGCCTCGCCCTTCCGCATCGGATCGCCGTTCCAGGTCAGGTGCGCGGCGGTGGCGTCGAGCCCCGAAGGTGTCAGCGGCACAATCGCCGGATAGTCGCCCCAGATATCGCCGACACCGGAAATGCCAGCATGGAATATCTCGGCGACGAGCTCGTTCTTGCGAAGCCCCGGTTCGGCCCTGTCGATTGCGGTCCGCACGATCTTGTCCGAAATCTTCGCGGCCTTGCGGATGAAGGCGATTTCCTCGTCGGATTTCACCAGACGCTGCCAGTTCACCAGTGCGGTGACGTCCACGATACGCGCGTCGGGCAGTTCAGCCGTCAAAACGGCGTGAGCCTTGGCCGAGTAGTAGTAGTTCTCCATCTCGACGCCGATCCGTGCTTTTTCGAATCCGAGGTCCCGGACGATGCGGGCAAGGTCCTGCATCGGGTGGCGGACGGTCGATTGCACGTAGTTGTCGGCATAGCCGTGAATCGTCGCGGCCTCCATCCAGCAGGTCCGAAGCGCGCCGAGGCTGTCCATGTAACGGCCCCACCAGTGCGGATCGCCCTCCATTGTCAGGATCACCCCTTGGTGGACGTAGAAGGACCAGCCGTCATAACCCGTGAGCCAGGCCTGGTTCGACGGGTCGGTGACAAACAGGACCTCGACCCCAGCCGATTCCATTGCCTGTCGGGTCTTGACGATGCGGCGCGTGTATTCGTCGGCCGAGAAGGGAGCGCTTTCGAGAGGCATGGCGGGTTCCTCGCGCAAATTTGTGCACAACGCTAAGATGTCGCTCTCTTCGCGGCAAGAAATTCTTGCCGTTCACCCGCTTCAGCGCGATCGCCCGAGTTGACGGAGGCCCGATCGGCATGATGATGTGCACAACAGTTGCATTCGCCGGCCCGCTTCGGGCCACGCGCAACCGCATCGGGGGTATCATGCTCAGAAACGACCAACTCGACCAGTGGGATCGCGAATGCTTCTTTCATCCCTCGACCCATCTTGCCCAGCATGCGCGGGGAGAGGCGCCGAACCGCGTCATAAGGACCGCCTCGGGCGTTTTCATCGAGGACCGCGACGGCAACAGGCTGCTCGATGCCTTCGCCGGTCTCTACTGCGTGAATGTTGGCTACGGGCGACAGGAAATCGCCGAGGCCATCGCGACGCAGTCGAAAGAACTTGCGTATTACCACGCCTATGTGGGCCACGGCACCGAGGCGTCGATCACGCTCGCCAAGATGATCCTCGACCGGGCGCCCAAGAACATGTCGAAGGTCTATTTCGGCCTCGGCGGTTCGGACGCGAACGAGACGAACGTGAAGCTCGTCTGGTACATGAACAACATTCTCGGCCGGCCGGAGAAGAAAAAGATCATCTCTCGCTGGCGCGGCTATCACGGGTCGGGATTGATGACCGGCTCGCTCACGGGGCTGGAGTTGTTCCACAAGAAGTTCGATCTTCCCTTGGCGCAGGTGATCCATACCGAGGCGCCCTATTACTACCGCCGGAAGGACCTCGCGCAGTCCGAGGCTGATTTTGTCGCCCACTGCGTCGCCGAACTCGAAGCACTGATTGAGCGTGAGGGCGCCGACACGATCGCCGCCTTCATCGGAGAGCCGGTCCTCGGCACCGGCGGCGTCGTCCCGCCCCCGGCGGGTTACTGGGCGGCTATTCAGAAGGTGCTGAATAAGCACGATATTCTCCTGATCGCCGACGAGGTGGTCACCGGCTTCGGCCGTCTCGGCACGATGTTCGGCTCGGATCACTACGGGATCAAGCCCGACATAATCACAATCGCCAAGGGCCTGACCTCGGCCTATGCGCCGCTTTCGGGCTCGATCGTGTCGGACAAGGTCTGGAACGTGCTGGAGCGGGGCACCGACGAGTTCGGCGCCATCGGCCACGGCTGGACCTACTCGGCCCACCCGATCGGCGCGGCCGCGGGTGTGGCAAATCTCAATCTCATCGATGATCTGAAGCTCGTCGAGAACGCCGGCACGGTCGGAGCCTATCTGAGAAAATCGATGACGGAGGCGCTCGGCAACCATTCCCATGTGGGCGAGGTACGCGGCGAGGGCATGCTGTGCGCCGTCGAATTCGTCGAGGACAAGGACGACCGTGCCTTCTTCGATGCGTCGAAGAAGATCGGCCCGCAAGTTTCCTCCGCGCTGCTGTCCGAGGGCGTGATTGCACGCGCCATGCCGCAGGGCGACATCCTCGGCTTCGCGCCGCCCTTCTGCCTGAGCCGGGAAGAGGCGGACACGATCGTCGCGGCCGTGGCGCGCGCCGTTCGCGCCGTCTTGGGATAGAGCCTCGACGTCACGGCGGTTTGAAACCGGAGGGCAGCCTTCCTTTTTTGATTTGTGCGGTGGGCTGCACATCAAACCGAGGAATGGAAAGACATCAGAGTGAGGAGTTTCTGGGGATGCGGCCTTCGATCAACGCCGAACCCACGGAGTAGCCGTTCTCACAGACCTCCGACCGAGTGAAGCTTCGGCGCCGATAAGAGCGGTCGCGAGGAACGCGACCAGTTCGGCGGAACCGCGCGACTATCAGCTGTCGCGCTCCATGATCCAATCCACCTCCGGCGCGGGCACGAAGCGCCACTTGCGCAGGGGGCCGGCCATGACGTTGAGATAGTACATCTCGAACCCGTAGGGCGCGCCGCAGGGATGGTGCCCGCGCGGGACGAGCACCACGTCGCCGTCGGCGACCGCCATGGTCTCGTCGAGCCGCCCGTCGTCGGTGTAGACCCGCTGGACGCCGAAGCCCGAAGCCGGGTTCAGCCGGTGGTAGTAGGTTTCTTCCAGATAGGTGATGCGCGGAAAGTCGTCCTCGTCATGGCGGTGGCTCGGATAGGACGACCAGTGGCCCGCAGGCGTGAAAACCTCAGTGACGAGGAGGCTGTCGGCGTAATCCTCCGCCTCCATCGCGATGTTGTTGATGTGCCGCGTGTTTGTGCCCTTGCCGCGCTCGGTCAGGGTGATGCCGTCGGGCCCGATGCGGCGCGCTTCGTGGCCGCCCTTGCCTGGCGCAGAGCAGACGGCGAGGACGCAATCGGTCTCGGCCTTCGCCTCCCACTCTGTGCCGTTGGGCAAATAGAGGCAATGCGGCGGCGTCCTCTCGAAGACGTCCATGCGCGCGCCGAGAACGCCCCAGTCCTTGCCCGCGCCGGTGAACGCCGCCTTGCCCTCCACCATCACTAGGATGACCTCGCGGTCACGCGTCGCCTCGCCCACCGCCTCGCCCTTCCGCAACCGGTAGAGCGAGAAGCCGACGTAACGCCAGCCTGCGTTTTCGGGCGTGATCTCATGGACCTTGCCATGGGCTCCGAAGGGTTTTCTGAGAAGATCGGGCATGGCTTCTCCTATCAGGTTTCGATGCCGAGGCCGGGCCTGCCGCAGATCTCGACAACGTGGTTGTAGCCCATCGTGGAGTACTCGTAGGGCGGGGTCTTGGCCAGATCCTGCTTGGCCCAGACGACGATCCAGCCCGTGTAGTTCATGGCTTTGAGCTTATCGGTGACCGCCTGGAAATCGATGCACCCTTTGGGGCCGCCCGGCACCGTGAAGGCGCCAGAGCGCACGCCGTCGAGGAAGCTCCCGTTCTCGGATCGCGCACATCCTGGAAATGCACATGGTGCACCCGGTCGCCCCACTTGTCGAGCGTGCCGATGACGTCGGCTCCGCCGCAATGCAGATGACCCTTGTCTCAGTGCAGCGCCACCTCGGGCGACGAGCCCTCCACCAGCCGGTCGATGTCTTCGGCATCCTCGATCATCGAGCCCATGTGATGATGACACGAAAGCGTCATCTCCTCACCCGCCGTCCACTTTGCCAGTTCCGAGAGGTTGGCGGCGTAGGCCAGTGCCTCGTCTCGCGCGAGCTTCGGGCGGTCGTTGGCCGGCGTGGTTAGGTTGCCCTGCACGGTGTTGGAGCATTCCGCGTAGACGATGCAGGGCGCGTCGAGTGCCACGAACTGCTCGACCTGCTGGCGGATGGTAACCCTCTAGTCGTCGAGCGAGGCCACCATCAGGTTGCCCGCGCACCAGCCACCGCAGACAACCGGTCCCATGCTTCACTTGATTGCCTAGCCTAGGTGCTGTGGCGCTGTCGAAATTCCTCAGCGCTCCCCAACCTTTGCGGGTATTTGGTTGGTATGGCCGTATTACGGCAACATGGGCCCAAGCAAGCACCTGGATAGCATGCAAATTCGCCTTCCAACTCAGAAAAACGGAAGCGCCTGGGGCCGCTAGTGGTCGGGCCAAACTAGCTGCGAACGCCGTCCCTATCGAAGAGCATCTGATGTCGCTCGGACCAGCTCATGCCGACTTCGGCACCCTCCGAAGGGATTGAATCTTTTCCGTCGAGTTTCACAGTGACGACCTGGCCATTTGCAATCCGAAGATGCACCAAGGTCTCGGCACCCAGCGCTTCGGCATAGAGAACGTCTCCCCGGATTTTCGGGTTGGCCTCCGAAATCTCCAAATGCTCCGGTCTGATGCCAAGTCTGGTCCCTTTTGGCGCATCGACACCGATATCGCTCGCTTCGATGAAATTCGTCGGCGGGGAGCCGATGAAACCTGCAACGAATTCGGTGGCGGGATTGGCGTAGACGTCGAGAGGGGCGCCGATTTGATCCGCTCGCCCCGCATTCATCACGATCATTCGGTCGGCCAGCGTCATCGCCTCCACCTGATCGTGCGTGACATAGAGCGCGGTGACACCCAGTTCGCGCTGTAGCTGCTTGATCTCCAGGCGCATCTGCACACGGAGCTTCGCGTCGAGATTCGACAGCGGCTCATCGAACAGGAATACTGCCGGTTTCCGCACGATGGCCCGCCCCATTGCGACGCGCTGCCGCTGCCCGCCCGACAACTCGCGCGGGCGGCGTTTCAGATACGGCTCCAGCTGCAGGAGCTTTGCCGCCTGTCCGACCCTCTCGCGGATTTCGTCCTTGGCCTTGCCCGCTATCTTGAGCCCGTAAGCCATATTGTCGAAGACCGACATGTGCGGATACAGCGCGTAGTTCTGGAACACCATCGCGATATCGCGGTCCATCGGCTCCTTCTCGTTGACGCGCTTTCCATCGATCCGAACCTCCCCCGCGGTTACCCTCTCCAGCCCCGCGACCATCCGAAGGAGTGTGGATTTCCCGCAGCCGGACGGCCCGACAATGACGATGAACTCGCCGTCTTGGACGTCGATATCGACCCCGTGGATCACTTCGGTCTGGCCAAAGCTCTTGCGAATTCCGTCCAGCGTTACCGTCGCCATGCTATTTCTCACTGTCCACAAGGCCGCGGATGAAAAGCTTCTGCATCGAGATCACGACCAGAATCGGCGGCAACATGGCCAGTATCGAGGTCGCCATGATCACCGGCCAGTCCGCGATGTCGTCTCCGCTCGGAAACATCTGCTTGATGCCCATGACGATGGTGTTCATGTCCGGGTCGGTGGTGATCAGCAACGGCCAGAGGTACTGGTTCCAGCCGTAGATGAAGAGGATGACGAACAGTGCCGCGATGTTCGTCCGGCTCATAGGCAGGAGGATGTCCCAGAAGAAGCGCATCGGCCGCGCCCCATCGACCCGCGCGGCCTCGGCCAGTTCATCGGGAACCGTCAGGAAAAACTGCCGGAACAGGAAGGTCGCGGTGGCCGAGGCGATGAGAGGGAAGATCAGGCCGGAATAGCTGTTCAGCATGCCGAAATTCGCGGCGACCTGATAGGTGGGCACGATCCGCACCTCGACCGGCAGCATCAACGTGAGGAAGATCAGCCAGAAGAAGAGCCGCCGCCCCGGAAAGCGGAAATAGACGATCGCGAAGGCGGAAAGGAGCGAGATCGCAATCTTTCCCACCGCGATCCCCACTGCCATGACGCCCGAATTGAACAGCATCCGCGCAACCGGAGCGTTCACACCTGACACCAGCGCCTTGCGGTAGTTCTCGAAGAACTGGTCGCCGGGAACCAGCGGCATCGGCGGCCGCGCGATTTCAGGCTGCGTCACGGTCGAGGCGACTAGGGCAAGCCAGATGGGGAAGAAGATGAACAGAATCCCCACGATCAGCCCGAAATGCGTGAGCCAAAGCCCCGCGCCGCGCTTCTCCACCATGCCGCCTGCATCCGCCATCAGTAGTGCACCCGTCGCTCAATGAACTTGAACTGGATCACGGTCAGAAGGCCCACGACCACCAGGAGTATGACCGACTGCGCCGCAGATGATCCCAGATCCTGCCCCACAAACCCATCCGAATAGACCTTGTAGACAAGAATGGTCGTCGCCTGTTGCGGGCCGCCGCTGGTGATGGTGTGGATCACCCCGAATGTCTCGAAGAATGCATAAACGATGTTGACCACGAGCAGAAAGAAGGTGACCGGCGACAGCAGCGGAAAGACGATGGTCCGGAACCGGGTCCAGAAGTGCGCGCCGTCGATCGCCGCCGCCTCGATGACGCTGCGCGGGATGGCCTGCAAGCCCGCGAGGAAGAACAGGAAGTTGTAGCTGATCCGACCCCAGGCCGAAGCGATGACGACCAGACCCATCGCCTCGTTCTCGTTCAGCACATGGTTCCAGTCGTAGCCGAGCATCCCGAGGTACCATGTCACGACGCCCACGCGCGTGTTGAACATGAACAGCCACAACACCCCCGCCACTGCCGGGGCCACCGCATAGGGCCAGATCAGCAGCGTCCGGTAGGTCCCCGATCCCTTGATCAAACGATCCGCCAACACGGCGAGGTAGAGCGCGACGCCCATCGAAACGACTGTCACAAGCACCGAGAAAATCGCGGTCGTACTGAAGGAGGCGCGGTAATATGGATTGGATAGAAGGAATTCGAAATTCCCGAGCCCTACGAATTGCGAAGAGAGCCCGAACGGGTCCGGAATGAACAGCGACTGCCAAACCGCCTGCCCTGCGGGGTAGAAAAAGAAGACCGCCGTCACGACCACCTGCGGCAACAGCAGGATGAGCGGCAACAGGATGCCCTTGAAGGTGACGCGCTTCTCCATTTCCGTTTCGCCCTCTCGCCTTCGTGCCACCCGGCGGTTCTTCTTGGCGCAGATGTGCAAGTGCGTTTGGCGTTATCCTTGTCCAATCCGCATTGCTATCCGAACGCAAAACCGGCGAATATCAGCGCCGGACGAACGCACTAGGCTCTGTCCTGCGCCCCGAACGCACGGTGCCCGGAGAAAGGCACGGCCCATTGTGGGCCGCCCCCTCCCCTCGAACCTTATTGGCTGGCCTGCTCGAACCGGCGCAGCAACTCATTCCCGCGCTGAACAGCCGTATCCAGCGCTGCCTGCGCGTCCTTGTCACCGGACCACACCGCCTCGAGCTCCTCGTCGATTATGCCGCGGATCTGGTCGAACGAACCGAGGCGAATGCCCTTCGAAACATCTGTCGGCTCTTTCGCGGTCATCTGGACCACCGCGACTTCGGTGCCTGGACTGGCCTCGTAGAACCCCTGCTCCCGCGTCAGATCGCCTGCTGCGGCAGTGATCGGCAGATACCCCGTATCTTGATGCCATTTCGCCTGAATTTCCGGCGAGGACAGGAAGTTGAGGAATGCGGCGACGCCCTTGTACTCTTCCGCTGTCTGCCCCTCCATCACCCAAAGCGAGGCGCCGCCAATGATCGTGTTCTGCGGCGCGCCTTCGACGCCTTCCCAATAGGGCAGCGGGCGCACACCGAATTCGAACTCCGCCTCTGCCTTGATGCCCGCGTAGCCGGCCGAGCTTTCTGTGAAGAGCGCGCATTCCCCGGCGCGAAAATTCGCTCCGCCCTCGTTCCGGCGCCCGGTATAGATGAACTTGCCGTCCTTCGCCCAATCGCCCATCGCCTGGATGTGCTGCACCTGCACCGGCCCGTTGAAGGCCAGTTCGGTGTCGAGGCCGGCAAACCCGTTGTTCTGCGTGGCGAAGGGGACGTTGTGATAGGCCGACAGGTTCTCCAGATGAATCCAGCTCTGCCAGGCCGTCGTCAGCGGGCATTCATGTCCCGCCGCCTTCAACTGATCCAGAACCTCCCCGACCGTCTGCCACGTGGTCAGGTCCACATCCGGATCGATCCCTGCCGCAGTCAGCGCATCGCGGTTCACCCAAAGCACCGGCGTCGACGAGTTGAACGGCAGCGACAGCATGTCGCCGTCCGTCGACGTGTAGTATCCCTTCACCGCGCCGATATAGGCATCGGGGTCGAATTCCGCGCCCGCTTCCTCCATCACCTGGTACACCGGCTTCACGGCCCCCTTGGCGCCCATCATTGTCGCCGTGCCGACCTCGAAGACCATCAGAATATCCGGCTGCTCCCCTGCGCGAAACGCGGCGATCCCGGCGTTCAGCGTCTCGGAGTAATTGCCCTTGTGCGAAGCAACGACGGCATAGTCGCTCTGGCTTTCGTTAAAGGTCTTGACCTGTTCGTCCACCAACTCACCCAGCCGACCGGTGAAGGCGTGCCAGAACTGGATCTCGGTCTGCGCGACTGCGGGCGCCGCCATCGCGAGCAATGATATCGGCCCAATGACCAAATGCCGCATGTTCATAGTGATCCTCCCAGGTTCACGAGATTTTGTGTTTTGCCGTGTTAGCCTACGATTGGGGTGCTGCCAGAGGCAAGCATTCGCCGCGTGGCTCACCGAATTCCGGTACACGGAAACTGCCAAGGGTGTCGCGATCCCGTCGGGTCGCCTGTCGGTGGACGAAATCGAGGACGCAGAAGTTAACTCTTCGGAGCGGGGCTGTTGCATCCGGTGGAACGCAGAAAGGTTCGCTCCGTTTAATGTCGGCCAGTCTACGACTCCCGTTCGAACCGCGGGATTGGACTATCGTGCGCGATATCGGTAGTGAGATCGGTCGCCTGAAAACTGATGCCTGCGGTCGCAAAGCCACTGCTTCACAATTGCCCCCGTCACATCACCCTGTTTGGCTTTGGCGCAGTCGGTTTTGCTACCTCACAGGCAGCAACCTTAGGAGCAATACTAGTGGTAAGGTCGCCAGGCCGCGAATTGGCTGGCCCTTGGGCATTCCCCGCGCACCCCCGAGGAGCCGGCGGCCGGCCAATTCCACTCGTCGCTACCGCCGGCCTTCCAAGAGCATGCGCAAGGAGCTTGCCGCAGATCGCCACCGCCGGTAACGTTCGCGACAAGCCCGACAAATTGCCCTGAGGGAACTACAATGTCTGCAACCTTGCGTCATCTGTTTGCTGCTGCACTCGGTCTCGGAGTCGTCCTCGACAGCGCGAGCGCCGAGGAGTGGAAGTTCAACAACGGACTGCCCGAGGGCAGGAACGAATCCCAGGAACTCGACATGTTCGCGGCCGATGTCGGCGAGTTGAGCAATGGAAGTCTGACGATCAACGTCTTCCATGGCGGCTCACTGAATCTGCAGAACAACGATGTGGTGCGCTGGCTGCCGCAGGGTGCCGTCGAGATGGGGCTCGTCTGGGCCAACTATCTGGGCCGTGACGCGCCGGCGCTCAATGCGGTTCTCGTGCAGGGATCGGTCGGCAGCTCCGAGGAGCTGATCAAGGTCCTGCCGGAAATTCAGAATATCTACGCCGAAGAACTTGCCGAATGGGGTATCGTGCCGACCGGCTTCATGGCGCTGCCGCTGTTGCAAGCCTCGATCTTCTGCCGCGAGGAGCCGGTTCGCACACTGGAAGACCTCAGGACCAAGAAGCTGAGGGTTTGGAGCAATGACCAGGTCGAGACTTTCACCAAACTCGGCGTGTCTGCGCAGATCGTCGGTCAGAACGACCTCTACGTGGCCCTGCAGACCGGCGTGGTCGATTGCGCGGTCTATCCGGCGCTGTTCGCGCACACGATTTCGCTTCAGGAGGTGACCGACTACGCGTCCTATCTCTACCCGATTGCAGGTGTCCCCTACGTGCTCGGGGCGGATCAGGAAGCCTGGGACGGCCTCACAGACGAGGAGCGGGCAGCCGTGACGACGGCTGCCGCGCGGGTCTGGGAGCGAACGAACGAATACTCGAAAGCCGAGGAAAACGAACAAGCCGCGCGCTCCGCGCTCGCCGAACAGGGAGTCGAGTACCTTGAGGACTTCTCCGAAGACGACCGGAACGCCTTCCTTGAGGCGGCGTCCGCGACCTGGAAGGAGATGGCCGATGAAGCCGGCGGCAAGGCCCTCGAGTATCGCCAGAGGATTCTCGGCATCCTCGGACGTTGATTGTGGGAGACGAGGGCCGATCGGTCGCTCGACTTGCGGCAGCAGCGCGACAGGCTGAGGCATGGATGACGCCAGTGTTCAAGGCACTGGCCGGGCTGGCTACTCTTTCAGGCGGTCTGATGGTTGTTTTGATCGGCGTCAGCGTCGCGATGCGTCATCTCGTGAATGCCCCGTTTCGTTTCACCGAAGAACTCGTCGGCCTTTTACTGACCGCCGCTTTCTTCCTTGCGCTGCCGCTGGCGACTCTGAAGGCTGAGCACGTTCGCGTGAGCATATTCGTGAAGAACATGCCGCATCGGCTGAGGCTATGGGTGGCGGTGCTCGCAAACCTCTTCGGCGTCGTTTTCTGCCTGTGGTTTTTCGCTCTGTGCTTGTCCTGGTTCGAATTCGCGTTTGAGCGGCGCATCAAGACAGAGGTTGCCCGGCTGCTGATGTATCCGTGGATGGCACTCCTTCCGCTTTCGCTCGTGCTGACAGCACTGGCATTCGCGATCCGAGGCGCCGCCAGTGGCAGCGAGCGGAACGAAGAGACGACCCCGCAAGATCGAGCGTAAAGGGAGACCTCATGGGGGCGTTCTGGGGGCTGCTTCTGGGTGGATTGACCGTGCTGGCAGGATCGGGGCTCGCGCTCGGTGCCGCGCTCGGACTTACGGGGTTTCTCATTCTTCAGTTCGTTGCCGGTGGCGCGACCTTCGTTGCCGTGGACGCGGTCTGGAATGTTTTGAATTCATTCACGTTAAGCGCGATCCCGCTGTTTATCATCCTGGGCGAAATCATGCTCCGCAGTGGTGTCAGCGAAAGAATCTACTCCGCGCTTTCGCCGCTGTTTCAGCACGTTCCGGGCGGACTGCTCCACACCAACATCGCGGTCTGCACGCTCTTCGGTGCCGTTAGCGGATCGAGCCTGTCGACGGCGGCGGCCGTGGGATCGGTCGCGTATCCCGAGATGACCGCGCGGGGCTACGATCGGAAAACGGTGGTCGCGTCCCTTGCGGGTGGCGGAACACTTGGACTGCTGATCCCGCCCAGCCTCTCGCTGCTGATCTACGGCGCCCTTACCGAGACGTCGATCGGTCGGTTGTTCCTGGCCGGAATCCTGCCCGGACTGCTCTTCGCCGCGATGTTCATGGCCTACATTTTCATTCTCTGCCTCTCTCGGCCCGATCTCGCGCCATCGGCCGAAAGCAAGGTCCGACTGGTCAAATCCATTCGCAACATTCTCGGCCTCTGGCCGTTTCTCCTGCTTATCCTTGCAATCATGGGGAGCATCGCTGGCGGGATCGCCACACCCACCGAAGCCGCCGGGATCGGCGTCATCGCCACCATTCTTGTCGGCAGGTTCTGGGGCTCTCTGAGCCTCGTGACCCTGACCGAAAGCCTTTTCGCCGCGATTCTGCTCTACGCTTCGATTGCCTTCGTCGTGATGGGCGCAACGATTCTCGCGCAAGCGGTAAGTCTTCTCGGCGTGCCGCAGTCAATTCTCGGATCGGTGCGGGAGGCAAATCTGGGCCCGCTAACGGTCTTGGCCGCCGTCGTCTTTGTCTATCTGGTTCTGGGGTGCTTCTTCGACGGTCTTTCCCTGATGATCATGACCTTGCCGATCGTCGTCCCGCTGATGACCGGCATCGGCTTCGACGCCGTTTGGCTTGGCGTAATCATCACGATCATGATCGAGATCGGACAGGTCACGCCTCCCGTGGGTCTCAACTTGACGGTTCTCGTATCGGTGACGAAGGAGGACGTGACGCTGGGGGACGCGGCGCTGGCCACTGTGCCGTATTGGCTGCTGCTGCTTCTCGGAGTAGCGATCCTTACGGCGTTTCCGCAGATTGCGCTATATCTTCCCGAATTGCTGATGTGAGACTTACCGTGTAGCGAAGCGCACTTTCGAGCGAACCTTTCTGCCGCGCCGAAGCATCTCGCATCTGCTTTCATGTCCCGTCCGGCCGCAGCCTGGTCCTTCAGCCGCTCGACCCACTTGCCGGTGGCGTGTTTGGAAGACGCGGATGGGCAGCTGTTCCTCGGCCACGGTCACCGCTGGCAACAAACATGTCTGAAGGCAGAGTGGCCTACCGTCGACGCAAGAAATTTGGGAGTGTCCGCAAACCGTTGGTGCAACTCACTGACTATCCACCTGCGCGTTTTGGATTAGGCCACCGGCCGAGCGCCTCGCCGGTCAAGCTGATCAGGCCGGCAGCCCGATCCCAAGATCCTTCGCGATCTCCCGCCGCGTCCGACCACTCGTCAACGCCAGCCGCACTGCTTCGCGCCGAAACTCCGGCGTCGGTCTGTTCCCGTTTCCCATAGAACACCTCCAGGTTCCTCAGTTGGTGCTCCCGACTTTTACCGGGCAAGTCCAGACCGGCCCGTTTTTCGGATATGTCCCTTTCCGTTCGGGGTCGGGCCCTAGGTCCGCGTCTTCTCGAACGCCGCCCAGGCGGTCTCGAACGCGGCAAAGCTGAAGCCCGGGTTCCGGGCCGCATCCAGAACGATGCGTTCGGTCGCCAAGAGTTTGGCGACGGATTGAGCAAGGCGCTCGGCAACGCCCGCGGGGATCACCAGCGCGCCGTGACGATCGGCGTGAATGAGATCTCCGGGATGAACGGTCAGTCCGAAGACCGTCACCGGCGTGCCGACTTCGCGCACATGGACGAAGGCGTGGCTCGGGCCGATGGAGCCCGCGATGACCGGGAAGCCGGAGGGCAGGTCGCCAAGATCGCGCATGACGCCATTTGTGAGCGCGCCGGAAACTCCGAACCCCTTGTGGATCGTGGTGTTTATCTCGCCCCAGAAGGCGCCGACAGGCAGAGGGTCGATATCCTCGATCACCGTGACCGCGGGTTTCGGCGCTTCGGCCATGTCGCGGTAATAGTTCATGCGGTGGGCGCGGACGACGTCCGGTGGCTCGGCGGACGGTTCGGCGGCGGCGATCTTCGCGGTGCGGGCATAGCCGACGATCGGCCCGGCGCTGGGGTCGGAGCACAGCACCGTGCCGCGAGTGAACCGGTCGAAGCCACGCTTACCTTCGACCACCTCGATGGCATTGCAAACGGTGGGCGTGTCGACCGATTTCAGAAGGGCGAGAAGCGTGTCGTCCATTAGTCCTCCAGCCAGCGGGCCAAGGCCGCCGTCGTCTTGTCGGGTTGTTCGAGCGTCGGCATATGCGCCGCGCCGTCGATGATTTCGAGCCGCGATCCGGGGATGAGTTCATGAATCAGTTCGTGCCGTTCGACCGGGCAGAGCCGGTCCTCGCGGCCGCAGAGGACGAGGGTCGGCACGCGGACCTGCCGCAGCACGCCCTGCCGATCTGGCCGGTCGCGCAGAGCAATGGATTGGCGGTGAAAGACACCGGGACCGAGGTCGAGCGCCATTTCCATGCAGAGATCCATCACCGCCTCTTTGGCGGGCCCATCAATCAGGTAATTCGGCTTCATTTCGTCGCGCATCACCTCGCGGAGCCGACCGGCCTTCACCTTCTCCATCTGCGGCCCGCGGCGGGCCTGCACATCGGGCAGTTCGGCGCGGGGATTGGTGTCCAGAAGTGCCAGCCGTTCGACGCGTTCGGGGGCCCGCGCCATAACCTCCATCGCGACGATCCCGCCCATCGAGAGCCCCGCCAGCGCGAAGCGCGGCGGGGCGTGGGCGAGGGCGTCTTCAGCCAATGCTGCCATGGTGTCGTGGTTGGAGACTGGTGCGAGCTGGAGCGCGCGACCACGGCCCAGCGCGGCGATCTGCGGCGCGAAGAGCCTTCCATCGCACATCATGCCGGGCAAGAGCACGAGCGGTGTCACGAGACGCGCGCCGCCCCCTCGGCCAGCGCCTTGAGCTTGGCATAGGCGATGTCGGGATCGACCGCGCCGAAGCCCGCGAAGGTGCCGAAGCCGCAATCCGACCCGGCGATGACGCGATCCGATCCGACGATATCCGCAAATCTCTCAATACGCTGCGCGACAAGCTCAGGGTGTTCGACGAAATTCGTCGTCGTATCGACGACACCCGGTATGAGGATCTTGTCGTCGGGGATCTCCGCCTTGCGGTCGCGGAAGACCGTCCATTCGTGGCCGTGGCGGGGGTTCGACGTCTCGAACAAGACATAGCGCGCGTTTGCCGACATGAGTGTCGGAAACATCTTCGCCATCGGGATGTCGCAGACATGGGGGCCTTCGTAATTGCCCCAGCAGATATGGATGCGGACCTGTTCCTTCGGCACGTCGCGGAGCGCGTGGTTCAGAGCGTCCACATGGGTCTGAGCTACCTTGACGAACTCATCATCTGACAAATCGGTAAACAACATGTGGCGCGACAGCGCGAGGTCGGGGCAGTCGAGTTGCAGGTCGAGGCCGGAGGCCACGATCGTCTCGTATTCGGCCTTCATGGCGTCCGCCAAAGCGGCCAGGTAGGCCTCGCGCGTCTTGTAGAAGGAGTTCTGGAGGAAGAGAGAGATGACCCCCGGCGAGGCGGCGTTCATAAAGCCGCGCTTCGCGCCGTGTTTCGCCATCGCGGACTTGAGGTTGGCGATGTCCTTCTCCAGCTCGCCCTGGCCTTTCGACTTCACTTCGCCCACGCACATCGGCCTTGCGTATTGTGGCGTGCCGCCGCCCTCGGCCAACCGTTTGAGAAAGCTGGGAAACAGCTTCAGGTCGGCCGGCGCGTTCCGCGGGCTGTCGCCGTCGAAGCCGGTATAGCGGTCTTTCACATACGTGGCGTAGCTGATCTTCGAGGTTTCGCCGTCCGAGACAATGTCGATCCCGGCCTCGACCTGCTTGCGGACGGTTTCCGAGCACGCCTCCGCCATCGCGGCGTCGAATGCCGGCTGGTCATAGGGCTCGCCGTGTTCGCGGGCGAAGATGAAATCGACCACGTTCTGGGTGCGAGGCAGCGAGCCGACATGGGTCGTCAGCACTGTCGTCATGGGGCCATCTCCTTCTGTCTTTCTTCTGTCCAGCAAGCGTCGGGCATCTGTCGGGCATCCGTCCCGACACGTGTCGGGTCGCCCGCCGTCAACCTTTCCAGGTTGGGCCTGCGGGATCGTCGGTCGCCACGACGTGGTAGAGCGCCGCCTCTCCGGTCATCGAGGGCACGGCGGAATGGGCGAGATCTTCGGGCACGCTCATCGTGTCGCCGGGCGCGAGGACAGTGGAACCGCCGTCCCAGTCGACGCGCCAGTGGCCCTTCACCGGCATCAGGACCGAGGGCCTGTCATGTCGGTGCTTCTTCTCGGTCGCCGAGGCGCGGGTGATGAGATCCACTTCGAAACCGGGTTTGTCGCAGAGCTTGCCCTTTTCGCCGATCACCTTGGCGGGCGTCTTGTCGGCGAGCGCCACGAGGTCCCAGTAGCGGGCGACGTGGTTCGGGATCACCTCGGCGGTGGTGGGTTCAGGGAAGCCTTTCAGCTCCTCGTCGGTCAGCAGCGGCATGGCCTTTTCGCCCTTGGGCAGCGTGTCGCCCCTTCTGGTGTCGTAGAGCCTGCCCTTCTCGGAGAGGACCAGCCCGTGGTCCTTCGCGTCCTCGATAACCTGCGGCGCCCAGATCACGCCGCCCCCGGCGTCGTCGCCGCCGAGGATCGCCATGATCATCCCGTAATCAGTGCCGATATTCTCGAACCCGCGGAAGATGCCGGTCGGAATGTTGAAGATGTCGCCTTTCTCAAGCGTGACCTCGCCCGCCTTACCCCAGCGGCCCCAGAAGAAGCGCCAGCGGCCTTTCAGCACGAAGAACACCTCGGCGGTGCGGTGGGAATGCAAGCTGTTGCGGCATTTCGGCGGCTGACCCGCCGCGCCGATATTGAAGCCGTGCGGTATGGCGATATGGACGTGTTGGTCTTTCGATTCCGAGACACCGCCGCCGATGATGGTGAAATTCTCCTTCTGGTCGGAGCCCGGCGTGTGGGCGTCGATGAAGGCGGTATTGCAGGGTTTGAGGTCACCGTAGCGGACGATGCGGGGTTCCATCTCGGCGGGAGTCATTCGGTTGCTCCTGTATGAAGGTGGATCTGCTTCCAGATAGCGATTTCGTCGTAAAGCGCGTATTCGCGGCGGAGGCCGATGCCGCTCGGGCCGTAGGGGCCGTATTCGGCGTGGCTGATCCCCATCACATGGACATGCGCCCCGGTGGGCGCGCCGAAGGTTCCCCAGCCGGAATGCGCACCATCCAAGGACCAGCGGATCGCAGCGCGGGGGCTGAGCATGTCGGCGTCCATGCCGATCTGGTGGTGGATCGTGAAGGTGGCGTCGGGGAAGGATGAGCGCAGCCCGACCCAGAACTCGGTCACGGCCTCGCGCCCGATCGCGGTGCGCGCGCCGGAATACTCGCCGATCACCGCGCGGTCGTAACCTGCAAGAACATGATTGAAATCCTTGTCCATGATCCGCGTCAGCGTGTCGGCGTAGCGCGCGCCCCACTCGTTGTCGTTGCCCTGCCCGTGATAGCCGCCGTCGACGTCGATCTCGGGCGTGAAGGGCCGGGTCGCGGCGTTCAGACCGCCTTCGCGGGCGATGAGGTGGCTCGCATAGTCGCGTGGGTTCATGCCCAACTGGCGGACGATGCCGCCATAGTCGCGCACCAGCCATTCGTCGTAGATCGTGCCCGCTTTCGCCGCGCAGTCGGCGATGACACGCACGGTCCAGCGTTTCCCGGTCGCCGGACCGAAGGCGCCGTCGCGCGTATGCGTGGCGGTGGTGATGAGGCGGTGCGAGGAGAGGAGCCCGTGGTCGGGGTCGTCGGACCAGATCACGTCTTCGCCCAGAAGCTGACGGTCGGGAAACTCGTTGATCGTCGCCATGGTCGAGGCGATCACCGCCTGGTTGCCCTTCTGGATACCCATGGGCGAACGAACCGGAATGTCCTTGGCGTAGTAGTGGTTCAGCGTCGCTACGCCGCGATCCTCCCAGATCTCCTTCGTGATCCCGATGATGTAGTCGGGGAAGTCCTTCCACCTGTTCGAGAAGCCCTTCAAGTCGCGAATCCTTTCGGTTTCAGGGCCGAGCCGCGCATCATCAGCGGGCCGGGGATGAGGATGTGACGCGGCTCCGTATCGCCCTCGATGCGCGAGATGAGCGTCTTCGTCGCCGCCTCGACCATGCGGTTCACTGGCTGGCGGATGGTCGTCAGATCGTAGGCGGGCCAGCTGGCAATCGGCACGTCGTCATAGCCGACGACCGAGACGTCGCCGGGGACCTTCAATCCCAGCTCGAAGCGCAGCACATCCATCACCGCGAAGGCCATGTGGTCGTTGCCGACGAAGACCGCGTCGGGCCGGTCGCGGCCCCCGAAAAGGTCGCGCGTAAGGCTCGCCGCGGTATCGCGATTGTACATGCCGTCGAGGACCGCCACCGGTTCGAGCCCGTGATCCCTCAGCCCCTCGGCGAAGCCCTTCGCGCGGTCGCGCCCCGTGGACGCCTCCTGCCAGCCGGCGATATGGGCGATGCGCTTGTGCCCGCCGGCGGCGAGGAAATTGGCGACGGTGCGACCGCCCGCGACGTTGTCCGACGTCACCTCGGAGAGCCGCGGGTCGTCCTGGCCGCGGTTGAACATCACGACGGGGATGCCGGCAGCCTCGCAAAGATTGGTGAGGTCGTTCGTCATCGCGACCGAGGCGGTGACGATGCCGTCGACCTGGTAGTCCAGAAGTTCCTGTACGATCCGGCCGATATCGGTCTGCGCCTGCGGCACGGTGAAGACGAGGATGTGATAGCCCTTCTCCTGTAGCGTGTTCGACAGACATTCGAGGGCCATCGGGTAGAACTGGTTGTCGAGATAGGCAACGACGAGACCGATGATCCGGCTCTTGCCGGTGATCATGGCCCGGGCGAGCGGATTGGGGCGGTAGCCCAGTTCCTCGGCGGCGCGGCGGACCTTGTCGACGGTCTTCTTCGAGGCCGAAGCCCCCGGCGTGAAGACGCGGCTGACGGCCGATTGGCTGACCCCGGCGCGGCGGGCGACGTCGAAGGATGTGACCTTGTCCTTCATCAGTCCGCCGTCCAGCCGCCGTCGATCATCAGGGATGTCCCCGTCACCAGCGCCGAGGCGTCCGAGGCGAGGTAGGTGACGGCGCCCATGATGTCCTCGACCTCGCCGGTGCGGCCGAGCTTGATCTTCTCCTCGATCCATTTCACGCGTTCGGGGTTGGCGAAGGTGCTTTCGGTCAGCGGCGTGCGGATGAAGGTCGGGCAGATCGTATTGATGCGGATCTTGTGCGGCCCCCATTCGATCGCCATCGCCTTCACCATGCCTTCGAGCCCGTGCTTGGCGGCGCAGTAGACCGCGCGGTCGATGCCGCCGACATGGGCCATCTGGGACGAGATGTGGATGATCGAGCCGGGCTTCTTCGCCGCGATCAGCCCGCGCGCCACGCCGGCCGAAAGGAAATAGGCGGCGCGGAGGTTGACGGCCATCACAGCGTCGTAGTCCTCGGGCCGGGTCTCTAGCGCCGGGCCGTGGCGGGCGAGGCCGGCGGAGTTCACGGCGATGTCGAACGGGGCCTGCGCCTTCAGTTTCGCGGTCAGGTCGTCGAGGTCGGCCATGTCCATGGGCAGCGCCTCGGCGTCCCCACCCTGCCCCACGATATCCTCCACCGCCGCTTTGAGCCTGTCGGCGCTCCGCGCCGCGCAAACCACATGGGCGCCAGCCTCGGCGAGCGCAGCGGCACAGGCAAGGCCGATTCCCGACGAGGCGCCGGTAACGAGCGCGCGACGGCCATCGAGTCGGAACGAGGGGGTGCGCGGGAGGGTCATTCAGCCGCCGTCCCGTATTCGACATTCCGCCCACCATACCGCCTGACGCGGAGATTGCACTGTTCGGCGTGGCCGACGAAGCCTTCGAGCAGGCAGAGCCGTGAGCCATAGGCACCGATCAGCGCTGCCGCCTCGTCGGTGGTGATCTTCTGGTAACTGTGTGTTTTCAGAAACTTGCCGACCCAGAGCCCGCCGGTGTAGCGCCCCGCCTTCTTGGTGGGCAATGTATGGTTGGTGCCGATCACCTTGTCGCCGTTCGCGACATTGGTGCGGGGGCCGAGGAACAGCGCGCCGTAGCTGTGCATATGCTCGAGGAACCAGTCGTCGCGGTCGGTCATGACCTGGACGTGTTCGGACGCGATGTCATTGGCGACGCCGAGCATCTCGTCGTAGGTGTCGCAGAGGATGACCTCGCCATAGTCGCGCCAGCTTACCCCGGCGGTCTCCGCGGTGGGCAGGATCTTTAGGAGCCGGTCGACCTCGGCCAGCGTCGCCTCGGCGAGTTTGCGGGAATTGGTGACAAGGACGGCGGGCGAGTTGTAGCCATGCTCGGCCTGGCCGAGAAGATCGGTCGCGCACATCTCAGCATCCACCGTCTCATCCGCGATCACCATCGTCTCGGTCGGGCCGGCGAAGAGGTCGATGCCTACGCGGCCGTAGAGCTGGCGCTTGGCCTCGGCGACGAAGGCATTGCCGGGGCCGACGAGCATGTCGACGGGCCTGATCGTCTCAGTGCCCAAGGCCATCGCGCCCACGGCCTGCATTCCGCCGAGGACGTAGATCTCATGCGCGCCGCCCAAGTGCATCGCGGCGACGATGGCGGGGTGCGGCGCGCCCTTCACCGGCGGTGCGGAGGCCGCGATGCGGGGCACGCCCGCGACGGTAGCGGTCAAGACCGACATATGCGCCGAGGCTACCATCGGGAACTTGCCGCCCGGCACGTAGCAGCCCACGGACTGCACCGGGATGTTCCTGTGGCCGAGGATCACGCCGGGCATCGTCTCGACCTCGATATCGGTCATCGAGGCCCTTTGCGCCTCAGCGAAGCTGCGGATCTGCTTTTGCGCGAAGCGGATGTCGTCCATCTCGCGGGCCGAGACCTTCTGCATCGCGGCCTCGATCTCGGACGCGGTGAGCAGGAAGGACGCCGGTTGGTACTTGTCGAACTTCGCGGAAAGTGCGCGCACTGCGGCGTCGCCGCGTGTTTCGATGTCCCTCAGCGTCGCCTCGACGACCCCGCGAACCTTCGCATCGTCCTCGGCCCGGTCGGCCTCGGGCTTGCCACGCTTGAGATGGGTGATGCTCATGGCGTTGTCCTCATGCTTCGGGTCGGGCAGGTTCGCGCTCGCCGCGGTCGTAGGCTTCCCAACCCTCGCCGCCGAACACGTCGTGGCCGAGCTGAGCGAGCACGGAGGCGAAATCGACCGAGACCGGGTTGTCGGCGATGCGCCCGTCCTCGACGCGCCAGAAATCCATGTAGGGGATGCGGATGCGCTTGCCGGTGGGGGCGAGCCCCATGAAGGGACCGGAATGGGTGGCCTCGATATGGCCGAAACAGGCGGCCCAGTCGCCGTCGGCCAGAAATTTCTCGGTGACGTACGTGCGGTCGGTGAAAGCGGCGCGCAAGGGCAGTTGCCAGTTGTGGCGAAACTCGGCGACGCCCTTCTTGGTGCCGCAGCCCTGGTTGCCGCGCCAGAGGAAATCGGCGTGGAAGTAGCGGGTCATGTCGTTCTCGCCGGCGACAAGCGCGTCCTCCATCCGACGCACCGCGGCGAGCGTCTCGGCACTTTGGCGTGCGTGATCCTCAGGCGTCATGGGTCGATCCTTTCGCCGGTCTTGGCATCGAAGAGATGGCAGATCGCGGCGGGGATGCCCGCCTGGATCGGGTCGTCGATCTCGGCGCGGAAGTCCTTGGGCGCCTTGATCGAGACCAGCGCACCGCCCGCCTTGACGGTGATCATGGTCGCATCGCCGAGAAGCTCCAGCGAATAGATCGGTGCGGCGATCTCTCCCTTGTCGGCGATACGCGCATCCTCGGCTCGGAAGCCGAGCGTCACCGCGCCGTCGGGACCCTTCAGCCCCGGGATGCGGACGTTCTTGCCGACGAAGGTCCCGCCCCTCAGCTCGCCCTCCATCAAGTTCATCGCCGGATTGCCGATGAAGCCCGCGACGAAGCTGTTGGCGGGGCGGTCGTAGATCTCGGTCGGCGTGGCGACCTGCTGGACGATGCCCTTGTTCATCACCACGACCCGGTCGGCGAGCGTCATCGCCTCGATCTGGTCGTGGGTGACGTAGATCGTGGTGACCTTCAGCTCGTGGCTGAGATTCTTGATCTGTGCCCGGGTCGAGACTCGGAGCTTGGCGTCGAGGTTCGACAGGGGCTCGTCCATCAGGAACACGTTCGGCTGGCGGACGATGGCGCGGGCCAATGCCACGCGCTGGCGCTGGCCGCCGGACAGCTCGGCGGGGCGGCGGTGGAGGAAGTCTGTGAGCTCCACCATCTCGGCGGCGCGGCGCACCCGCTCGTCATGGCCGCCGGAATCGGTCTTGCGCACCTTCAGGGGAAAGCGGATGTTCTCATAGACGTTCATGTTGGGATAGAGCGCATAGCTCTGGAACACCATCGCGACGTCCCGGTCCTTCGGGTCGAGGTCATTGACGCGCTTGCCGTCGATCAGGATGTCGCCCTCGGTCGCCTCCTCGAGCCCCGCGATCATGCGCATCGTCGTCGTCTTGCCGCAGCCTGAGGGGCCGAGGAGGACGAGAAATTCGCGGTCGGGAATGGTAAGGTCGAATTTGTGGACGCCGACGAAGGCCCCCCAGCGCTTGGAGATATTGCGCAGCTGAATCTCGGCCATCCCGCACGCTCCGCTTGCAAACGACTGCAATATACGTAGCCGCGAATCGCTGGAGTTGGCAAGCCCGGCACACGCACACACGAGGTTCAGTTAGCGCTTGCAAGGATATTCAGTTCTGACGTTAAATCGCATATGTATGCAGTTAGTCGAGCGATTCGGCATTCTGACTGCGTGGCGCAGCACATCGGCGCCGAGACAATAGCCCCGCTTGAGACGGGGTGGGATGAGACACGGAGGGTCTGAGATCATGACAATGTGCAAACAGCTGGCGCTGACCGCCGCCTTCGCCGTCCTCGGCGGCTCGGCGGCGATGGCGGGTTGCGGCATCGAGGCCGGCCGGGTGAGCATCGTCGGCAACGAGTTCCCCGCGATCCATACCGTCGCAAACGGCGCAATGGCCTGCGCGGGCGACGGGGTCGAGGTCAAGGCGAACCTGACCGCCGATCACCAGAAGATCAACGTGGCCGGCATGCAGGGCAATCCGGCGGAATACACCACGGCGATCATCGCCAATTCCTCGATCGTCGCCTTGATCAACGAAGACGTGATCCGGCCGCTCGACGACCTCGTCGCCGAGCACGGGCAGGACATTCCGAAAAGCCAGCTCATCACCATAGACGGCAAGGTGATGGCGGTGGCGTTCATGGCCAATGCCCAGCACCTCGTCTACCGCAAGGACGTGCTGGAGCAGATCGGCGTCGCGCCGCCGAAGACCTACGAGGAGCTTCTGGAGGCGGCGAAGATGATCCGCGAACAGGGGATCATGCAGAACCCGGTGGGCGGCGCCTATGCGGCCGGCTGGAACCTCGCCGAGGAATTCGTGAACATGTATATCGGCCATGGCGGCGCGTTCTACAAACCCGGCACCGCCGAGGTCTCGATCAACAACGAGCAGGGCGTGGCCACGCTCGACATGCTGAAGGCGCTCAGCGAGTACATGAACCCGGACTTCCTGACGCATGACTCGAACGCCACCTCGGCGGAGTGGGAAGCCGGCAATGTCGCGCTGATGAACATGTGGGGGTCGCGGACGGGTGTCCTGATGGATGAGGAGGGCTCGGCGCCCGAAGTCTACGAGAACACCATGGTCGGCGCGCCGATGACCGTGGGCGGCGGGTCGACGCCGGCCTCGACCCTCTGGTGGGACGGCTGGACCGTGGCCAAGAACGTCTCGGATGCCGATGCCGAGGCCACGTTCATTGCCATGAAGAACGGCATCAGCCCGTCGATCCTGAATGACGAGACCATGGGCCAGGCGGTCTGGATGATCGAGGGCTACGAGCCCGCCCCGGTCAACGCGGGCGTCTTCGCCGCGATCGAGATGGGAACGACTCCCTATCCGATGCTGCCCTATCAGGGGCTGTTGCACACCGCGCTCGGCGACAACCTCGCCGAGTTCCTGCAGGGCAAGGAAAGCGCCGAGCAGGCGCTCGCCGATGTCGAGGCGGCCTATTCGGCGGCCGCCAAGGAAAAGGGCTTTCTGAACTGAGCCCGTCCGAAGGGGCGCGGCCCGCGCCCCTTCGTCCCCGACCGCCTGTCCGGACGCGCCAGCCATGAAACACAAGACGTTCTTCCTGTTCGTCCTGCCGTCGTCGCTGGCGATGCTGCTGTTCATCTTCTTTCCGCTGATCTCGATCGTCGTGCAGTCGCTCTATGTCGCACATGACCAGGTGATCGTGACGGTCGAGAATTGCGGCCCCTTCGGCTGCACCGAAGCGACGATGATCGACCAGGCGGCGACCGAGGAACTGCGCCGCGAACAGCCGCTTGGGCGGTTCGCCGGGGTCGAGACCTATCTCGATCGGGGCCATCTGGCGGTGACCGAGGTCGGCCGGGCCTGGGACGCGTCCGGAAGCTGGCGCGACTTCGGAAGCCGGATGCTGAACCTGCCCTTCTACAAGGCCATCGCCTTCACGCTGACCTACACCTTTGTCGTGACGCCGCTGACGATCATCCTCGGCTTCATGATCGCGGTCGCCGTCAACGCGGCGGTGAGCGCGATCAGGGGGCCGCTGATCTTCTTCTCGCTCCTGCCGATGATCATCACCCCGCTTGTTGGGTCGCTCATCCTGTTCTGGATGGTCGATGCGCGCGGCATCATCGGCTCGGCCTTGCAGGTCGTCGCGGGCGATCCGAGCCTGTCGGTCAAGGCCTCGACGCCCCTGATGTGGATCATGCTGATGGTCTACGGCGTCTGGCACGCGGCCCCCTTCGCCTTCATCGTCTACTACGCGGGCTTACAGACGGTGAACAAGGACACGCTGGAATCGGCGATGATCGACGGGGCGAGCCGCTGGCAGCGCATCCGCTATGTCGTGCTGCCGCATCTCTTACCGCTCACGACCTTCATCGCGCTCATCCAGCTCATGGATAATTTCCGGGTCTTCGAACCGATCGTCAGCTTCGCCGCCTCGGCGCATGCGACCTCTCTGAGCTGGGCGATCTTCAACGACCTCGGCGGCGAGACCCGTCAGCTCTCGTCGGCCGCCGCGACCTCGGTCCTGACGGTGATCGGCGTCGCGATCCTTCTGTCGCCGGTGCTGGTGCGCACCTGGCGCGAATTCGGAAAGAGCTGAGCCATGACGATCAAGGCGCAGGAAAAACCGCTCGGCCTCAAGCTCTTCACGGTCTCTTTCCTGACGCTGTGGATGATCCTCGCGGCCTTTCCGTTCATCTGGACGCTCTGGGGGTCGTTTAAGGTCGAGGGCGACTTCTTTTCCAAGGCCAACTGGGCCTGGGCGATCTCCGGCACGCTCACCCAGATCGAAACCGGCGGGCAGTTCACCGGGCAGGGCTATCAGGGTGCGTGGATTCAGGAGGAGTTCTGGCGCGCGGCGGTCAACTCCACGCTGGTCTGCCTCTTCGTCGTGACGATCTCGCTCACGTTCGGGACGCTGGGGGGCTATGCCCTGTCGCGCTCGACTTACCGCTATGCCTTCTGGTTTCTGATCATCGCGCTCATCTTCCGGGCGCTGCCGCCGATCACGCTCGTTTCGGGCTATCTGCCGGTGTTCTTCAAGTGGAATCTCTGGGGGCACCTCGCGACGGCCATCATCGTTCTGGTGGCGATCAACCAGCCCTTCACGCTCTGGATGCTGCACTCGTTCTTCAAGAACATCCCGAAGGACCTCGACGAGTCCGCCATGGTCGATGGCTGCACGCGGTTCCAGGCGTTCCGGCATGTCATCATTCCGGTGATGTGGCCGGGGGTGATCACCACGGGACTGTTCTCCTTCCTACTTGCCTATAACGACTTCGCGGTGACGGCGATGATCCTGTCGAAAGAGAACCAGACGATGGTGCCGAAGATCGCGAGCTTCCTCGGCACGACCCAGACAAAGGGCAACGTGATGTTCGCCGTGGCCTCGGTCGTCTCGGTAACGGCACCCCTTTTCATCATGATCATGTTCTTTCAGCGTCAGATCGTCTCGGGCCTGACCGCGGGGGCCGTCAAGGGATGAGCTTTCAGGCCGAAAAGGCTGTGGTCCGCGCGCATTACGACGCGCTGGCGCGGGCTGCGCCGGAAACGGTCGCAGAAGTGCTGGCCGAACGTACGACGCCCGACTGGCACTGGCGGGGCGTGCATCCGTTTCACGAGCAGCAGGGCGCCGGGGCGGTCGCCGGGGCCTTCTGGGTGCCATATCTTACGGCGATGACGCGGGTTCAAAGGCGGCAGGACATCTTCCTCGCGGGGCTGAACGAGATCGACGGATTCCAGTCGGCCTGGGTGATTTCGATGGGCCACCTGATGGGGCTTTTCGACGCGCCCTTCCTCGACATTCCGCCGACGCGGAAGATCGCCATGCTGCGCTATGCCGAGTTTAACAAGGTCGAGGGCGGGAGGATCACCGAGACGGCGCTGTTCTGCGATCTCCTCCAGCTGATGCACCAGGCCGGCCTCCGTCCGCTGCCGCCACAGACCGGCGCGCATCTGGTGCAGCCGGGGCCGGCGATGCATGACGGGCTGCTGCACGCCGACGCCGATCCTGCCGAGGGCGAGGCGACGCTTGCGCTCATCAACCGGATGATCGGCGACATCAACGCCAAGGAGCGGTTCGGCTCGCCCGAGGAGGAACTCGGCCGGTGCTGGCATGACGACATGATCTGGTGGGGTCCGGACGGGATCGGTTCGACCTACACGATCGATCGCTATATCGAGCAGCACCAGCACCCGTTCCGCACGCAACTCGCCGACCGCAGGTTCAACGGCCATCTCTGCCGGCTCGCCGAGGGCAAGTTCGGGGGCTTCTTCGGCTGGCCCAACCTGACGCTGACGCCGACCGGCGGCTATTTGGGCCTGCCGGGCTCGGGCAAGGCCGCCGACATGCGCGTCGTCGACATCTACCGGCGCGAGGGCGACAAGCTGGCCGAGAACTGGATCTTCATCGACATCCTGCATTTCCTGAACATGCAGGGGCTCGACGTGCTGGGGCGTGCGGCCAAGATCTGACCCGGCAATGCGTCTGGACTGGATTGCCTACAAGAGCCCCTACCCTTCCCTAATCTCTCCCGCGAAACGAATTCGGGAGGTCGGCGATGAAATCGCACCAAAGGGTTGTCAGGATCGCTGGGGCCGAGTTCTGCGCCTCGGTTCTCCATCACCTGGCGAAGTTCAGACCGGTGATAAGGTCAAGGGCCTTCAGAACCCTGCAGACGCTCGCTTCCGAGACGATGTGGCGCCGCGCCGGCGAAGATCATGTCGATGCCGACGAGACGGCCGATGAACGCCAGGGTAGTATCCCAGTTCGAAGTCTGTTTCTTGTAGGCGCCACGCGGGCTGGGCTTCGGCGCGCGGGCGTCGATCAGCCCCACCTGAGTGATCCGGTGTGAATGTTGGTTCATGACTGACCTGTGGTCTATCGGAACGATGGCTTCTGGGGCCGGTGGTCGGCAGCCCAGGGCGCTGTGAGGACGTTTCGTGTTGTAGCGCCGCTTCTGTTGTTCGATCTGGATCCGCCCTCTCTCAGGCTGTGGAAGGTTTCGCCGATGGGCAGTTCGTCGCGGAACCGGGCATTGAAGCTCTCTCAGTATCCGATCTCGCATGGCGATCCCGGCCGGGAATGCCGTCGCCCAGTCAGCAGTCGCAGGGTTCGGGATGGCCAAATCAGGTGGGGCCATCATGGACCTCGAAACTGGCGGTCTTTGTGCACATTCCTAAAACCCCCAATACCTGGCTGGCATGGCGATGCTAGCCGGCCGGGCCCTGCTGTCAGCGTCTTCGCTGACCGTGCCAGCGGTTGTGGCGGGGACCGTCGCCCCAGTTGCGGCACCCTTTGCCGAGGAACCGTGGCTGAAACAGCAAAATGGCGACACATATCGGGACAATTGCAGGCGTGTTCGGAAGCTCTTCTAGACCAGTAGCGCGGTTGCATACATCACGGCCAGCCCGGTTGCGATGCCTCCGGCATAGGCCGGGCGAGTCAGCGATTCCGCTCCATCAGAGCGGGTCGTCAGCCCGACCACCTCGATGATGACTTGCAGTATGGCTCCGGCTCCAACGCCAAAGCAGAGCGCAACGAAGTAAGGGTTGATCGCCTGCGCCCCGATCCATACGCCGAAAACCGCAGGCAGGCCCGCCAGCAGGGCCAGAGCTATGAACACCTGCAATGAAGGCCGAAGGCGCAGCAGTGGTGCGGCGATGCCGATGCCCTCAGTCACGTTGTGAAGCACGAATCCGACGACAAGGAACGCGGCGAGCGCGGCAGCCCCGGTGGCGAAAGAGGCACCCACCACCAGGCCCTCGCCGAAATTGTGCAGCCCGATACCCAGGGCGATGAACGCGGCAAGTGCGATCCCTTCTGGCGGCTGCCCCCGGCGTCGGCCAAAGGCGACAAGCGCCAGCGTAGTCAGGCCAGCAGACACCCAGACAAGCGTTTCCCCTCTGAGGCGGCCCAACGTCTCCGCCCCGGCCTCCAGTCCCTCACGCAGGGTGTCGATCAGCAGATACGCCAGCAGACCAATCGTCAGAGCCAGGAGAAAGTGGATTACTCCCGGCCCGGCGTCGCGCAGCGCCGGGTAGGCCAGCATGCCCGCCGCCACCGGAGCGACGCCCAACAAAAGCCCGACCAGCGTCAGCACCCAAAGTGTCGGCCCATCCAAAGCCAGTGCGTTCTGGGCCACATCAATCGTGTGTTCGAACCCAACGCCGGTGGAAGTCAACAGCAGGATGTGGTGGGTTTCCCCATCGACCCACGGATAGGGGATGCGGACCGTGCCTCGCGCCAGCCGGTCGATGGGGCCAGCGGGATCGAGAGTGAAGTCGCGATAGGCACCGTCTACCTGGACCTGGGCGATGACGATTGGGATAGACCCGTCCGCCCGGACGCTCATCTCGATGAGACCGGCCCCAAGACGGACGGTCTCTACGGCAAGGTCTTCGACAGCCGGTGCGGCCCGGGTCAGCCGGTCGAAGGGTTTGCCGACAATGATAAACGCCACCAGGGCGGCCAGCACGATCACAGGTAAGACAAGCCAGGCGGTTCGCATCGGTCACACCACCTCGAAATGGCTCATCCAGCCAAGCTCAGCGAACTCGGTCTGGTGGGCGTGGAACATGTAGAGTCCCGGCTCGTGGCCGGAGAAATCGATCTCGATGATGCCGCGTTGCGCCTGGCACTGCATCACCGTATCGACGGTCCGCAGCGTCGGTTCCAGCGTGGTGCCGTGGTCGTAGTAGTCGAAGAAATTGGCATGCAGGTGGAACGAGTTGATCGGGTCGAATTCGGTCACGTTGACCAGGTAGATACGGATCGGCCTGTCCCGCTCCACTCGCAGGGGCTGCTCGTTGTAGGCGAAGGGATAGGTGTTGACCGCGTAGAACTCGTTCTCGTCGTCGAAGTTCGTGTCGAACCCGTTCATCACCATGACGAACTCCTGCCACCGGGAATTCTCGGGCGTGCCCGCCAGTCGACCCGCGGCCACGTCGCGGAAGTCGGGGTGAAGGTCTGGATCCGGATCGACAATGAATGCCCCGTAAAGCCCCTTGTGGATGTGTCGCTTTAGCGGGAAGGAGTGGCAATGATAGAGGTGACAGCCGAACGGCTTGGCGTCGAACTCATAGATGAATTTCGCGCCCGGATCGACTTGCCCGGCCCCGGGTACTCCGTCCATCCGCGCCGCGTGGATGCCATGAAAATGCATAGTGTGCGGATGGCTGCCAGCGTTCTGGAAATTGATGCGCAACCGTTCGCCTTCAACACATCGCATCGTCGGCCCGGGGACACGTCCGTTGTAGGTCCAGGCCGGGAAGAACACTCCTGGTGCTATCTCTAGTTCCACATCAACGGCGGAAATCGTCCACTCCCGCGTCCGGGTCCCGTCGGACGCCGTCGTTACCTCTCCGAAATCGAATTCGGTCGCGAGGTCCTGGGGTCCGAACCCATTGGCCACGTAGTCGATTGTGCCGACGACCCGGTTGCCGCCATGAACGGCATGTTCCGGATCATGTGCGGTAGCAACCAGATGCTGGGCCCGAGCCATCGATCCTGGCACACCAAGGCCAGCGATTGCCCCCAAGATTTGTCGTTTTGATAACCGCACACCTCGTCTCCTCGGAATCGACAATCCCCTCGTCCGGACGAGGACGCGTCAATGCACGCTTGAAGCACCTTAGTAAGATTGCAAATCATTCGCAACAACTGACAATGATCCTAGCGTGCAAATTCATGTGAGGAACATCGTCGGCTACGTCAGGTTTCTGCGCTTTCCAAATCTTGGAGCAAAATGCAGGAGCTAACGTTTTCAGGCCCGTAGGAGCCGTTTCCCGCGCCTCCATCACCCCCCGTGTTTTGCCTCTGCGCCGATGTCTGGTCGCAGATGTGGCTGGGCGTGGCGCACCGGAGGATCCGCCATGACAATTGCAAAGCTACCAGCCATCCGCGCCTGTCGCCCTGCCTGGAACAAGTGCAGCGTTGTCGACAAGAAACGCACATTGCTTCCGAAACGGGTCGGGCGATCCGTGTCCGAAACTAGCTGGCCGAGAACTTCCGCGATCGTACGCTCTTCAACACCGCAATCGACAGCAAGCTCAAACGCAGCGATCTCGTCAGGCTGAAGAACGCCGATGCCTATGCCGCCGACTGATCAAGGAGCGCGCCTCGATCATCCAGAGCAAGACGCGGAAACCGGTTCGGTTCGACCTGACCGAGGGGGCGCCTGTGTTGCTTTCAACGTGGCTCGAGGCTCCCGTGATGATCGGGTCAGAGGTCCTTTGGCCCGGCCGGTTCCACGAACGCCTGCACATCTCGACGCGGCAATACGTGCGGTTTGTCCTCGATCGGATTTCGTCCATCCGCCTCGGGCCAAGCTCTTAAGGCACGCATTCCATGCGCCGGACCAAGGTCGCACACATCTATCGGGAGCCCGGCAACCTTCGGGCGGGGCAACTGCTCTTGGGCCACACGAAGATGGCCAGCATGGTTCGCTACCTCGGCGTCGAGTTAGAGGATGCGCGGGTCATCGCGGAAGCAATTGAAATTTGATCGATCGGGCCGCTCGGCATGGGCGGTTCATAGCCGCCGTCCGGCCTCCTCTCGGCATGCTGCGCTGTGGCCCGCCAGAGGAGACATTCTCTGCGCATGCCAAATCTCGGCCGCTGGAAAGACCTATCGCGGGACAATGCGGTCGTACGGTTACGCCACAAGCCGTTTCCGCATATCGCCTGGCAGCAGGCGGATCATATTGCGCCCCCTGCCCGGCAATCGACCCTCGCTTCGTTCCGGGCCTCAATGTCAGATGTCCGGCAGCAAACCATCTAACAGCCTATCCGATTCCTCAGGTTCCGGCATTTCTAGAGTGCTCAGCCAGCATCGGCATACATTGCATCCCTCGAGCAGTCATCGAAGTAAGTCAGATATTCCAGCGTATTGGCGAATTTCTGATGTACGTCACTCACGATTCTATTGACGTGATGTACGCACCTCAAATAGCCTGTCTCCAAGGCCGTCGCGAACAGGGCGGCCTGATTGGGAGGATATTCATGAAGACGAACGGAAACGCAGCGGCCGTGATGGCGCTCGCTTGCTCCGTCAGCCTGCCCACGCTCGCAGCGGCGGAGGACCTGACGCTGTGCTGGGCTGCCTGGGACCCCGCGAACGCGCTGGTGGAACTGTCCAAGGAATTCGAGGCCCAGTCCGGGCACACGATGAATTTCGAGTTCGTGCCCTGGCCAAACTTCGCAGACCGAATGCTGAACGAGCTCAATTCCGGTGGCAAGCTCTGCGACCTGCTGATCGGGGACAGCCAGTGGATCGGCGGCGGCGCCGAGAACGGCCACTATGTGAAGCTGAACGACTTCTTCGACGCCGAAGGCATCTCGATGGACGACTTCGCCGATGCCGCCGTCTACGCCTATTCGACTTGGCCGAAAGGCACGCCGAACTACTACGCGCTCCCCGCGATGGGCGACGCGAACGGCTGGTTCTACCGGAAGGACTGGTTCTCCGACCCCGAGATCCAGGCGGCCTACAAGGAGGCCACCGGACAGGACTTGGGCGAACCGCAGAGCCAGAAGGAGCTTCTTCAGATCGCCCAGTTCTTCCAAGGCCGCGAAATCGACGGCAAGACCGTCTATGGCGCCGCGATCTTCACCGAGCGCGGGTCGGAAGGCATCACCATGGGCGTCACCGGCGCACTCTACCCTTGGGGCTTCAAGTACGAGACCGAACCCGGCACCTACCAGATGGAAGGTGCGGTGAACTCGCCCGAGGCCGTGGAAGCGCTTGAATTTTACAAGGAGTTCTACGAAACCGCGACGCCACCGGGCTATACCAATAGCTACATGGGCGAAAGCCTCGACGCCTTCAAATCCGGGCAGGTGGCAATGGCAATGAACTGGTTTGCCTTCTTCCCGGGCCTTTATGCCGATCCGGACATCGGTGGCGACAAGATCGACTTCTTCGTCAACCCGCCGCAGAACCAAGCCGCATCCACGCTCGGCGGACAGGGCATCTCGGTCGTCGCCTATTCCGACAAGCAGGACGCGGCGCTCGAGTACATCAAGTGGTTCGCGCAGCCTGACGTTCAGAAGAAGTGGTGGGAACTCGGCGGTTACGCCGTCCATGACGCGGTGCTCGAGGATCCGGGCTTCGTCGACAGCCAACCCTTCGCCGGCGACTTCCTAGAAGCGATGAACGCCGTGCAGGATTTCTGGCAGGAACCGGCCTATGCCGAACTCCTTCTCGCAATGCAGAAGCGCGTCCATGACTACGTCGTGGCCGATCAGGGCACAGCGAAGGAAGCGCTCGACATGCTGATAAAGGACTGGACCGAAACCTTCGAAGACGAAGGCAAGCTCTGAAGAGTTCCCTGCCGGGCCTCAGGGCCCGGCGCAGACCGGCGCGGGACGGCCTCCCGTCCCGCGCCACTTTCAGGACCGAGAGGCTTCCATGTCGGACGGAGCGATGGACCGCGTTGCCAAGGCGACGCCGCCCAGGATTGCACGCAAGATCAAGGGCATGTCCGATCGCACCGTCGCGTGGCTGTTCGTTGCGCCGACGATCTTCCTGCTTCTGGCGATCAACATCTTCCCGCTTGTCTGGACGATCCGGCTGAGCTTCACCAATTTCCGCGCCAACCGCCTGAACCGCGAGGTCGAGTGGGTGGGTCTGCGCAATTACGAGCGCATCCTGACCGACAGCGACATCTGGCTGAACATGCAGGCGACCGCGCATTTCCTGTTCTGGACGATCTTCTTCCAGGTGCTGATCGGCTTCACGCTGGCCTACCTCATCAACAAGAACTTTCGCGGCTCGCCCTTCTGGACGACAGTGATCGTTCTGCCGATGATGCTTTCGCCGGCTGTCGTCGGAAACTTCTGGAAATTTCTCTACCAGCCTCAGATCGGGCTTTTCAATTACATCGTCGGCTACTTCACAGGCCGCGATCCGTCGAGCTTCGAGATGCTGGGTCAGGTCGATCTGGCCCCCTGGTCCATCGTCATCGTCGATACCTGGATGTGGACGCCCTTCGTGATGCTCATCTGCCTCGCCGGGCTGCGCTCGATTCCCGACTACATTTACGAAGCGGCCGAGATCGACCGGGCGTCCAAGCTGCGCCAGTTCCTTACCATCACCATCCCGATGGTGCTGCCCTTCCTGATGCTGGCGGTGCTGTTTCGGGGGATCGAGAACTTCAAGATGTTCGATCTCGTCGTCCAACTCACCGGCGGCGGGCCGGGGTCCACGACCGAACTCACCTCGATAAACCTCAAGCGCGAGGCCTTCGAGAAATGGCGCACGGGCTACGCCAGCGCGTACGCGATCATCCTCTTCGTCACCGTGTTCGGGCTGGCCTCGATCTACGTGAAGGCCCTCAACAAGGTGAAGGAACGGTGATGGGCTTCGCCGGCCCGGTAAGCAGAAAGGCAAGGACATGAGCGCCCACGCCATCAACGCCCCCAGTTCGCGGCAGAAGTGGATCGCCGGAACGCTGGTCATCCTTTACGCGCTGATCACCATGATCCCGCTCGCATGGATCATGATCACAGGTTTCAAGTCCCCGTCGGACGCCATCAGCTACCCGCCCAAGATCGTTTTCCAGCCGACGCTCGAAGGCTATGTGAATCTCTTCACGACCCGCACGCGGCAAACGCAGGACTTCCTCGCCACCAATCCGCCCGAGACCTGGGCGGACAAGATCGTCCGCAAGTACGACATGGTCATCGTCGGCCCGTCGAAATTCGGCGAGCGGTTCATGAACTCGGTCATCATCGGCTTCGGATCGACGTTCCTCTCGGTTTTCCTCGGCACGCTCGCGGCCTATGCGTTCAGCCGCTTCAAGATACCCTTGGCCGATGACCTCCTCTTCTTCATCCTCAGTACACGGATGATGCCGCCCGTCGCCGTCGCGATCCCGATCTTCCTGATGTACCGGAACCTCGGCCTCTCCGACACGCATCTCGGCATGATCCTTCTTTACACGGCGGTGAACATCTCACTGGCGGTCTGGCTATTGAAAGGCTTCATCGACGAGATCCCGCGCGAGTACGAGGAAGCGGCGCTGATCGACGGCTACACACGCTTTCAGGCCTTCTACAAGGTCGTCCTGCCCCAGGCCGCGACCGGCATCGCATCGACCGCGATCTTCTGCCTGATATTTGCCTGGAACGAATACGCCTTCGCGGTGCTGCTCACCTCGGCCACGGCGCAAACCGCGCCGCCGTTTATCCCGACCATCATCGGCATCGGCGGTCTCGACTGGCCGGCGGTCGCAGCGGGGGCGACGATCTTCCTGCTGCCCGTGATGATCTTCACCGTCTTGCTCAGGAAGCACCTGCTTCGGGGCATCACGTTCGGAGCGGTGCGGAAATGAGGTTGCCATTGGTTTTGCATACGTTGTGCCGACATGTCGCAGACAGCGCGGAGACACGCCCATGACCCGCTTCGTGACCGGCCTTCTTCACCTCCGCCGCGGTTCGTGGGAGATGCTGGCGACTGTCGTCATCGCCATCGGGGTCTTCATGCTGATGCAGCCCTTCGTGATGTGGGCCTACACCTATTCCTTCATCACGACGCTTGTCGGCACCGTCATGTTCATCGTCGTCTCTCACTTCCAGGAGTAACGCCAAGTGGCTGAAATCGTTATCAAAGACGTGCGGAAGGAGTTCGGCGATTTCGTCGCGGTGAAGGAATCGAGTTTCACCATCGAGGATGGCGAATTCTTCATGCTGCTCGGCCCCTCGGGCTGCGGCAAGACCACGACGCTGCGCATGATCGCAGGCCTCGAACTTCCGACTTCGGGCGAAATCTACCTCGACGGCGAGGAAATCAGCCAGAAACCTCCCGCCCAGCGCGACATTGCCTTTGTTTTTCAGATGTTTGCGCTCTACCCGCACATGAACGTGCGCAAGAACATCTCCTACCCCCTCGTCTCTCAGGGCATGCCGCGCGACAAGGTGCGCGCCAAGTTGGCCGAGGTCGCCCGCATCCTCGGCATCGAAGACATCCTCGACCGCCCCGTCGGCAGCCTCTCGGGCGGCGACCGGCAGCGCGTCGCGCTGGGCCGTGCCATCGTGCGCGACCCCAAGGCCTTCATGATGGACGAACCCCTGGGCGCGCTCGATGCGGAATTCCGTGAGCACATGGCCCAGGAACTGCGCGCGCTGCACGACCGGATGGGAGCCACTACCGTCTACGTCACCCATGACCAGCTCGAGGCGATGCAGATGGGCGACAAGATCGTCGTCATGAACAACGCCGTCGTCGAGCAGTTCGGCACGCCGCAGGAGATCTACGACAAGCCCGCGACCATGTTCGTCGCCGACTTCATCGGCTCGCCGCCGATGAATTTCCTTAGTTTCTCTGGAAACCTCGCCAGTGGCGACACCACGGTCGAACTGTACGGCCACCCGATGAGCATCCCCCAGCTCCGCGAAGGTGCGTCCGGAGATCTCGTCTTTGGGGTCCGCCCCGAGCACATCCACCTCGCGACCGACAGCCCCTATCGCGGCGAGGTGCTGGCGACCGAGTACCTCGGCACCACCCAGATCGTCACCATCGACACCCCGAACGGCGAGGTGAAGTCCCGGATCGCCTCCGATCAACCCGCGAAAATGGGCGACAGGGTCGGCCTCGCTTTCAACCCATCGACCGTCACCTTGTTCGACAAGTCATCTGGTCGCGCACTCAAATCCGCGCTGAACGAGGCTGTGCTCCATGGCTGAAATCACTCTCAACGGCGTCTCGAAATCCTACGGCCAGACCAAGGCGCTGATCGACATCGATCTAGCCGTCCCCGACGGCGCCTTCGTCGTCCTTCTCGGCCCCACCGGCGCGGGAAAGACCACTACGCTCCGCCTCATCGCGGGCCTCGAGAAGCCCGATACCGGCGACATCTCCATCGGCGGCACCCGCGTCAACGGCCTCACCCCCGCCCAGCGCGACGTGGCGATGGTGTTCCAGCAATACTCGCTCTATCCGCACCTGACGGTGCGCGAGAACCTCTCCTTCCCGCTCCGCTCGCCAATCCTGAAAACGCCCGAGGACGAGATCGCCCGGAAGGTCGCCGAGGTCGCCGAGGTCCTTCACATCCCTCACAAGCTCGACAACAAGGCGACCGAGCTGTCGGGCGGCGAGATGCAGCGCGTTAGTATCGGCCGCGCGCTCGTCCGCGACCCGCTGGTCTACCTGATGGACGAACCGCTCTCCTCGCTCGATGCGAAGCTGCGCGCCGACCTCCGTGTCGAGTTGAAGCGCATCCACGCCGAGCTGGCAGCGACCCTGATCTACGTCACCCACGACCAGATCGAGGCGATGACGATGGCCAGCCACGTCGGCGTCCTCGACCACGGCCGCCTCGTCCAGTTCGGCCCGCCGCGCGAGATCTACGAGAACCCCAGGACGGCCTATGTCGCGGCCCGCCTCGGCCAGCCCCGTATCAACCTCTTGCCCGTTGGCATCATGGGCGAGACTGCCCCGCCGGGCGCAACCCGCATGGGCCTGCGCCCCGAAAACATCCGTCACGGCGAGGGCCGGGAGGCGACTGTCACCCGGGTCGAGCACCTTGGCGACCAGACCCGGCTGCACCTCAAGGTCGCCGACCACGATGTCATCACGCTGACCGATCCGCACAGCACGCTCGCGCCCGGCGAGACAATCCGGATCGCCCCGCAGAACGCGATTTTCTTCGACGCGGACGGGAACCGCGTCGCCTGAGGGAGGAACCAGTATGGCGCAATTCGTCAACGCCAGGGATGACCTGGTCAAGGAAGCCATCGACGGGCTGCTCGCGTGCTCGGGCGGCAAGCTCGCGCGGCTCGACGGATATCCGCACATCAAGGTCGTCTATCGCACCGACTGGGACCGCTCGAAAGTTGCCCTGATCTCGGGTGGCGGATCAGGTCACGAACCGGCGCACGCGGGCTTCGTCGGTCCTGGAATGCTCACCGCCGCGGTCTGTGGCGAGGTCTTTGCCTCGCCCTCGGTGGAGGCCGTGCTGGCGGGCATTCTCGCCGTGACTGGCGAGCCCGGGTGCCTTCTCATCGTGAAGAACTACACCGGCGACCGGCTGAACTTCGGCCTTGCCGCCGAACGTGCCCGCGCAGTTGGCCGCAACGTCGAGATGGTTGTCGTCGATGATGACGTGGCGCTCCCCGACCTGCCCCAGCCGCGGGGCGTCGCCGGCACGCTCTTTGTCCACAAGATCGCAGGGGCGCTTGCCGAACGGGGAAAACCTCTCGAAGACGTGGCCGCCGCCGCGAGGCGCGTGATCGGCAATGTCGCCTCGATCGGCAAGAGCCTCGACACCTGCACCATCCCCGGCTCGCCGAAGGAGGATCGCATTCCCACTGGCAAGGCTGAACTGGGCCTCGGCATACATGGCGAGCCGGGCGTCGAGCAGGTCGACTTCGGCGGTGCGGCGCAAGCCATGGAAATCATGCTGGCGAAGCTTCGTCCCCACATGAAGGACGGACCCTGCGTCGCGCTGATGAACAACCTTGGCTCGACTACGACCCTGGAAATGTCCGTCCTGACCCATGCTCTGGCTCAGGCTGGCGTCATCACCCACATCGTCGGCCCCGCGCCGATGATGACCTCGCTCGACATGCACGGCTTTTCAGTGTCGGTCCTGCCCGCGACCGCAGCCGACCTCGATGCCCTCGCCGAACCGGTCCCGATGGCCGCATGGCCCGGCCTGCGCGAGATGACTTCGCCGAAGGTCACCCTCCTTCCCGACGGGTTGACGCCGATCGAGCCGATCCCGTCCCGGAACGCCCGCACCCGCGCAATCATCGAAAGGGTCGCGGACCTCCTGATAGGCGCCGAGTCGCGGCTCAACGAACTCGACGCCAAGTCGGGCGACGGCGACACCGGCTCGACGCTCGCCACTGCCGCACACTCGTTGAAGAGCCGTCTCGACCGGATGCCCCTCGCCGACCTCACGCAGCTATTCCCAGCGCTCGGCAACGAGTTGTCGCAGACGATGGGTGGCTCCTCGGGGGTGATCCTCGCGATCTACTTCAATGCCGCGGGCGACGCCTGCGCGGGCGGCGCACCGGTCGAGACGGCGCTAAGGGAAGGACTAAAGCGGGTCAGCGAAGTCGGTGGCGCGCAAGTGGGAGACCGGACCATGGTCGACGCGCTCGCCCCGGCCCTCGAGGCGCTCGAGCACGGCATAGATGCCGCCGCCAAGGCCGCGCGCGCGGGCGCGAACGCCACGGCGAGCATTCAGAAAGCCAAGGCCGGCCGTGCCGTCTACGTTCCGTCGGAGAATATCCGAGGCCACAACGACCCCGGCGCAGAGGCGGTCGCGATCCTCTTCGAGGGCCTAGAAGAAGCCATGGAGAGCTAGACTGCCGGACGACGACCTCAAAACGGTGCAGAAGCCGACCGTGAACGACATCGCCCGCGTCGCGGGTGTGTCGCTTGCCACCGTCGACCGCGTGCTGAACGCGCGGCCGGGGGTCAGATCGGTCACCATCGAGCGCGTCAACAGGGCGATCGCCGAACTCGGCTATGTCCGAGACACTGCGGCGGCCAACCTCGCCCGCCGCCGGCTCTACCGGCTGGTCTTCATCCTGCCCGAAACCGCCAACGAGTTCGTTCTGGCCCTCGAGAGAGACATCGCGTCCCAGGCCGAAACCCTGCTGCACCAGCGCACGACGCTGGAGAAACGCTCGGTCTTGCCCTTCGACCCGCAGGCCATCGTGGCAGCGCTCGACGCGCTCGATCCAGAGACCATCGACGGCGTCGCGGTGTTCGGCCCCGAAACGCCTTCCGTCCGCGACGGGGTCAAGCGCGCCCGCGCGCGCGGCATCGCCGTGGTGGCCCTCGTGTCGGATCTGCCGAGTTCCGATCGCGACCACTTCGTCGGCATCGATAACATGGCCGCTGGCCGCACCGCTGCCCGACTGATGGGCCGCTTCGTCCGCCGCGCTGGGCGGATCCTCGTGATCACCGGTTCGCGCCTCGCGCGCGACCATCTCGAACGCCGCACAGGGTTCGACGCGCTGATGTCTTCCGAGTACCCCGACCTGAAGGTCGTCGCCTCGATCGAGGGCCGCGACGACCCCGAGCTCATCCGACGGATGCTTCCGGATGTGTTCGCGGCCTATCCCGATCTGGTCGGCATCTACTCGTCCGCTGCCGGGAACCCTGGCCTCGTTCAATTCCTCGAAGAGACCGGCCCCTACCCCGACCTCGTCGTCATCGCGCACGAACTGACGCCGGGGTCGCGCGCGGCCCTGACGAGCGGAACCTTCGACGCCATCATCAGCCAAGATACCGGACATCTCGTTCGCTCCGCGACGCGGCTACTGCGGGCAACCGCCGACAGGGCGCCGTTCGACGTCACCCAGGAACGCATCCGCATTGATATATATCTCAAGGAAAACATGCCTCAACAGGGAGAAGAGACATGAAGACCATCAAGGGACCGGCGCTGTTCCTCGCGCAGTTTGCGGGCGACGATGCACCGTTCAACTCCTGGGGCGCGATCACGAAATGGGCCGCCGATTGCGGCTACAAGGGCGTCCAGGTACCAAGCTGGGACGCGCGGCTGTTCGACCTCGCCAAGGCTGCTGAAAGCAAGGATTACTGCGACGAGTTCAAGGGCGAGGCGGCGGCGAACGGCATCGAGGTAACCGAGCTTTCCACCCACCTCCAGGGCCAGCTCGTCGCGGTCCACCGCGCATACGACGCCGCGTTCGACGGCTTCGCCGCCCCGGAAGTCCGCGGCAATCCGAAGGCGCGCCAGGAATGGGCGGTTGACCAGGTGAAGAAGGCGCTGACCGCGTCCAGGAACTTCGGGATCGACGCCCACGCCACCTTCTCCGGCGCCCTCGCCTGGCCCTACGTCTATCCCTGGCCGCAGCGCCCCGCCGGGCTGGTCGAGACCGCCTTCGACGAACTGGCGAAACGCTGGAAACCTATCCTCGACCATGCCGAGGAATGCGGCGTCGACGTCTGCTATGAGATCCATCCGGGCGAGGACCTTCACGACGGGGTGACCTACGAGATGTTCCTCGAGCGCACCGGCAACCATGCCCGCGCCTGCATGCTCTATGACCCTAGCCACTATATCCTTCAATGCCTTGATTACATAGATAATATCGACATCTACAAGGACCGGATCCGGATGTTCCACGTCAAGGATGCCGAGTTCAATCCGACCGGGCGGCAGGGCGTCTACGGCGGATACCAAGGCTGGGTGGACCGGGCCGGGCGCTTCCGGTCTCTGGGCGACGGCCAGGTCGATTTCGGAGCGGTGTTCTCAAAGCTGGCCGCGAACGACTTCGACGGCTGGGCCGTGGTCGAGTGGGAATGCTGCCTGAAGCACCCCGAGGACGGCGCGCGCGAGGGGGCGGCCTTCGTCGCAGACCATATCATCCGCGTAACCGAGAAGGCCTTCGACGACTTCGCGGACGCAGGTACCGACGAGGCGGCCAACCGCAAGATGCTGGGGATCGACTGATGGCGAAGGGACGCAATGAACCGCATGGCCGCCGCATCCGCCTCGGCATGGTGGGCGGCGGGATCGACGCCTTCATCGGCGGTGTTCACCGCATCGCAGCGCGCATTGACGACAAATACGAACTGGTCGCCGGCGCGTTGTCCTCAACCCCCGAAAAGTCGCAGGCCAGCGGCGAGTCGCTCGGCCTTCCCCGCATCTACGACGACTTCAAGACCATGGCTGCCCGCGAGGCGCGGCGGAAGGACGGGATCGAGGCGGTCGCTATCGTCACACCGAACAACGTCCATTACGCCGCCGCACGCGAGTTCCTGAAGCGCGGCATCCACGTCATATGCGACAAACCGCTGACCTCGACTTTGGCCGATGCCAAGAAGATGGTGAAGGCGGCCGAAACTTCGGACGCGTTGTTCATCCTGACTCACAACTATACCGGCTACCCGATGGTCCGGCAGGCGCGCGAGATGGTGACGAACGGCGATCTCGGAAAGGTCCGCGTCGTCCAAGTCGAGTACCCGCAGGACTGGCTGACGGTTCAGCAGGACTTCAAGCAGGCCGAGTGGCGGACCGATCCGGAACGGTCCGGTGCGGGCGGGTCGACGGGCGACATCGGCACCCATGCTTTCAACCTCGCTTGCTTCGTCACCTGCCTCGAAGTCGAAAGCATTGCAGCCGACATCGAGGCCTTCGTGCCTGGCCGCCAGGTGGACGACAACGCCCATGTCATGCTGCGTTTCGCGGGCGGCGCGCGCGGGATGCTCTGGTGCAGCCAGGTCGCGCCCGGAAACGAGAACGCGCTGAGGCTCCGGGTATACGGCGAAAAAGGCGGCCTCGAATGGGCTCAGGAAGACCCGAACTATCTTTGGCATACGGCCTTCGGCGAGCCGAAGCGGCTGCTGACCCGTAACGGTTCAGGGACCGGAGCAGCCGCGGCACGCATATCCCGCATACCGCCCGGCCACCCCGAGGGCTACCTCGAAGGCTTCGCGAACATCTACTCGGAGGCTGCCGAAGCCATACTCGCCGCCCGATACGGAAGGCCTGTGCCTAAGGATGTGGTCTACCCGACCGTCCATGACGGACTTAGGGGCGTGCAGTTCGTCGCCGCCTGCATAAAATCCTCGGCGCGCAACGCCGCGTGGGTCAAACTCGACCCCTGAACCTGGTGCAGAGGATGATCGGTCGGACGTTCATCTGCCCCGCTCGGTCATCTCTCTCCGCGAAAAAAACCGTGCCTGCGGTACGGTCGGCCCAAGACGATCCGCGTCGACCAGGGCAGCCAGTTCACCTCGAAGGGGCTCGATCTCTGGGTCTACGGCAACGGTGTCACGCTCGACTTCAGCCGGCCGGGCAAGCCCACGGACAATGCGTACGCCGAGAGTTACAACGCCATCGTGCGTCTGGAATGCCTCGGACAACACTCGTTCCTGAGCCTCGACGACGCCCGCGAAAAAGGTCGAAACCCGCCGCCGGGAATACAATGATGTGAGACCGGATGGCGCCATCGGTGACAGATCGCCGATGGCCTTGCTACCTTGGCTCGGGACAGCATCCCCAGCCGACCAACCGCCGGGATTCCTCACTTAGGGTGGTCCAGATTCCGGGGTGGAGCCAGCAAACGACGGATTCTCCCAAAGGCTGGAGGGAAGTCGGGTCTCAGGTCTCAGGTCGCAGACTGCAAATTTGCGCCCTGTTACCCCAAGTTTTTCTGACGCGTCAGCATCAAGGATCAATATTCAGCGGCCGACTGTTACATGTGGCCGCGACGATGTGTCATTTCGCCGTAGAGCCGCTCGAACTGCGCGTGGATGACGTCGGGCGTAAAGCGGTCCTCCCTGCTCCGCGCCAGGGCTGCCTTGGACATGTTGGCCCGCAACCCCTCGTCGTTCGCGAGGTGGAGCAGCTGGCGCACGCACTCCTCCACATCACCAATAGGAACCACGGCCCCGACGTTTTCATCGACGAGCTGACGAACGCCGCCCGCATCGGTCGCGATGACGGGAACCCCCGCACGGAAAGCCTCAACGATCGAAATGGGCAGTGCCTCCCAACGCGAGGTGAGAAGGAAGATGTCGGCGGCGTGAAGATAATGATAAGGGCGGTGCGTTTCGCCGATGAAATTCACATGACTGTCGACGCGCTTCTCGCGGGCCAATGCCTTGAGCGCCTCGAACATCGGCCCGATGCCAGCAACCACGAAGCGGATGTCTGTTCTGATCTTTAGAATCTCGCTCGCGACTTCGATGAGAATGTCGAGGCCCTTCTGGTAGGATGCCCGCGCGAGCAGCAGGACGAGCAGCTTTCCATCCTCGCCCAGCAGATCGGCACGCAGCCTCGCGACCTCGTTCTGGTCCACGTCCGGCGCGGGCTTGACCCCGAGGCCGACGACCCGCAGCCTTTCCCTCGGGACACCGCCGAGATCGTGCAATTCGTCCGCGCATCGGTGGCTGGGTGTGATGACGATATCCGCGGCGAACCTGCCGATGCGGCCGAAGGATCTAACCCGCTCGGGCTCTGAACCATGATAGGTGACGGCGATCGGGATGCCCATACCTGTAGCCGCGAGCTTCGCGACAAGGGCGGGAGCGCTTTCGTGACAATGGATGACGTCCGCCGGATATCGCTTGAGGTATCGCCGCAGAATCGCGACGCAGCGCATCATGTTGAACAGCCTCGTTGCGACGCTTCCGCCGCTCGCCGACACCTTCGCGAGGGGCACCGTAAAGAAGTAATCGTCCTTGCTGCTGTCCAGAAGCGCGTCGGCGCCGCCGGCGAAATAGACCGTGTGCCCGGCATCTCGGAGCCAGTGCGTGAGATCGATGATGTGGCGGGCAATGCCACCAACGCCGAATTCCGTTCCGACCTCAAAAATTCTCACGCGATGCTATTCCTCGTCCAAACGCCACCGCACACCAAGGCGCTGTTTCACTTGATGGCGAGGAAGCCTTCGAAGCAGACGTACTTCATGATGGGCATGATATCGACGAAGCCCGCGCGTTTAAGAAGGCCCAGATTGCCCTCCGTAGAGAACGGCTCCAGGACGCCTTTGAGACTTCTCGACTTGTTGAGAATCTCGTCGGCGGAAAAGCCGTTTCGAAACTTGAAATCGTTATAGAGCGAGATCATGATGTCCTGGAACCGCGCATCGGGTCCCCGGACCTTTTCGAACAGCACGAAGGCGCCACCCCAGTTGAGGCTCTCGTAGATCTTGTCGAACAGGTCCTGCCGGTGGCAGGGGGGAATGAACTGAATGCAATAATAGGACACGATGAAGTCGGTTTTCCCGAGTTCGTGGAGCAGCACGTCGCCGGTCTCGATCTCGATGTTCTTGATGTTCTTGCAATGGTCCCGCGCTTTTTTCGTCATCGGCTCTTCGACGTCGATGCCGACCCAGCGGATGTCGGGCTTGCTGGCGTTGTATTCGGCCAGTTTCCGGATCAGCTCGCCGGTGGACACGCCGAGCTCGTAGCAGGTGCTGTCCGAATGGCAGAAGAAATCGCTGAGGTAGCAGATCAGGTCATGACCGTCATCATAGTAGGGGACGGACTGCCGGACGTGGCTGACAAACGTATCGGCAACGTTGCCGCCGAATGACCAACCGGCCCTGAGGGCCGCAATGTCCTGTCCGACCGTGCCCTCGGCCTTTCGACTCTTGCCGTTCTCGCTCACCTTCTTCATCGATTACTCCACTAATACAAGCGTACTCTGCGTGGCATCCGTGTCGCTCACGCTTTGCGATCCGGGCGCTGGGACCCGGACACAGCGGCCGATTTCACCCCGCAGGCACACAGCCATCCTTTCGCGCGATCTGGTCTGCTCTTGATGGTCACATCGCCAAATCCCGCATCGGTCAGAAGCTCCTTCATTTCCTCCCCGGAATAGACGTGAAATCCCATGCGCTGCGCCAAGTCTTCGGGCACGGGAGAGTCCGGCGACTTCTTGCTGATATCCATGACCAGCGCGACTGTGCCCCGGGGCTTCAGCACCCGGAATATTTCGCGCAGACCGGCGCCTGGATCCGGCCAGAAATAGAAGGTCTCGACGCCGCAAACGACGTCGAAACTGGCATCCCCGAAGGGAAGCGCTTCGACATCGCCGAGCAGGACAGCCATGCCATCGTTTTCGATGGCGCGCCGATTTCGCTGGCGCGCCTGCTTTACCATCGCGGGGGAATAGTCGACCCCGGCGACAAATCCGTCCCGCGCCAAACTGTGCAGCGTCTTCAGCGTCATTCCGCCGCCGCACCCGACATCAAGCACCGAGTCGGTGCGACCGATCTGCACGGCCTCGAGCATCCAGTCTACCAGCGCCTTGTGTTCGTTAGCCATCAGGTGACCCAAGAGCCAGCCGGGAACGCCCGACGGCCTGCGGATCTGACGACCTATGAAGCTGTCCAGCAGCTTCATCCGCCGTTCCGTTCCGGCTGAGAATCCTGTCGCTTGACGCAACGGGCACAAACGATCACCTCGAAATCCGGATCGTGATGATCCAGTTCCTCCTCGCGCAGTTCCTCGGATGCGAGCCCATGCAGCTCGCAGACCGCGGTGAACACGTTCCCGTAAGAGCTCACCTCGACGGAACCGCCGGGAAACGCCTGATCCAGCATCCGCGACGCGGATTGGGTCGTGATGTGCCAGTATTCACCCCAATTGTCCCGTCCCAGGCGTCGGCCGATCTTGCTGATGCCATGCGACGTCAGGAGCAGCACGCCGCCCGGCTTCAGAATCCGATGGAGATGGTTCAGCGCCGCGTCCATGTCGTAGATCATCTGGATGGACTGGGTGAAGATGATGCAGTCGAACATATCGGAGTCAACGTGATCCGCGCAGGTCAGATCCGCGACGATTGTTATCCCTTCGCCATCAACCACGCTCAGAACGTCCGTTTGTTCAACCCGATTCCCGCCAAACTTTCGGATGTATGTGTCATCGCCAAGTTCGAGCACACGGCCGCGAACGTCATCCCGATGCTTCGAGAGAAACTTCTCGATATAGTAGCGCTCGATCGGGAAGCCTCTGTCGAGACCGAATATGGGACTTATCGGGGTCAACCGACGCAGATTGCCAAAGCGAACCGTGCCTGCCGGCGGCCATTGAAGGTGAAACCGACGCTGCTGTCGCACCACCCAATTCCTTGTTTCCGGCGGGAGGTGACGTTTTGCAAGCGCAATGGCCTTATCTCGAAGAGACTGATTCAGTGCGAAACTCCTTACTCGCTGGTGGGCGCAAGACTGGGATTTTAGCAATCTCGGCGGCTCGGTGAAGACCGAATTTGTCGACGCGCGTTCGCGGTAGAGTTGTACGAAGAATTTGGCGATGCCCATCGACAGTTGCCGAAGGAGATTTCATTGAGTTTCGATCGCAGTGCGCCTCATCATGCAAAGTACGGCCACGACGAAAGCGATGGCGACCCGGATGCTGTCCTTCCACCGTTGCAGCCATTCCGGCCATGCCGCTGAACGAACGGCTTCACTGGGTTGCCGATTTCATGCCTTCGTTCCTCATCCGCGGACAGTCACTTCATTCGCGCGCCAGTGTTTCGCTCCGACGCCTTCGCGAATTCAATCATCGTGACCATGACCCGAATCATCTCGTCGCGGCCGACGGCGGCATCTGATTGAGCGCGCCACAGTAATGTCGCTCGCCTTTGATTTTCACAGACGTCTCTTAGAGGTGCCACCGCCACCGGCTGTATCGCACGCCCTCGATCCGGCGTTTCCGGATCTCGGCTGCGAACATCGGGCGGAACCTGTGCCACCAGAACCGAACAGTCTCGTGGCTGACATCGACGCCACGCTCACACAGCAGGTCTGCGACTTTCCTGAGCGAGGGCGGAAACTGGACGTAGAGCAGCAACGCCAGGCGGATGATCTCAGGCGACGTTTTGAAGTACTTGAAAGGGCTGCGCTTCGTCAGGGCCGGACACTACTGAGCGCCTTGCCCCGTCTCAACCCAAGTCGTATTGACAGAACCTGCGGCTCTGCTGCCATCCCGATGACCCGCCTTGGCCGCTGCTCGAATTTGGCCCGCCTCAAGCCGAGTTTGTCTGACAGTGCTTCCGCCAGAGATCGACGGTCGCGGCCACGTCGCCGCCCTTCACCGTCGCGACCACGAGGTTGCCGCGCCGGCCCGCGATCAGCAAGTGGCACCCGGCCGCTTCGGGCAGACCGAAGACCAGGATCCCGTTCGTTTCGAGCGTTCCGAGCAACGGAAACCCGGGCGACAGTAATTTCTCGAGCGAACTCTCGACCCAGTCGACGACAAGGGCCGCCTCGTCGCCCTCGCCGCAGATCAACGAGGAGACCTCGCCGTCGATCAGGATCGCGGCTCGCAAGGACGCCTGGAGCGCGTCGAGGAATGTTTCATGCAATTTGCCCGCGCCCGTCTCGAACATCGCCTCGCCAGGCAGCCCCGCCGCCTCGGCGATAGCCACCGGTTCGACACCGCCCGACGCCGGCGCGACACCCTCGCCGAGCGGTTCCACCCTCATCGCGAAGCCGGCGCCCCTTTCGCAGAGACCGACGAGCAGGTTGGAAAGCCCCTGCGCGTGTTCACCCCTCAACTCATCAAGGTCGAAGAGCGCTGTCTGTTCGGCGGTCAGGCCCGGAGGCGCCGGCGGAAGCAAGCGCACCAGCCGGCGGCCCACAGTTGTGCAAACAAGACGCGCGCCATCGTCGAATTCGAAACTGAGCTGCTGGCCAATAACCGCCGTATCAACCTGCTCCAGAACGCGGGCAACGCCCGCCTGAGCGGTTGCGTATTCGACCCGCCCCAGTCGCGGCGTTCCGTCCTGCGCCGAATGCCTGAGCATAGCCTTCAAGCGTTCGAAATCGCTCATTGCGCGGTAGCCTCGCTGGCAAGAGCCGCGCGGGCACTCTCGATCAGCGTTTCCACGTCGGTGTCTGCGGCGCACATGCAGCACAAGGCTTCGTTCGGGTCTGCAAGCGTCCTGAAGAAGCTCCGACCTCCCGTCGGCGAGAAGAACAGCACGTGTTCGACCGGCCCCGCGTCTTTCGGCGCGGCTTCGAACAGGTCGGCGGCGCAGGCGCAAAGCACATCGAGGTATTCTTGCGGGAAATGCAGGGCCCCGTCGTAACTGAGCACGGTACAGGATCGAAGATCCACGTATACTGCGAGCTCGCAGTCCGTGAGTTTTCGGCGAAATGCATTGAGCGCACTTGGGGTCATCGGCTGGCCGCTTCGCGTCCTCAGATTGGCAAGAGCGATCTTGCGTCAACAGGCCGGTCGCGACAACCCCGGGCGGCGGCAGGCGCGGCTCTGGCGTTTCGGGTCTTCGTTCAAACCGGAAGCATCAGAATGCGAACAAGAAAGGTTCGAATTCTGATTCACTGCGAACCCGAAACGCTTCAGATCAGCGAAGCGGACCCGGCGCTTCGCGGTCTGCGACTCCGCCCCTCTCCCGCCTTGGACAACTGCACGCGTCGCGGCATTACCCGGCCGGCCGACGCATCTTCCCCCGCCCCCTCCGAGCCGATTTCCACAGGCTCGGATGCGGCGGCAATGGTAGGTTCGGATGGGGCCTCGTGCGGTGTGGGAAAGCGTCGCACGGTGGCCGTCGCCCCGGGGGCTTCGGCGATTTCGTCCGCTCCCCCCGCTCCCGCCGGAGGTGCTGGTTCCGCCGGCGTCGCCAAGGTCATCCGGTCTGCGACGAAAACATCGGATGCGCTGGTCCGAGGCGCGGAGGCAAGCACCCGTTCGAGCTCCGCGATGATCTCCTGCAGCCCGCCCAGGACCGCTTCAAGGCCAGATGCCTGCCAAGCTTCCGGATCGCCGTCGGCATCCTGGACCTCGACAAGCGATACAGGAAGAACCTCCCGGAACATGGACCCTGCCTCACGCTGCACACGGCTTACCAGGCGCCGCCGATCTGCCTCCGACAGGACCTTGTCGATGCGGGTGATCAGAAGCAGGCTGCGCGGGAACAGGTGCTCGGGCGCCTCTTCCCACATCGCCGCCTCGGATTGGCGCCAGGCTTGGGTCGCGGGTGTGCACCACACCACCGCGTCGGCCAGCGGCAACATGCTCTGCCAGATGTTTTCGGTGATGTTCGGGTCGGAACTGCCGGGCATGTCGATGATGTCGCAGACTTCGAGAATGTCTGCCTGCACGAACTTCCGGATGGCGCGGGTGTTGCGGATCGTGACGGCGTCGGCCTGCCCGGCATCCAGCGGTTCTTCCGTTCCGTCCACCGCGATGCGAACCGCAGGTCCCTCGCCATGAGCATACCAGACCGGCGGCATCTGAGTTGCCGTCACCTGCACCTGAGAAAACGTTTCGCTCATCAACAGGTTCGCCAGCGTGCTCTTGCCCGCGCTGAACTCACCCATCAGAGCGATCCGAGGCTTCCGGCGCGGCGCCGGGGTATCCAACGTGAAATCGGCCGTCATTCTGCAGCCCTCCATTCGCTTTGAGGTTTGAATTCGGACAGGAAGGCGACGGTGTCGCTCAGCGTGTCTCGCCGATCCGGGGCGGCCGCTTCGGCATCTTGCCGGAGCTTTTCGACCCCGATCTCGGTCCGGTTCGCGAGATCCAGCAGATGCGACCGCTGGGTGCCGATGAATTCGGTGAGGACATGCCTTACGGTATGGGCATAGGCCTCCGCGTGTTCGGCGCGGAGCGAGACCACAAATGGCTCGATCTCGGCGTCGATCAACTCCGAGTACTCCTCGGCAAATTCCTCGTAGCTCCTGCGGCGGCGCCACCAGTTCGTCCACCAGTTCCCCTTGACGTCAAGCGCGATCGTACTGCCAAGGATGACTGGCGGAGGCGGGTTCGGCGCCACCGGGGCCTCAAGTGCTGCGGAGGCGTCGGAAAGCTGGAACGCCGCGGCATAGAGGTTCTGTATCTCGGCGGCGGTGGCCGCGAAAACCTTCTCGCTCGCGTTCACCGACTTCGCGGCAAAGACCCGGTAGGCCGAACCGAGGAGCAGCCGCAGGCCCGCCGGCTCGTACTGCCAAATCTCACGGTCGCCGTAGTGCTCCAGGTGGCGGACAAGAGAGGCCGTGGCGCGACCGAGGAAGGATCGGCGGGCGCTGGCGAGGCGGCTTTCGAGTCCCGAGATCAGCTTGCTTAATTCGGCATCGAGGAGGTCGAGGTTTCGCGCCGCGATGGCGTCAAGTTCGCTGCCGATGTCGGCGGGCGCGACGGGCGTGACCGACTCGCCGTTCATCCGCTTCGACATGACCTGGCGCGACGCCTCGATGCCATTGGCGATGTTGCGCGCCGAGCGGACGATGCGTTCCTCGAACTCGGCACCCTCGCCGGAACTGATCCGCGAGGAGATCGCCTCGCATAGCGCCGGAATGCCCGAGAGCCTCCAGATCGTCTCTTGCACCGTGCCGGGAATGTAACCCGTGAGCAGCTGGTGTTCGGCCCAGTCGACAAGCGACTTGGAGCTCGCCGTGCCCAGGTCCTTGTAGGTCTGAGACAACGCGTGAACCGCCCAGAACGCGCTGCCGAAGATGATCTCGGCGTCGGTCGGGCCGTTGAGCGCCTTGAGCGTGGCCACGATGCTCTGGCGGATTTCCTCCGTCTCGCGGACGGGGTCGTTCAGTTCGTCGATCCGGTTCACGAAGATTATGACCTCGCGCGACCGGATGTTGGAGATCAGGCGGATGAGCGCCATGTCGACGGTCGAGAGGGTCTGGTGCGCCGAAAGCACGACCACGCACAGCCGGCTTCCTCGGATGGCATTGACGGTGATCTGCTCACGGATCATGAACGTGTCGTTCACGCCCGGCGTGTCGCGAATGCAGAGACGATAGGGCAATTCCGGGTGCCCGAGATAGAGATCGGCAGACTTCGTGATGTCTGCGAACCGGCCCTGTTGCTTATCGGTGCTGTTGTTTCCGTCGAGATCGTCGCCCAAGCAGACGTAGCGCTGCACCAGTTCCTCGTCGACGTAGCCGTATTCGTGCGCCTGCCCCATCAGAAGCTCGAATTTCCGCCCGAGCCTCTGGCGCGATTTCTCGCGCATCTCCTCGAGCTGGCGCCGCACCTTCTCGAGTTCCCTGTCAGCGCCCGCACGGGCGGCGAGTTCACCCACGCGTCCACCCCGGTTAAGCAGGCGGTCCCATTCCTCTTCGTCAAAGAAGCGGAACTTCGCCTTTCCCGCACCGCTGCGCGTCGCGGGATCAAGGTGGAGCGAGGTCACCACCGAGGTCCAGGGGTTGATGTCAGCGGGCAGAAGACCGGGCCAGCCGGCCAGAGCGTTGACCAGCGTGGTCTTGCCGGCCTTGACCTGGCCGATCATCGTCACCGAAGGTTCGAAGCTACGGATCTGATGCTTGAGCTTGCGTGTGGCCGCGCGGGCCGTCTCTCCCCCAGCATCCGCGATCGCGTCCGCCGCCGTCTCAAGCTTCTGAATCCGATCCGCGAACGACTGCAATCCGGAAAAAGCCGATCGGATCAGGGTGCTCTCGGGCGCGAGGGCTTCTACCGGCTCGGCGATATCTCCTGGGGCGTTCATCGTCTGTCTCCTCAGTTCACAGGCGTTGCGGTCCGTGCCAGGCTTGCCTCGAAGGCGGAACGGATTTGAAGCAGAAGCGCTGCGGCGTCCTCTGCCTGCTCGGCGCCGCCCTCAATCTGGAGCAACGTCGCCATGTCGGACGCATCATCGACGAGTCCCCGGAGCGCCGACACCGGTCCTACGTCTTCCGGCCATTCCGCGGCGCGGTCGCGAAGACCGTCCGTCACTTCACGGCAGCGTTCAAGCACCTCGCCCGCCCAGTCGGCGGAGACCGCGTCGTGCCATTCCAGCGCCTCGAACAGGTCGCGCGCCTGGCGCTTGAGAAAGATGAGCGGCTCGGAAAGAAGATCGACCAATTCGGCCGTTTCCGGGATATCCAGCGCATCCTCCTCCGCGGGGGACGGGCGCGGGGTTTCTAGGGCTGCCGGTTCCGGTTCCGAAGCGCCAACCCTGCGTCCGCACCGGAACAGCAGTACTCGCGCCGCATCGAGGTCCTCTCCAAGGGCATCGTCGATATCGGAGGCGAGTTGCTCGAACAGCCTGTTTGCGCCGACCTGCAGATCTTTGGCACCGCAGCGCATGGCATTCCCGGTTGGAAGGAACATCACCCGCTCGAAACCAGGCGGTGTCCGGCCGCGCAGTCCGTGGTCATCCGGTTCCGATGCGAAAGCGACGAGATAGGCATGGTTTTTCAGCTCGGGCGCGGCCGCACTCCAGATCCGGGCCTCGGGGGGCGAGAAGTCACGGGTGCACCAGAGCGCGAAATCGATCCGGCGCGCGGCCCAGCACAGAGCTGCTGACTGCTCTTCGGCATCCTCGCTGGCCGCAAGGTGGAGAAGCGTCACGCGCCGAAGTGCATCGATCGGTGCGCCGACCTCTAGAAAAACCGCGTCGCGATCAAGGAGGTCGGACCGCGGCATTCCGTCTGCGGATAGTGTGCTCGCATCAGCGAGCGTTGCCTTGGTGTGCGGCTTCTCTGCGAAGCCGATCTCGATGGTGGGCCAAGCCATCCGTTCCGGCAGCACTTCGGTTCCGAGAAGAGCGCTCAGCAGGCGCTTGCGCAGCCCGGTTTCGAAACCGATCAGTCCCACCCGGATCGGGCGGCGCAATCTTTCGACGAGGTGCTCGCAACTGCGAGCCACACGCGGGGGGATCGCGGCCGAGCCCATCAGGGCCTCGAGCTCTTCCAATGTCTTCCGGGTGCGGGGCGCGAGCGATGCCACGATGTCAGTTCCTCGTCCCGAGGTATCGCGCCGGTGCAATCGCGCCTGTCAGTGCGCGCAATATCGTCCTTGGCGACAAGCCGGGCGCCAAACGCTGTTCTGCCGCTGTGTCGGAAGCCTTCAGCACGACCACCGAGATGTTGTCCTGCTCCGGGTCGCCGCGCGCCGTGACGCCCGCAATCAGGGCGTTGGCAATCGACGCACTATGGTCGCCCATCGCGCGCGCGAGCACCGCCTCGATCCCGTCGTCGGGCAGGTACTGAAGCCCGTCACTGGCGGCCAGCACCAGATCGCAATCCCGCAACAGGAACGGCTGCGCCGGGCAATCTATCGCGCCGATCGCCTGGCCGATCAGGGCGGAGGTCAGGCAATTCCGCTGCGGGTGGTTGCGACCCATTTCCGGGTCGATTAGACCCTCCCGGACCATCAGGTCGATCTGCGGCGCCAGCGAATGGTCGTCGTTGAGGCGCCTCAGCCGGCCGTCCCGAAACAGATAGAGCGGCGAATCCCCGACCGACAGCCAATAGAGACGGTCCTCGAGCACCACCACCACGATCACCGTGCCGCCCATGCCGGCGGTCTCGGGTTCCGCGTCGATACGCGCGCGGATGCGGCGGTTGGCGACGTTTGTCGCGCTGCAAAGCAGCTCAGGTATGTCGGCTTCGGCCAAATCGGGATCGCCAATGCGCAGGATCAGCTCGGCGAAGACCTCGGCGACGATGATCCGGCTCGCCACGTCCCCGGCGGCATGTCCGCCCATGCCGTCCGACAGCACGGCAAAGCCGATCTCGGCACCCTGTGCAAACGATGTCGCGAGCGCATCCTCCTGGCGCGACCGCGCGCCTTGGCACAGCGCAGAGGCTGCGTCGATGGCAATCTCAACTTTCCGGGGCATCACTTTCCTGCCTGTCTTCCGTCGCGCCCCAGGTGAAATCCGGTCCGCACAGCGCTACGAAACGAAGCGTCGTCTTGCCGATCCGGATCAGGTCGGCATCGGCGAGGTCCTCGGTCGCCAACACCGGGTTCCCGTTCCGGCGAACGATGTTCGACTTGCCACCATGGCCGACAAAGAACCGGTTCTGTTCGTCATCGTAGGCGATCGAGGCATGGTTCTCGCGCGAGACGCTGGTGTCGCCGAAATCGAGACAGACCGTCTGGTCGGTGCCGCGGCCGATAGTCGAGACACCCGCGCCGATCGTGAACGACGCGCCCCGTCCCGGGCCGTCGACAACCACGAGCCAGCCGGCGGGAAACTGTCCCTTGGCAGAGGGCGCCGCCCGCTCCGCGGCGAACACATCGTTTTCCACGCCGCCGGTGTGAAATCCGATGATCCGCGTCTTCACTCGGGTTGCGGCGGTGCGTGTAGGATCGACTCCGGCGTCGCGATCCCGCCCGGTCCGGCCACGCGCGACCGGCGTTTCATCCACAGACTCAGCGGCAGGTGCGCGACGTGACGCCCGTTCCGGTGGCCGGACCGCATCGTCTTCCCGCTCGCCTTCTTCTATGTCCCAGATCTGCTTTTTCGGGGCGGAACCGGCGGTCGCGCCGCTTGGGTCGGCCGCCTCCTCACGCGGAGAATCGGCGCGCTTCGTAGGCGGCTGCTCTCGGGCGCCTTCGGGCTCCTGGAGCCTCGCCCGCACGGCATCCAGATCGAAAAAATCGGAAACCCGCTCCTGTTCATCGGCATCATCTCGATCTGCCGACAACGGCAGCGGCCGCTTTCGCACGATGACGTCTTTCAGGTACTTCACCTGTTCACCTCTTTGGACATTGGGCCGCGGGCGGCCCCGAAGATGCGGAAAAGATAAGAATCTGCGAAGAACCGGCCGAATTTCGTGTTTGGCGGTTCCGGGATCTTGGTCGCCTTGATTTCAGGGTCGTCGGCCGGGTCGTCGACCGGAACAACTTTCCACATTGACGAAGCGGGCATGTGCCCGTGGCTTTCCTGCTTAGGGAGGACTCGTCGAAACGCAGATTTTTTGGACGGCGCGCTCTTGCGTTTGGCGGCGGCGGCAACCTGATCGGTCGCCCCGCTCGGCTCCGGCCGCGACGCAGTGTTCTTGGGCGGCACCGCAGGTTGCGCGGCAGGCGGTTCCGACTGGGTCTGGCGCTCCGAACCCTGCACGAGCTGCGCTACGCGCGCCTCCATGTCGCGGTCGTTGCGGGCCTGTTCGAGCAGCCGACGCTTGCGCCGTTCGGTATCGATCAGGTCACGCCATTCCCTCGCATTCTGGAGCCTCTCGGCCGGGAATATGCTGAGGCAACGGTTGATGGCCTCAAGGAAAAAGCGGTCGTACTGCTTGATCGTTTCAGTCGTCAGCGGTTCCAGCGGGTCCTTCAGCTTTTTCGCCGCCGCTGCCAGCCGTACCTGGCTGCTGGGCGGCGCCTCGCCCGACACCAAGTGGTAGAAAGTCGCCGCCAGCGCGTAGAGATCGCTGGAATAGGCCTGTTCGCTCCCGGCAAGGTAGAATTCCTGCGGCGAGTAGCCGTCCTTGACGGTCAGAACTTTCGAGAGAACCCGGCTCACGCGCGTCGCGCTTTCCCGCGCCGCTCCGAAATCGATCAGGACAGGCGAATTGTCGTTGTCGAGCAGGATGTTGTCGGGCGAGATGTCACGGTGAAGTATGTCGTGTTCGTGCATGTAGGTGACGGCATCGAGCACCTTTATCAGCAGTCGCTTGATCTCTCCGGGACCCAGCCGGCCCGGCTCCGTCTCGATCACGTGGAGCAGATCGCTCCCTTCGATGAAGTCGAGCGCCATGTAGGCGGTGCCGTTGTCTTTGAATATCTGGTGGACGCCGACGATATAGGGATGCTGCAGTTCCGAGAGCGCGCGGGCTTCCTTTTCGAAGAGCTCGAGGATCTTGTCGAATTCCTGCTCACCCCCTTTCGAGCGAAGCCGCACCATTTGCCTGGTACGGCAGCATATCGCTCCGGGGAAGCACTCCTTGATGACGATTTTCCTGCCGAGGCTGTCACGCGCAAGGTATGTGATCCCGAATCCGCCGGAATTCAGATAGGATTCGATCGTGTATTGCCCGCCACACAATTCGGTTCCGGGCGATAGCTCGTCTCCGAACGGGTCGAGATGACCGTGAACGCCTATGTTCGACGTATTGTCCAATTCTGTTCCCTGAGTGCATGGCGACAGAAAGGCGCGGCCCGAAGGCCATCAACTGTCCGACAAACTCGACAGAAAAATGTGCCCGAAAGATGGCAACAAGCTGGTGAATGTTGGCCACACGAGAACAAATCACAATAAAGTTGCCTATTGATGCGTGCCGCGTTGAACGCGCCATTAATCACGATATTTGAGATGCCCCTGGTTTCCTAGACACCTGCCTCGTTCAGTTTCTGTTGCCTGAATTCGAAACTAACGGGCGACAGGGTGCTGCCAGACAAATTCGAACCCGTCTCAGCTTGGACAGTAGCGCTGCCCCTTATTCCGCGCAGAGGCCGCGCCACGCGGCGAGAGCAGCGGCGCGGTTGGCCTTGAAGAGGGATCTGCTGGAAAGGCTGCGTCCCTGGTTGAAGTCGTTCGAGACGGAGGCGAACCTCTGTAACATTCGCATTCGCCGGAAGCGGAGCATCGTCCGATCTCGTCGTTGGAACGGCTGATGCGAAGTCTCCCCGCGATTGTTCATCCACCGGCCGGTCTGCCGGCGGTCGCGGATGCCGAGTTCGCCAAGTGCGGCGCCATAAGAGCGAAGGCGCTCAGTCGCGAGTTCATCGGCTGCGCCGTGTCGCTTCAGTGATTTCTTCAAGAATTTCAATGCCGCTTTCTTGTCCCGCGTCTTCGTCAGGAAGCTCTCGAGCACTTCGCCTTCGTGATCGACGGCCCGCCACAGATAGTGCCGTTCGCAATTGATCTTCACGATTACCTCGTCGAGATGCCAGCGCCAGCGGCTCGAACGCATCCTCTTGACGCGCCGCCTGCGGATCTCGGAGGCGAACATCCCGGCCGAACCTGTGCCACCAATACCGGACCGACTCGTGGCAAATGTCGATACCTCGTTCGTGCAGAAGGTCCTCAACATTGCGAAGCGACAGCGGGAACCGGACATACATCATTACTGCCGGGCGGATGATATCGGGCGACGTCTTGAAGTAGCGAAAAGGGGAGCGTTTCGTCATGGACGCAGGCCACGAAACCGCCCTGCCCCGCTCAAGCCAGTTCCTTTGACACTGCCGTATCGGCTAAGAGGTGAGAACCTAGTTTGCCCGGTCACGCAAGTTTTTATTGAACTTCTGGTTACTGTAGGCGTTAACCGACCACGGTAACGATTGGTACAAGCGGGTTTATCTTTGGAGCCTCGAACTTCCGGACGAGTAACAGTGCGTAACGGGAATGCGCGGTGACAATAGTAAGACGATCACAGGAACAGAAAAGATGCTGACAAGACGCCATTTCATCCAGACGACCACTGCGCTGCTTTCAGCGTCGTTATCCGGCCCCCTGCAGGCCGGGACGCGGGTCACCGATGCGCAGAAAGCGGCATGGGATTCCGAGGTGACCCCGCCCGGCTACGATCCGGCTGCGTCCAATCCGTGGGGACTTCACCCTCGGTTTCTGCCGCAGCGGGTGATCGCGAACGACGGCCTCATCCCGGGCGACATCCACGTCGATGCAGTCGCGAGGTACCTCTACCATATCGAGGAAGGCGGAACGGCGATGCGCTACGGCGTGGCCATCGGACGGGGCGGCCTTTACGAACCCGGCGTCTACACGATCAAACGCAAGGTCGAGTGGCCGCACTGGACGCCGACGCAAAGCATGATCGAGCGCGAGCCGGAAACCTACGCACAGTATGAGGATGGCATGGAGCCCGGGCCGCGGAATGCGCTCGGGTCGCGTGCGCTCTATCTCTTCGTGGGAAACCGCGACACCTACCTGAGAATCCATGGGACGCCGTATCCGCGTTCGATCGGAAGCCGGGCAAGTTCGGGCTGCGTCCGGATGGTCATGGCCCATATCAACGGCCTCTATCCGAAGGTCGCAATCGGTTCGACGGCGTTTCTCTATTCCGCCGAGGATAGCGTGACCGCGCAGAGTTGAGCCGGCAGCCCCTGAAGTGGGAAGAAAATTGGACTGCTTCGTGCCGGAGCTATGAATCGCGAGCGGAACAGATTGGATTTCCGCCGGCTGTGCGAAGTGGCAACAGGGTCGTTTCCACCGGCCCCCGGTGCTCATACCAGTAGCAGCCGTCCTCCGGCATTAGCCGCGCCGACGCGAGATCCTGGCCGGGCCCGGCAAGGGCGACGACGGCTTCGGACACGTTGACGGCGCCACCTCCGGCGTCCGTCGTCTGCACCGAGCACCCGGCCGTGATCAGCAGAACTAAAAAGACAGCGACGTTTCGTTCCCGCATTTCTTGCTCTTTCCTCTACGGTTCGTTGCTGGCAACCTGCCATCCGGCACCCCCCGCCTCAAGTAGTAAGTACGACCGCCCGGTCTGCGGATTCTAAGCCTCCCCATCTGAATTGGTCGACCGCTATGTTTAAAACGGAGGACCAGGACTGGCGAACAAGCGACACAAGCCAGAAGGGTATTGTCAGAGTGACCAGCCCCACTTGAGTGGTCCGGTTTGAGTGTTAGTGCATGACTGGTCTGTCGTCCATCGGGACGATGGTTTCCGGGGCCGGCGGGCGGAAGCCCAGAGCACTGGGCGGTCGCTTCGTGTTGTAGTGCCGCCTCCATCGTTCGATCAGGATTTTCGCCTCTCTGAGGCTGTAGAAGATCTCGCCGTTGAGCAACTCATTGCGGAACCGGGCGTTGACGCTCTCGCAGTAGCCGTTCTGCCAAGGTGATCCTGGCTCAATGTAGGTTGTCTTAGCACCGACGGCAGCGATCCAGTCCCGAACCGCTTGGGCGACGAATTCCGGGCCGTCGTCCTGATCCTCCCGCACTAAAGAGGTGGCTCGGTTGGTTTGAACAGTTTCGAGCCGTTTCGTAAGTGGATTTTCCGCTCGATTATGCCGCCACCAGGATTGGCGTAGGCGGGTTGTAATATGCCTGATCGGGCAGATCACGTTTTTTCTGATGGCATTGAAGATACAGTTAAAAGAAGGGCTTCGTCAGAGGTCTGAGTAGCGATGCACGGCCGGCACTCGCGAACGACGGTTCACTCGGGCGATCATGAACCTTTCGTCAGGTGAGGGCGTAGAGGCGGTCGCGACAGCAAGCGCGAGGATTCCTACACCAGAGCTCCCATCCGGGACGTGTTCGAGGGAAGGCGTGAGCAACGACACGGGTTATGTTGCAGCCGCGAGATCCGCCGGCGTGATAGCGGATTCCACCTTGCCAACAAACACCCAGCGAACCCCATCATGAACCGCCGCGTTCGATGAGAACACAGGCAACCTAAGGCGCAAAAAGAAGGAAGCTCGGAATACGCCCATTGACAGATTAGAAATCAGAATCGGTGGGTTCCGGGCTTTCGCCGCAGGCGTGACCTCCCCGTTGGGCATCGCAAAAGCGGCAGTTCAGATGCATCGAGGATCATCTCTGCTGCGACCGCGCGGCAATGCTCAGACCTTCAGGGAAGCAGACCTTCGCTGCGGGTGCGAGCGCGTCACCGGCTGATAGCGGGAGCGGACATTCAGCCGTGGAACTGACCGACACCCGACAATCCGGCGCGTCGGCGGGAAGTGTGAATTCGCCGCACCTGCGAAGCAGCGGGCGGAGCTTCAGGGATAGCTGACCTTCGCCGCGGGAGCGAAAGCAGCCGATGCCGTCAGAAGAAGCAGACATTCGCCTGACAGTTAGGCGGCGGCCGGCACGAACCGAAGGGTCTTCAGGGAAAGCGGACCTTCTCCGCAAGTGCGAAATCGCATGGTGCCGTCCAAAGTAGCGGACATAAAGAGCAATCAAGTCGAGCTTCAGCCAACGCCAAGCAGGGCGAAGCCTGACGAGCGAGCAGCGCGAAGACGTTCGGCGCGTTGGTGCCGCTCTTCCGCCAAGATGGTGGCGAGATCGCTGCTAGCCCCGATTGCGCAGATGGAGAGCCTTCCAGGCCGTTCGAACCAATCGCGGGCGTTGCGCGCCGCCGAGGCTGCCCCGGCGGCGCCCGTTTCGTGGCGCTCAGGCGCACGGCTTCACGACTTGCGCTCCGTGATCTGGGTCGCGGCGCTGCCGCTGCGGATCGGCTCCGGCACTTCACCGGTCCACTCGTAGGCCTGCGTGCCCGGCGGGTTTTCGTACCAGCCCGGATCGGCGTAGTCGTCCGCGCCGATGCCTTCGCGCACCTTCACGACCGAGAACATGCCGCCCATCTCCAAGGGGCCGTGCGGGCCACGGCCGTTCATCATCGGCAGCGTGTTCTCCGGCAGCGGCATGTGCATCATGCCCATATCGGCCATGCCGGCGGTGCCCATCGGCATGTAGCCCGGCCTCTGGCGGCCGATCATCTGAGCGAGCCGGCTCTTGTCGGCGCCGATGAAGGTCGGCACGTCGTGGCCCATCGCGTTCATCGTGTGGTGCGACTTGTGGCAGTGGATCGCCCAGTCGCCCTCATGAACGGCGTCGAATTCGTAGGCCCGCATCCCACCCACGGGAATGTCGATCGAGACTTCGGGCCAGCGCGCCGATTGCGGCACCCAGCCGCCATCGGTGCCGGTGACCTCGAAATCGTAGCCGTGCATGTGGATCGGGTGGTTGGTCATCGTGAGGTTGCCGACCCGCACGCGCACCCGGTCGCCCTTGCGCACGACGAGCGGGTCGATCCCCGGAAAGACCCGGCTGTTCCAGCACCAGAGGTTGAAGTCGGTCATCGTCATCACCCGCGGCACATAGGCGCCGGGATTGATGTCGAAGGAGTTCAGAAGAAACGCGAAATCCCGGTCTACGGGCATGAAGGCGGGATCCTTCGGATGGACGATGAAGAGCCCCATCATCCCCATCGCCATCTGCACCATCTCGTCGGCATGGGGGTGATACATGAACGTGCCGGACTTGATCAGGTCGAACTCGTAGACATAGGTCTTGCCGGGCGGGATGCCGGGATGGCTGAGCCCGCCGACACCGTCCATGCCCGAGGGCAGGATCATCCCGTGCCAGTGGACGGTCGTGTGTTCGGGCAGGCGGTTGGTGACGAAGATCCGCACCCGGTCGCCTTCCACCGCCTCGATGGTCGGGCCGATCGACTGGCCGTTATAGCCCCAGAGCCGGGCGATCATGCCGGGGGCCAGTTCGCGTTCGACGGGCTCGGCGACAAGGTGGAATTCCTTGACGTTGCCATTCATGCGGAAGGGCAGCGACCAGCCGTTCAGCGTCACGACCGGATTGTAGTCTGGCCCGGCGGATGGTCTGGGCGGCACCTGCGTGCCCGCGCCTCCGGCGAGGGCCGCTTCGGGCAGGGCCGTGTTCGAGGTCTGGCCCCAGGCGGCGGTCGAGACGAGCGCCGCGCCGGCGCCGAGGAGTTGACGTCTGTTCATCCTGTTCTCCTGTTCTTTAGTGACCGGCGTCGGCATCGCCGGCGACAGTGAGGGTACCGCCGGCCGAAGGCGCTCCGCCGCCGCCATGGATGGTTGCCTGAAGGTCCGCCTCGGCCAGCCAGAAATCCCGCCGCGCCGCGGCCTCGCCAAGGCCGCTGTTCAGCCGCGCCCGGATATCGGCCAGAAGCTCGAAGGTCGTGGTGATCATGCCGCTGTAGCTGAGAAGCGATTCCTCCTCGATCACCTGGCGGAGCGGCAGGACCGCGTCACGATAGTGCCGAGCGATCTGGTGGGTCGCGGTGTAGGCGCGATAGGCCGACCGTGCCTCGGAGCGCACATTGACCGCGCGTTCGGCAAGCTCGTTGGCCGACCGCATATAGGCAAGCTCGGCCTTGCGGAGCCGCGCCTTGCCACTGTCGAAGACGGGAATGTCGAACTCCACCTCGACTTGCGGCGTCGTCTCGGTCTCGCGCACGCCGCCTTCCAGTTCGCGTTCGCTTTCGACGCCGGCGATGATCTCGAGATCGGTGAGTGAGCGGGTGGCGGAGGTCAGCTTCCCCGACTTCGCAAGCGCCTCGAGTTCCAGCCGGGCGACCGCCAGATCGACGCGAGCGCGCAGCGCATCCTCCTCGATCCGGGGATGGGCGCGCGGGGCGTTCGGCAGCCCCGGCAGGGCGTCGGGAACGAAATAGTCGACTTCGCTGCCCCAGAGGCCGAGTTGCCGTGTCAGCGCCTCCTTCTTCAACTCGGCATCGAGCCGAGCCTGCGCCAGTTGACCCGTCAGTTCGGCGTAAAGCGCGTGTTCCCGCGCCTGGTCGGACTTGTTGAGAAAGCCGGTATCGCCGAGCCGCGCGGCGAGTTCCGAGGCCGCATCGGCAGTGTCGCGCGCCTCGCGCACGAGGGCCGCCGCCTCGAAACCCGCCACCGCCTCGATCCAGGCGCGGCGGGTCTCGGCCGCGACCCGCAAGGTTTCCTCGGCCGCGCGGAGTTGCGCCTGGCGGAAGCGGGTCTCGGCGACGTCCAGCCGACGGTCGCGTGTGGCGAGCGCGAGGAGGTTGTTGGCCACCGTCGCCTCGATGCTGCGATAGCCGCCGAGCCCTTCGGCGCCGATGCCGAGCACACCGACCGAGACGGTCGGATTGGGCAGCAATGTCTGTTGCCAGACATCAGCCGCCGACAGGCCGAGATCGGCATAGGCGGCCTGCAGGCCCCGGTTGTTCAGAAGCGCCACCTGCACCGCCGTGTCGGCACTGATCGTCTTGCCATGGGTCAGCCCGTGGACACGCTTGGCGTTCGCGGCGATCTCACCCGCGTTCTGGAGCCAGACGGTGTCCTTTCCGGTCGCCGCGCGCGTCGTGCTGGCGACAGTATCGAAGCCCGCCCGCCCTTCGGATACGCCGTTCAGGCCCGGCGGGGTCGCACAGGCGGACAGGACGAGCACGCCACCGAGACAGAGAATTCGCTTGGAATGGACGCGCATCAGTGGCCCTCATGCGTTGGCGCCGGGGCGCTGTCGGTGCCCTGCCAGAGGCCGGGCGTGGCGGGAAAGCGGGTCTCGTAGGCCGGGAAACCGGCGGGGCTTTGGGCGCGGATGCCGAGCGCGGGATTGGCGGGTTGGAAGAGTCCGTCCAGCCGGGTCGTGCCGCCTTGCGGGCTGGGGGCCGCGCAGGCGGTGACGAGAAGCGGCGCGATGGCCGCGATTGCGATGCGTTTCATGTGAGGTCCTGATACTGCCGGTCAAATGCGCGCCGAAGCGCCGGGCGCACGGTCGAGGTCGAGCAGGATCAGGCTTTTGGTGGCCGTTGCAGCGTGCCTGGCCGCTGCCCGATCACGACCTGTTCGGAAACCGAAGCGGTGTTCGCCGGCCAGAGGTTCGTCTTTGTCTGAGAACCGGAGGCAACCGTCAGGACGGCTGCACAGCCGTGAGGGCTGCAATGCAGACAGGTATGGTTCAACTCGACCGGCCCGGTTTCGCCGTCTGCGCCGGTTCCCTGATCCTGCGCGGCTTCCATGTGGGCCGCGTGGAGATCGGCGACTGTCACGCAGTCCGCAGACATCGCGCGGGCCCCGGCCGACGCGCTGCCGGCGGCCGTCACAGCGATCAGGAGCGCGATGAAGACGCGCCGGAGCTGATGGGCGATTGCGGTCATCATTTCCGCCGATTATGTCGGAACAAGGAGTCGCGCAAGCGAATAGTTGAGGCGCCGTGCGCCAAGGCGTTCAACATATCGTCAGCATCAGCGGTCAGCCGCCGCTGCGGCGCTCGATCGCCGCGGGTTGGTCCTCGGACGCGGCGAGGTCGGCGAGGATCGGGCAGTCCGGGCGGTCATCCCCGGCGCATCCCTTGATCAGATGCGCGAGCGTGTTCCGCATCTCGGCAAGCTCAGAGCGCTTTTGGTCGATGCGGTCGAGATGCTCTTCGGCGATCTGTTTCACATCGGCGCTGGCCCTTTCGGTATCCTCGTAGAGCCTGAGCAGATTGCGGCAATCCTCGATCGTGAAACCCAGCGACCGCGCCCGGCCGAGGAAGGCGAGCTTGTGCAGGTCGCTTGGCCGAAAGGCGCGGTAGCCGTTGGTGCTGCGCAGGGGTTGGACGAGGCCGATATCCTCGTAGTAGCGGATGGTCTTCGCGGGCAGCCCCGAAGCGCGTGCGACATCGCCGATATTCATGCTTGCCCCGTCTTGTCTGGCTTGGAGGGAAAGGATGCGACCCAAGATAAGCCTTCCACCCGCTGGAAGGTCAAGGCGCGAAAACAAGGTGCCGGCGCGGGTTCGTTCCAGCTTGACCTTCCCGTGCTGGAACCCGCCACTCACCGGGCGAAGGCAAGGAGCGAGTGATGACACGATTCGACGTCCCCGACATGAGCTGCGGCCATTGCCGCGCCGCGATCGAAAAAGCGATCCGCAGCGTCGATCCCTTGGCCAAGGTCGACTGCGACCTGAACGCACGGATCGTCGGAGTGTTGAGCGCGCTCGATCCGGACGGCCTGGTCATGGCGATGCGCGAGGCCGGATACAAGGCGACGCCGCTCGCCGCCGCCCGCTGAGACGGGCCCGGCTTTACTGGCCGGCCTGTTCGCGCAGCCGTTCGGCCTCGGTCCGGACCGCCTGCAACTCGCGCTGCCGTTCGGGCCAGGTCGACTTGATGAAGGCGAGGACGTTCCGGATTTCCTGATCGGTGAGTTCGTCGGCGAAGGCCGGCATGCCGCTGTCGAAGTCCAGGCCTTGCGCTTCCATCACCGCCTTGCCGCCGAGCTTGGTATAGGCGAACAGAAGCCCGTCGCCGTGGTGCCAGGTATGGCCGGTTTTGTCATGCGGTGGCGCGGGCAGCCGGCCGTCGGCATCGACTGAGCGCCAGTCGGGCTGGCCCTCAAGATCGGCGCCATGACAGGAGGCGCAGAAATCGGCGTAGAGCCGTTCGCCTTCGGCGACATCCGCCGGGCGAAAACCGCTCTGCCCGCGCACAATCGGCGCAGCAGCGAGCAGAACGGCAAGAACCATGACCGCTGCGACAACGGCTGTCATCATGGCGCTGCGTTCACTCATTCATTGCCTCGGGATCGGTCCGCCGCGCCCCGCGCATTGCGGAGTGCGGGCATGGGTCGGAGCACGGGAAAACCCCGTGCTCCGATGGCAGCTTACGATGATCGGCCCTCGATGCGGATCGGTGCGATCATGCCGCTTTCGCGATGGCCCGGCACGTTGCAGGACACCTCGATCCGTGCGTCTCCCGCGAAGGTCCAGATCACCTCGGCCGCCTTCCCGGGTTCGAGCAGAACGCTGTTGGGATCGTCATGCGCCATGTGGCCCGCCATCATCATCGCGTGGTTGATGCGATCGGCCTCCAACGCCCCGGTTTCCATCATCTTCATCATCTCTTCGTGATGCTCGCGGTGCATCTCGGCGGTCGCGATGTTGAATTCGTGCACGAATTCACCGGTATTGGTGACGATGAAGCGGATGGTTTCGCCTCGCTCCACCTCTATGCTCGATGGCGAGAAGAACATCTCTCCGAGCTTGACCCGGATTTCCCGGTCGACATCGCCCGGCGCGCCCGGTGCTCCGATCATGGTCATGTGGCTGCTGCCATGGCCGTGTCCATCGCCATGCGTGCCGCCGGCGAAGACCGGTGCCGCAAGGGCAAGCGATGCCGCCAGAGTGAGCACGGCGCATTTCGTGATTGTGGTCTTCATTGATAGGTCCTGTCTGCTGTTTTCCTGTCTCTCGTTGCTCAGATCCGAGAGCGGCGCGGCGGAGGCGGCTCGAAAGTCAGGAACGTCTCCCGTATCGCGATGCCGAAGACCCGGCCCAGCCGCGCCCAGCCCGCATGTCCCGCAACGCCCGACGATACCTGCAAGGCGAGTGCCTGCGGACCGCAATCCGGTCCCGGGTCGCAATGCGCGCCGCCGTCCGGCAAGGAGTCTGCGACGCCCGGGGAGTTGGCCGTGGGATGCGCGTGGGGGTCCGCTTCGGCATGCGGGGAAACGACAGATGCGCCAACCGGCCCGCCGATCACCGAGAGGGAAAAGGCGGTGCAGGCGACGAGCAGGCAAAGTAGAGACGTCAGCGATCTGCGTGCCTGCGACACCATCACCGTATCCCGTTCTCGAACTGCAATTCGCGGACATAGCGGACGATGTATTTCACGTCGCCGTCAGTCAGCCCCTCGACCGGCAGCATGTTGCCGAAATCCCAGTGATGCTGCCTTACGCCGTTCCTCACGGCCACGAGGAAGGCCGCGTCCCCGTGGTGGCTGGGCTCGTAGATCTTGTGCACGAGCGGCGGACCCGCGCCGGGTCAACTCGTCGGTAAGCGGAACCGAGGTCGGGTAGACCCGCATCTCGCCGTCGGCGGTCCAGTGTTGCAGTACCCGCGTATTGGTGTCGGAAAGCAGGATGCCTTTGCCCAAGGCGTCGAAATGGTCGCGCCAGTCATGCAACCGGAAGGCCGACAGGTTGCGGCGCACGCCGTCCGGTTCTTCCGTCAAGTCGTCCGCATGAAGCCGACCGGGCGCTGCGAGGGTCAGCGCCGCCGCGCCCGCCGCGCCAAGGACGTCACGTCGATTCAGGAACTTTTCATGGTCCCTCGCCATTGCCTGCCTCCTCATTCGCGAAATTTCACACGCGTTCGATGCCTTTAGAACCGCCTTCCTGCACTGGAAGGTCAACCCCTCGCGCCCAACAAAACCGTGAGCTTTGTCGCAGACGGACGAGCCCGCCCGAACCGAGGTCGCGCCGGTGTGGGCCGTGAATCAGGCCTGGGAATAGAGGATGACCCGTGTACCAAGCGGCACGCGTTCGTAAAGCTCCGTGATCTGGTCGTTGACGAGACGGGCGCAGCCGTTCGACACGGCGCGGCCGATGGTCGTCGGATCGTTAGTGCCGTGAATGCGCAGCATGGTGTCGCCGCGGCCCGGCTGGAACAGATAGAGCGCGCGGGCGCCGAGCGGATTGTCGATCCCGCCCGCCACGCCGTCGGCGAATTGCGCATAGCGTTCCGGCTCGCGCTCGATCATCTGAGGGGTCGGCGTCCAGCTCGGCCATTCCTTCTTGGCGCCGATGTAGAATTCGTCCGCTTCGCAAAGGCCAGGCCGGCCAATGCCGACCGTGTAGCGGATCGCCTTCGCATCCGGGAGCGTCCAGTAGAGCGCGAACTGGCTGGGCAGGACATGAATCTCGAACGGCACGAACGTGGCGCGGATCGGTACTACGCGGGGCAGGTGCTCGGGCGGCAGAATGTAAGGCGTCGCCGCGCTATGTGCCCGCCCGATTGTCGCGCCGCCAGCCCAAGCCGCTGCCGCGCCTAGAAACATGCGCCTCTGCATCGTCGTCCGTCCTTCCCGCTTCCTCCGACGCCAGGCTATCACAATATCCTTGCAGTTCAGCGCATAGGGCTGGTCAGCGCCGGTTCACGTTTCCGTCAGCCAGTGTCGGCTGGCAGACGGATGCGGACTTCGAGACCGCCGCCGGTCCGATTCGCGAGCTCGATGGACCCACCATGTCCATGGATGATGGTCCGCGCGATGGCCAGGCCCAGCCCCGCGCCGCCGGTATCGCGCGAGCGCGACTTTTCGATCCGGTAGAAGGGTTCGAAGACGCGCTCCTGCTCAGCCTCCGGGATGCCCGGGCCACGATCACGGACGCAAAGCTCGATCATCTCGCCAGTCCGCTTCACGGCAACCTCCACCTCGCCGCCATAGCGCAACCCGTTCTCGATGACGTTGCGCAGCGCGCGGCGCATCGACTTGGGCCGGATGCGGGCGATCAGGCCGGGTTCGGCCTCGATGCCGAACCCGGCCGCCATGTCGTCGCGCAGGGTCGCGAGGAAGGCGGCGATGTCGGCCCGTTCGGTCGGTTCCGACGTTGCCATGCCGCGGGCGAAGGCCAGCGTCCCATCGACCATCTCCTGCATCTCCTCGATCGATACGACCAGCTTCTCACGGCTTTCGGCGTCGTCGATCATCTCGGCCCGGACGCGCATCGCGGTCAGCGGCGAGCGCAGGTCGTGGCTCAGCGCCGCGATCAGGCGCGTGCGATCGCCGATGAAGCGCGAAAGCCGCTCCTGCATCCGGTTGAAGGCGCATGCCAGGTCGCGGATCTCCGACGGGCCGGCGGGTTCGATCGCGGCGGTTGCCTCGCCACGGCCAAGCCGGTCGGCCGCGCGTGACAGGTGCTTGAGCGGCCGGGTGATCCGGGTCAAGATGAACCAGAACGCGGCGATCAGCAGCAACGCCGCCGTCAGGCCGAAACTGAGGGCGGAGGCCCAGGCCCATTGCAGGGGCGGCCTCTGGAACCGCGTGGCGACGTTCAGCCACCGTCCGTCGGACAGCGCGATCGAGAGCCGCATCTCGATCGCGGCGAGTTGCCCCTCCATCATGGCCAGATGCATCTGGGCCATGTCCGAGGACATGTGCGGCAACGGCATGACACTGCCGACGACCTCGTGCAGCTCGACCCGGATGTCGCGTTCGCGATCGCCCAGCAGCGCGCGGATGCGCGCCTCCACCGCGCCGGTGCCGCGATGGTCGCGGTGATCGACCTCCGGGCGGCCGGCGATGCCGAACCGGACCAGCGGCGAATCCGCCGCGCGCAGGATGGCCTCGTGCAGCGGCTCGGGCGCCTCCTCGATCAGGCGCGCGACATTGGCCGCCCGCGCCGCGGCCTCGGAGCCGAGCGCCGCCCGGACCGCGAGGCTGCGCTCATCGACAAAGAGCCACAGGCTGATCGCCTGCGCGACCGCCAGCGCGGCGACGATCAGCAGCACGAGCTGGCCGCGAATGCTGTCGGGGAACCCCGGCATCAGCCAAGCACCGTCACGTCGGTCGCCAGCGAATAGCCGCCGCCGCGCACCGTCGTGATGATCTTCGGGCGGGTCGGGTCCGCTTCGATCTTGCGCCTGAGCCGGCTGACCTGATTGTCGATCGCGCGGTCGAAGGCTTGCGCGGCGCGTCCCGCCGTCAGGTCGAGAAGCTGATCGCGGCTGAGAATGACGCGCGGCCGCTCCAATAGAACGGTCAGAAGCCTGAACTCCGCCGTGGTCAGTTCCGTCTCGCTGCCGTCTTCGGCCACAAGGACCTTGCGGTCCGGATCGAATACCCAGTTCGCAAAGGCGACGCGGCGGCCCGACAGCGCCCCGCCATAGGGCTCGGTCCGCTCGGCGCGGCGCAGGATCGCCTTGATCCGTGCCAGCAGCTCTCGCGGATTGAAGGGCTTCGGCAGATAGTCGTCAGCGCCGATCTCAAGACCGACGATGCGGTCGGTATCCTCGCCGAGCGCGGTCAGCATCAGGATCGGCACCTTGCCCTCGGCCGACAGGCGCCGGCAGACCGACAGCCCGTCCTCGCCGGGCATCATCACGTCGAGCACGATGAGGTCGAACTTCCCCGTCGCGAGTGTCGCATCCATCTCGGCCGCGTCCCGCGCGGCGGTGGCGCGCATGCCGTTGC